>CALUKY010000003.1 GCA_944321345.1 uncultured Paraprevotella sp.
GGTATGATTCAAAAAATTTGCGAGATTCTGTCTGTGAACAATATCTCGCAAAAATGGGCTTTTTAAGGGACGACTAAGTATACTTTTGTGAAAAAAGTTCCGTGGTTTTTCTTTTGCTAAAAAATGAATCTCTATTTTTGAGTGAGCAAGAAAGTAAGAACTTCATGTTCAGCTGTAATTTTATCGATTACTTTAAAGTGTTTGAGTCATGAAAAAAGAAAGACAAATCTTAAGATGGATGCAGGTACTGTTTTTATTAATGGTTGCCAGTTCTGTTCAGGCATTCGGCCAATTGTGGAAAAAGCACATCTTTTCTTTCCAAAATTCCCCGGATTCCGTAACTTGTGTTTATAAAGCGGAGTCAAATGAACTGATCATATCCGGTTTTGATGCGGATGGTAAGGGTACGTTCTATTTCTTGGGTGGTGATCCGCTGTCGCTCACCTGTTATCAGCAGGACAAGCTGGTGTATCGGCGTCCTTTGGGTATCCGTTTCTCCGGTATGGTAAGTTTTCGTCTGATTAATGATTCCCTTTATCTGATTCATCGTGAGGATCACGCCCTGTATCGGATGCATCGTGACAATAAGGGAGCGATTGACCGTATTCCATTGAAAGCCGCCCCTTTTGAAAGATGTTTTATTGGCTCCAAACAATCCTTTACGCTGTCTTATTTAAAGAACAGTACAACCAGTGTGGACCAGGTTTACGATTTTCATCAGAATCTGCTACGGGAATATTCTTATCCCACGGGAAAAAGTACACAGTATGATCCCGACTATCAGAATGTTCCGGAATCCTGTTTGAACTTTTATGGACGTTATCAGGGAAACCGCCTTTTCCTTACCGATTATGCTACGGTAGCTCTGATAGATGATTCCGGTAAAACAGTTCGGAAGACCGGCCTTGCCTATGAAGACTTTGGTTGGTATGTACTTGACCGCAGGAGTGATACGATAGAGAACTGGGGACCTACAGCAGAAATTCAGGTTCTTAGAAACGGTCATTTTTATATGCCCGCCTTCAATGCGAAAAAGGAACTGGTTGTTTGGGACCTCGATGTGGAGCAACTGTATCGTTCACCGGATGTGGCAGACGAGTTTAAAGTTTCCAAACCCGATTCCATTGTTTATTATCATTATGCCTATGAAGAGCCGGTTCGCCAGCCGGATGAAGATGAGTTCATAGCTTTGCGCTATTATCCAAAGTCTGTTGATCTTGTTTTCTGGGGAACAACGGATGAGTTTGATGAGGCCCGTGAGGGATATTTGCCGGGCTTCTTTGTCCTGAATCATAAGAATCTCACGCAGAAGGAAGATACGTTGTCTTGTACTCTTTCTATAAAAAATGAACTTGTTTTTGAGAAGCCGGTTCCTGTTTCCTATGCCTCAAGCAACATTGTTGTGGGAATACCTCTGTCTGTCAATGCTAATTCTTTTGCTACATTTTTTGAGGACAAGAAATTCCAACTGTTGAAAGAAGATTCGGCATTGTATCTGATTGATCTGGCAAAAGATTCCAGGAAACGCTTTGTCCGCACTCCTTTTTCGGAGATCAATAAATTAAAACGGAATCGGTAGTTCGTCCTGTACGGGAAATGCGTGTAGTATAGAATTCTAATCATTAAAAGAGGACGGTTTATGAAGAATTATTTGAAAACTTTGTTGGGAACCAGCCTTCTGTTGATTCCTACAGTATCTCTCTTTGCGCAGAGGTACGTTGACAGTCCGTTAGGAAGTGAGGGATTTCCGGACTATCAGTCCGATTATGAGTATCTGACACGTTATAGCTATAAATACAAGCATGATACGGATGGTATCAAACGCCTTTTTCAGATAGACACGGTTTCATGGGATGAGATGCGTGAATATTATGACCGTTATGCGAATGCGGTTCCCCCGGCCAATGTCTATGCGGGAAAGGATTCTGTAGGAGGTGTCTGGAATATGCTTATGGTGCGTTCTCCTTTGGCTGACGCTCCGGTCAAGGAGGCCCGTTCCGGTAGGGGAGTCTGGATGTTTCCACCTTTAAAGTTGCGGGGTATTCAGGGAGATAAGTCTGCTGTGGCGGCTTTTGACCGTTTGGTCAAAAAATATCCCTTGAAGACCGACGGTAAAAATAAAGACGCCTCCTTTGCTGCTGTGGCTCCGGAATGGTTTGACGGGCCTTTGATTCTTTTGGATGATCCGGCATATTATATGGGTTTTATCGTTTCCGGTACTCCGTGGTTTTTCTATTATGATGAAGGGCGTCTGGTGTATAGTACTTATATGGAAGGTGCTCCGGATTATTATTCTTCCCGGGTATTGGGACTTGACGGTAGCTGGGCTGACAGAATAACCAAGGCCATGTATCTGTTCTCATTGGATGCCAGCAGAGAGATTCCTCCTGCTACCAGTGAGGAGCCGATCGAGTTCACCTGGTTGCTTACCATAGACTCGAAAGGCAAACAGGATGCCCAGTTGCTGGCTCCCAAGACTCCCGATGAAGCTACCCAGTGGGCTTTTAAACGCTTGCGCGGTTTTGTTCGGGATCTTCGTCGTGGAATTTTCCATGGCCTGTATACTTCTGACGGGCGTATCCTGCCCGGACGTTATATTCAGGCTCGGTATGACAAGCGCGGATGGCTGTTCCGGGATCTGATAACACTGCCAAAAGGCAAACGATAATATCATAAAAGGGACATTCCGATTGGAATGTCCCTTTTATGTTGTTTCATTTTTTGCAGTTTTTACTCTGCGCTTGCAGCAGCGATAGTACGCTTTTCAGCGATACGAGCCTTCTTACCGGTCAGGTTACGCAGGTAGTACAACTTAGCGCGACGTACCTTACCTACCTTGTTTACAGTGATGCTGTCAATGTTCGGGCTTTCGATTGGGAAGATACGCTCTACACCAACGGTTCCAGACATCTTGCGAACTGTGAAACGCTTCTTGTTCTGATGACCAGCAATCTTGATAACAACACCGCGATACAACTGGATACGCTCTTTGTTACCCTCGACGATCTTGTATGCTACAGTGATCGTATCACCAGCCTTGAATTTTGGGAACTCTTTGCCTGTAGCAAATGCTTCTTCTGCAATTTTAATTAAATCTGCCATTTTTCTTTTATTAATAAAATTGTTTGTCGTCCCGGTGCAACATAACAGGGAACTCTACATCCTGCCAGCGATTGCACGGAAAGCGGTTGCAAAGTAACTAATATTCTGTAACATATGCAATAATTTGTGCTCTTTTTTTATCCGGAGGAGTTTACTTCGCCGTAAATTTGTACTTTTGCAGGGATAACTATAAGCAGATTTTGTTTTATGAACCAATTAAGGACATTTCTTTTACTGGCTTTGTGCTCTGCTCCGTTGTGGGTTTCGGCACAAAACTTTGAGGTAAAAAGCATTCGCGGAGAGCGTTATGAGATCACTTCGGCGCTCGACGCGTCTATCCCGCAGGGAGCCCGGGATTTTCTGGCTCCGTATAAACAGAAGGTCGATTCCATGATGTGCCCGGTGCTGGGCGAGAGTGCTTCCTATATGCGTTCTTTCCGTCCGGAAAGCCCGTTGTCGAACCTGATTGCCGATATTCTCCGGGTGGAAGCGGTCAATGTAACCGGCAAACCGGTGGACCTGGCTGTGTGCAACATCGGGGGCATCCGCAGCGCTTTGCCACAGGGACCGGTAACGGTGGGCGACATTCTGGAGATCGCTCCCTTTGAGAATATGTATTGCGTGGTGACGCTCTCGGGCGAACATCTGCTGGAACTTTTCAGCCAGATTGCTGCCGTAAAAGGTGAGGGAGTCAGCGGAATAAAGTTGAAAATCAGCAACGAAGGCAAGCTGCTTCAGGCAACAGTGGCCGGAAAACCGGTGGATCCGAAGCGTGATTACCGCATAGCCACACTGGACTATCTGTCGGAGGGTAACGATAAGATGTATGCTTTCAAGAAGGCCAGTTGTGTGGAAACCACTACATTGCCCGTTCGTGAGGTGTTGATGTCGTATATTAAGGAACAGGACCGCAAAGGTCTGAAAGTAGATGCTAAAATTGAGGGCCGTATAACGGTGGAAGGATATGAAAATAAGAACTAATATTTCTCTTTGGGTTGTTTTCTTCTGTCTGGCTTTGGTACAGCAGACCGGAGCACAGGGATCACAGGACACACTAATCACCCTGACCGTGTTGCATACCAACGATACGCACAGTTGTGTGATGCCGATCAATAAGAATTTTGCCGATACAGCCTTGGCCGACAAGGGCGGTTACTTACGCCGCGAGGCTTTTGTGGAGCAGATGCGCCGTAAGGATTCGGACCTGCTGCTGTTTGATTCCGGAGATTTTTCTCAGGGCTCGGCTTATTATAATCTGTTTCACGGAGAGGTGGAAGTAGGCCTGATGAACCGTATGCATTACGATGCTGCAACCATCGGTAACCATGAGTTTGATTTCGGACTGGAGAATATGAAGCGTATCTTTGAGATGGCGCAGTTCCCGATTGTATGTGCCAATTACGATTTCAGCAAAACCATTCTGAAAGATGTGGTCAAGCCCTATACGATTCTGAACCGAAAGGGCATGAAGATCGGCGTTTTCGGCATCAGTCCGCAACTGGAAGGGCTGGTGGCCAAAAGTTCATACGGTGATGTGGTGTATCAGGACCCCGTGAAGGTGGCCAATGAAGTGGCTTCTTATCTGAAATTGCAGGAGCGCTGCGACTTGGTGATCTGTCTGTCGCATTTGGGATGGGGCATCAACAAGGTGAACGATGAGGTGCTCATCAACAACACCCGCTATATTGACGTGGTGCTGGGCGGACATTCGCACACCTATTTCACCACACCGTTGCAGGTGCCTAATGCCGACGGACAACCCGTTATCTGCAACCAGATGGGCAAGAGCGGCCGTTTTGTAGGCTGTCTGCAAGTGGATATGCAGCCTGTCCGGAAATAAGATTATTCAAAATAAAGGGTCAGGACGATCATCTTCGATGAGGCGCTTTCCAGACCGGAAGTATATTTCAGCAACGACTTGTTCGTCAGGTCGTTGCGTTTTTTTTGCAGAATATCTACCAGACCGAAGCAGAATTTCAGTTCCGGAATGAGTTTGAAGAAGGGCAGATAAAAGTCACAACCCATTCCGAATTCCACATAACAGTCAAAAGGCTTTACCAGCAGGGCACGGTTTTTCTTTACCGTGAGGTCCACTGTCGGGCTGATACCGGCCAGGAAATAAGGGCGGTAGTTGTTGAAGCGTGGTGGGGTGAACTTTACATCAATAGGAACAGAGATATAGATAGATTTGAGCACCTGGCTGGAGTCACGTCCCGAAATCTGTTCGTGAAACGTAACGCGTTTTTGTCCGAAGTGCAGGGTGGGAGTGGTGCGCAGGGCCAGATAAGTGTTGAGACGTGCCTCACCCAGCACACCGACACTGAATCCCGGGCTGTATGTATCCACATCGGCATACCACTGCTCGCCGCTGGCCTGATCGATGGCACCGGTATTTTTCAATTCCATGTCCTGCATATGAAATCCCAGCAGGAAGCCGTAGTGAAAGCGGCGCTGGTCCAGATAAGGACGGTTCTGTATCTTGCGAGTCTGTGCCTGGCTGCAAAGGGCGGTCAGCAGCAGGCATAAAGTCAATAGAATTTTCTTCATCATTCCCAAATATCTTTCTTCATACAAAATAACGACGAGAAAATCACAATATTTCCGTTTTAATATATATTAACTATACCCGATGAAAAAATCATGGTTATTGATTAGGAGTTTCTGAAAAATGATGTACTTTTGCATCGAACAAAATGAACTAATAACTAAAATTATTGATAAAATGGCTTACGTAATTGGTAATGATTGTATTGCATGCGGTACTTGCATTGACGAGTGTCCAGTAGGTGCAATTTCTGAGGGTGATATCTATTCAATCGACGCTGACGCTTGCACTGAGTGCGGTACTTGCGCTGATGTTTGTCCTTCAGGTGCAATTTCTCTGTAATTTGCAATACAGAATCACGGATTTAAAAGGCTGCTCTTCGGAGTGGCCTTTCTTTGTTTTATCGTGCTTAAAATCTTGGTGAAAATCATCGGGGTGGCTTTTCTGAATGATAGAAATGATTTTGAAAAAACATGCTGATGACCTGATGCGATGAGATGAATGAAATCTTATATTAAAATAATACCTAACGAAAAACTCTTATGAAAAAAATCTCTTCTTCTGCCTTTGCGGACAGTAAACCCCATTATGCTTTGCTGGATGGTCTGCGAGGTGTGGCGGCTCTGATTGTAATCTGGTATCATGTATTCGAGGCTTTTGCCACCAGTCCTGTGGACCAGAGTGTGAATCATGGCTTTCTGGCTGTAGACTTCTTCTTTATACTTTCCGGTTTTGTAATCGGCTATGCCTATGACGACCGTTGGGGAAGCCGGATGACGCTGAAGGACTTTTTCAAGCGCCGTCTGATCCGTCTGCACCCTATGGTGATGTTGGCCTGCGTGCTGGGTGTCATTTCCTTCTGTATCCAGGGGTGTGAGAAATGGGATGGCACACAGGTAGCTTTCTCCTGTGTAATGCTGGCAGCGCTGATGCAGATGCTGATGCTGCCTTTATGGCCGGGAGCTGCTGCCGAAGTCCGTGGGGCGGGCGAGATGTATCCGCTGAACGGTCCTTCATGGTCATTGTTCTTTGAATATATCGGCAACATACTCTATGCCCTGTGGCTGCGTCGCCTGTCTACCCGGGCATTGGCCTGTTTCGTGACGCTGACCGGAGCCGGTCTGGCCGCCTTTGCTTTGGGAAATTTGTCGGGTTTCGGCAATTTAGGCGTGGGCTGGACTTTTGCCGGAGATAACTTCCTGGGCGGTATGTTGCGCATGACCTTTTCCTTTTCTGCGGGTCTGCTGATGTCGCGTGTGTTCCGTCCGCGGGCTGTGCGTGGCGCTTTCTGGATCTGTTCGTTGGTCTTGGTTGTGCTGTTGGCTCTGCCTTATATGGGCGACGGCAGTCAGCCTTGGATGAACGCACTTTATGAAGTGATGTGCGTGGTGGTTGTCTTCCCGCTGTTGGTCTGGCTGGCGGCTTCCGGCCGTACTTCAGACGCGCGTTCTACAGCTATCTGTAAGTTCCTTGGTGATATTTCCTATCCGCTGTATATCATTCACTATCCTTCCATTTATCTGCTGTTTATGGCATCACGGAAGTACGGGATGACTTTTGCGGATGCCTGGCCTTATGCCCTGCTGTTGTTTGCGGGCAATATTCTGTTGGCCTGGCTGCTGCTGAAGGTGTATGATGAACCGGTGCGGCGATGGCTCTCCCGGGTATGGATGAAAAAATAGTTCCTGAATATAGATAAAAAGAATCTCCCCTTTATTCCGGTGTTCTGTATGGAAAGTCCGGAATAAAGGGGAGAACTATTTTCAGGAATCCTGTTTTAAAGGATTTGAGTCTTTGTTACTTCTGTACTTTCACGCTTGCCTTGCCGTTAGACAATATGTAGATGCCCTGCTGCAAGTTGTCGATGTTGACAGAAGTTACTTTCTGAGCCTGCTTCAACAGACGGCCCTGAAGATCGTAAACCTGAACATCAGTTGCCTGATCGAAGAAGAAGGTGTTGCCTACACGCTGGGTTTCCAGAACCGGAACATTCTGAATGCCGGTAGTAGAAGTTGCAACAGAAAGAGTTGCTTCATAGCTTTCTGTATTTACAGAGCGAAGAGCTGAAGTTTCGCCCTTGCGGTCGGCACCTGTAGTCAGAACCGTTGCGTTTTCATTGATAACACCTCTGTTTATGAATTTGAATTCTAACGGAGAGGTGATTTTCTTTTCATTGTCCTGATCCTGAAGTATGTAGCCATAAACAGATACAGTCCCATCCTTAACGGTCATTGTGTTGAAGTTTTCAGTGAAATAATTTGCATCACCTTCCTCCAGACCGCTTGCTTTGGTCCATGTCGGCTCAAAACTGTCTTTATCTAAAGCGGTTACAAACAGATCGCTTCCTCCAACATGACTGATGCTGTTGTCAAATGCCAGCTGCTGGAAGAATGTTCCTCCGATATAAAGTTGCTGACCTTCTACTTTCATGGCATTTACAGCATTATAAGATGCCAGTTTGTCGTGAGGGGCGCTGTGGAAAATTTTGGTATTTACATTCTGATTCTTGATAGAAGAAACAATAAAGGCATGTTCTTGTGAACCGTTTTCGTTTGCCAGTTCGATGGTTTCAGCTTTGTCGGCTGCATTATATTTTATTTTTCCGTTCGCTACGAAGCAGAGATAAACGGTGCCATTATCTACGGTGAAATTCAGGTCTTCGAAGCCCATCTTTGTAGCTCCAAATTGTTCTGTAACTTCAATGCGGGCGATAGAAGTTGCGTTCTTTAAATCAGTAGCATTCAAAGTAAAGATTCCTGCACTTTGCAAATCGATATACATGAATCCGTCAACGATCATATACATACCATTCCATTTCAGGTCATCAATCTGAACATCGCCGGTATGGCGCGCTGATACATAAACTTTACCATTGCTAGCTTCAATGTGATTGATGGAAAAGGAAGGATCTCCAGCATCTGGAATATAGAAGATATCAGTATTGTTGGCAACTTCTTCACTGACTTGTGACTGGAAGGTACGTACTGCTTGCAGTTCGCCTTTGGCGTTGTAAGCAGCGATGAAAGAGGCACTTTTGATTGCTCCTTCAAGTCCTTTGATTTCTTGGGCCTTTCCATCGGTACTACCGACAGTAACCACATCGGCAAAAGTACCGGCGATATATACATTGTTGCTCTCGTCAGTAGTGACACTGGTGATGGTGGCGGCTCCGCTCAGACCGATGGCCCAGGCAGAGGTTCCGTCCGCATTGTATTTGGCCAGATAAGCGCTGTTGGCAACCGGCTCCAGAGTAGTAGAACCGATAGTGATTACTTCGGTGAACTGACCGGTTGTATAGGTGCTTCCGACATTATCAACGCATACCGGTGCCTGAAGATAAAGGTCTTCTGCGGAAGTAACACCGGTGATCTTGGCTGTAAACTCTTGCAGTTCCTCTGCCTGAGTTTGCAGGCTCATGCTCAACAAGCCTAAAGAGGCGATAAGTAATGTTTTCTTCATAATCGTTGTTTTTAAAAGTGAATATTTATTTTGCTGTAAAAGTTGTTACATCTTATTCTTTTCCCAGTTCCGGATTGGCGGCAACGGCTTCTGACGGGATGCGCAAGGTATAACGACTGTCCTCGGCTGGAAGTGTATAGGTGGTGCCATTATACGTTTTGTTCAGTGCCGGACGGTTGGTACGACGCAAGTCAAACCAGCGGTGTCCCTCGAAGGCCAGCTCACGCAGACGCTCGTCGGCAATTTCCTCACGGAGTGCGGTCTGGTCCATCTGCTGCAAGGCTTCCTGCTGTACGGCGAACTGAGCTGCTGTGTAGCGCTTGCTGATCAGTGCTTCCAGATATACTTTGGCCGAGTCGGGCTGGTTCAGTTCGTTCCATGCTTCGGCGGCAATCAGGTAAAAGTCTGCTGTGCGGAACGTGCAGCGGTATTCATTGCTGCCTCCTTTGACCAGATTGGTGATGCTGGAGGTTACCTGTTTGTAATATTTTGATTTGCGCAGGTCGCCGCTACGGTATTTGGCCAACAATTCTGCCGACGGATTTCCGGCATTAAAATAGTTGGAAGTCATGATCTGTTCCAGAGATACAATGGCCTCGGGCGACTGGTAGTGGTTGGGCAACACCTTGGTGTTGTTCAGGTTTACCAAAGTATCCTGCTGCTGGAGTACTGCCTTTGAAGCATTCAGCGCTTCCTGCCAGTTACCCATATACAGGGCGACACGTGCACGCAAAGCCTGAGCCGAGATTTTGTTGAAACGGTAAGTCTTTCCGGTTTCCCATTTTTCCACATTCAGATAGATTTCAGCCTGATCAATATCACGGTTTATCTGTTCGTAGATCTGACCTACTGTAGCTTTGGGCAATACGGCATCCACATCGGTGTCGAGTTTCAACGGTACAGCCAATGTGGTGTTCGGGTCGCAGTGTGTATAAGGTTCGCCATACAGATTTACCAGAATGAAATGCATATAGGCGCGCAACATATAGCTTTCGCCCACCATCTGACGGATTTCTTCGGTTGAGGCCTCTGTAATCTTGTCCTGATGCTCGATGATGTAGTTGGCCACATAAATGGTGTGATAGAAAGTGCGCCAGCT
The DNA here is from genome assembly GCA_944321345.1 of uncultured Paraprevotella sp. GTDB lineage: Bacteria > Bacteroidota > Bacteroidia > Bacteroidales > Bacteroidaceae > Paraprevotella. Next base: position 10,206 of record CALUKY010000003.1, read on the forward strand.
GAAACTGCTGGTGGTCTCCTGGGGAGCATCGTCATTCCAGCTCCAGATATCGAAGTAGGCGTTATAGTCCTCACTGCTGGAACCGTCCATTTTCATCTCGTCTGAACGGAAAGTGGCCAGACCACGGTCTTCGGGCACATCGTCATAGGCCTTGGTCAGCAGGGCGCGATACTCTGCTCCGGTCTTGGGGATGACCTTTCCGATGGGCTGGATATCCAGGAAATCGTCACACGATTGCAGGGTGAGGCTTCCCAGTGCCAGTGCGCAATATATTAAATGTCTTATTTTCATCAGTTCTTCCTTCCTTAAAAGTTAATGTTCAGTCCAAAGATCACGCTCTTCTGAATCGGTTGGGCATAGAGATTACCCATGGTTTCCGGATCCAGATAGTTGGTGTAGTCGCTGGCAATAACGGCCAGATTGCGTCCTTCGAGCGAGAGCGAAGCACTGCTGATACCGAATTTCTTCAACCATTCGCTTGGCAACTTGTAACCTAAACGGATGCTCTGCAGACGCATATAGTTGCAGTCCTTTACCCACAAGTCCAGATAGTTGTAGAGCTGGTATTCTGAGTATTGGATATACTCGACCGGACGTTCGCTGCTGGTCATCAGTTTCGGTAGAGTGGCGTTCGGGTTCTCCGGAGTCCAACGGTTCAGAATATCGTGGTTGGTGTTCATGCCACGGTCAAAATTGGTCGGAGAAAAAGAAGGCGTTACACGTACTTTCATACCCAGATTGAAGAAGAAGTTCACACCCAACTGCCAGTTCTTGTATTCAAAGGTATTGATGAAACCTCCGGAAACTTTCGGATCGGTAGTACCCATGTAGGTGAACAGGTCGCGTTGCTCTTGGGCACTCAGCGTGCTGGCACCGTGTTGGTTCAGCTTCAGGAACTCTGTGGCGGTAACCTTCTTTCCGTCTTTGGTCAGGAAGAGCGGATAACCGTCCTCATCCAGTCCGGCGGTCTTGTAGGCAAAGATGGCTCCTACGGGATAACCTTCACGGCCGGGGTATGTGGCATTCTCGGCTACAGTTTCCTTCAGAACTTTATTCTCATTGAATCCCAGATTGATATTGGTGTACCAAGTGAAATCCTTTGTATGAATGTTGCGTGTGGCCAGCGATACTTCTACACCCTTGTTCTCCATGCTGGCCCAGTTGATGGTCGTCGAGGAGAATCCGGTTTCCAAAGGAAGCATCTTCATACCGATGAGGTCGGAACTATAACGGTAGTAGTAATCCACACCCAATCGGATGGCATTGCCTAAGACGGCCAGATCCAAGCCCACATTGGCATTCTGAGTCTTTTCCCAGCGCAGGGCCGGATTCGGAGCTGTTTCGGATTCAATCATATCTTCGGAATAACCCGGCAGGATGGTTCCCTGCAAGTAGCTTCCGATGAGGTAGGGCGAGGTGGTCTTGTCGATATTACCCTGCAGACCGTATGAGGCACGGATACCTAAATCATTGATGGCATCGACATCTTTCAGGAAGGCTTCCTCCTTGACGCGCCACAGACCGCTGACAGAATAAAGCGGCAGATAGCGGTATTTCTTGGCAACACCGAATACGTCGGAACCGTCGAAACGGATGCTTCCGCCCAAAGTATAGCGGGCCTTATAGGTGTAAGAACCGGTGGCGAACCACGATACGAAGGCATTCTCAAGGAACGATTCCTGATGCAACGGGAAGTATTTGGCCACATCTTCGTTCGGGAAAATAACCGGTTGTGAGGTCAGCGTGCGGTTGTCATAACCGTAAGCCGCCGAGAAGGTACTGCTATATTCAGAATGACGAATTTCTGTTCCGGCCATGAACTGCACATCGTGCTTGTTCTTAAAACGCTGCTGATACTCGGCCATCGCTTTCCACGTCCACTGATTATTGTGAGTTTCGGTCACTTTGTGCATACCACCTTCGGGCAGGAAACTGCGCTTTCCGTCAGAATATGAGTACTGAGCGCGTTCGTGATCCTTACGCATGGCAAAGCTGTTTTCACCGGCATATTTGTCCAGTGTGGAAGCATCTACCTGAAGACCGAACTGTGAGGTCAGTTTGAAATGCTCGTTCAGTTTGAGTTCTCCGTCGAAGATGGCCATTACAGAACGGTCGGTCCGCTCGTTCGAGGTGTTGGCGCGCTCCTCGAATATGTTGAAATCCAGTTCGGAATCCTCTTTTCCGCCCTGCACGTTCACGTCGTAGATATAGTTGCCGTCCTCGTCAAACGGACGCATGTACGGGTTGGCCAGGCGCGAATAATATACCGGATTGACAAAACCGTTGTAGTCGGTCATGTAGCTCTTCTGCTGGCGTTGGTTGGCAAATACCGAAGCGCCGAGCTTCAGGAGCTTGTTTACCTGATAATTGGTCTTCAGGGTTACGTTGAAACGGTTGTTGTCCACGCCGGTTACGTTGCCTTGCTCATCATAATAACCTACAGAAGTATAATAGTTGGCTTTCTCGTTACCTCCCGAAATGCTGAGGTTGTATTCCTGATTGAATACGTCGCGGAACAGAATGTCATTCCAGTCGGTATTGATCTGGCGCAGCCGGTTGATGGCTGTTTGTGCCTCTGGAGTCAGGGCGTCCCAACCACCTTGTTTGTAAGCGTTGGTCAGTCCCATGCTGTTCAGAATGCGGGCCACGTCGCCCTTATTCTCACGGAACGTATAGTCTGAGCGTAGCAAGTCCAATTCCAGGTCCACTTTCTCGTTGGAGTTCAGCAGATTCAGACGGTCCATATTGATGTTCGGACTGTATGTCAGTTTGGTTGAGAAGTTGATCTGCGGTTTTCCGGCTTTACCTTTCTTGGTGGTGATGACAATCACACCGTTGGCGGCACGGGCACCGTAGATAGCTGTAGCCGCCGCATCCTTCAGAACGGTGATGCTCTCGATATCCGAAGGGTTGATGCCGGCAATGGAAGTCTGATAAATATTGTCGATATCTTTCAGGTCCTCCATATCGGGAATTTCAGTTCCTTCCAAAGGAATTCCGTCGAGAACCCACAACGGTTCCTGTGTTCCGTTGATGGAGGCCGTACCACGGATACGGATCTTGACCGGCGCACCCGGCGCTCCAGATGTGGAAACGGTAGACAGACCGGAGATCTGTCCCGCCAACGCCTGATCGATACTCTTTACTGCTCCCACTTTTTCATCGGAGATGTTGAGAGTGGTTACCGCTGCGGTCAGTTTGCGGCGGTCGATCTTCTGATAACCGGTTACGACCAGTTCATCCATTTCTTTGGAGGAACTTTTCAGAATAACCTTATATTGGTTTACATTCGGTTTCAGGGTGACTTTCTGGGTTTGATAGCCTACAAAGCGGACTTCCAGAAAAGCAACTCCGGCTTCCACTTCCAATGCGAAGTTACCGTTCAGGTCGCTGGTGGTTCCGGCCATGGCCTTTCCTTCCGAAGACGGTACCGAGATCGTCGCACCGGGAAGAGGCTCGTTGTTGAAATCACCGTCCAGAATCGTACCTTTTATCGTACGGGTCTGGGCTTGTGCTCCTGCAACCGAGAGTAATATAAATAGAATACATTGGATAATCTTCATATACGTTGTTTTATTTGTTTAGTCCTAATGCGGTTTGAATACGCAGGATCAGGTCCTCGTAATGGAATTTTGTGGCTGTGTCTCCGCTGTTGCGCTTGCTCTTCAACAAGTTCAGAATGCGCACCAGCTCACCGCGCTTTACACTGATGGCGTCGCTGATGCGGTTCGCCTGCTTGCCATACAGGTCGATGTTTCGGATACCTCCGCTGCGCTCGGCCTCGCCTTCCAGATGGTGCTCTCCACATGAGCATAAGAATCTTGGCTTGTCCCACAAGGAGTTTTCATACAGACTCTTGTTGATTTTCACGCCTTCGGCTTCTGCCGCAGCTGTAATAAGGGCATCAACATAAGCTTTCTGAATGTTGCGGGTCATCACATCGGTCTTTTTGCCTGAAATGGTTGCGCCAAAAATATGCTTGTGCAACATCTCCATCATGTCGATGGCAGTGAATGCCTTGTTGCCGTTGTGGAATTCGTTCTCGATCATGCGTACCAGACGCTCATTGTGCAACAGATCCCAGAACACATAATTCAACTGGTTCTTGAATGCCAGGTTCGGATTCTGTTCTACCAGACCGACCGGAGTATCTTTCAGCAGATAGGTGTAATTGGTAATCGGTGCGTTGAACAGCCAATCCGGATAAGTGAAGATTTCTTCCAACAGGAACTGAATGGCTTCCTGCTGACGCTCTTTCTCCACATAGGTAAAGGTCTGCTCGCCGTCGCCTACCGTGGTATTCTCCAGATAGATTCCTCCTACATTGGCCATGACATGATACAAGTACAGACCCCACTGGAAAATCACTCCCGAATAAAGCTTGGCAGCTTCTTCATAAGTCTGGCCCGGCTGTCCGGTAGTAGTCCAGTTCACTATTTCCGGCATGATGCGCTTCAGGTTGGCAATACCGTAACGGGCCGATTTCATGGCGTTGTCGCCCAAATCTTCGCTCAAAGAGCGCGGATCGACTGCGGCACGTGCCGGCTGAGCCTCGCTGTAACGGTAAAGCGGTCCGTTGTGCTTCTTCAGGAAATCGACCAAAGGTTTCTTTCCTTCCTCTTCAGTAGGGAACCAGCGATAGCCCCATTCAATGGCCATCAGGTCATAAACACCGATGTGCGGTGACATGACGGTAACGCCGTCGCCCGGCTGTGCCACATAGTTGAAACGGGCATAATCCATGATGGAAGTAGAAGTTCCACCTACGCGTGAGGTGAATTCTGCCGACCGCAGGGAATCGGTAGGGTAGGCGTTTGAGGCGCGCATGTTATGACGCAAGCCCAGCGAGTGACCTACTTCGTGGCAGGCTACAAAGCGTGCCGCGTCGCCAATCAGGCTGTCCGGCAACTGCAAGGTGCGAGCCTGTGGATTGGTCGGTCCGGTCTGCACCATAATCCATTCGCGCAGCAGGGACTGTACGTTGTGCCACCAGATGATGTCGGCTTCAAGAATTTCGCCGGTTCTCGGGTCGATTACGGAAGGTCCCATGGCATTGGCTTTGTCCGATGCGGCATAAGTCAGTACCGAATATTTCATGTCATCCCCTTCGGCCGCAATGCTGTCCGTGTAGTCTTTTACCTGTACTGCGTTCTTGAAGCCGGCTTTCTCGAAAGCAACGTTCCAGTCGAGAATACCCTTTTCGATATACGGGCGTAAGTGTTTCGGCATGGCGGCATCAATATAGAACACAATCGGTTTGACGGGCTCTACGAGTTCTCCGGCCAGATAAGCCTCTTTGTCTTTAGGTTCCAGGCGCCAGCGGGTGATGTAATTCTTTTCTTTCAGTTCCTGCTGGGTGTCGGAATAGTGCAGGCGCGGCGTGGTGAAGTAGCCCACCAGAGAAGATTCCTCGCGCCCCGGCATCGGGATTTCCGGAAGCAGGGTCAGTGAGGAACTGACTACTACGGTGATATTGACCTTGCTCATGCCTTCACGCACAATTGTAGTCAGTTCGGAAGTTGCCGTTACATTATTAGAAAATGCACGGATATCCAGGATGCGCGACAGATCCGTATTGGCCGATGTGCCCAGATTGATCAGGTTGAACACGTCATTCAGGCAATTCTGTTTGCCGTTGAACAGATCGTTTACCTTGATCAGAACGCTCGAAGAGTCCGATGCAACGGCTTCCACTTTCAGGTTGGCAATCAGCGGGTCGATATAATTGTCCAATACGGAAGCGCCGATTGCGTTTCCTTCCGGAAACTCCGGTGTGTTTCTTTGCTGGCGGATAGCCACCTTCTTGTCCGCTTGATTCCACTCAAAACGGATGGTCTGGTTTTCATAATTGATACCTTTGTTTACCCCCGCCTCGTTCAATTCTTTGGGAACGCGCTGCAGGCGGTTGGTCACGAGGAACTCTCGTCCCATCAGTGCTGTAGGGATTTCCAGATAAAAAGTATCTTCTTTTCGGACCACATTCATCACTCCGTTAAAGGCTACGGAATCCCTTCCGGTAAGTTTTTTGTATTCGGAGATTTGAACTTCTTGTTGGGCTTTCTTTTTTTTCTTTTTGAGAAGAGGGAATATTCCTGCTGACTGCTCCGCAATCGCTGCGTCGGTAGCAAACAACAGAGCGAACATTCCAATCCAGATTGTACGTTTGCTCATAATTGATAATTGATTGTATTCGTAATTTTATTCGAATAACCCCTTTCTGACAGAGAAAATGATTACCGATGAATGTGCTTCTGTATGTTTAATAAATATGTTCAGAACCGGTTGTAAATAGTTTTTGTAGAAAATAAAAAATGTCTTGGCTTTTTTGTAAGCCAAGACATTGATCAAAGTTTTTATTTCAAGCGAGATAAAGCTTCTTTGATACGCTTCATGGCTTCTTTGATGTTTTCGTCGCTGGTTGCATAACTCATACGGAAACATTCAGGAGAACCGAAGTCGTCGCCGCCTACTGTAGCCACATGGCCTACTTCCAGCAGGTAAAGAGCCAGATCGGTAGAAGTGTTGATCACGCGGTCACCGTCCTTCTTACCGAAGTAAGAGCTGCATTTCGGGAACAGGTAGAAAGCACCCTGAGGCTTGTTTACTTCCAATCCCGGAATTTCCTTTGCCAACTCTACGATCAGGTCTCTGCGGCGCTCGAATGCCTGACGCATCACCTCAACACATTCCTGTGAACCGGTGTAAGCAGCCTCGGCAGCCTTCTGAGATACAGAGCATGGTCCGCTGGTGTACTGACCCTGCAACTTGTTGCAGCCCTTAACAATCCATTCCGGTCCGGCGATGAAACCGATACGCCATCCGGTCATGGCATAAGCCTTAGACACACCATTGATGATGACTACACGGTCTTTGATTTCATCGAACTGAGCGATGCTTTCATGCTTGCCGATATAGTTGATGTGCTCATAAATTTCGTCGGCGATTACGATAACACGCTCGTGTTTAGCCAAAACAGCAGCCAGGCCGGCCAACTCTTCCTTAGAATAAACAGAACCGGTTGGGTTGCTTGGAGAGCACAGAATCAAAGCACGGGTTTTCGGAGTGATTGCTGCTTCCAGCTGTTCCGGAGTGATCTTGAAGTCCTGCTCGATGCCTGCGCCTACAACTACCGGAGTTCCATCAGCCAATTTAACCATTTCCGGATAGCTCACCCAGTATGGTGCCGGAATAATTACCTCGTCTCCTGCATTGACAACAGTCATCACTACGTTGCAGACAGACTGCTTAGCACCGTTAGAGCAAGAAATCTGTGCCGGAGTGTAGTCCAAACCATTTTCGTTCTTTAATTTGGCAACGATAGCCTGGCGCAAAGCCGGATAACCCGGAACTGGAGAGTAACGTGAGAAGTTCTCTTCTACAGCCTTGATGGCAGCGGCTTTGATATGATCCGGAGTGTTGAAATCGGGCTCACCCACACTCATGTTGATCACATCGATTCCCTGAGCTTTCAGTTCATTGCTTTTTTGAGACATTAATAATGTCGCAGACTGTGACAGTCTGTTGAGACGATCTGATAATTGGTTCATTTTTCTCTGTTTATTTTTGATTTTATTATTGCTGTTGCAAAAGTAGCTCTTTTTGCTTGAAGAACCTACTCCTTTAATAGTTTTTCGTAATTTTGATTACATTTTGCCAAGTGTAGTGTGCATTATGGCAACTTTTAGTCTCTATTTCCGAAAATTCTCAGTAAGTACAGGAACATATTGATGAAATCCAGATAGAGAGAAAGGCTTCCCATTAAGGCCATTTTCTGAGTCTGTTCGTTGATGTCTGTACCGTATTCACGCACCATCTGCTTGATTTTCTGAGTATCGTAAGCTGTCAGTCCTACAAAGATCAGTACGCCTACGTAATTGATGATCCAGCCTAAAGTGTCACTGACCAGGAAAATGTTGACTACGGTAGCGATGATCAGGCCGATGAGGGCCATAAGCAGGATACCTCCCAGTTTGCTTAGATCCTTTTTGGTGACAAAGCCTACCAGACTCATGGTTCCGAAGGTTCCGGCGGTAATCAGGAATGTGGTAGCGATGCTGCTCTCTGTGTAAGCCAAGAATATGGTAGAGAGTGATACTCCTGTCAGCAGAGAATAAAGGATAAACATCAGCGAAGCTGAAGTAAACGACATCTTGTGAATTCGTCCAGACAGGATAAATACCAATGCCAGTTCGGCAATGATGACTCCATAGAACAGAATCGAATTGTTCATCAGGGCGCTGATATAGGCCGGACTGCTAGCTACATAAGCTGCTGTAAGACCTGTGATAACCAGCGCCAGTACCATCCATAAGTACACACTGCGCATTAACTTTGCGAAAACTGCATTCTGCTCTTTTCCAAGAGACTGTTGCAAGATAAACATGTTTTTTTCTTCCATGATGTTATAAATTTGGGTTATTTATTAAAATGAAGGTTGTGTCCCATGCGCTCTTTCTTGGTGCGCATATATTTTTCATTATAAGGATTCACACCTACTTCGATTGGTACGTTTTCCACAATCTCCAGTCCGTAAGCTTCCAGTCCTACACGTTTTACGGGATTGTTGGTGAGCAGACGCATTTTGCGCACTCCCAGATCGTGCAGGATCTGAGCTCCCACTCCGTATTCGCGCTCATCGGGCAGGAATCCCAGATGTGTGTTGGCATCGACGGTATCCAACCCCTCTTCCTGAAGCTTGTAGGCCTTCATCTTGTTGAACAGACCAATGCCACGTCCTTCCTGGTTCATGTATAGAACTACGCCTTTACCTTCCTTTTCAATCATTCTCATAGACTCGTGCAATTGGGCACCGCAGTCGCAACGTTGGCTACCGAAGATATCGCCGGTAGCGCAGGATGAATGTACGCGCACCAGAATCGGTTCGTCGGGAGTCCAGGTACCTTTGATCAGAGCTACATGTTCCAGGCCGTTGCTTTTCTGACGGAAAGTGATGTCACGGAAATGGCCGTATTCGGTAGGCATGTCTACTTCCGGGCCCTGTTCTACCATGGATTCCTGTTTCAGGCGGTAAGCGATCAGGTCGCGGATGGCGATGATCTTGATGCCGAACTTTTGTGCCACTTCCTGCAGTTGTGGCATGCGGGCCATGGTTCCGTCTTCATTCAGAATCTCAATCAGAGCGGCGGCAGGCTGCAGTCCTGCCAGTCGGGCCAGGTCGACAGCTGCTTCTGTATGTCCGGCACGGCGCAACACACCTTTATCCTGAGCGTAAAGCGGGTTGATATGCCCCGGACGACCAAAGTCAGTCGGTTTGCTGTTCGGATCGGCCAAAGCCTTGATGGTTTCTGCACGGTCGTGAGCGGAAACACCGGTGGTACATCCTTCCAGTTTGTCTACGGTAACGGTAAACGGAGTGCCCAAAATAGAAGTATTGTCGCTTACCTGATGTGGCAATTCCAGTTCCTGGCTGCGAGATATGGTGATCGGAGCACACAAAACACCCCTTCCGTTGGTCAGCATAAAGTTAATCTTTTCGGGGGTGATCATTTCGGCGGCAGTAATGAAGTCACCTTCATTTTCACGGTCCTCGTCGTCTACTACGATCAGGAACTTACCCTCTTTGAAATCGGCTAAAGCCTCTTCAATTGTGTTTAATTTAAAATTTTCCATTTGATAATCGATATCTTTATGTTGTTATTATGTTTTCAATTCTCTGGATGATCTTTTCTCCATAGTTCTGAATGTTGTTCAGATCCTTGTACAGGCGGAGCCGATAGAACCAGATACGGAAAAAGAAAAACAAGCCTGCCGGGATGAAGATACCAAGCAGTTGGTTGAACTTTTTATGTTCAAACGGCCGGGTATGCGCATGGGGAGCCATGATGGGCAGTTTGTTGATGTATTCCAGAATGGCTGCATCACGGGAGTTGGAAAGGATCACGACCAACTCCTCCAACCGGTTGCATACCTCTATCATTTTGTGGTCTGTCTGATAGGTAAAGAACAGCTTGAAATAGTTCGGAGCCAGGCGTAACCTGTTTTTGCTGGAGTAATCCTGGCATTGTCCGATCAGCTCCTGAATCTGCTGCTTGACTTCCGGATAGTCCGGATCGTCGATAATTACTTCTTTGCGACTTATGTGGCGTGATGTTCTCAGACCGAGCAGTTTCTTGAAGAATGCCTGATAAGCCTCAAAGTTGAATACTACGGAGTCTTTGTTTGCCTTATAGGTCAGGAACGCTCCGATTGGGATTAGAATCATGGAGCTCATCCAGATACCGAAGACCACATTCCATTCGCCCGATTTGGCCATCTTTTCGCCTGATACATTAATTATATAGTAAAAGATGAAAATCGCTACGGATACAACGACCGGAACTCCCAATCCGCCTTTTCGGATGATGGCACCTAGTGGCGCTCCGATAAAGAAAAAGATGAGGCAGGCCAGTGAAAGGGTCATTTTCTTGTTGTATTCTACCCAATGCAACCGTAGGGCGCGGTTGATGTCATTGGTAGCGTATTTTCTGAACTCATAGTCAGAAATGGCGTTGGCACCCTTGTAGGCTGCTGTTTGTATGACTCGTTGCTGATCCTCTGATTCAAGTTTTGCGAAGAGTTTGTCAAACGGTATGGATTTGGCAGCCTGTACACGGACCGAGTCTTTTGAGCTTACAGAAGTTGCCTTGTTCATAAAACTCCGTTGCGCTTCCTGGTAGGCTGCGCGTCCGACACTGTCTTTCATCGCCGTAATGGAGTCTATATCGCTTTTGATCTGGATGATGTTTTTGGTTTGCGCATTGGCATTCAAGCGAGATGCATCCATGGTCTTGAAATTGGCGTCGAAAGCGATCAGGTCTGTTTCTTCAATAAAGGTTTCCCGCATATAAGGGATGCTGGTATTGCTTAAGACAGAACTTTGACCTTTCATGTTCTGAAAACGTTCTCCCTGATATAAAGTGAGCAACAGATGTTGCTTGTCGGCGGTACTTTGCAGGAGTGCCGAGTCGGCCAGAACGATTTGGGTGTCCTCATAGCTGTTCGTGTTGTTATAGATCATGACACCATATAACATTCCGGTATCTTTATTCTTTTTCTCTACAAACAGGTTGTATCCGGGTATTTCATTATAGAATATTCCTTCCGGAATTTCCAGCTCCGGTGACTTCTGTTTCAGGGAATAAAGCATGGCCGCCAGTTTTTTGGTTGCATTAGGGCTGGTTACATTCTGAAAGTAAAATGAACCGAGACTCAGTAATACGACCAGTATGGCTGTTGGCTGAAATACGCGGATAAGTGATATGCCGGCCGCCTTCATGGACAGCAGCTCAAACCGTTCGCCGAAATTTCCGAATGTGATGAGTGAAGCTAATAAGATGGACAAGGGCAGAGACATGGGTATGAGTGTCAGGCTTGCATAAAAAAAGAACTGGGCCAGCACATCAATACTTAATCCCTTTCCAACCAGTTTGTCTATGTGAAGCCACATAAACTGCATCATAAAGATAAACAAACATATAAAGAAGGTGCCAACGAAAAGCAGTGAGTATGCCTTTAATATAAATATGTCTAGTTTCTTGAATAATCTCATTTTTTTTTGATATTCGTAAGAATGTCGTGCAAATTTAAGATAAAAATTGCAGAACAAGGCATACACTTATCTTTTTTTGGTAAACTTTATTCCTTATACTTTTATTTTTTCGATTTATAGTCTTGATTTCTTTTTCTAAGGAAAAAATGAGCTCTGTTGTGGCTGGATGCTTCTAACAGTTTGATAATGATTGCCTTTTTTCAGAAAAGCCGTGTATTTTCTTAATAGGCTTGTTTCTGAAAGACCTTCCTGGGGATACTTTTTTGAAAGAAAATGCATTTTTTTTCTTGAAAAAGTTTGGAGATTAAAAATAAATGCGTACCTTTGCAACGCAAAACGATAAGGACAACGTCCTACGGCGGGATAGCTCAGCTGGTTAGAGCGCATGATTCATAATCATGAGGTCCCGGGTTCAATCCCCGGTCCCGCTACAAATAAAGTTCCAGGCATTTGAGAATTCATTCTTGAATGCTTTTTTATTTCAGATTTTGCAAAAAAAACAAGAGATTTCTTTTGTGTTTCCGTTCTTGTTTGTATCTTTGCATCATCTTTGAAGGAAATACTTCATGGGGCATTAGCTCATCTGGCTAGAGCGTTTGACTGGCAGTCAAGAGGTGGCGAGTTCGAGTCTCGCATGCTCCACAAAATGATCTTTGAACCGCTGATTATCAGCGGTTTTTTTGTTTTTTATCTCTTTCTACTCCCCCGTTCTTGCGTAGTCTGCAAATTGTTTTCCCGGAAGTGACAGATTGCTTTCCCGAAGATAATTCGTAAATTCTCAGAAGAAATTTTCAAGAAGCATTTTTTTGATCTTACACAAATTGAGGCAGGCATGGGGGGACTGTTGGGCTTTCTGTATGATCTGCCGTTCATCTTTTATAAGGTGTAAAGGACATAATCTATTTTTTTTTGTATCTTTGTACGATATTGGATTATTACTCATTATTATATATACTAGCAGATGAATGTTATAGATCTGATCCACAGTACGAAAAGTACAGCTTTTTCTTTTGAAGTCCTGCCACCGCTTAAAGGTACCGGCATTGACGCTCTTTTTCGTACTATCGAGCAACTGAAGGAATTTGACCCCAAGTATGTGAATATTACCACCCATCGTAGTGAATATGTCTATAAAGATGCCGGTAACGGTCTGATGCAGCGTGCCCGTTTGCGTCGCCGTCCCGGAACCATTGCCGTTGCGGCCGCTATTCAGAATAAGTATAATCTGCATGTTGTTCCTCATATTCTGTGCAGTGGTTTTTCCAAGGAAGACATTGAATACATGTTGCTTGATTTGCAGTTTCTCGGAATCAGTGATCTTCTGGTTCTTCGTGGAGACAAAGCCAAGGAAGATGCTTCTTTCAAGCCGACTCCGGGAGGATATACACATGCTACTGAATTAATCGGTCAGATTAACCGTTTTAATGAAGGCTTTTTTGTTGATGACACGCCGATCAAGGTGCCGGGAGTGCCCTTTTCTTATGGCGTAGCCTGCTATCCGGAGAAACATGAAGAGGCACCGAATCTGGAAACGGATTTGCAGGTGCTGAAAATGAAAGCCGATCTGGGAGCACAATATGCCGTGACTCAATTGTATTATGATAATGAGAAATATTTTGCTTTTGTTGAGAAAGCCCGTGCTATCGGTATCAATATTCCGATTATTCCGGGTATTAAGCCTTTGGCCAAGCTTTCGCAGTTAAGCATGGTGCCGAAAACCTTTCATTGTGATTTGCCTTTGGCTCTTTCGACTGAGATACAAAAGTGCAAATCGGATGAAGAAGTGAAGCAGGTAGGTATAGAATGGGCGGTACAGCAGTGTAAGGAGCTGATGGCTCATGGAGTGCCCAGTATTCATTTTTATACGGTATCGGCTGTAGACAGTATTCGGGAGATTGCCCGCCAAATATATTAATTGCAGGTTTATGCTATTCAAAGAGGTTATCGGACAAGAAGATGTCAAAGAGAGATTGCGGCGTGAGGCAGAAGAAGGCAGGGTGCCGCATGCCTTGCTCTTTCATGGACCGGAAGGTTGTGGAAAACTGCCGGTAGCCTTGGCTTTTGCCCGCTATCTGTTATGTAGTCAGCCACATGACGGAGAACCTTGTGACAGTTGTAACAACTGCAGGATGACGCTTCGCTGGGCGCATCCTGATTTGCATTTTGTGTTCCCCGTTGTCAAGTTTAAGGATGTGGCTCATTCCGTATCAGATACCTATTTGACGGAGTGGAGAAAGCAGTTGGAGCAGAATGTTTATTTCGGCTTTGAGGAATGGCTGGAAGATATGCAGGCCGAGAATCAGCAGGCATTGATCTATTCTGCCGAGAGCGATATGATACAGAAAAAGCTGAGCCTGAAAGCCGATCAGGGCGGGAAAAAGGTGATGATTATCTGGCTGCCTGAGAAAATGAATCTGGAATGTGCCAATAAACTTCTGAAACTTCTGGAAGAACCACCTGCCGGAACGTATTTTCTTTTGGTGAGTGAACGTCTGGAGGCGGTGTTGCCTACGATTGTAAGCCGCACACAAGGCATTGCCATGAAAAGTCTGTCGGATGAGGATATAGTTTCAGCCTTGATGCAATACAATTCCTGTGAAGAAGAGCTGGCACGGCGTGTAGCGCGTACGGCGAACGGAAACCTCATTGTAGCGCAGCAATTACTACGAAGTAATGCCGATCAGAATCTGTTCTTTGATTTGTTCGTTATCTTGATGCGTTTAAGTTATCAGCGAAAGATCAAGGATTTGAAGAAGTGGAGCGAGCAGATCGCTTCATTGGGCAGGGAGAAGCAGAAAAACTTCTTGTCTTATTCCCAAAAGCTGGTCCGGGAGAATTTTATCTATAATTTTCGGCAGCCTGATTTGAACTATGAGACGGTTGAAGAGGAGAATTTTTCGAAGAATTTTGCCCGTTTTATTAATGAACGTAATGTTATTCATATCATGGACGAACTAAGTCTGGCGCAAAGGGATATAGAACAGAATGCGAATCCCAAGTTCGTGTTCTTTGACTTTGCCTTGAAAATGATCGTCCTGCTTATTCAATAATTAATAGATCTAATTTATAGGATATGATGGATCAAGATTTTAAAATGAACGGCTGCTGTCGTGGGCTTTGCGCCAAAGGGTGCGGGCGGCAGGACAAACAGCTTAACACATATGATTATCTGGCAGATATTCCCGGAAACAGTGAGGCTACGGATCTGGTAGAGGTGCAGTTTAAAAATACCCGCAAAGGATATTACCGGAATACCAATCAGTTGCCTTTGGAAAAAGGGGATATTGTCGCTGTTGAGGCTTCTCCCGGACATGATATCGGTGTGGTGACACTTACAGGACGCTTGGTGCCCTTGCAGATAAAAAAGGCAAATCTGAAATCGGAGCAGGATATCAAGCGTATTTACCGTAAGGCTAAACCGGTGGATATGGAAAAATATGCTGAAGCAAAAGCCCGGGAGCATGATACGATGATCCGTTCGCGTCAGATAGCCAAGAAGCTGGGACTGGAAATGAAAATCGGTGATGTGGAATATCAGGGAGATGGAAACAAGGCGATTTTCTATTATATTGCTGACGGTCGTGTGGATTTCAGACAGTTGATTAAAGTGCTGGCGGAAGCGTTTAAGGTGCGTATCGAAATGAAACAGATCGGTGCCCGTCAGGAGGCCGGACGCATTGGAGGTATTGGTCCGTGTGGTCGTGAGCTTTGTTGCGCTACCTGGATGAAGAACTTTGTGTCTGTATCGACCAGTGCGGCACGTTATCAGGATATTTCCCTGAATCCACAAAAACTGGCAGGGCAATGTGCCAAATTGAAATGCTGCATGAACTATGAGGTTGATGCTTATGTAGAGGCCGGCAAGCGCTTGCCTAGCCGAGAAATTTCTCTGTTGACACAATCCGGAGAGTATTTCTTCTTTAAGGCCGATATCCTTTCGGGAATGATAACCTATTCTACGGATAAGAATCTGGCGGCCAATTTGGTTACGATTCATGCCAAGCGTGCTTTTACGGTGATTTCCATGAACCGTAAAGGAGAGAAACCGGAAACTCTTTCAGAAGGCATGGGAAGTGTGTCTTCTAAGACGGTTGATTTGGTGGAACAAGAAAGTCTGACGCGCTTTGACAAACGCAAGAAGAAGAACCGTAACCGGAAGGATAACGGTAAGCGCAACAACCCCGTTAATGAAAACGCTCCGGAGGATAGCGGAGCTGTGGAGAACAAAGGAAACCGCGACCAGCGGAAACGGAACCGTCAGGCATCAGTACAAAAAGAGAACCGCGATTTTACAGAAAACAAGAAACCAAGAAAGAACCGTGATGGCCGTAACCGGAACCAGAATCAGAACCCGGAGAACAAGAATGGCGGTACAGAAACGGAGAGTAAAAAAAATAATGAGAAAAACGCTTAGTTTTTTATCGGTTATTACCGCACTGCTTGCTTCCGTTGTGGGAGCAGGCAGTTGCAGTAATGAATCTCGTCCTTTAATTTATGAGTATCATCCGGTTTCGTTGGATGGATGGAACAAGACCGATACGATAACTGTCAGTCTGCCTGAATTTTCTCAAACCGGTATCTATCGAGGAACAATCGGTGTGCGGACCAATGCGCGTTATCCTTATCAGAATTTGTGGATAGGGGTGGCTTATTGTCTGCAGAATCCGGATACGGTTTTCCGCGATACGGTCTGTTGCCGGGTAGTGCACGATTCTGATTTTGATAAGAATGGAATCGGTCTGTTTCTGTCAGAGAGTTCTTTGCCTGAGCGTGAGTTATATTCCGGTCAGACAGGAGTCATTAAGATTTTTCATGTCATGCGCCGTGAGGAGGTTCCTGGTGTTGATCATGTCGGAATCTGTATTCAGGATGTGCGGCATATGCAGAAACCTTAACGCTGTGCCAGGTTCCTGGAAGCGTCAATACGCAGAAATATAAACAGCAGGATCGTGAATCCCCAAAGCGAGGAGCCTCCATAGCTGAAAAACGGTAACGGGATACCGATTACGGGTGTAAGTCCCAGTACCATCCCGACATTAATGAACAGGTGAAACAGAAAAACACTCAGAACACAATAACCATAGACCCGTCCGAAACGGTAGGGCTGTCGCTCTGCCAGATAAATCAGCCTCAGAATCAAAGTCAGGAACAGAAGCAATACGGCGGCTGATCCGACAAACCCTTCTTCTTCTCCAACGGTACAGAAAATAAAGTCGGTATCCTGTTCGGGTACATATTTTAATTTTGTTTGTGTACCATTCAGAAATCCTTTTCCTTTCAGACCGCCCGAGCCGATGGCGATTTTTGCCTGGTTTACATTATATCCGGCTCCCGTAGGGTCGTCTTCCAGACCGAGCAAAACCTTGATACGAATCTGCTGGTGCGCTTCGAGTACATTGTTCAAAACGAAATCTACCGAGTAGAAAAAAGTGAGCGAACCCAATGCGAATGCGGCAATGTAGAAATATTTTTTTACGCGTGCCGTAATAGACATATAGATCAGATACAGTCCCAGTCCGATACATAACGGCAGCTGAATCCAGATAAGATTAAAAGGAATGACATAGAAGGCGAAGGCCAGTGCCGCAAGATTGATGCCTGCTGTCCAGTAAATCAGCCGTGTCAGCATTTGAGACTTGCCGCAATAGATGCGCAGCATGCCTAATGTGAAGATCATGATGAGCAGCATTACTGAGAATTCTCCAATGCTGGTAGGGGTAAATCCTAGAGGATCTGCTGCAAAACGCACGCCAACCACAAAATATACTACGGCAGATATACCTGCAAACAGTATCGAGCCGGGCATGCCTTCGCGATAAAGCATCAGAAAGAATGCGAAATATACCAGAGCTGATCCGGTTTCCCGTTGGGCTATAATGAGCAGCATCGGTATGAAAATCAGAGCCATTGTCATGCCAAAGTCGCGCCAACGGGCTATATTGTATCCGTAAGAGGACATGAATTTTGCTACGGCCAATGCGGTGGCAAACTTGGCAAACTCGGCCGACTGAAGGCTGAACGGTCCGATTTTTATCCATGAATGTGAACCTTTGATGTCACGTGCCAGAAATGGCGTAATAAACAGAAGTATCAGTAAGATGGCGTAAATCACGTAGGAAAAAGTGTCGTAGATCCGGTCATTCAGCATCAGAATGACGGAACCCAGCAGCATGGAGGTGCCGATCCATATGATTTGCATTCCCGAACGTGAATCGAACGAGAAGAAGTTTCCCCCCTGACTGAAATCATAACTGGCACCGCAGATGCTGATCCATCCAAAGGCCATGAGAGCCAGATAGAGAAGAATGGTAGTCCAGTCAACTGTGGCCCATACGCTTTTTTTATCTCGATTCATTACCATAATTAATTCTTCTGTTTTGGAACTCTTCGGCTTTCTTTTCGCTTTCCGGAGAGAGTTTTCCCATAATATATTGTTCCATCATCAAAGCACCGAGCGGCACACCATAGTCTGCTCCCCATCCACCGTTTTCCACATATACGGCAACGGCTATTTTGGGGTTGTTCATCGGAGCGAATCCCATAAAGGCCGAATGGTCATGTCCTCGGTTCTGTGCCGTACCGGTCTTGCCGCAAACCTCGTAATGCGGACTGTTGGCCGCACGGCAGGTACCGCCTTCTACGGCTTTTCTCATACCGGCTACAATATAATTGTAGTATTTTGCTTCGGTCATGGTATAATGTTTGCGGGTGTACAGGGTATCCAATGCTCCGCCTTTAATGCTTTTTACCACATGGGGTATATAATAATATCCCCGGTTGGCAATTGTAGCTGCCAGGTTGGCTATCTGCAACGGTGTGGCGTTGACCTCGCCCTGGCCGATAGAGATACTGATGACAGTCAGTCCGTTCCAGGAGCCACGATAGGCTTTGTCGTAGAACTGAGCATTGGGGATGAGCCCACGCTTTTCTCCCGGAAGGTCTACACCCAGTTTGTATCCGAATCCCATGGATACCATATAGTCTTTCCATCGGGTCATGGCTTCCTGTACGTTCTTGTATTTTGTACGGTTGCCGAACATATAGAATAATCCCCAACAGAAATAGGCATTACAGGAGGTGCCGATTGCCGGAACCAGATTAATGGGTGAAGCATGCCCGTGGCAGCCAACCTTTAATCCCCGGTAGTGGAATCCGTGCGGGCAGGCGAATGCTGTTTGCGGCGTGATGATACCTTCTTGCAGGAAGGTAAGGGCCTGAGTTGTCTTAAAGGTTGATCCGGGAGGATAAATACCCATGATAGAACGGTTGAGCAATGGTTTCATCGGATCCTTGCTAAGTGCCAGATGATTCTTTCCGCGTAGACGTCCTACCATTAAATGCGGATCATAGGTGGGTGAAGAGACCATGCAGAGAATTTCTCCTGTTGAGGGTTCGATGGCTACAATGCTGCCAAGTTTTCCTTGCATCAGGCGTTCGCCCAAGGCCTGTAATTTCAGGTCCAGACCCAGGGTGAGATCTTTTCCGGGTATCGGCTGCTTGTCGAGCTTCCCCTCCATATATCTTCCCTGTATACGTCCGTGTGCGTCACGTAATAGAATTTCAATGCCTTTTTCTCCGCGTAGTTCTTCTTCATAGTAGCGTTCAATACCCAGTTTACCGATATAGTCGCCACTTTGGTAATAGTCGTCTTTTTCTATGTCGCTTGGAGATACCTCTCCGACATCTCCCAGAACATGTGCCGCATAAGGATGCTGGTATTGGCGGATGGCTCTTTTTTGGATATAGAAACCCGGAAAGCGGAACAGCTTTTCACGGAACATGCTGAATTCTTCGGCCGAAAGCTGGCTCATAAATAGTTGTTGGGTATAGCTGGAGTATCCCGGATTACGTCTGCGGTCCTTTATTTCCTCCATTCTCTTGATATAGAATTCAGGAGTGATGCCCAAGCTTCGGCATAAGTCTGCGGTGTCTACTCCAATCTGTTCACGCATGACAACCATGATGTCATAGGCCGGTTGATTGTATACCAACAGTTTGCCGTTACGGTCGGTAATGATACCGCGCGACGGATATTTGATTCGTTTTAGAAAAGCGTTGGAGTCAGCATTCTTTTTGTAGTCATCGCTCATTAATTGAAGCGTAAACAGCCGGATAAGAAAAACAATGACAATGAATACGGCAGCGCCACCGATAACAAATTTTCGGTTTTCGAAATCATATTTCCCCATAAGTGCTTAGTTTTTCTGCTTTTTAGGATTGCGTGCAATTTCCAAAGTCATCATGAAAAGCAGAGACAAGGCAATGCTTCCTCCCATACTGGTGAGCAGAACCTTCCAGTTGAAGAAAGAGAACGCTTCCAATAAGAAGAAAGAGATGTGATGCAATAGGGTTGCCAGAAAAAGCAACTGAAAAAATTTCCATTTTCCCATGGAGCGTATGGAAGGGACCAGATCTTCTGGGGCATCCTTTGAAACCAGAAGTTTCAAAAGGATGGGAAGGAAGAATGCGGTAAGTGTCATAGAGGCAGAGACTACTCCGGGAGTACCTGAAAACAGATCGACCAGTATTCCGGCTGCAAATCCCCAGACCAACAGGGTGCTGCGAGCTGTGTTTTTGGGAAACAGTAACAGAAAATAAACACTGATCAGGGGAGTGATGCAGCCCAGTATATGAATCTGATTGAATACCAGAACCTGTATTGCCCAAAGGGCTATCATCCATAAAACCTTATAAAACCAAACTAATACCATGATATTACTTCCTTGATGTTTCTTTTAATTGTCCGGCAAGTGAATCCAATTCGTTCTGATCCGAAGACATGATGATGCAAACATCCCGTAAACGTGCAAAATCTGTACCCAAATGTACTTTAATCCGGTAAGACAGTCCATCCTTGGAGTCGCTGACCTGATTGACCTTTCCGATAAACAGTCCTTCTGGAAAGACAGATGAGAATCCGCTCGTTTCGATTACGTCGCCGGTTTTGATTTTTGCATAGCGTGGAACATCATTCATCCAGGCATAAAGCGGGTTTCCTCCATCCCAGTTCAAATAACCGAAGTAACCGCTTTTACGTAGCCTGCAGCTGATGTTCGATTTCGAATTGAGTACCGGCATGACAATGGAATAGTGAGGGGCTGTAAGATATACGATACCCACCACTCCGGTGCCGCAGACAACTCCCATTTCCGGGCGCACGCCATCAGTTTCGCCCCGGTTGATCGTGATATAGTTGTCCTGACTCAGGACGGAATTATTGACTACATTGGCATCGAGGAGCTCGTAGGAGCGGAGTAGGGAGTCGGTCCGTTGCTCGGTATAGCTTTGTTGGGTGTCGAGTTTTTTGAGCTGGTGTTCCAATTGTGCAATGCGATGTTCCAGCACGATATTGCGTTCGGTCAGAGCCCGGTTGTTGTCGCCCAGGGCCAGATAAGACAGCATATTGGACTGCCATTCCATAATTTGTCCGGACACGGTATTGGCCGAGGTAAACCATACACTGCCCTGATATCCGTTAAAACGGAACAAGGCACACAAACTGATGGCCTCTAACAGGATAAAGACCAGCCAGTAATTGTATTTCGATAGAAAATCAAGTAGTTTACGCACGTTCTTGTCTGATTAAAGAAAAACGGGAAATGAAAGGCGACGGGTACAACCTCGCCGGGTTTCATTTCCCGCAGTTATAAGTCTTGTTCCTTTTGTGGTTTACATCAGGAAAGAGAAATTGTTTACGTTCTTCAGCGCAATTCCGGTTCCCTTAGCCACACTGTGCAACGGATCGTCGGCAATGTGGAACGGAATGTTGATCTTGTCTGTCAAGCGCTTGTCCAGTCCGCGCAGCAAGGCTCCGCCACCACTCAGGTAAATACCGTTGTGCACAATGTCGGCATACAGTTCCGGCGGTGTATTTTCCAGAGCGTTCAGCACTGCTGTTTCGATGCGGGCGATGGATTTTTCCAGACAGTGAGCTATCTCCTGATAACATACCGGCACTTCCATCGGCAATGCGGTGATACGGTTCGGACCGTATACTACATAGTCTTCAGGGGCTTCTTCGCCCAGGTCGGTCAATGCGGCACCGACATGAATCTTGATTCGTTCGGCCATACGCTCGCTTACCTTCACATTGTGCTGGCGGCTCATGTATTCCTGGATGTCGGCAGTAAGATCGTCTCCGGCAATGCGGATGGAGTTGTTGGTAACGATACCTCCCAATGAGATGACGGCAATTTCTGTTGAACCACCGCCTATATCCACGATCATATTACCTTGAGGAGCCTCTACGTCGATACCGATACCGATAGCGGCGGCCATCGGTTCGTAGATCAGGTATACCTCGCGTCCGCCTGCGTGTTCTGCAGAATCGCGCACGGCACGCAACTCCACTTCGGTTGATCCGGAAGGCACACCGATTACCATACGTAAGGAAGGAGAGAAGAAGCGGCTTCCGGTGTGTACCATTTTGATAAGTCCGCGCATCATCTGCTCGCAGGCATAGAAGTCGGCAATCACACCTTCGCGCAACGGGCGCACGGTGCGGATATTGTCGTGTGTCTTTTCGTACATCATTTTGGCCTTTTCGCCCACGGCAATCATCTTGTCGGAGCGGCGGTCGAGTGCTACGACCGAAGGCTCATCTACCACAATCTTCCCGTCGCAGGTAATGATCGTATTGGCAGTACCCAAGTCCATTGCGATTTCTTGAGTAAATGAAAAAAATCCCATAATCAGTATTTCCAGTTTGTTAGTACTCGATTACTTGTTGTCAGCGAACCAGGCGTGGATGGCTGTATCGTAATGGCTGCTCACACCGAAAGCGCGGGTTGCGAACATCTGACGCTGTGCCAGTGTGGTCTGTGCACCGTTTTCTTTCAAAATGTCCAGGAAGTCGGCATATTCAGCCTTACTTGGGATGATCACCACGTCGTTGAAGTTCTTGGCTGCCGCACGGATCAGAGAAATACCGCCTATGTCGATCTTTTCGATGATGTCGGCTGCTGAAGCTCCGCTGGCTACGGTTGCTTCAAACGGATAAAGGTCTACGATGACCAGGTCGATTTCCGGAATTTCATATTTTTTCATCTGTGCCTGATCCTCTTCCAAAGCACGACGGCCCAAGATTCCGCCGAATACTTTCGGGTGCAGGGTCTTTACGCGTCCGCCGAGGATTGATGGGTAGGTGGTCAGGTCCTCAACGGCCTGGCATGGATAACCAAGGCTTTCGATGAAGCTTTGGGTTCCGCCGGTTGAAAGGAACTGTACTCCGTCTTTGTGCAGTTCGGCCAGGATCTGGTCCAGACCGTCTTTATGAAATACTGAAACTAACGCTGTCTTGATTTTCTTTGTTTCTGCCATACTGTATTCTATTATCTATTACTGTGATTCTGAACTGCAAAGATACGAATTTTCTGATTCACTATACTTATAAAGCACAGAAAATCATGGAAAAATATGGTTAAATCCATTATGAATGCTTCCTGTTTGCCGGTTTTGTCGCTTTCGGAGCCTTGGACTATCTGCTTTTGCGGAATTGCAGGGGCGATAATCCTTCATGTTTCCGGAAGAATCGGGCGAAAAACGAAGAGTTAGGAAAGTGTAGTGTTTCGGCAATTTCCTGAATGCTCCGATCGGTCGATTTCAACAGGATTTTGGCTTCACGCATCAGGAAATCCGAGAGCCAGAAATGAAATGTCTGTCCCGTTTTCTGTCGGATGGTTCGCATCAGGTGTTTGTCGGAAATGCAAAGCTTTCCGGCATAAAAGGCGGCATTGTGTTCTTCCTTGCAGTGCCGGTGGAGCAGAAAGAAGAAGCGGTCGGTGATTTCGTCCGATCGGGATATTCTTACGGTAGTTTCCTCGTGAGTATAAAGACGGTTTACTTCCAGAATAAGTGAGAAGAGTAATCCTTTGATTATCTCCTCGTTGCTTTCTGGAGAAGTATAGCGATCGTATATAAATTCAAAGTAACGCCGAAGAAGATTTGCTGTGTGTGTATCGGTGGTGAAGTTCGGAGCGTAAGCCACCTTGTGCGATATTTCCGCTTTGAGCAACAGAGGAAAATCTGTGATGAAGTCAAAGTCGAAGAACAGGCATTGCAGGCACAGGTCGTAACTTTGTGATAATGTTCTGACCAGCATGTTGGGCAGAAGAAAGAGGAAGGAACCTTCGCAAAGGGTATGCTGATGTCCGTCTATTTCCATTAGGGTATTGCCTTGAGTTATCAGAAGGAAATGCACTCGGCCGATAGGGGTACGCCAGGTGTGATCTGTCAGGATAAAAGGAGGGAGCCCCTGTCTCGGATCGGTCATGCCGAAATGTGTGATACGTCTGTTCATGATCAGATGAATTTACGGCAAAGATACTTTTTTTTACTGATAGAGTCTGTCTGTTGGTCACGAATTGAACAATTTCGGCATGAAATAGGGCGAAGATTATCCGTTGAAAGTTTGGAACTTTGCATCCGGATTAAATGGATAAAATGAATATGAACGAAAAACCAAGAAATTCCGAACTTTATTTATTGCTTATGGTGGGAGCGATTTCCGCTTTTGGGCCTTTTGTAACCGATTTTTATCTGCCGGCCCTTCCGTCACTAAATGAATATTTTCATACTAGGGCCTCGCTGGTTCAGCTGAGTCTTACTTTCAGTATGGTTGGTCTGGCTGTGGGGCAGTTGGTGATTGGGCCTTTGAGCGACAAGTATGGCCGCAAATCTCCGCTGATTTGGTCGTTGATCGCTTTTTCCTTTTCAACATTGGGGTGTCTGTATGCTCCTGATATTTATTGGTTTGTCTTTTTTCGTCTGATACAGGGGTTGGCCGGTGCCGGTGGCTTGGTAATTTCAAAATCCATTGCCGTGGATTTGTATGAAGGCAAGGGGCTTACACGCTTTTTTTCCATGTTGAGCAGTGTTCAGGGGCTGGCGCCTATCTGTGCTCCGGTTTTGGGTGGCTTTTTGTTGGAGCTGACCAACTGGAAGGGTATTTTCTGGATTCTTTTTGTTATCGGTCTGTTGTTGCTTCTTTCCTTGGTGTTTTTTAAGGAATCATTACCGACAGCCTTACGTCGTGAGGGTAGTGTATGGGTTGCTTTCCGTCGTTATGTGCCGGTACTGCGTCACGGCCATTTTATGTGTTATGTGTTGGTACAGGCTTTTGCCATGGGAGTGATGTTTACCTATATAGCCGCCTCTCCTTTTATATTCCAGAACCATTATGGACTGTCGCCGGTGGCTTACAGTCTGTGTTTCGGAGCAAATGCCATGGCTATTATGTTGGGTAATATGGCTGTGTCTTTCTGTCGCAATGCCACTCAGGCTATGCGTGTCGGCGTCTTAGGGTTTGGCTTGCTCAGTTTGTTGGTGGCAGGAGTTTTGATTTCCGGGGCTTCGGTAATGGTAGTAGAAATCAGTTTGTTTGTATTTTTGTTCTTTCTGGGGTTGATTCTGCCTAGCAGTACGATGCTGGCTCTTGACTTGGAACGTGAAAATTCCGGTAATGCTTCGGCTGTACTTGGGTTTCTGATGTTCCTTTTTGGCGGAATACTTTCGCCATTGACCGGATTGGGTAATATGCTTCAGACCGCCAGTCTGATTATAGTGCTTTGCAGTGTGGCTGCTTTACTCTGTACCCTCCTCACCACGGCTCGATTTTCGCGTTATATGCTTAAGGGACACATGATAAAAGTGTAGTGTCCGGAATGACGCTTTTGAGAAAGTGGTCCGCTTGAGGATAAAGTTTTTTGGGGGAATCGGAATATTTGTCCCGATGATTTTGGGAAATGGTGCTGATGAAGTTCGTAATTCGTCGGCATCATTTTTTTATGCCATCGCTTAGGTCTGCTCAAAAGTTTTCTCTTTTAGGAGAACATAAAAAGATGGGTGTGGATAGAAAAAAGAAAAGGATCTCAATTTTTGAGATCCTTTCTTCTGTGATTCGCTTGGGGTTCGAACCCAAGACCCCAACATTAAAAGTGTTGTGCTCTACCTGCTGAGCTAGCGAATCATCCTTTTGCTGTTTGCGAGTGCAAAGGTATGGCTTATTTTTGAGACTTCCAAATTATTCTGCACTTTTTTGTGCTTTTTTTTCTTCTTCAGCTTTCAGGGTAAGATTTCTGTGACGTTTCTGCCACTGTTTTTCGTTGTAATCAATGTATTGTTTGTAGTATGACAAAATCAGTGTTGTGAGCGGCAGGGCGATGATCAGACCGATAATGCCTAACAAACTGCCCCATACGGAAAGCGACAGCAGGATGATTGCCGGGTTCAGTCCCATAAGCTTGCCCATGATTTTAGGTACCAGAATCGTGTCTTGAATGGTTTGGACTACAATAAATACGATACAGGCCAAAAACAGTATAAACCAGAAATTTTCGCCTGTATCGGCTGCTTTGATCAGAGCCAGCAGGACAGTGGGGATAAAGCCGATCACTTGCAGATAAGGTACCAGATTAAGCAGGCCGATAAACAGTCCCAGGCCAATGGCCATCGGAAAATCGATGATCAGAAATCCGATACTGAACAAGACTCCGACCAAAAAAGCCACCAATGCCTGGCCACGGAAATAGGCATTCATTCCATGTTCTACATCGTGTGCCAACCGTCCGACAAAACGTCGGTTTTTTTTCGGAACCAGCTTGATCCATCCGTTGGATAATTTTTCATAGTCCAGCAGAATAAAGAACATGTAGAGCAGTGTGATGAGTGAGGCGATAAGACCAATGACAATGTCTACGGTCTTATAGACCACGACCATGGCCTGGCTGACAGCTGATTTGGCTGCTTCAACAATATTCTTTTCATGAAGCAGTTGTAAAATACTGTTCTGATCCACGTGGGTTTGGAAGAAAAGCTTGATCTGTTCAGTAATGATAGAGTCGCCCCATTGAGTGGAAATGAATTCCAGAATTACATCCTTGAAACGAATGGTTTCGAATATGATCGGTGGAATTACCAGCCAGAATATACCGGTAAGCACAGCCGCTACGACAATTCCAGCCAAGATAATACTGATGATACGGCTGTGCAGGCGGAGTTTGTATTGGAAGAACTTGACTACCGGATAAAGCATGTAAGCAAAAACCCAAGCTATGAAGAAAGGGAGCAATACATCACTCAACAGATTGATAATGTAGATTGCCAGTGCGATACCGGTTATTGCCAATCCCCCGCGAACAAACCGATCGAATGTGATTTCTTTTCTCATGGTCATAAAAAGATATGTGTAATTTATTTCTGATCGGGGGTGTTGTCTGTCTGTTTGTCCTGCCCCTTTTTAATGGATTCCAGATAACATACCCTGCAGAGTGGTTCATATTCGTGTTGCTCGCCTAGCAGTACGCGCTTATTGTCGCTCACGGTACGATGGGAGATGTAGGCCTGATTTCCGCATTTCACACAAATGGCATGCACTTTGGTCACGTCATCGGCAATGGCGCAAAGAGCCGGAATCGGTCCGAAAGGAACGCCCAAAAAATCCAGATCCAATCCGGCCACAATGACTCGGGTTCCCTGGTTGGCCAGTTCGTTACATACCTGAACCAGATTATCGTCAAAGAATTGTGCCTCGTCAATCCCTACCACTTCCGTATCGGAACCCAGCAGCAGAATGCTGTAGGATGACTCTACCGGCATGGAGTGGATGGAATTTCCCTCATGTGATACTACATCTGCTTCGGAATAACGTGTATCTATGGCCGGCTTGAATATTTCAACGCTTTGGCGGGCAAATTTTGCCCGTTTCAGGCGTCGGATCAGTTCTTCTGTCTTGCCCGAAAACATGGAGCCGCAGATGACTTCAATCCGGCCCCTTCTTATTCTTTCTCCATTTGTTTCCATTTTTGTTGTGAATATTGCTGTGATAATGATGATCAAACTGCAAAAATAGCATTTCCTTTTTATAAAAACGAGAAAGATTATAGAAATGATAAACTTCTGTTAAATCTTTGCTGTGAATATTCGAAAACAACATTTATTTATTTATTTTTGCCCGTATCAGAAAAATAGAAATGGGTATACTTTATCTT
Source organism: uncultured Paraprevotella sp. (assembly GCA_944321345.1). Taxonomy (GTDB): domain Bacteria; phylum Bacteroidota; class Bacteroidia; order Bacteroidales; family Bacteroidaceae; genus Paraprevotella. Next base: position 37,740 of record CALUKY010000003.1, read on the forward strand.
GTGCCCACACCTGTGGGCAATTTGGAAGACATTACGTACCGTGCGCTCAGAATACTTCGCGAGGCCGATTTGATCCTGGCGGAAGACACGCGCACCTCGGGAAATCTTTTGCGGCATTTTGAAATTCGCAATGCGATGATTTCCTACCATAAATTTAATGAACACCAAACGGTGGATGGAATTGTGGAACGGCTCAAGAGAGGCGAAAATATTGCGGTGGTATCCGATGCCGGTACTCCGGGTATCTCTGATCCTGGTTTTTTGGTAGCTCGTGCTGCGGTGCAGGCCGGTATACAAGTCATTGCCTTGCCTGGACCTACAGCTTTTGTTCCGGCTTTGGTTTCATCGGGTTTGCCATGTGACCGTTTTGCTTTTGAGGGATTTTTGCCACCTAAAAAAGGTAGGATGACTCGTCTGGAAACTTTGCAGGAAGAAACGCGTACCATGATTTTTTATGAATCTCCCCATCGTGTTGTCAAAACACTGGCACAATTCATAGAGTTCTATGGTGCGGAAAGACAAGTGGCCGTGTGCCGTGAAATCTCCAAAGTGCATGAAGAGTGTGTGCGTGGAACGTTGGAAGAGGTGCTCGGACATTTTCAGGAAGTAGAACCGCGCGGTGAGTTTGTCATTATTCTGGCCGGAGCGGAAGTAGAGAAGAAAAAGAAAAACAAGAACCGAAACCAAAAGGACGAAGAAGAGAACGAAGCCTGATTTGTAAAATTTAAAATGACAAGAATATGAAAAAACTTTTCTTTTTGGCAGCCTGTATTTCTTTAATGGCTGCTTCTTGTACAGGAAACAAGAATAATAATGATAAAGCTATTGCGGAAGAACGGGATTCTTTGCAGGACGTTATAAACGAAAAGGATAAAGAACTTAATGAGATTATGGGAACCATCAATGAGATTCAGGATGGATTCCGTTTGATCAATGAGGCCGAAGGACGTATCGTTGACGGAAGCATGGAAGCTGCTTCAAATAAAGATAACATCCGCGAAAACATGGAGTACATTCAGAAAACTATGGCTGATAACCGCAACAAGATCGCCAAGTTGAAAGACCAGCTCCGTTCCAGTTCTATCAATGCCGATAAGTTGAAAGAAACCATTGACAGATTGACTCAGGAACTGGAAACACAAAATCAGCGTATTCAGGAGCTTCAGATTCAGTTGGCAGAGAAAGATATTGTTATTGCCCAACAGGATGAGGCTATCAATAGTTTGAATAATGATGTGGAGAATCTGGCGGCAGAGAACAGTAGTAAGAGTCAGACGGTAGCAGCACAGGACAAACAGTTGAATACAGCCTGGTACGTATTCGGTACGAAGTCAGAGCTAAAGGAGCAGAAAATCCTGGAGAAAGGAGACGTTCTGAAGAATGGAAACTTCAATAAGGACTACTTCACCAAGATTGATATCCGTTACGACAAGGTCATCAAACTTTATTCTAAGAGTGCCAAATTGCTGACCAATCATCCGGCAGGAAGCTATAAATTGATAAAAGATACCAAGGGACAGTATATGGTGGAAATTACCAACCCTACAGAGTTCTGGAGCGTGAGCAAGTATCTGGTTATTCAGGTACGTTAATCCGACATACACATACATCAGGAAGCATCCCTTTGGAACAGGGGATGCTTCTTTGTATTCCGGTTTGAGGATTTTCTTTGTATTGTTTTATATCCCGGGGCGGCAAAGGATGCTGTTGTGAGCTCTGTTGTCGGAAATCTTGGGATTTGATTAAAAGGATTATTTTAAATGAAAGAATTTGTAATATCAGAAGCTCAGGCCGAAACCGCCATCCTGGTCGGTCTGATTACACAACAGCAGGATGAGCGCAAAACCAACGAATATCTGGATGAGTTGGAATTTCTGGCCGATACGGCCGGGGCGGTTACCGTAAAACGCTTTACGCAGCGTGCTGCCGGTCCGAGTGCCGTGACTTATGTGGGTAAAGGTAAGCTGGAGGAGATACGTGCCTTTATCGAAGCCGAGGAGGAAGCAGAGCGCGAAATCGGTATGGTGATTTTCGACGATGAACTGTCGGCCAAGCAGATGCGCAATATCGAAGCGGTTCTGAAAGTGAAGATTCTGGACCGTACTTCGCTCATTCTGGATATTTTTGCCATGCGCGCCCAGACGGCCAACGCAAAGACGCAGGTAGAGTTGGCGCAGTATCGCTATATGTTGCCCCGACTGCAACGCTTGTGGACCCACTTGGAACGTCAAGGAGGTGGTTCCGGTTCCGGTGGAGGAAAAGGTTCTGTGGGATTGCGTGGTCCGGGTGAAACCCAGTTGGAAATGGACCGTCGTATTATCTTGAACCGCATGTCTCTCTTGAAGCAGCGTCTGGCCGAGATTGACCGGCAGAAGACTACTCAGCGCAGCAACCGCGGACGAATGATCCGTGTTGCGTTGGTAGGATATACGAATGTGGGCAAAAGTACGCTGATGAATCTGATGGCCAAGAGCGAGGTCTTTGCGGAAAACAAGCTTTTTGCGACTCTGGACACCACAGTGCGCAAGGTGATTATCGACAATCTGCCTTTCCTGCTTTCTGATACGGTAGGATTTATCCGAAAATTGCCTACTGATCTGGTGGACTCTTTCAAGAGTACGCTGGACGAGGTGCGCGAAGCAGACTTGCTGTTGCATGTGGTGGATATTTCACATCCTGATTTTGAGGATCAGATCAAGGTGGTGGAGAAAACGCTGGCCGATCTGGATTGCAGCGACAAGCCGTCGATGATTGTTTTCAACAAGGTGGATGCCTATACCTGGACCGAAAAGGATGAAGATGACCTGACTCCGGCCACGAAAGAGAATATCTCGCTGGATGATATGATGAAAACCTGGATGGCCCGCATGAACGACAACTGCATCTTTATCTCGGCACGTCAGAAAACCAATATCGAAGAGTTCCGTAAGGTGCTCTATGACAAGGTGCGCGAACTGCACGTGCAAAAGTATCCGTATAACGATTTCTTGTTTCAGAAATATGATGAGGATGGAGAACTGTAACCACAGTTCTTCACCCTCTTTTTGTTTTTATGAAAAAATGTCCGCGGTATCGACTTTTTTTGTTACCTTTGCTACACGATTAAACATAACTGTAAACTAATAAAATAAAGATTATGGCAAATGCACCAGAGTTCAAGTATGCTCCTATGTTCCAGAGAGGAAAGGACAATACTGAATACTATCTGCTGACCAAAGACTATGTGTCTGTCAGCGAGTTCGAGGGAACCCCAATTCTGAAGATTGCTCCCGAGGGTTTGACCGCTATGGCCAACGCTGCTTTCCGTGATGTTTCTTTCATGCTGCGCCGTTCACACAACGAGCAGGTGGCTAAGATTCTGACTGATCCGGAAGCCAGTGAAAACGATAAATATGTGGCATTGACCTTCTTGCGTAACGCAGAAGTTGCTGCCAAGGGCGTTCTGCCGTTCTGCCAGGATACCGGTACTGCCATTATCCATGGTGAGAAGGGACAGCAGGTTTGGACCGGCTACTGCGATGAAGAGGCTTTGTCAAAGGGTGTCTACAAGACCTATACTGAGGAAAACCTCCGCTATTCACAGAATGCGCCGCTCAGCATGTACGAGGAAGTAAATACCAAGTGCAACCTGCCGGCTCAGATCGACATCGAGGCCACTGAGGGTATGGAATACGAATTCCTGTGTGTGACCAAGGGTGGTGGTTCTGCCAACAAGACTTATCTCTATCAGGAAACCAAGGCTATCCTGAATCCGGCTACCCTGGTTCCGTTCCTGGTTGAAAAGATGAAGACTTTGGGAACAGCAGCTTGTCCTCCTTATCACATCGCCTTTGTGATCGGTGGTACTTCTGCTGAGAAGAACCTGCTCACTGTGAAGTTGGCTTCAACCCGTTTCTATGATACTCTGCCTACTACCGGCGACGAAACCGGTCGTGCTTTCCGCGACATCGAACTGGAGAAACAGGTATTGGAAGAGGCTCATCGTATCGGTCTGGGCGCTCAGTTCGGTGGTAAGTACTATGCACATGACGTGCGTATCATCCGCTTGCCTCGTCACGGTGCTTCTTGTCCGGTAGGTTTGGGCGTATCTTGCTCTGCCGACCGTAACATCCGTTGTAAGATCAACAAGGACGGTATCTGGATCGAAAAACTGGATTCTAACCCAGGCGAACTGATTCCGGAAGAACTGCGTCAGGCTGGTGAGGGCAATGCTGTGAAGATTGACCTGAACCGTCCGATGAACGAGATTCTGGCAGAGTTGGACAAGTATCCGGTGGCTACCCGTTTGAGTTTGAACGGTACCATCATCGTAGGCCGTGACATTGCTCACGCCAAACTGAAAGAGAAACTGGATCGTGGTGAAGAACTGCCACAGTATATCAAGGATCATCCTATCTACTATGCTGGTCCGGCTAAGACTCCAAGCGGTATGGCTTGCGGTTCTATGGGTCCGACTACTGCTGGACGTATGGATCCTTACGTAGATTTGTTCCAGAGCCACGGCGGTAGCATGATTATGCTGGCCAAGGGTAACCGTAGCCAAGCTGTAACCGACGCCTGCAAGAAGCATGGCGGTTTCTACCTCGGTTCTATCGGTGGACCGGCTGCAATCCTTGCTCAGAACAATATCAAGAGCATCGAGTGTGTAGAATATCCGGAACTGGGTATGGAAGCCATTTGGAAGATTGAAGTGGAAGACTTCCCTGCATTTATCCTCGTAGACAACAAGGGCAACGATTTCTTCAAGCAGATCAAGCCTCGTTGTCTGGGTAACTGCAAATAATATTCAGAGCCAAAGGAGGTATATTTTCTGAGGTCCTTCTTGGCTCGTTTCTTATTCTGAGACTGGTGAACACCATTGATGATGCGCCGGTCTCAGACTGTTTATTTAAAGGTCCGATAACATGAAAACAAAGTTTCTTTCCTTTTTGGCTGTCTGCCTGTTGGCTGGAGCAGTTTCTGCTGATAACCTTTCCGGAAATATTCAGGATGTTGAAAGCGGGGCAGTCATCATCTGCAGTTATGACCCTGCCAACGGACAGGCTTTGATGCGTGATACGGTAGCTTTGCAGAACGGAGCGTTCTCGATAACCGTACCCGACCGCTTGATGCGGATTCATGTAATAGCCAAACCCAAGGAGAATGCGGCGGCAGCCATGATGATGAGTCCCCGAAATGCCTTCCTGTTTTTGCCCGGTGACCATCTGAAACTGAATGGTCCGGTTACGGCTCTGAAACCGTCGGGAACCCGACTTTATAAAGAATTGGATGCCTGTGTGGCTTGGAATGATCTGCATGCGAAATCCGATTCTCTGTTGCGGATTATAAACACTTATTATCAGGACAAAGAAAAGAATCAGGAAATCCTGTCCCGTTTGATGGGACAGTTGAAGGAAGCTTATGTCGAACAGGAAAAGGCCTGCAAGGAGATTGTGATGCAGCAACCCGGAAGTCTGGCTGCGGCCTATCTGGTAACGCTGCAACCGTTGAATAATGCCGTGACCCTGATTCCGTTGCTCCATGCAGAGGTGCAGAATGGTGTGTTCCGTCCCATTTTTGACCGGATGAAGAGCGATTATGAACAGGCACGGAAGCGTGAAGAGGCTCAGAAAATGCTGGTTGCCGGAAAGAAGGCGCCGGATTTCCGCCTACGCGATTTGAAAGGACAGGAACGCACTTTGGCAGATTTTCAGGGAAAATATGTGCTTCTGGATTTTTGGGGAACCTGGTGCGGATGGTGTATCAAGGGCATTCCGCAGATGAAGGAATATTATCAGAAGTATAAAGACCGGATGGAGATTGTGGGCATTTGCTGCAATGACACGGAGAATGTCTGGCGTAACGGAGTGGCCAAACACGCTTTGCCGTGGACAAACCTTTATAACGGATATGGCAAGGAAGTCACAACCAGCTATGCCGTAAGTGGCTTTCCGACTAAGGTGCTGATTGATCCGAATGGTAATTTGGTACAGATTTTTGTCGGAGAGTCCGAGGAACTCTATCAGAAACTCGATAAATTATTTACTAACCAATAAATTGTAATTACCCTTATGAGAAAAATTAAAAGATTTGTTTTGTTGGCGTGCAGTGTATTCTGTTTGTCAGGTGCTTTGTTGGCGCAGAACGCAAAACCTTTTGTCATTCCGGAGTTGAAGGAGTGGAAGGGTGGCGACGGACAGTTTGTTCCGACCGCGTCGTCACGCATTGTTTGCGCTTCCGGTGAGGCTGAACTGTTGCGTGTAGCCCAGGCTTTTGCCGCCGATTATGAGGAAATGTTCGGTGTGCGTATGTCGGTAATGGTAGGCAAGGCCGCAGCCGGAGATTTTGTATTCCAGCTCAAGGCTGACAAGAAAATGCCAAAAGAAGGTTATGATATCCGTATTACCGACCGTGTATTGGTTTCTGCTCCCGAAACCTCGGGTGTCTTTTGGGCAACCCGTACGCTGTTGCAGATGACCGAGCAGTCAGACAGCCGCAGCCTGGCCAAAGGTAACATGCGTGACTTCCCGAGCTATGCCGTGCGCGGATTCATGCTCGATGTTGCCCGTAAATTCTTCACGATTGACTTCTTGCGTGATTATGTGAAGTTCATGGCTTACTACAAGATGAATACCTTCCAGATTCATTTGAACGACAATGGATTCAAGCAGTACTTTGAGCATGACTGGAACAAGACCTACGCCGCTTTCCGTCTGGAGTGCGACACTTATCCGGGGCTGACTGCCGAGGATGGTTTCTATACCAAGCAGGAATTCATCGACTTGCAGAAACTGGCCGAAAACAACTATGTGGACATAATTCCTGAAATCGACGCTCCGGCTCATGCTTTGGCTTTTTCACACTACAAGCCGGAAATCGGCAGCCAGACTTACGGCATGGATCATTTGGATCTGGGCAATCCGGAAACTTACAAGTTCATGGACGGTCTGTTCAAGGAATATCTTGAGGGAGAAAATCCGGTGTTCCGTGGCAAACGGGTGAATATCGGTACCGATGAATACTCCAATAAGGACAAGCAGGTGGTAGAACAGTTCCGTGCCTTTACCGACCACTATATCAGATATGTGGAACAGTTCGGCAAACAGGCTTGTGTGTGGGGAGCCTTAACACATGCCAAGGGCGAAACTCCGGTGAAAGTGGACAATGTGGTGATGAACATCTGGCACAATCCATATGCGCAGCCACGAGACATGAAGGAGCTGGGCTACAAGATGATCAGCATTCCTGACGGACTGACTTACATTGTGCCTCAGGCCGGTTACTACTACGATTATCTGAACTGTCAGTATCTGTACGAAAACTGGACTCCAGCTGTGATTGCCGATCAGAAATTTGAGGAGAACGATCCTTATGTATTGGGTGGTATGTTTGCCGTATGGAACGATCATGTAGGTAACGGAATCTCGATGCAGGATGTACATCACCGTGTGTTCCCGGCCATGCAGACTCTGGCTGTGAAGATGTGGACCGGAAAGGATGCCAAGTTGCCATATGCCGACTTCAATCAAAAGCGTCTGACATTGAGCGAGGCTCCGGGTGTGAATATCTTAGGCCGTATCGGCGAGGGTAAGGAAATGGTGTATGAAACTGCCGTGGTAACTCCGGGCATGAAGACTCCTTATCACGAAGTGGGCTACGATTACACCGTAAGCTTTGATATCGAAGGAGCCGATGAGGCTAAGGGTACCGAGCTGTTCCGTTCACGTGATGCCGTGTTCTATCTGGCTGACCCGATCAGCGGTATGCTGGGATATGCCCGCGACGGTTATCTCTACACCTTCGGTCATCGGGTGAAACCGGGTAAGGTGAACATTGCCATCGAGGGCGATAATCAGGCAACCCGTCTGTACATTGACGGAAAGCTGGTTGAGGAACTGGGTAAGCGCACTCTGTACTTCAACGAAGGCGGAAAGGATAAAATGTATCAGTCACGCACTTTGGTTTTCCCATTGGAGAAGGCAGGTCAATTCTCAAGCCGTATCAGCAATCTGAAAGTATATAATTACAAGCAGCATTAATTACAGTGACGAACCTTGTTTAAAAGCATACCTTCGGGTATGCTTTTTTTTTTGTAAAATAAGTAGAGTGGAAAATATAAGTAGAATTCTGTAAGGGAGTATTTAAAATATTGTATATTTGTGACAATTACCTTTTTGTTTTATCTTTATAAAAAATAGCCTATGAAAAAGAAGTACGTATTTTTTGCCGGTTTTATGAGTATGTTTCTTTCTTCTCATGCTTGGGAGGGGCAAGGAACTCAGGAACAGCCATATTTGTTGTCTACAGCACAGGATATAATTGATTTGGCTTCTTATTATGGTTCGGAGTCAAAAGATCCGGTTTGGTTTTTGTTAACTCAGGATATTGATATGAAGCATCAGCTCATTTCTCCTGTAGAAGGAACTTTTAATGGCTGTTTGGATGGTCAGCATTACAAAATCGAGAATCTGTTGATAGATCAGGAAAATGGTGATGCGGCCCTCTTCTTGCGTGTAGATCATGGAGAAATCAGAGATTTGACGATTGCTTCCGGATATATTCGAGGAAGCAAATCTGTTGCAGCCTTGGTATTGAATGCCGAGCATTCGAAGATTGTTAATTGTCGTAATCAGGCCACTATCATAGCAGAAGGTACATATGCCGGTCCTGTAGGTGGATTGATTGCAAGCAGTGTTTATTCTGAGATCAGGAACTGTGTGAATCAAGGAAATGTTTTGACTAATGAAAGCACTAGTAGTAACATTGGAGGTATTGTAGGTTCTACAAACGGAATTGCAACTCTGGATTCTTGCGCTAATTATGGTTTCGTAAAGGGTGGTACGGCTGTTGGAGGTATTGCCGGTTCTTTAGGCAATAATGACGAGGCATATCATTCTTATAATCTGGGGGTTGTTAGCGGTGTCAGCAAAGTCGGAGGAATTATCGGTACGCAGTCTATTCCTTTGATAGCTGAAAATGACAGCAGTTATGTTTATATGAGCTGGAACGGCGGACCGATATCGGGTGAAGAACTTGTCGGAGGTATCGGTGGTGATGTAAAAACGATCCGTTATGCTGCGAATGTCGGTCCGGTGAGTGGAGAGAATGCAAACAAGATAGGAGGTATTTGCGGTAGTGGTGATGTTGCTTATGCTTATAATTTAGGTGATGTAAGCGGAAATCAAGGTGTGGGGGGGATTGCCGGTACGGTCAGTTCCATTAATACCTGTTTTAATAGAGGCGTGATAAGCGGAACCGATTGTGTTGGTGGAATCGCTGGCCAGATGAGCGGCACTTCCGGTGAGATTAGTTTTGGCTATAACTCTTCTGAGGTTCATTATGAGGAGGGTGAGGATCATACATATGGAGCTGTTGTGGGGTATATTAACTATGGAGGATTCATTAATTCAAATAAGATCACTGATACCTATTGGAATAAGGATCTTGAAGAATACGGTTATTCCGGAGAAATAGGTTCGAAAATTAAGATAACCGGTCTTTCTGGAGATGAATTGAAGGAAAATGATTTTGAGGGATTCGTTTCTGATGATGCTGGAGTGAATGACGGATATCCTGTCATTGACGGTTTTGATTTTTCGGACTCCCCCAAAGTTGCAGAAGTAAGTACCATAGAAATTGCCGAACCAGAGAATGGAAGCATTTTTCCGGCTGCAACAGAATGGACTTCTTCGATTGGTAGTAGTTTGTCTTTCAAAGTACAGCCGGATGCGGGATATCAGTTGTCTGATGTAATGGTTGATGGACAATCTATAAAGGACGAAAGCAAATTGCTTCCACTTTTAGGAGAAGCAATGATTTATACATTTGAACCAACACAGACCAAGCATTCTTTGTCTTTTGTATTTACGCAACCAACGAATATGGAAAGTGTTCAAGGAGAGGTGCCTTCTGTGTGGATGGAACATGGAGCTGTTTGTATCCAGGCCAAACCAAACCTGTCTTATGCGATTTATACCGTTGACGGAGAGATGGTTTGCCAGGGAAAGACTAAAGCAGGCATACAGAAAATTACATGGTCTGATATGAAGAAAGTCTGTCTGGTCAAAGTCGGCGACTATGTTTGCAAAATGATGCAATAAAAATAGTAATCCGGTGAGTCGGTTTTAGATTTTGCCGTGAGTATAAAACAGGTGGAAGAATCTGAATGAAAAGTCAGATTCTTCCACCTGTTTTTTATAAAGGAGTATGTATTTTTTATACTGTTTACTCCAGAATGTCCTTGATGTCTTCTTTACCTAATTTGGAGATCCGTTCCCGCATGGCGGTGTCTCCTTTCAGGTTCTGTAGCTTGTAATAATCCATAAAGCCCATGTTTCCGTCGCGCAGAGCCTGAGCCAGTGCTTTAGGAACTTCTGCCTCGGCTTGAATCACTTCGGCACGCGCTTCTTCGGCTTTGGCCTTCATTTCCTGTTCGGCGGCAATTGCCATGGCACGGCGCTCTTCGGCCTTGGCCTGCGCAATGTTCTTGTCAGCATTAGCCTGGTCAATCTGCAGGGTGGCACCGATGTTCTTACCCACATCGATGTCGGCAATATCGATAGACAGAATCTCGAAAGCCGTACCGGCATCCAGACCCTTCTTCAGTACCAGTTTGGAGATGGAATCCGGATTCTCGAGTACCTGTTCGTGGTTTTCGGCAGAACCGATAGACGAGACGATGCCTTCGCCTACACGGGCTAGAATCGTATCTTCTCCGGCTCCACCCACCAGCTGATGGATGTTGGCCCGCACGGTAACGCGTGCTTTGGCAATCAGCTGGATACCGTTCTTGGCCACTGCTGCTACCGGCGGGGTGTCGATCACCTTTGGGTTTACGGAAGTCTGCACAGCCTCGAATACATCACGGCCCGCCAGGTCGATGGCGGTAGCCTTTTCAAAAGGCAGGTCGATGTTGGCTTTCGAAGCGGATACCAGGGCATGCACCACGCGCTGCACATGACCGCCGGTCATGTAGTGCGCTTCCAGATTGTCGCGTGTCACGTTGGTCAGTCCGGCTTTGTGAGCTTCTATCAGGCAGGGTACAATGACATTGGGCGGCACATTACGGATACGCATCAGAAACAGCTGGATGAGCGAGATGTGAACGCCCGATACCTTGGCCGACAGCCAGAGGAAGAAAGGTACGAAGTGAAAGAATATACTCAGAACAATGATGACCGCTACCGCAATGATAACCGGTCCGAAAAATTGAATCTCCATGATATGTCAGGTATTAAGTGAATAAAAACAGGTTCTTTTATGAAGGGTTTTCTGCGCGTTTCACCCATACTTGTCCGTCGATAACCCGAGTAACAACAATGGGAGTCTTTTCATCCAGAAAACCGTCGGCGGACTGTACCTGTACGATCTTTCCGTCGAAGTCAGCATTGCCAATCAACGCCAGGCGAGTCTGCGCTATTCCCCGGTCACCTACTTTAACAGAAAGCTGCTCTTCCGTGGCTGCTGTCGAGTTGATGGTGCGTTTCAGCGAGATGCGGTCCAAAGCCTTGGAACGGAGCATCCAGATACCTGCCAGCAGACAGATGATCAGGGATGAGGCCAATACGATGATACCCGCAGACAGACCATAGCCGTCAAATACCAGCACATTGGCGCCGATGAGGCATGCGGCCGAAACGATTCCTGCCAGACTGGTTCCGGGAATAATAAAAATCTCCAGAGCCATAAAGAATACGCAAAGTACAAATAGGGTACAGATAAGAATAATGTCCATAAGCCTATAATTTTTTCGATTATTAGGATAATAGGCGGATAAAAGCGTTTCCGGAAGTGGAAACGCTGAATGAGAAGTTTGGAGGGAAAACTAATACCCTTGACGGTATTTGTTTTCGTCTTTGTCTTCAAGCATGCTGAGATAGGAATTGTAGCGGCTCTGGCTGATGTAATGTTCTTCCACAGCCCGAAGCACAGCACATCCCGGTTCGTGTGTGTGCGTACAGTTGTTGTACTTGCAGTCGGCCGATACGGCGAATATTTCCTTGAAATAATGCGCTACCTCTTCTTTCTCCATGTCAAAAGTACCAAAACCCTTGATGCCCGGAGTGTCGATGATATATCCTCCCTGCGGCAGTTCGAACATCTCGCTGAAGGTGGTGGTGTGCATACCCGTATCATGCGCGTAGGAAATCTCGGCAGTCTTGGCCCCGATTCCCGGAAGCAGAGCGTTCAGCAAGGTAGACTTGCCCACGCCTGAGTTACCGGAGAACAGTGTGATTTTTCCGTTCAGTTCCTGTTGCAGGGCCTCTATACCCTCACCGTTTAGTGCGGAACAGCAGAAACAGCGGTAGCCGATGGTCTCATACAGGTTAATCAGAGCCTGCATGTAGCTGGTTTCCTCCTCGCAGTAACAGTCTGTCTTGTTGAAGATGAGGCATACCGGTACCCGATACGCTTCTGCCGAAGCCAGAAAACGGTCGATAAAGGTGGTCGACGTTTCAGGATGGCTCACGGTGACTACCAGAAAGACCTGATCCAGATTGGCCGCTAAGATGTGACTTTGCTTGGACAGGTTGGAAGCCTTACGGATGATATAGTTTTTTCGGTCCTCAATCTCGCTGATAAAGGCTGTTCCCTCAGAATTGGGTTGTATGGTCACACGGTCACCTACGGCCACAGGATTGGTGCTTCGGATGCCTTTCAGACGGAAGTTTCCCTTGATCTTGCAGTCAATAAGCTGGTTGTCGTCAGTTTTGACGACATACCAGCTTCCTGTGTTCTTGATGACAAGTCCCTTCATTTAGACGGTCATGATTTCTTTTTCTTTGGCAGCCAGCAAGGTCTCGATTTGCTTGATGGCCTTGTCGTGCTGCTTCTGCAGATCATTTTCTGCATCCTTTTCCATATCCTCGCTCAGTCCGTCCTTGATGGCCTTCTTCAGCTTGTCAATGGTATCGCGGCGTGCGTTGCGCACACTTACCTTGGCGGTTTCTGCCTCTTTGCTGCACTGCTTGGCCAAAGTCTTACGACGCTCCTCGGTCAATGGAGGAATACCCAGACGGATAATCTCACCGTTGTTTTCCGGCATGATGCCCAGATCAGAGTCGATAATGGCCTTCTCAATGATGCGGAACATGCTCTTGTCCCAAGGCTTGATGGCAATGGTACGTGCGTCTGGAGTGTTTACAGCCGCAACATTATTGATCGGTACCATGCTTCCGTATGAGTCTACGCGGATGCTGTCCAAAATACGTACGTCAGCTTTTCCGGCGCGGATGTGAGCCAGTGAATCTTCAAGATACATTACGGCTTCATCCATTTTTTCTTGTGCCTCGGCGAGGCATGATTTTACGTCAATCATATTGAATTGTTTTAGTCGTTATTGAATGAATATTTGATGATGGAGCAAAAATAGTTTTTTTTTTTCTCTTTCACAATACGATTTGACGGATAAGAAAAAAAAATCTATACCTTTGTAATTATATTGTAACAATCGTCAACCTTAATACATAATATCATTTGTGGAAGATTCAATCGTTTATAAAAACAGTCTTCAGCCTATACTGGAAGCTATGGAGCCGATTTCTCTGCACGAGATGTCGTCCATCCGCCTGATGAATCGTACCGACAAGAAATTCGTGACCGATATCGGACATCTATTTCAAATGCTGGAATTGCTTCGTGATGACTATTTTGTTCAGGAGGTGGAGGGGGTGCGCATTTGTGCTTACCAGACCATTTATTGGGATACGCCCGACCATGCCTTTTACCGGATGCATCACAATGGTAAGATACCGAGGCGAAAGATTCGGGTGCGCACTTATCTGGATTCTGATATTACGTTTCTGGAGATCAAACAGAAAAATAATCACGGACGTACGCACAAGGAACGGATTATGGTGACAGGAGAGGACCGTCTGTTGGAGAGTGGCGCAGAAGAATTCTTACAGGAACAGTTCCAGTGTGGGCTGGAAGCCTTTCATCCGGCTGTGCGTAATCATTTTTATCGGATTACGTTGGTTAATAAAGGCAAGACCGAACGTCTGACTATTGATTTTGGCGTGTCGTTTGAGAATTATGAAACCGGTAGCAGGGAAGAGACCGGCAATCTGGTGATTATTGAACTGAAACGTGACGGCAATGTACCTTCTCCGGTGTTGCAGGTGCTTCGCCAGTTGCGGGTTCGCCCTTTAGGATTCAGTAAATATTGTATTGGTTCCTTACTGACCAACCCGGCGCTGAAGCAGAACCGTTTTAAACAGAAGATGACTGAGATCAGAAAAAGAGCAATTTTAAATTAATAAACCCTGATAAATAAAAAATTATAGCTATGTCTTTTTTAGAACCAATTAGTGTGATGGGAGTGCCCGTTTTGGATATACGTGGTTTGCTGGAGATGCTGATACGCTTTACATTAAACATTCTGGCAGTAGGCAGCATCGTGCGCTTTTTTTATTATCCCAAAAGTCAGCGTAGAGATTATTATTTTACTTTCATCTTAATATCTGTCAGCATTTTTATGCTGGTTTATTACATGGAGGGGGCCAAACTGAAGGTCGGTGCGGCATTGGGTTTGTTTGCCATCTTCGGAATAATCCGTTATCGCACCGAGGCGGTGCCCATCCGTGAAATGACCTATCTGTTCTTCCTGGTAGCTTTGTCGGTGATCAACGGTATGGCCGAGGAGATGAGTATCATTGAACTGATGATACCGAACCTGATCTTTATTCTGGTTGCCTGGCTCTTTGAGAGTAGCCGACTGGTGCGCCATGTGCCGAGCAAATATATCTGTTACGACAATATCAGTCTGATCACTCCGGAGCGTCGTGCCGATCTGATTGCCGATCTGAAACAGCGTACCGGACTGAACGTGATTCGTGTGGAGGTGGGCACCATTGATTTCTTGCGCGACAGCGCACTGCTCAAAATCTATTATGAGGATGCCGAGGAAAAGGGAAGCGAAATGGAAGATATGATCCGCCTGCCTAAAAACAATTAAGCTTTTATTGTTTCTGACTCAAAACTGCAAGTAATGATGAAAAAGAAAATATTTGTATTGGCCGGTGCCTTGCTTTGTTGGGGCACAGCTTTACGGGCTCAGAGTGATGACTTCGGACTTTGGACGGAAATCAATGTATCGAAGTCTTTACCGCATAATCTGGAACTCTCATTTGAGGGTGAATACCGTATGGAAGATTGTCTGCGTAAAACGGACCGTTTTGGCGGGACGCTCAGTTTGGGCTACAAGGCTACCAAATTCATGAAATTCAAGGCCGGATATGCTTTGCTGTATGGATACCGTTCGGAAGAACGCAAGGATAAGTATATCAATGATATTGAGGATCCGTTTTATTATAAAGGATATAACCTGACCGAGGCTTACTGGTCCTTGCGCCATCGCTTCAAGGCCGATGTCACTTTCGACAAGAAATTCTTCAAGTGGCTGAAGATTTCTCTGCGTGAACGTTATCAGTATACATTCCGTCCGGAACAGGAAGTGCCACGCATGAAATACCGCTTCTATGAGGGCGAACTCAAACCTGGCTATCCTGAATCCGATCCGGATGTGAAGCATGAGAAGAGCACACACATGCTGCGTTCCCGTCTGGAGTTCCAATACGACAAGAAAAAATGTGACTGGAAGCCGTTTGTTTCTTTTGAGGTCTACAATGACTTGGCCAATCAGATGAAAACCGGTGAATATAAAGTGATGTGTGGTACGGACTATAAGATCTCCAAACAGCACAAAGTGAATGTGTCTTATCTGTATAATACCGAGATGGAGTCACATCCTTATGAGAGCCGTCATGTGTTGATTTTAGGTTATTCATATGATTTCTAAACCAAAACACGAAATAATAGAATTATGAAAAAAAGTTGGTGGGGCATTCTGCCCGTAATCGCATTGCTGACTCCTCAATGGAGTTATGCCGACGAGACAGAATATATGGTGTTTCTGTCATCGTCTGGTGAGCGGCAAGTTCCTGTTTCCGATCTGAAAAAAGTGGTTTTTCAGGGTGGAGAAATGATTGTGGAGAAGAAGGACAACACTTCAGAGCGTTTTGCTTTGGGAGATATGAACAAGATGTTTTTCCAGATGCAGACTACCGGTATTGAGAAACCGGTTGGAACTGCAGGTCGTCTGATTTGGAATGCACAGACTGGTGAAATAAGATTGCCGGCGGTTTCGTCCGGCGCCTGGGCTACGGTGTATTCGCTGAGCGGTATGGTAGTCTGCAAGGAGCGGATGGCAGCAGCCGGCGGAACTCTGTCGCTGAATCATTTGCCGAAAGGTGTTTATGTGGTGCATTATGCCGGAATGACGCTTAAAATTGTGAAGCCATGAAGAAAGGACTGATGAAGATAGGCAAGGGGCTGGCAGTGCTGTTCCTCTTGCTGCTGGCTCTGCCGGTGGCAGCCCAGCGTTACATGTATGTGTGGCAGGGGGGAAACTTTACCCGGGTAGACCGTTCCACGGTGGGCGATATGCCTTTTTCCGGTGGCGGCTATTATCTGCAGATTGATGGTGTGAGCTATCCGCTGTCGCGTTTGGATAGTATTACCTTTACGCCTCCCGTACTGGATACTACCGGAAAGGTGGTGGTGCGTTATGAAGGCGATCGCGCTGAAGTGAGTATTCCGACAACGGTTACCGGGGTTACTGCTCAGGTAAATGGAGCGCATGTCATCCTGACCTCTACCAATACGACTGACGAACTGGAATATGTGTTGCAGGGTACTTCATCCGCCGGTTCATTGCTTTATTACGGTGATTATAAGTGCAAGTTCTATTTGAACAATCTGAATCTGGTTTCCAATCAGGGAGCGGCCATTGACATTCAGTGCGGCAAACGTATTGAAATGATTCTGCACGAAGGAACAGTCAATTCTTTGCAGGACGCTCCGGGCGGTGTCCAGAAGGCAGCGCTCAACTGCGACGGTCATCTGGAGTTTGAGGACGGAGGAAGCCTGACGGTGGCTGGAAAGACCGGACATGCCATCCGCAGCAATGAGTATCTGTTGATTAAGAAATCTACCGGAACGGTTACAGTCACGGAGGCCGTGAAAGACGGTCTGCACTGCGGACAGTATTTTCAGATGAACGGAGGTAACCTGGTTGTTTCCGGAAATAGGGAAGACGCGGTACAGGCAGAATTGACCAATAATCCGTTGGACGAACTCAACGGTCAGCTGTTGGTTAAGGGCGGTACGCTTGATCTTATGGTATCCGGAAATGATGTTAAGGGCTTGAAAGCCGACCGGAATATTACTATTAGCGGTGGCGATATCCGGATAAAGGTAACCGGTAACGGTTCTAAGGGTATCAGTACCGATGGTCATTTGTTTGTCAATGAGAATGATTATCCTACCAGCATCGACATCGAGGCTACCGGTGGTCCGTACACCGATCCGACAACTCAGGAGGTAAAGAAATGTATGGGTATGAAGATTGACTTCAACATGACGGTAGAAGCCGGCAAAATCAAGGTGGTCAATACCGGAAAAGACAGCTCGGGTATCAAGGTTGCCGGTACGTACACCAATAAAGGCGGTCAGGTGGATGCTTCGATCGAAGCAGGAGTCATCAAATAACCATTTGGTCTGCATACAGAGTTTTCAACAGGCTGTTGAAAACGGACAAGGGCTGTTATGCCGGATGTTTCCGAAGCATAACAGCCCTTGCTGTATCCGTATATCGGGATTAGTTGTGTACCAATGTACCGATGTTTTCGCCTTCCATCACCTTCTTCAGGTTGCCGTAGATGTCCATATTGAACACATAGATTGGCAGATTGTTTTCCTTGCACATGGTAGTGGCGGTCAGGTCCATCACTTTCAGGCCCTTGTTATAGATTTCATCGTAAGTAATCTCTGTGAACTTGGTAGCGGTAGGATCCTTTTCCGGGTCGGCAGTATAGACACCGTCCACACGGGTACCCTTCAGCATGACGTCCGCTTCGATCTCGATACCGCGCAGAGAAGAACCGGTATCAGTTGTAAAGTACGGGTTTCCGGTTCCGGCACTCATAATCACTACCTCGCCGTTCTCCATACATTCAATTGCTTTCCATTTGCTGTAGAACTCACCGATCGGTTCCATACGTATGGCTGTCATTACGCGGCTCTTTACGCCGATGGCACCCAAGGCGCTGCTCAGTCCCAATGAATTGATCACGGTGGCGCACATACCCATCTGGTCGCCCTTCACGCGGTCAAATCCCTTTCCGGCGCCGCTCAGTCCGCGGAAAATGTTACCGCCTCCAATCACGATACCGATCTGTACCCCCATTTCGTGCACTTCCTTAATCTGCTGGGCATATTCTGCTAGTCTTTTCTCGTCAATACCATATTTCTGTTCGCCCATCAAGCTCTCTCCGCTCAATTTCAGCAAGATTCTTTTAAATTTAGCCATGATACGATGTTTGTTAAGTTAATTCGAATTCCCTACAAAGATACCTTTTTCGTTTTCTTGTTCCAATAAAATCCGGAAGTTTTCTTACCTTTCCTGTCAGGCCCTGTCTCTTGAATGTGCCTGTTTGGCGGTCTTGCGGGGTGGGGAACTATGCTTTTGCGCCCAGATTCGTAAGTGTACTTTCCGTAGGGTTTCTACAGGGTGAATTCCTGTTCCTGCGGTCCGTTCAGAATATAGCGTACCTCCTTGAAGGCATATTTCCGCTGTTGTCCCTGTTCATCTTCCAGAATCAGATGGCCGTCCGGCTCCACATCGGCAATGCGTGCCCGGAAGCGGCCTCCTTCGTCTTCATATAGATGCCAGCCTTCCTTGCGGTACAGAGCCTTGCGATATTGGGCATCTACCGTATCGGCCTCGCCCCGTTGCAACATGCGGTAGTATTTCTGGAAACTTTCCATAAACAGTTCCAGTACGAATCGACGCTCCGTTTCCTGACCGAGAATCTGACGGAGCGACACCGGGTTAGGCGCGTCTCCTATGAATGTTTCCTGATTGACGTTCATGCCGATGCCGATGATGCTCTGCTCCAGTTGCTTGCCCATCCAGTCGTTTTCAATGAGCATGCCGCAAATCTTCCGGTCGTTCCAATACACATCATTGGGCCACTTGATCGAAATGCCTTCGGTGTAGTGGGCAAAGGCATCGTGCACGGCAAGAGCGGCTACCTGCGAAATGCGGAACATCTGTCCCGCCTCCAGAAAGCGCGGATGCACCTTCAGACTGAAAAGCAGGTTCTTGCCCCGTTCCGATTCCCAGGAGTTGCCGATTTGTCCCCGTCCCCGGCTTTGATATTCAGCGGTAACCAGAATCATGTCGCACGGTTGCAGAGGGCGGTATGATTTCAGAAAATTGTTGGTAGAGTCGATGCTTTCGAGTTCAATCATCTTGAATCCCGGTCCATCGTCCAGACAGAAATGTTTTTCCATGTCTTTTTCTTTTTGTTTTAAAATTCCAGGGGCGGGTAGAAGGCCTGTTCGATGTGTTCGGTGCGGTAGGGCGGTTGCAGTCCTACCACGCAGATCAGGTCGAAGCGCACTTTCCCGTCGAATCTCTTTTTCCGGATATACGCCTCGGCGGCGGTGACCGTGCGTCTTATTTTCGGCATGTCCACCGCGTCCTGAGGGTTTCCGAACTCCGTGTTCCTCCGGCTTTTCACTTCCACGAACACCATGATGCCGTCTTTCAGGGCAATCAGGTCGATCTCGTTCTTCCGGAAGCGCCAGTTGCGTTCCAGAATGCGGTATCCCTTTTGGAGGAGCAGCTGTTCGGCGGCCGCCTCCCCCTCTTTTCCCAGTTCGTTGTGTAAAGCCATGTTTTCTACGGTTCAGGTTTCTCTTTTCACAAAGATACAAGGAATCCTTGAAAAATCCTGCCTGTCGGCATTTTTTGTTTACACTTTATCCTTTCTTTTTCGGTTCTTTGTTCAGCTTCCAGATTACTTTGAAAAGAACGAAGCGGTTCAGTACGCTTTCATATTTTTCCTGTTGCATCTGCGCGTTGATGAAATATTGCGTGCCCGACAGCTGGTTCAACAGGTCGTAAGCCTCCAGTTCAAAGATCAGGTTCCCGTTCATGACAGCCTTGTTCGCCTTGATGTTCCAAAGCAGGTCATCCGTATTGAACTGTTTGTCCGAGAAACCTCTGCGACTATACATGGTGAGGTAGCTCTGCAGGTTGATGCTCCAGGGCAGATCCACGAAACCGCCCACTCCATAACTGAAGTTCCACGCGTTTAGAGTCTGGAAGTTTTTCCCTTCGGAATGGTTCAGGTTCGCTCCGGCGGTCAGACTCAGGTAACGGTTGCGCTTTCCGTATTTTCCGTAGTTGAATGTCAGGTTCTCGCTGATATAGGTGGTGCGCACATTGCTTCGGATGCTGTTTGCGCTGGCTTCGGTCTGCAGCATGTCCACGCTGTTTCGGTAGCTTCCGTAAGACTGTGAGGTCATTCTCCACTTCTTGTTCTTTTGGAACGGACGCATGTAGTATACGTTCAGTCGGGTCTGCCAGTTTCCGTTGATCACTTCCGGCCGGTAAGTGCGCACACCGGTCTGGCTGTTGTAGGTCATGGACTGGCAGAGCAGATTCTTCCACAGGTCATAGTAGAAGTGGACGTTCAGGAAAGAGTTCAATTTCTTTTTGTTCACATAGTAGTTCAGCACTACGGAATGCGTCTTCTTGTCTTTCAGATTGGGATTACTCAAGCGGACAACCAGCGGATCGGAATGATCCTGATAGTCCATGCTATATTGTATCGGAGCGGCTTCCTGTGAGAATTTATAATTGATGTTATATCCTCGCCAGGTTGTATTCCGGTCTCCGGCCTGAAAATCCAAAGATACTTCAGGGCTGAAGAAGGTTTTCCGACGGATCATGACCGTATCGGTCTGGTCTCTTTGGTAATGTGCCCTTTCATAAACCTGTTCTAACGGGAGGTTGACGCTAAAGTTATATTGAAATTTCCAGTCTGGTCGCTGATAGGAGGTGCTGAGTCCCAATTCTTCCCGGTGTACCCGTTGCCAGTTTTTCAGGTCATAGCTGTTTTGAAGATCCATTTGTTGCACCAACTGGTCTTTTGTGGAGGCCAGCTTGTCGAGGTCCCAGTCTTCGTAAAGTGAGCCGGCCAATTCGTACAGCGGGCGATGATCTGAGCTGTGGGTTTGCTTGTAATGGTACTGTGGAGTGATGAAATATCTGTAATTTCTATTTTTGCCAGAGATAATAATACATTCATAGGAACCGCCGAACTGATACAGATAGGAGTTCCAATTCTGATACCGGAACTGATCCTGTTCTGTGGGATTCTGAAACGGCTTTCCGGTGCTCATCTTATAGAGTTGATCGTTGTTGCTTCCGTCAAAACGGGCTTTGGCATCAAGGGTAATGATGTCCGGGGTATAAGCCATACGGCTTTCTGCCTTGAAATCTCCTCCTCCATAATAATATTCTCCACGGCTGCGATTCAGACTCTTCATGGCAGTGATCAGGGCATTATGATATCCGCCAGCTCCCGGGTTGTGGAAGATGCTGTCCAAGGACTCTCCCAGATAGCTTTCCCACGGTTCCTTATTGAAGTCCGCGCTTCTGCTGGTCTGATCACTCTTGTTCCGATTGTAGGACAGATAGGGATTGAAAGTGATGAAATATCCTTTTTTAGGATTGAATTCCATGTTAGCCTTGAGATCGGTATTCACATTCTGGCTTTGTGATACATTGTTTTGTCTTTTATAGATATTGTCCGGTTGCAGAAAATAAGTGGACGAGGTTTTCGTGTCCGCAAAGAAATCCGTATACTTGGTGTTTGCGTTTGCATTGATTTTGTATTTGTCTTCCGGGTGGGTGAGCAAAAGGTCGGTTCCACCTTCGATGGTCTTTCCGATGTTGTGTTTGTAATTGGGTGACTGCCAGTTGCCGTCCATGGAATAATAGTCCCCGGCATATACGTCGTTGACGGTGGCATAGGTGGCCCAACGTGTGCGCGGACTGAAACGCAGGGCAAAAGCCTTGCCCACATAGTGGTTGTCAGTACCGTAGCCTGCGGTGGCATTGGCAATCCATCCGATGCTGTATTCCTTCTTGAGGTTGACATCAACCACCAATGGCAATTGGGCATAGCGATTCTTGTCCACGCCGAGCGCCTTGTCCCGGTCAGACATCTTTTCATATACTTTTACTTTGTCCACCATGTAGGCCGGAAGGTTGTTCAGTGCCACGCTCGGCTTACCCTTGAAAAAATCCTCTCCATTGATCAGCAGACTGCTCACCTGTCTTCCGTTGACAAATATCTGTCCGTTGGGATGCAGTTCGAATCCAGGCAGCATGGCAATCAGGCGATCCAGCATGGAGCCTTGGGCCGTCTTGAAGGCGGCGGCGTTATAAACCAGAGTATCTCCTTTATAAACCATTCGGACCATTGTGGCATTGACAGCCACTTCTTTCATGTGTATCAGATTCTTTTTGTCCAGCTTGACGATACCCACGTCTGTGCTGAACGATCTGTTTTTTAAACTTTTTATACGGAAGTTCTGATAGGTATCCTTGTATCCTGCTTTAGAAAATCTAAAGATATAGGTTCCGTTCTTTACCGACTTGATAGGACTGGTAAAGGTCATGTTTTTGGGTTGTTTGGTTTGAAACTGAGTGATGAGTGTGCTGTCTTTAGACAGAATGCTGACGTGTACACTATCCAGAGGTTCGTATGTGAATGCGTCAATGACCTTTCCCCATATATAATGAGGAGATTGCGCGTTCATATTCAAAGACATAAAACAGAAAAAGAATAGAATGATTAATTTCATAAAATTTATGTTTGGAAAGGTCTATGAGATACTTTGTTGCATCCCATAGACCACGTTAGTTAAAAGAAGAAGTTTAACAGGCCGTTACCCAAAAGTGTTCCTTCCGGTTTAGAAGTACTTCCAGGTGCAGAAGTTGACGGAGGTAATGATGTTTTATAACAATTGCAGTTATCCTCCAGCTCCGGACTTCCCGATATGGAAGAAGTATTCTCTAAATTTTTTATTTATGCAAAACCATTTATAACATGAATATAGTCTTTGAACAGGATCACGCCATATTGCAAACTTAATATAGTGTCCGTGTATCATTTCATATTCAGGCATATCGCATACAGGAATCAGAAAGCCTTTTTCAGGATTAAATCCGATGTATGCATGAGTATCATCTTCATTTTCAGGTATAAATCCTTCTTTTGACCAGATGGCTATATTCTTGAGGCTTGTAACTGCATTTTTAGAAATTGCGACAAAAGCAAGTCTGTATTTTTCAATAATGCAGAAATAATTTCCAAAGAATAAATTTTGTGTATAATATTTGTCTTTTGTCTTCATGATATTAAATGTTCTATATTTAGTATGTTTTTTCTTGTTTGATAAATATAATTATTTTTTTATGCCTTACAAATATAGATAATTGTATGTAATATATAAATGAATTGTAGGAAAAAAAAGTTAATATGATTAGCTTTATGACATATAATTATATTATATAAGGGTACATACTATATAAAATATGTTTTTTATATCTTATAAATATGATCTCATGGGTGGTATTATTTTCCATTTATTTTTTATTCTTGCAAAAAAAGCGCCTGCAAACTTCTTGAAAAGGAATTTGCAGGCGCTGGATTTTAAGGCAATATTTAATATTGCTTATTCCTTGTTATTTACCAAATGTTTTTTTATGAGCAGTTTGAGTCGCTTCTGCTTTCTTATGAATTTGCATTATACTTTTACAAAGCGATCTAATTGATATATTTGGAATATCTCATTCAACTGTTCAATAAAATAGTCAATGTCCTCTTCCGTAACCAATGGATTCATATTGACTCGGATGCGAGCTGTGTTTTTAGGAACAGCCGGCGGGAATATGCAGCTGACGTAGATTCCACGATCCAAAAGATCTTTGGACATTTGTGTCAGCTTATATTCGTCTCCCACAATGATAGGAATGACAGAGGTTACCGTATTCAAGGTGTTATAGCCGTTTTCGCGCAGTTTTTGAACCATGTAGGCCGCATTTTTCTGCTGTTTGCTCAAAGCGTCCGTGGTTTGCATCATTTCAATGGCGGCAAACGCAGAGGCGCATACACTTGGTGGAAGTGAGGTAGAATAAAGGTTGCTTCTGGCATAGATCCGAAGATAGTCAATAATTTCCTTGCTCGCGGATATATAGCCTCCAATACTTCCTAAGGCTTTACTGAGAGTGCCGGAGACGATGATATTATCGCGTTGGGTAATTCCGTAGTAGGATAATGTTCCGGCTCCTTTTTCTCCAATCACTCCAGTAGCATGAGCTTCGTCAATAAGGAGAATGGCATTATATTTTTGAGTCAATTCCAATATTTTCGGAATGTTGGCTATATCACCGTCCATACTGAATACTCCGTCTGTAATCACAATCATGCCGTTGGGATATTCCTCCTGATTGGAAGCTAATAGCTTTTCCAGAGCCTTCATATCGTTATGTCTGTAGCGTACCATCTTGGCGCCGGACATCAGAGCTCCGTCTATAAGACTTGCATGGTTCAACTTGTCTTGAATAATCAGGTTTTGCGGTCGGATGATACCT
Organism: uncultured Paraprevotella sp.; assembly: GCA_944321345.1. GTDB lineage: Bacteria > Bacteroidota > Bacteroidia > Bacteroidales > Bacteroidaceae > Paraprevotella. The sequence continues at coordinate 62,236 of CALUKY010000003.1, forward strand.
AAGATGATACCTAGGTTTGCCGTAAATCCAGAGGAAAAGAGCATGGTATCTTCAAAACCGGTCAGTTCCGAAAGTTTTTTCTCCAGATCAGTATGATATTTGGTGGTGCCGGCTAAAATAGGGACACCACCGCTTCCGATACCGTATTTCTGAGTCGCCTCCAATGTCTTGGCTATGACGTATGGGTGGGTTATCGCTCCCAGATAATTGTTGGAGCCAAACATTAAGGTCTTGATCTCTTTGCCGGAATTTCTTTCTTTTACGACAACTTCTCTCGCATTTGCGGAAGTCATGGGCGATTTTAGCAGGACATTCAGTCCTCTTTTTTCATGTTCACGGATCATTTCATGATAATCATGAATTTTCCCCATGATAGAAAAGTCTGAACTTTTCTGATTTTTGGTAAGGTCTATTTTAAAATTCTCCATCTGATGTTGTTGACGCTTCTTGTTCATTCATTTCTTCTTCGCTCAATCCGGTTGCCTTCAGAATGGTGTCACGGTCCACTCCACTTTGAAGCAGATTGCGGGCGATGCGTTGTGAGGTAAGTTTTTCTGTTGTTGAAGCCGCTCTGCCCCGGGTAGTGCCAAACAGTTTGTAAATCATCTTGCTTACGGTTTCCTTCAGCATCTGCATGCCCTCGTCGGTGCTGAAGTCTATATTGTTGAAAGTGCCCAGATCCTTGTGCATAATCAGGTAATACACACCGCCGATCAGAATGGCACAGCCCACATTGAAGTTGATGTCGTTGGCTTTCAGCTGGTTCTCAAAATAGTGAATCACTTCTTGCGAGTTGTTGTCGCGGTTCTGTGCAGTGCGGCGGGTGACATAAGTGTTTTCGTTCAACTCCCAGGCAATCAGCTTCTGCATCACCGGGTTGGCTGCAAGCGAATCAATCAATGTCTGAATTATATGATTCATATTTTCTACCGGTGAGAGATTTTTAGTGTCGAGTGTGACGTTATCGCTCAACCAGTAGTCATAGTTTCTGACAAACTTTTCAACAAAATCGTCGATGTCCTCATAACGGTTATAAAATACGGGGCTCTCAATTTTGGCTCTCTCACACAACTCGGTCAGCTTCAGTCTGCTGAATCCTTTCTCGCCAATCAACTGTTCTGCAGCAGTTATGATATCCTGCTCCAGATTGGCGCGTGTCCGGCGATAGCGCTGTGACGCTTGTGGTGACTTGATTTTATCTTCTTTCATGATGTAAAAAAATCTTTGTGGTTTTTATTTTGTTTCTTAATTACAAATATATGTAATTATAGATATAAAACCCAATTTTTTATCTTTGTTTTTTCACTTTTGGCGGGAAATAGATATTTTTGTGCCTTGTTAAAACCAAATTGAGTATATAGATGGACGATTCTTTTTATATGAAAAAGGCTTTGGAAGAAGCACAGGCGGCCTTTGAACAGGATGAGATACCCGTGGGAGCGGTGGTGGTCTGTCGTGACCGTATTATTGCACGGGCGCACAATCTCACGGAAACGCTGACGGATGTGACCGCACATGCCGAGATGCAGGCTATTACGGCGGCTGCCAATGCCTTGGGTGGGAAATACCTGACGGAGTGTACGCTTTATGTTACCGTTGAGCCCTGTGTGATGTGTGCCGGGGCTATCGGTTGGGCACAACTGAAAAGAGTGGTCTACGGCGCTTCGGACGAGAAACGCGGCTATGCCCGTCTGGCTCCCGGAGCCATGCATCCTAAAACTGAGGTGGTGCAGGGAGTAATGGCCGAAGAGGCTGGAGAGCTGATGCGTCGCTTTTTCCGGAACAAGCGCTAGTCTTGAAATACTATGCCCGCAGTACTTCGGCGGGAGTACCGGAGTACTTTGGTAGAAGTACTGGAGTACTTAGGCGGAAGTACTGGAATTATGCCCGTAGTGCTTTTCTGTATAAGGTGTTGTAGGATGCGGGTGGTATGCAGGAAAAGGGCTGTGACGCATCGGGATATTCCGGATCTGTAGCCAGACTACAGTCAGTGGGATACAAAAAGGACCGAAGCTTTTGGCTCCGGTCCTTAATTATATCTGTCAGAATGTCAGTCCTTTTGATCCGGTTTCTCGCGGATTTCCTCAAAGTCGATATATTCTCCTTCGTTATCGTCGAAAACTTTTTGTTTACCTTCCGGATTTTTCTGTTTCTTTTTTCTGTTTTGAGTGCGACTGTTGCTTTGTCCTCCAAAAGGGTTGTCGTTTTGCTGCTGGCGTGGATCCATTTTCCGGAAAACTCCGAAAAAACGGCTGATAATCTGGCGCACAAGAACCAGTACTGCAATGACCAGTGCAAAGATAAATGTCAGTAGGCAACCTATTGTATGCATATTGTTTTCTTCTTTATTTTAGTTTCTTCGTAGGGAAGAGGTACAAGAAGCGTGCCAAAACGAATCAGTTCTGTTTGCGTGTCAGAATCGACAGGAACAGATACCATACGATGATGGCGGCAAAGCTGCTGTATTTCAGAAAGGCAAACATCGGGACACAGCCAACCAGGAATATGTATTTTATCTTGTTGTCTTTCCAACTCAGATTCTTGAACTTCAGGGCAAAGAGCGGAAGTTCGGCCACCAGCAGGAAGCAGAACAGAAGCATGAAAAGGAACAGGAATACGGCGTTGAATTTTTCTGAAATCAGAAATCCGCGGTTGCCGAGAATGAGCGAAGCCCAGAACAGGGCATTGGCCGGTGTGGGCAGACCGATGAAAGAACTGGTCTGACGCTCGTCCAGATTGAACTTGGCCAGTCGCAGCGCCGAAAAGGCAGCCATGAGGAAAGCCGAGTAGGGCAGAATGCCGCGTATCGGTTCCAGAAATTCCGGATAAACTACCTGGGTAAACATATAGAAAACCATGGCAGAAGGAGCCACGCCGAAAGTCACCACATCTGCCAGTGAATCCAGTTCCTTGCCGATAGGCGAGGATACATGCAGCAAGCGTGCGCTCATACCGTCGAAAAAGTCAAATACGGCGCCGATGATAATCATGATAACCGCCCATTCCATATTGCCGTGAAAAGCGGCTCCGGTAGCCATGCAGCCCGAAATCAGGTTGCAGCAGGTCAGCGTATTGGGTATCTGTCTGGTAATGATATTAGCCATAATGCAAATGTTGTTTGGTTATTTCAGGCGTGCCAGAATGGTTTCGTTACCGGTAGTTTTCTGTCCCATCTTGACACATACTTCGGTGCCAAGAGGCAGATAAACATCCACGCGCGAACCGAATTTGATGAATCCCATATGCTCGTCAATGTAGCATTCCTCGCCTTCCTTGGCATAGGTCACGATGCGTCGTGCCACGGCACCGGCAATCTGGCGTGCCAGAATCTCTGTGCCTTCCGGAGTTTCGATCACTACGGTAGAGCGCTCGTTCTCGATACTGGCTTTCGGTAGCCATGCCTTGTGGAAGTTTCCGTTGTGATGACGCACCAGTTTTACGGTACCGTCCACCGGAATCCAGTTGGCATGCACATTGACCACATTCATAAAGATAGATACCATGAGTCGGCGGTCCTTGAAATATTCATTCTCGTCCACTTCCTCGATTACAACGATCTTTCCGTCGGCAGGAGCTACGACGATCCGTTCCGTATCTCCTTCAAAAACACGGATCGGGCAACGGAAAAAGTTCACCACAATCAAATAAAGGATGACACTGATGGTTGCCACTATATAAAAAGGTATCTTGTTTTCGATTCCGTAGAATAAAGCCCCGTTCAGGACCAGCAGTGCCAGGCCGCCGAACAGCAGGGTGTGTGTGCCTTCACGGTGTAGTCTTATCTTCTTCAGTTTCTTCAGTTTTCTTCCCATGGATTTCTAAGAATAAAAATATGATATTAATGGGCAAAGATAGATATATTTTAACGAATACCCAAAAAAATACTCAATCTATTTGCTTCTGACTGTTCCTTTTAGCTTCTTTAGGGTGTGGGTGCAGAAAAAAGTTGTCCGGCTGTTTGGCATTCCCGTGAAACTGACGTAACTTTATCCGGATTTACGTAATCATTTTTTGATATAGCATTTTTATCTGTTCCTATGCACGATTTTGTTCATCTTCACGTACATACTCAGTATTCCATTCTTGATGGTCAGGCCAGCGTGTCGCGTCTGGTCGATAAGGCCATGAAGGACGGTATGCGTGGAATGGCCATCACCGATCACGGCAACATGATGGCCATCAAGGAATTCTTTAATTATACGAATAAAAAGAACGGTCCCGTAAAAGGCGAGATCAAGGCTCTGAAGCAGAAAATCAAGGCACTGAAAGGCGGGCGCAATGTGGCTTCGGAAGAATGGGATGCTCTGCCGGCCGAAGAGAAAGAGGGGCAGACCGCTCCCGAATTTCCGTCGGTAGAGGCGCAGTTGGAGCAGGCACAGCAGCAGTTGGCCGAAACGGAGAAGAAACTGTTCAAACCGATTTTCGGCTGTGAAATGTATGTGGCTCCCCGTCGTCTGTTTCAGATGGACAAGGACCAGGGCGACAACCGCCGCTATCACCTGATTGTGCTGGCCAAGAATCAGGTGGGTTATCATAACCTGATCAAACTGGTGTCGAAAGCCTGGACTGACGGTTTCTATGGCCGTCCGCGTACCGACCGGGTGGAACTGGAGGCGCATAAGGAAGGACTGATCATCTGTTCGGCCTGTATTGCCGGTGAGGTTCCCCACAAGATTCTGAAAGGCGATCTGGAAGGAGCCGAAGAGGCTGTGCGCTGGTATCAGAGTGTGTTCGGCGAGAACTATTATCTGGAGTTGCAGCGTCATCAGGTGACCGATCCGAATCAGCGGGCCAATCGTGAAACCTATCCCTTGCAGCAGCGGGCCAATGAGGAACTGATCCGTCTGGCGCATAAATATGGGGTGAAGCTGGTGTGCACCAATGACTGCCACTTTGTGGACCAGGAAAATGCCGAGGCGCACGACCGTCTGATCTGTCTGAGTACGAACCGCGATCTGGACGATCCCAAACGTATGCTCTATTCCAAGCAGGAATGGTTCAAGACACGCGAGGAGATGAACGTGGTGTTTGCCGATGTGCCCGAGGCGCTGGAGAATACCTGCGACATCTGCGACCAGGTGGAGTTTTACAGCATTGACCACGGACCGATCATGCCGAGTTTTGAAATTCCCGAGGATTTCGGAACCGAAGAAGAATATCGCCGGAAATATACTGATGAGCAACTGTTCGAAGAGTTTACCCGCAATGAAAACGGCGAAGTGGTGATGAGTCATGATGCGGCCGTGGACAAGGTGGAGAAACTGGGCGGTTGCGACAAACTGTACCGACTCAAGCTGGAAGCCGATTATCTGGGCAAGCTGGCCTACGACGGTGCGCGCAAGATGTATGGCGACCCGCTTCCCGACCATGTGGAGGAGCGTATCAAGTTTGAGCTGCACATTATGAAAACCATGGGTTTCCCGGGTTACTTCCTCATTGTGCAGGACTATATCAATGCGGCGCGCCATGAGCTGGGTGTATCGGTAGGTCCGGGCCGTGGTTCGGCTGCCGGTTCGGCGGTGGCCTACTGTCTCGGTATCACAAAGATCGACCCGATTAAATATGACTTGCTGTTTGAGCGTTTCCTGAATCCCGACCGTATCTCCCTGCCCGATATCGATGTGGACTTCGATGACGACGGACGCGGAAAGGTGTTGAGCTGGGTGACTCAGAAATACGGTGAGGAGAAAGTGGCACACATCATTACCTACGGTACCATGGCCACAAAACTGGCCATCAAGGATGTGGCGCGCGTGCAGAAACTGCCGCTCGACACTTCGAACGCGCTGTGCAAGCTCATTCCCGATAAATTGCCCGACGATGAAAACGGCAAGAAACGCAAGATGAACCTGCCGAACGCCATCTCCTGCATCCCCGAATTGCAGGAAGCAGAGGCTTCGCCCAACCCCGTGTTGCGCGACACCATCCGCTATGCCAAGATGCTCGAAGGCAATGTGCGCAACACCGGTGTGCACGCCTGCGGTGTGATTATCTGCCGTGACGATGTGTCTGATTGGGTGCCGATCAGCACGGCCGAAGATAAGGAAACCGGAGAGAAACTCCGTTGTACACAATACGAAGGTTCGGTAATTGAGGATACCGGACTGATCAAGATGGACTTTCTGGGACTGAAAACCCTGTCCATCATCAAGGAATGTCAGGCCAATGTGCGCGACAGTCTGGGCATTGATATAGATGTTGATGAACTGGATATTGAGGATCCTGCTACCTATAAGCTTTATTGCGACGGTCGTACTATCGGTACCTTCCAGTTCGAGTCTGCCGGTATGCAGAAGTATCTGCGCGAACTCCAGCCCTCAACCTTCGAGGACCTCATCGCCATGAATGCCCTTTACCGTCCGGGACCAATGGACTACATCCCCGACTTTATCGACCGTAAACAGGGACGCAAGCCGGTGGAGTATGATATTCCCTGTATGGAAACCTATCTGAAGGATACCTACGGTATTACCGTATATCAGGAGCAGGTGATGCTTTTGTCGCGTCAGCTGGCCGACTTTACGCGAGGCGAGAGTGATACGCTCCGTAAGGCGATGGGTAAGAAGCTTATCGACAAGCTGAACCACATGTATCCTAAGTTTATCGAGGGCGGAAAGAAAAACGGTCACGATCCGAAGGTCCTGGAAAAGATCTGGGCCGACTGGACCAAGTTCGCTTCCTATGCCTTCAACAAGAGTCACGCCACTTGTTATTCGTGGGTGGCTTATCAGACAGCCTACCTCAAGGCAAACTTCCCGGCGCACTATATGGCGGCCGTGATGAGCCGAAGCTTGGCCAATATATCCGATATCACCAAGCTGATGAGCGAGTGCAAGGCTATCGGTATTGATACACTAGGACCGGATGTAAACGAGAGTCGCCGCAAGTTCAGTGTCGACTCCAAAGGAAACATCCGTTTCGGCCTGGGTGCCGTGAAAGGACTGGGCGATTCGGCTGTGGAAGCCATCATCAAAGAGCGAGACGCCAACGGTCCGTTCAAGGGAATCTTTGATTTTATCCAGCGTGTGTCGACCAGTGCCTGCAAGCGTAACAATCTGGAGAGCCTGGTGCTTTCGGGAGCTTTTGACTGTTTCACGGAGATGAGCCGCGAGCAATACTTGGCGTTGAACAGTAAGGGCGAAACCTTTATCGACTCACTGGCGCGCTATGGGGCGAAATATCAGATGGACAAGAATTCGGCGCAGAATTCTCTGTTCGGAGGGATGGATATGGTGGAAGTGGCTACACCCGAGATTCCACAGGCTGAGCCTTGGAGTGCTCTGGAACGGTTGAACCGCGAACGCGAGCTGGTAGGTATCTATCTGTCTGCCCATCCGCTGGACGATTATTCGGTGATTCTGACCGATGTCTGCAATGTGCATACGGCCGATCTGCAGCAGATGGAACGCTATGCCAACAGCGACCTGAAGCTGGGAGGTATGGTTACGGGAGTACGTAAGGGTATCACCAAGACCGGAAAACCTTATGGCATCGTGCAGTTTGAGGATTATAGCGGTTCCATGGAGCTGCCGCTCTTCGGTCAGGACTGGGCCGAGTGGGCATCGTATATGGAAGTGGGCAACACACTGATGATCTATGCCCGCTGCCAGCCGCGCCAGTGGAACCCGAACCAGCTGGAACTGAAAATCGGAAAGATTGATTTCCTGGCCGATATCAAGGACTCTGTGATTGAGAAAATCACCATTGCCATGAATGTGGATGCTCTTGATGACGACACGTTGCTTTCGCTGCAATGCATTATCCGTGAATGTCCGGGCAACTCGGATCTGTATTTTCTGATTGCCGATTCTGACGGGCAGACGCATCTGAATATGCATTCGCGCAGTACGAAGGTTTCCGTAAAAAAGAAATTAATTTCATTTATTGAGAGCAAACCCGCATTGTCCTATAAAATTAATTAGTATATTTGTAAATCAACAAACCAATAAATATAGAAAACTATGGCTTTAGCAATTACAGATGCGAATTTTGAAGAACTGGTAGCAACCGGCAAACCTATCGTTTTGGACTTTTGGGCTACCTGGTGTGGACCTTGCAAGAAAATCGGTCCGGATATTGAGGCTCTGGCTACAGATTACGAAGGACAGGCTATCATCGGCAAGTGCGATGTTGAGGAAAACGACGATCTGGCTACCCGTTTCGGTATCCGTAACGTGCCTACCGTACTTTTCATCAAGAACGGTGAGGTGGTAGACAAGCAGGTGGGTGCCGCTCCGAAGGCTACCTTCGAAGAAAAACTGAAGGCTATTCTTTAATTTCGTTTCTTATGGGAGATTTTGAACAGGACTTGCTGCAGGACGCCGCTGACGATGCACGCACAGTCGAATTCATCAAGAATTATCTGCCACAAGACGTAAAAGGAAAGTTTACAGACGACGAACTGTATTATTTTCTGGATGTGATTGTGGACTATTACGCCACAAGCGGAGTACTGGATGCCGCTCCGGACGAGGAAGGATTCATCGACATTGATCTGGAAGAGGTTGTGAAGTACGTGGTGGAACAGGCTCACAAGGACAAAATCGGCGATTTCGATCCCGAGGATGTAATGTGGGTGGTACAGGGAGAGGCTGAATTCAGTGATTCTCTCGACGAAGAGGAATAAATAAATAATCAAAAAAGGTGCGTTCCGATGGTCATACCATCTGCGAACGCACCTTTTTTGATTTTGTTTAGGTCGGTTTAGAAGCGGATCACGCGCGAGCCGTCCTCGGCTTCTTCGATTTCTACCTTCACGGCATTGCCCGGAAGCACTTCTTCGATCAGTTCCGGCCATTCGATGAAGCACAGCGCACCGCTGTAGAAATAGTCTTCATAACCCATGTCGTACACCTCCTCGAGTTTCTTGATGCGGTAGAAGTCGAAGTGATAAATCAGTTCGCCGGTTTCAGAGCGGTACTCGTTGACAATGGCGAAAGTAGGTGAGTTGATCACATCCTCCACACCCAGGCACTCGCACACCGCTTTGATGAAGGTGGTTTTTCCGGCTCCCATCTTGCCGTAGAAGGCAAAAACGGTGTTGTCGCCCATTTCGCGGATAAAGGTGCGTGCCGCTTCGTGTATCTCTTCCAATGATTGAATCTTGATTTCCATAATGCTTGTTTATTTGATTGGTTTATCGTTTTTTTCCTTTTAATGTAACCAGCGGCACCAGCATTTCCTCCATGGAGATTCCTCCGTGTTGGAAGGTGTCGCGATAGTAAGACACATAATAATTATAGTTGTTGGGATAGGCAAAGAAATAATTGCCCGTGGCAAAAATGTACGTTGTGCTCAGGTTGGGCGAGGGGAGCTGTAGCTTCTGCGGATCCTTGACTTCGTACACATCGCGCGCCTGATAACTCAGGTTCTTGCCCAGTTTATAACGCAGGTTCGTGTTCGTATTGCGGTCGCCCACCACCTTGGTCGGGTTGCCCACACGGATGCTGCCGTGGTCGGTAGTGATGACTACCATATAATCGCTGGCTGCCAGCAGGCGGAACAGTTCGCGCACCGGAGAATGCTTGAACCAGCTGGAAGTGATGCTACGGTAAGCCGCTTCGTTCGAAGCCAGTTCGCGCACCATGCGCGATTCCGTACGGGCATGCGAGAGCATGTCGATAAAGTTCAGCACCACCACATTCAGGTCCTGATGCTCCAGCTGACGGAACTGGGCATTCAGTTTCTCCAGTCCGGCCGACTCGTTGATTTTATGATAGCTGAACGATTTCCGGATGCGGTAACGCTCCAGATGCGCGGCAATGAGCGCCTCTTCGTTCAGATTCTTTCCTTCTTCTTCGTCCTCATCTACCCACAGATCGGGATACATGCGGGCTATCTGCAGAGGCATCAGTCCGGAGAACAGGGCATTGCGGGCATATTGTGTCGCTGTGGGCAGAATACTGCAATAAAGCTGTTCGTCGATGATGAAGCTGTCCGAAATCTCCGAGCAGATGGTTTTCCACTGGTCGAAGCGCAGGTTGTCGAAAACGAGCAGAAACACTTTCTCGTCCCGTTTCAGAGCCGGGAATACGGCTGTCTTGAACAGATCCGTGCTCAGCACCGGCCGGTCATCGCCCGTGAGCCAGTCCTCATAATGCTTTTTGATGAAGCGGGCAAACATCTGGTTGGCTTCCTGCTTCTGCATGCACAGCATCTCATACATGCTGCTGTCCGCTTCGGAGAGTGCCAGTTCCCAATACACCAGATCCTTGTAGACTTCCTTCCAGTCCTCCAGGGTGAGCGAATCGTTGATGCGCATGCCGATGCGTCCGAATTCCTGCTGGTAGGAAGTCTGTGTCACCTCCGATACGATTTCCTTTTTATGGATATTCTTTTTCAGGGTCAGCAGAATCTGGGTCGGATTGACCGGCTTGATCAGATAGTCGGCAATCTTGGCTCCGATGGCCTGGTCCATGATGTTCTCCTCCTCGCTTTTCGTCACCATGACTACGGGAGTGGAAGGAGAGATCAGTTTGATGCGCGACAAGGTTTCCAGACCGCTGAGGCCCGGCATGTTCTCGTCGAGCAGGATAAGATCGAAGGTTGTATCCTTGCAGCAGTCCAGAGCATCCTGGCCGTTGGACACCGTGGTGACCTGATAACCTTTCTTTTCCAGATAAATGATGTGGGCTTTCAGAAGTTCTATTTCATCGTCGACCCAAAGCAGGGAACCGTTATTCATATCCATTTACTTTTTCTCGGTTAATAATCATAGCCATATTCGTCCTCATTGTACTTGTTTTCTGTTTCGCCGCTTTCCGTTTCCGGGAAGTCCTCTTCGGTGCGGATACGGATTTCCGACGGTTCGTCCAGGCGCAAGTCCTCCTTGATCTGGAGTGGGGCGAAATGCTGTTCGTAGAAGGCGGCATAATCATCGAAGCTGAAGACCTTGCCCAACAGTTTCAGATTATCTTCGGAGATGAGAATGACGCGTACCTTCTTGAGTATTTCCGACATGGTCGGGTCGGTATAGAGTTTTTGTGTATAGGCATGCGCTTCGTCGAAACTGAGGAATCCGCGTACGATCATCTCGCCGATCTCGTTGTCTTCTGCCACCTCGATATCGAAGTTACGCACCAGGAAGCTGCTGAAGTTGTAGCGCGCCAGCTCATAAAGCAGACGGTCTTCGTTGAGGCTGTTCTTCGGATAAGCCATGAGGAATACAAAGTTGCAGTAACGTTCGGTAGAGAGCGTATCCTGTCCGCCCACGGAATCCTCGGCCAGAGCCATACCACGGCGGCTCCAGATGCTTCCGGCGTCGAACTTGCTGTTATTCAGCGCGCGTCCTTCTTCCACACCCTTGACGATGACCGAAGCCATCTCGGTGAGTTCCTCCTTCGGATATTTCTGGATCAGCGTGCGCAGGGAAACCAGGAATGAGTCGCGCTCGCCGGTGTAGAGTTCGCTCATCGCTTTCAGGAAAAGGAACTTCGGATAGTGTGCCCCTTCGGGGAAGTCGGTCTGCTCCTTGCGGAAGTTCTCCAGCACGGCGGCATAGTTGTTTGCTTCATACAGACCGTAGGTGGCGGCATAAAGCGAATCTTCCAATATTCTTCCCTTGCGTGCGAAAAGCTCGTAGTTCGGGTTGGCCAAGGTCTGCGCAAAGCGATTCTGCGGATATTCGGCAATGAGCTTCTGGCGGTATACCTCTGCCTCTTCAGGACGGTTCATGCGGCGGTAGAGCAGGAAAAGCTGATAATACAGCATATCCATTTCCACGTAGTCCGGATAATCATTCAAGGCTCGCAGCAAGGTGCGCTGAGCCAGCGGATAATTGTTCAGGTCCACCATCTCAATGACGCCGGCCTGATACAGACCGTCGCCGATAATGGCGTCCGAAGCCGCAATCTGTTCCGGGGTGAACGGAATCTGTTTCAGATAGAATTCCCGTTTGTGCGGATCGTTGGACGCCGAGTCGTTCAGTTCTTCCGGGGTGGCTTCCATGGCAATGCTGTCTGTGGCTACCGAATCATTCTGTTCGCTTTCTTCATCGTAGTTATATTCTTCAAACTCATTATTGTTTGACGAAGACTTGTCGCTGCGTCGCCAGTTGTCTTCCAGTTTGCGCCGTCCCCAGGTTCTCTGGAACTGGCTCTTACCCTGTTGTACCAGCATCGGGTTATAGAAATACCAGTTTCCACGGTCGGCACCCATGCCTCCGATTCCTGTCTGGCTGCCGGTTGTTCCGGCATTCTGTTGTGTGTTTCCGGCAGTACCTGTAGTCGGCAGGTTATTGGCCGCATTTTGCAAAGCCTGTTCCTTGGCTTCTTCCTTCTCTTTTTTGATGAGCGCCTCGATGACCCGGTCAATGGCCGCATTGCGCTCTTTTTCCGGCATGCGAGCCAGTTCCTGCAAACTGTCCTGAAGCTCTACGGCCGCTACATGCGGAGCCAAAGCTTCCAATATCTTGGCCCGTCGCTCGCTTTCGGCAAACTCCTGATGCTCCTTGTCCAGAATACCGATCAGTTCGGCATAGCAGCGCTGTGCCTCAACATAATCTTCCATTTCCCAGTACAGTTGCGCCAGATGAAGCAGCACATTGGCTTTGGCTACCCCGTTGCGGGTACTCTTCTGTGCGCCCTGTTCGTAGGCATTGATGCAACTGATTGTATCCTGTACCGAAAGATATACATTACCCAGAGCGTAATAAATCTGATCCAGATAATCCTTGTTTTTCTGGCTCTTTGCCATACGGCGCAGTTTTTTCACCATTTGCTGGTACTGTCCTTTCGGCGACACCTCGCTCTGCTTGACCCGTGCGCTTAACTCCAGTTCATAAGGCGGATTGCTACGGATCACCTTGCGCAAGGCGTTGTAAGCCAGTGCCGGCTCTCCGTTCAGCTCATAAATCTGAGCCAGCAGATAATTCAGACGCGCCTTCTGTTTCTTGCTCTTTTCATTTTTGATGGCCGAAATCAGATAAGGCACCGTTTCCTTATACTGGTGTGTTTGGATCAGATAGTCGGCATACGAGGCATCACGTTCACGGCTGCCGTATTTGTCCAATGAATCCCGTTGGATGCGTGCAAACAGATTTTCTGCGTCATAAGGCCATTCCAACTGAACATAACAGCGTGCCAGCCACGCATAGGCATCTGCCAGAACTTCGGGCTGGGTGGCGTAAATCTGTGTGATATACTGAAAGGTAGAAGCCGCCTCGATAAACTTGCCCTGCCGGAACTGTGCCTTGCCCATAAGCATCCAGGCATGTTTCAGAAAAGGGTTGAATTCCTTACGCGCCAGATAAGCTTTGTCGGCCGCAGTCTTCTTCTTGTTCACATTCGTGGCCGGCCGCACCTTTATGGAGTGCTGTTTGATGGCTTTCTCGCACTTTTCGATGGCCGTATTGAAATTTCCTTCACCCGTAGTACTGGTTTTCTTGTTACGGGAAATGAACATGGGGAGCAATTCGTTATAATTGTCCACATGGGATTTTTCCTGTTCCAGCACGCCCGATTTGTAAGCCTCGTTGCCGTTATAAAATGTGTTGAACCGTGCGGTCATGGCATGATAGAAGCGTGTTCCCGAAGTGTTTTTCTTCGTAGAGCAGGCTGCCAGTGCCAGAACCGCAGCGATAAAGACGATATGTAATGCTGTTTTTTTCAAGAGATTTGATATTGTGTTTTAATGAAAACCCAAAAATCAGGGATTTATTGTCTTTTTCCGGAGAATTAATGCAGAACCGGCTTTGCAGACCATGTAAATAAGTATTGACACGAAGATGATCGACGCTCCCGAGGGTATGTTATACTGATAGGAAAGAAACAGCCCCCCCAAGCAGCTCAGACTGCCGATAAGCATAGACAATATGATGATGTTACGGTAGTTGTGCGTGAAAATATTGGCAGTGGTTGGCGGGATGGTCAGCAGGGACATCACCAGTACAATACCCACCATACGCAGAGTGGCTACAATGGTCAGGGCAATGAGTGCCATGAGCGTATATTCAAAAAAAGTAACCGGAAGCTGGCGGGAACGGGCGAACTCACTGTCGAAAGAGATGGCTACAATGCTTCGTAGAAACAGGGCGAAGAAAACAGCCACTATAGCGGTAAGCACACCTAATCCCCACAAGTCGGCTGTGGTGATGGTCAGGATATTACCGAAAAGAAACGACGAGAGATCAGGCATGAATCCCGGCGACAGGAAACTGCAAATGATGCCGACGCTCATACCCAAGGTCCAGAAAATGGCGATGGCCGAGTCCTCGCGCATATCACGCTGCTTGCGGAACCACTGCACTCCGAATGCCGACAACACGGCAAAGACTGCTGCTGCCGGCAGGGGAGGGAAGCCGAAATAGACCCCCAGGCCCACTCCGCCAAACGAAGCGTGCGTGATGCCTCCGCTGATAAACACCAGGCGGCGGGTAACGATGTAAGTACCGATCATACCGCACAGGATGCTGGCCAGCAAACTGCCCAACAGGGCATTCTGAAAAAATGTATATTGCAGTATTTCCATTATGACATACGTCTTTCGCCTACGATGAGGAACACTTCGTCCTTGAGTACGTCCGGCAGTTCCACATTCCGCAACTGAAGGCTGCGTACCCATCCGGCTACTTCGTCGTCCTTCATCGTGTAGAGCACTTCGCGGAACTCCTCTACTTCTGCTTCGCTATATTGGTTGCCTTCGCGTCCGCGGAAGCGGTCCAGCTCCTCATCGTTGTAATATTCAATCTGTTTGCTGACAGCAGCCAGCAGACTTTCTTTCTCACACGTTTCGTGCTGTCCGCAGCACTCCTGGTCCACCTGCTTTACTTCGGGCATCTTGTCCAGTTCTCCGCGCTCCACTTTCCGGCGCAGATAAAGATTGTGGAAGAAACCGGCTACCAAAGCAATAATGGTCAGGGCCGCCAGGGCAATCAAACAATAAACTATAAACATGCTTCTGTTATTTTAAAACCTGCCTGTTGCAGGGTATTCCAATATTGGGGATAAGATTTGCTCACTACTTGCGGATTGTTGATCCGCACTTCCGGCAGAACCAGAGCCGCCGGGGCAAAGGCCATCGCCATGCGGTGGTCCTCGTACGTGTCAATGCCGTTTTGTTCATCCTTCGGACAGCGTTCACCGTTCCAGAACATCTCCGAGTCGTGTGCCTGTCCGATCACAAAGCCCAACTTGCCCATCTCGCGGATCAGTGCCGTAATACGGTCCGTTTCCTTGATCTTCAGACTTTGCAAACCCTTGAAGTGGAACGGGATGCCCAGCAGGGAGCAAGTCACTACGAAGGTCTGTGCCAGATCCGGCTGGTTGATGAAGTCGTGCTCCATGCGTGTAGCCGGCTCTGCCTGTTTGAAGAGGCGCACGGCTGTGCTGCCGTCGGCCAATGTGCGGAATTCTGTGCCCACTCCCAAGGTGCGGAACAATTCGGCCACATGCGAGTCGCCCTGCGCACTGTCGGCAAACAGGCCCGGCAACAGAATTTCTGCCTGAGGGTCACGGCTCAGCGCCACCATCTGATACCAGTAGGAAGCGGCGCTCCAGTCGTTCTCGATGAGATAGTCCGTAGAGCGGTACGGCTGCGGAGCTACGGTGATTTCCTGCGCTCCCGTCCAGCGGGCGTCGGCACCGAAGTCGCGCATCATTTTCAATGTCAGATCGATATACGGGCGGGAGATGATTTCGCCCTGCAAGTGAAGCTGTAAGCCACGCCGCATGGTGGGACCGATCATCAGCAGGGCCGAGATATACTGTGAACTTACGTTGCCCGGCAGTGCGATGCTTCCTCCCTCGAAGGGTGCTCCCTGAATGTCGAGCGGCGGAAAACCTTCCTGCTCCACATAGCTGATTTTTGCGCCCAAAGTGCGCAAGGCATCTACCAGAATGCCGATGGGGCGGTGCTTCATGCGCTCGGTGCCCGTGATGATATGCTGGCCCGGAGTGACGGCCAGATAGGCCGTGAGGAAGCGCATGGCTGTGCCTGCGGCACCGATGTCAATGGTTTGCGGCATCTCTTTCAGAGCCCGTACCATGACGTCCGTGTCGTCGCATACAGAGATGTTCTGCGGTGTCTGGTTATTGTGTCTTAAAGCGCTGATGATGAGCGCCCGGTTACTGATGCTTTTGCTGGCCGGCAGGGTTATGGTGCCGGTAAGTGTTTGTGGTGCTGTTATCTGATATTGCATGATTGATTCTTCGAATATAACGATCTGTTTACGCATACAAAAGTAGGAATTTATTTGCATAATTCAAACAGAATGTATATTTTTGCACTCGCAAAACGGGATGTAGCTCAGTCCGGTTAGAGTACTCGTCTGGGGGGCGAGTGGTCGCTGGTTCGAATCCAGTCATCCCGACAGTTGAAGAAGCATTGATAATCTGATGATTATTGATGCTTTTTCGTTTTTACTAAATAGCTTTATTGGCATTTTAGTTGACGCGAAAGATTATTCTAAAAGTTGATCTTTTTTTGTGAAAACTACAATTTCTATTATTTGCAACAAGCATAGATAGTATTTTTATATGGGAATCGCTATTAATTGTAAGATATGAATCGCCAAGATGGTAAATGCACAATGAAAACTAGGCATATTTGTTAATCCTCAACATTGGGGCTTTAGTAAAAAACGACGAAAAATACACACTCTCAGTGACATTAATTAAACAAATCATTCTTAGACTAATTCTTCAAGGATGTTTGATAAAAGGTTAAAAATAACGAGTCGCATTTTTATTAAAATATTTTTCTAAACAAACTCTTTTTGATAACTTTGCAATAATCCTTATTAGACAAAGGGGGGTAGGAAGCTGAATGAGCATAATAGGCGAAATATGTTATTGAAATTATTTTTGTTTCTTGGGTTTTCATAAAGTTTAAAAACTGTATGATGATAACAATAACATCCCATTATTGATATATACCGACCTATATTTGTAAGGTTTTTATATACCATGGTTAATGTGGGTTACTATTGTTTTTCCATGCCTAAAGGCAATGTGAGCAGATAAGAATCAAAATATGGAAATATAGTCCCCACATTTTTCGCATTTGATAACTTTAACGTTCCCAGAGGGGATAAGGGTACATCAGCAAAACTAATGCAGACAATTTTCATCAAAAAGTACGCGATTGTTTTTTTAACAGTTCTGTTCGTAATTTCATGTACAAATGCACAAATATTTGTTGTTACAGAGATTATTGCTCCCGATAATATATCTGAAAAACACATACAAGAAGTACGAAAAAAGGTTATAGGAACAGAAGTAAGTCTCTTATTTTCAGATAGTGATGTACGAATGACGATTAAGTCTAAAGGCAAGAAAGCTGAATCAATAATATTACAAAAAATTGGAGATGGGTTATATCGTGGAGGAGATGAACGAGAAGTACTTGATTTAGAATTAAATACTGTTTTAGGCTATACTAAGTCATGTAAAATTACCGCATATGTTAAAAAACATTCCGATTCCTCATCGCATTGGAATGGAACTATGATTCTTGAACGTAAATAAGGATAAAGTATTATGAAAACAAGTTTTTATTTTGTACTATGGCAATTGGTATGGTTACTTGCTATCTTATTAGATATACCATTCCTTAATAAATATGGATTATTTTTTGCTTTCATTGTTGTCTTTTTCATTGGTTGTATTATTAAAAAACTTCTCAAAAATCAGATAGAATATCAACAGATGTTTGAACAGGCACTTATAATGGAAATGGCTTATAATAATGATTATAAACGGTATAAGCGACAATCATTTCTTTACATGCTAATTCAGACCGCTATATTTGGTTATATGTTGATGACTTTTATTGCATTATTCACGGTTTATTCAGATGTACTTCTGATAGATTATATTTTATGGGGAATACTTACAATATTATCAGGTTTATCTTCTTTATGGTATATTAAATCTTATATGTCAAAAAGAAAGGTCGGACAAATTATATTAGATCATGACCTTCAAGGAGCATATCAGAGTTACGCTTCTGAAAGAGCGGTACATTCATTTGAGGAGATTTTACAACCTCAACCTAAACATTATCAAGCAATGTGTATAATGAATTACTTGTTTGCGATGTTTTGTATAACTATAGGACTACTTACAATTATAATATTTTACAGTTATAGAAATGATATAATTTTGGGTAGTGGGATAGTACAAGTTTCAATGGTCATATACGGACTACTTGCAGTTTATTTTGGAGTAAAAGATTTGTTAGATACTTTAAATAGTCAGAAATATCTTTTTTTATTACTTTCTTGTGCTATTGTACCATTGTTATATATGCCCATCATACATTATATAGACAGGAAGTCTTTAGCGACTTATATTGTCAATGACTCTAATCTTAGTTATGATACAAAGAAAAATTTAATTCAATATACAATAATATTGGATGAGATAAATGATTCTGAAACTACATGGCTGAAACAACGTACAATGCTATTATTATCAGGGAGTAATGTAAAAAAACTACTTGAAAGAATTATAAAAGTTGATGCTGAAATGCAAATTATTTTTAGAGATGAATCAGGGAACAAACAGATTGTTACCATCTTACCAAGTGAATTAAAAGAACTATATAATCAAACGAAATCAGATTTAGATATATTGCTTGCAGAAATTAAACTTGATTATGGAGTTGGAACAAAGATTTATGATGACGGAACATACATTGTTATAGAACTATTTAATCATGAGAATGATTCTTATCCGGTTCAATCAGAACAAACTCATTTTTCAACATTGCTTTCTGGAATAATAAAAAATATAGCAGAATGTTATGATATTACATATTTTAATAGAGGACTGAAAATTCGTTTGTTTTTTGCTAATCATCAATTCATTGAACAAACGTTAAGCCTTGAAGAGTTAAAAATGAAGGAAAGAGATACAGGTACGGAATATATTAAAAAGGAATCTTCAACTCTATTTAATATATTCTCAACAGCTTCTGTTGGGAATAATGAATAAAAGAAGAAGGCGTGTCAATTTTGATATGCCCCCCCGAAAGTTAGATAAAAACATTCGGGGGGGTATTCTGCTTATTGTAGCTTACAGATCGCCGATAGTCCGTTTATAGTCAGCCTCATAGATTTTATATTGTGTTTTGGCCTCGATCAGATTACTCTCGGCCTGTTGCTTTTGTGATTCGGCATCCAGTAAATCTGTCAGTATGGCCATTGAAACTGAATAACGGTTTTCGGTTACACGAAGATTTTCTTGAGCTCGTTTCAAGGCCAATTCTGCGGTTTGGACTAACCGGTAGCCGTCGTTCAGGTTTTGCAGGGCCTGTTGTACTTCCAGTTCCAGCAGACGTTTGTTTTTCTGCATTTCCAGATTGGCATGTTCGGCCTCTAATTGTGCTTTTTTTACTTTCTTCAGTTTGGCACCCCATTCAAAAAGCGGTACTTGAACCGAGAGCATCAGAGCTCCCAGACCGTCACGAAATTCTTCCGTGTAGGGCATTACCCCATTGGCCGTGGCGACACTTCCTTTCATCTTGATATTTCCGTAATAAGTGTAACCGGCAACCAGTCCCACTGTTGGAAGCATATCTGCGCGTTTCATCTGTATTTGTTCGTGGGCGGCCTTTGCCTGTTGTTGCAGCAGATGCAGCTCCGGACGGTTGCTGATGTCGGCATGAAGCTTTTCGGGAGCCGAAATGTGAATGGCGGTATCGGCTGGTTCTATCTGTATATCCGGGTTCAGACCGAGCAGGCGGCATAAGGACAGGCGGCACAGATTGGCTCCTCCCCGTGCTTTCTGCAGCTGATAACTGATTTCGCTCCGTTCCGATTCGATGCGCAGCAGGGCATCATCGGTGGCAAATCCAGCCTGGACCGAGGTTTCCACCTGGCGGTATAAAGAATCCATCTGCGCATGATACGCTTCTAACATACGAACCTTGCTTTTAACGGCAATGAGCGTCCAATACGCGTTTTCCGCTTCAAAAATAACTTCAGCTCGTGTCAAACGAACCTGTTCCCGGGCAGCCTGTTCGCCAATCCACGCCAACCGTTGTCCGGTTCGTATCTTGCCTCCGGCATACAGAGGCTGGGTCAGGCTGATGCCGGCCATATACATGCCGCGCATCTGCAGTTTCATGCCCATCATGTCCATATCCGGAAATATATAGGTACCGGTAGCCGAGCCATCCAGTTTCGGAAGATAAGCTGCAGCGGCGATTTTTTGGTCTAATTCAGCCTGTTGCAGTTTGTTGCCGGCCTGTTGCAGGGTTTCACTTTGCTGCAAGGCCTGTTTCCGGCAATCGTCCAGCGACAGAGAGAGGGTTTCCTGTGCCTGCAAACAGGGGCGGAAGGTCAGCACTGCCGTGAGTAGCAGTGCTGCTTTTTTAAGATATATGCTGTTCATAATCATTGTTCTTATTCAGTTTTTTGAATGCGGAAAAGTACCATATAGAATATGGGAAGCAAAATAAGGGTTATGAGCGTGCCGACTGCCAGTCCCCCCATAATGGTGATGGACATGGAACTGTACATCGGGTCGGAAAGTAGAGGAATCATGCCCACAATGGTGGTCAGTGATGCCATGAGTACCGGGCGCACACGTGACACCGTAGCTTCTATCACGGCTTTATAGGGCGACAAATGCTCTTCTTTCTGCAAGCGTCCGATTTCGTCAACCAGTACAATGGCGTTTTTAACCATCATGCCGATAAGTCCCATCATACCGATAATGGCCATGAAGGTCATGGGTTGTCCTGTTGCCAGCAATGAGGGTACAATGCCGCAGAACACGAACGGGAAGCAGATCAGAATCAGGATCACCTTGCGCCAGCTGTTGAACAACAGCAATAGAATGGCTAGGATCAGAAAGATGGTGATGGGCACGAACTTCATCAGATTGCCGATGGCTTCACCCTGTATTTCTCCTTCGCCTACCCAGCGCATGTGATAACCGTCGGGTAGATGAATGGCCTCTATGTCTTTCTGAATTTCCGATACGACCTTTGCCGGGGTGGCTTCGTCTATATCGGGGTTCGGGTCACATTCTGCCTCGATTACCCGTTGTCCGTTGAGACGCAGTACGACATCTTCATCCCATTGCAACTTGATGCCGGGTGATACCTGCCTCAGCGGTATGGCCCGAAACATACCGTCCTGGATTTCTTCCAGATTTCCTCCACCGGCCAGAGCTGATGTCAGTTTGTCTTCCGGCAAGTGCATATTCATTGTGCTCCACACCGGGATATCGTTCAGATTCCGGATACGGCTTCCGTCCGCGTTGCGCATCTGCAGATTGATCAGTACGGGTCTGTCCTGATCCTGAAGAACTCCGACCGTCATGCCGTCCGTGGCTGCCATCAGGGCATTGGCCACATCACCGCGTCCCACTCCGGCGCGTAGTGCGTCTTCGGGTACATACTGTGCCACGAGCGCCTTTCCCGAAGGTTTCCAGTTGTTCTGTACCGAATAACGGTCTACGTAAGGGCAGCGTCGCATGATGTCCTCTGCCTGTCGGCTCAGCTGTCGTAATACTTCCGGATCCGGTCCGGAGAATTCTACTTCTACGGTGTGTGAGGTAGAGATTGAGAAATTGTATTTACGCAGACGGATATAGGCATCGGGATACTGTTCCCGAAGCTGGCGGCGTACCTCGGGTATCTGCTTGAGCACGGTGGCATAGTCCTTACAGTCTACAATCAGTTCTCCATAGCAGTCGCCGCCACTGGTCATTGGGCGTACCAGGCAATAATGGGCCGGTGCGCTTCCCTGGCTTACAGCCACGCGCTCCACGTCGGGCCGTTCGGACAGCTTGCTGCTCATTTCCAGCAGGCGGTCGCGCACTTCGTCGGCATTGGTATCTGCTGGGAAAAAACATTCAACCACATATTGCTTGTAATCAAAGTCAGAGAAGAAGAGATTCTTGACACGGGTCATTCCGAAGAAGCATAGTAGCAAAACGGCAAAGGCCGCGATGATAGTGCTCCGCTTATGACCAATCAGGAAGGAAATGCTTCGGCGGATGAAGGTGTGCACCGGAGAGTTCATGACCGAAGCCTGTTCCGTTATGGCTTTCTTTTCACGTACTGGCAGCCAGGCCCGGGCACAAACGGGCACCTGAACCAGAGCCAGCGCCCAGCTGGCCAACAGGCTTACGCAGAGCACCAGAAATAGGTCGCCGGCATATTCTCCGGCCGAATCGGGCGACAGATAGACGCACAGGAAGGTAGAGGCGGCAATGATGGTGGCGCCCAGCAGAGGCCAGGCTGTGTTCTTTCCGATGCGATAGAAGTAGGTTTTCGGACTCATGCCCCTTTTCTTGTCAATCAGAATGCCATCCATAATCACTACTGCATTGTCAACCAGCATACCCATGGCCACAATGAAGGCTCCTAAGGAGATGCGTTGCAAGGTGGTGCCGCACATCAGTAGGATAGGGAAAGATACGGCAACCGTAAGTACCAGCCCGAAGCCGATAATCAGTCCGCTGCGGAATCCCATTGTGAAAATCAGTACCAGAACGACAATCAGCACCGACTCCAGAAGATTCCACATAAAGGATGAAATCGCATCGTCCACCTTGTCGGGTTGGAAAAATATCTTCTCGGTTTGCATACCGGCCGGTACGTTTTTCATGGCTTCTGCCAGTCGGGCGTCTACAGACTTGCCGACATCGGGTACAATGGCCGATGATTCCAGAGCGATGCAAATGGCCAGAGCTGGTTTGCTTTCTACGAAGAAACCGTTGCGTTGCGGTTCTGAGAAACCGCGTTCTACCCGAGCTATATCTCCCAGTCGCACTGTCTTTCCGCCAGAAGTCTGCACTAACAGATTGCGTATATCTTCTTCGTCTTTCACGGCATCATCCACGTATAAGGCAATGCGTTCCGTTCCTTGGTTGTACTTTCCCGCATTTACTGTCGAGCCTACTGACTGGAGTACGGCCATGATTTGAGTCGGAAGCAGGCCGTTACGGGATATCTGTTCTTTGGACAGTGTGATGTTAATTACTTCGTCGCGATTTCCGGCTATATTAATTCGTTTCACCCCTTTTACCTGTTGCAGTTCCCGGCGCAGATATTTGGCGTACCGATACATTTCCGGATAGCTGTATCCGTCGGCTGTAAACGCATAGAAGATACCGTATACGTCCATCATATCATCGATGACTATAGGATCAGAACATCCTTGGGGCAGCCGGATGGAAGCATCGCTGACCTTGCGTCTTAGCAAGTCGAAGTGCTGTTCCAGATCCTTGTTCAGCACTGTCATCTGAAATTCTACGGTAAACAGCGCCATGCTGTTCTGACATTCTGTTTTTACCTTGTTTACATTCGGCAGGGCACGGAGCTCATCTTCCAGCATCAACGCCACCTTCTGCTCTATTTCGTGCGCACTAGCTCCAGGATACGACACCACGACCATAGCCTGTTTGGCCGATACCGCCGGATCTTCCAATTTGGGCATCTGTAGAAATGACAGTATTCCGGCAATGAGAATGGCCGTCATGAACGACCAGAACAACATGGGTCGTTTCATGAAATATTCGGTTACCTTCATGTTCATTATAGCAGTCCTCCAACATTTGTTTCGCTCGGTTTTTCCAATACTTTTACTTTTTCACCCGGTTGTAGTGCGTGTACACCGGCACGTACAATCTGCTCGTTGTCTTTCAGACCTTTAGTTACGATAACCCGATCACCCTGTATTTCATCAGCGATGGTTATTTGTCGTTGCTCTACGGTTGAGTCTGATCGCAACACCCAAACACAAGTTTGTTTTCCATTACGGAATATGGCGCTTAGCGGTATGGTCAGTCTGTTTTCCTGATCGGAGGAAACAGCAATACAAAGACGTACTTCAATATTCATACCTGCAGTAATGGTCTGCTCGGGTTTACGGTCGAAAGTCAGACGCAACCGATACAGTTGGTTACCATCCGCCCGAGGTAAAAGGCTTAATAATCTCATCGGCCACTCGTGACTCTGCTCTGTTCCGTCCAAATGACAGGAATACTCTGTTATCTGCTCACGCATGAGATAAATTTCTGCGGGAATATCCGTGACTACTTCCATTTGAGAAGTATTCATCAGCGACAGTACGGCAGTTCCCGCATCGACCATTTCGGCCGGTGAGAAATTTACCGACTGTACATATCCGTCTGTCGGTGCATATAAGCGGGTATAGGCTATTTTGTTCCGGTTGCTTTGCAGCTGTACTTTTAATTGTTGCAGCCCGGCTTCGGCCTTTTCATAATCATTGGCAGAAAGGCTATGCTGCTCGAATAAGATTCTGCTTCTGTCCACTTCGTCTTTGACCTGGTCATATTGGATTTGCAATGCCTCAACCCCCAGACGATAATCCTTATCGTCCAGCCGGGCAACCAATTGTCCCTGGCGTACGAAGTCGCCTTCCTGAACATAGATCTTACTGATTTGTCCGGCCACTTTAAAGCCCAGATTGATGGTTTGGGCTTCGTATACCCGTCCGGAATACGTCTTTACGGTGGTCTTTTCTGCGTGCGTCGGTTGGGTAAGCAACACGCTTCGCCGTTGTGTTTCGGGTTGTTTTGTTTGTTTACAGGCTGATAGTAGTGCCAACACGATGAGTGCCGCGCACGGAATAAAGTCTTTTCTTATCTTCATAACTGAAACTTTAATTTTTTACATCTGCAAATTTGCTGAATCCCTTCAGATAAAGCATTTTCCAAAGGGTGTATAAATTGTCCAAAAGGATGGATTATTCTCATGATATTCAGGAAAAAGAATTATTTTTGTTCTAAAAGATAAATTTTTGAGGGTTATGGACCATTCTCCAAAAACTACATCTGCATTTCAGCATCTGAATCTGATCAATCTTTCGGTATTGAAAGAGGCTGTGCATTTGGACAACGAACTGATACTTATTGACAACTTTGATTTATCGAATACATCGTCTGATGAATCTTTGTTTTTTACACAATATCCCGTAAAGCTTTCGTTTACGGTAGTTATCATTATATTCTCCGGTTCCATGCATTATCGCATAAATTTGGAGGAGTTTTGGGCTTATTCCAATGATCTGATAACGGTACAGAAGGGAGCTATTGGCGAATTCCTGCATTCCAGTCCGGATCTTCAGGTCGTTGTAATAGCTTTCAGTAATGAATTTTTTCACATGAACGACCACCCGGAACTAGCCATGAAGATGCAGCAGATGCTTTATGGAAATCCGGTAAGTCATTTTTCAGGAGAAAGTCTGAAGGAGATGCGCATGATTTATGAGTTGATGAAAAAGAAAATCAGTGAAACGGATAACCCGTTTCGAAAAGAGATTCTTCAGGGCTATGTCCGGGCTTTGATGTATACCACCTTGCATAAGATGCTGGAAACATTACAGCAGGTTCCGGCATATATCCGTAACGACCGACAGCATGAAATATACATGCAGTTCATTCGTGAGGTTCAGAAAAATTATCAAAGGGAACGAAGTGTAGCCTTTTATGCCGGTCGTCTTTGTATCACACCGAAATATCTTTCACAGACTGTGCTGAAAGCGAGTGGGCGGTTGGCCGGAGAATGGATTTCCGATTATGTTATTCTTGAAGCCAAAGCTCTTATCAAGAGTCATTGTTATACGGTTCAGCAGATTAGTGAGATATTGCATTTTCCCAACCAGTCCTTTTTCGGACGTTATTTCAAGAAGAAAGTCGGATGTTCACCCAAAAACTATCAGAGAAAAATCTGATCATTCCTGGTAGATGAACCGGATAAACGGCAGGGTGATATTGATATACTAAAAACATCCCAATGGATTTTTCCAACAATATGTCAGGAATGATCCATTGGGATGTTCTTTTTCAAATGTATTCTGTTTCAGCCGGCCGCAAACAGATTATTGTGTTTTTTTATGAACAATGTATTGGAGTCGTAAGGATGTTATTCCTTCAATCGATAGAATTTCACCCAGGCCACCTCCATGCGTACGGGGTATTCCGCCGGATTGGCCTTGCCCACCCAGCTGCCTTCAATCTGCATGTCGATGAGCAGATAGTAAGGAGTGCCGAAAGGATATTGGCCCTTTTTGTCCGTTTCAATACGCGGATAGGTGAGTGTGTGGTTACCGTTGATGGAGAACACGATACTGTCCGGCAGGATTTCCACGGCATATACGTTGTAGCCATCCGGATCGATCCGGCCGATGCCTCCTGGACGTGGGTTCTTTTTCTCGTTCAGAACAAAAGTATAATAGGAATGTACGGTCTGATAGGCGATGCTGTCGTGATTCAGCCGCTCCATGATGTCAATCTCTCCACCATCGGGCCATTTTCCGTTTTCCGGCAGCATCCAGATGGCCGGCCAGGCTCCTTGCGCTCCTTGCAGGCGGGCCTTGATTTCCACCTTGCCGTATGTAAGTGTTTTTTTGCCTTTGGTGAAGATTCCGCCGGTGATATAGCGTGCTGTGTCTTCGGGGGCAATGCCTTCGTTTACTCTTCCGTAAAGGCAGGCGGTTCCTCGGCGCACTTCATACAGGCTGGAGTGTGCCGACATGTGGCGGTTCCAGTCGGAGCCTCCTCTCGGAATCTTGCTCCAATATTTTTCGTTGATGCTTCGTCCGCGGAAGTTTTCTTTCCATACGAGTTTGTAGTCGTTTTTTTGTGCGCTTAACGGACTGTATGAAAGGAAGCAGAGGGCTAAGATAGAGATGGTTTCAAGCAATTTCATGGTCAGTAAGTTTTAGTTTATAGAAATGAGAAATGCAACCTGAAGAGCGACAACAGGTTGCATTTACGATGAGCGGTAGACGGGATTCGAACCCGCGACTTTTGGCTTGGGAAGCCAACGCTCTACCACTGAGTTACTACCGCATTGCATTGCAAATGTAGCGATTTCTTTTTTGAATTGACCATTTTTTCTGAGAAAAGTTTTCTTTTCCCCAAAAATGGTCAATTCAGATTGATGATGAATGATTTTTGCTCTGACTTTTTATTTTCCTGCATTAGCATCCCATTACTTCGCGATAGAAATCAAGCATCTGGAAGATATCTTCCTTTTCGGCAGTCTGGTTGATCCGAATATCTCCTACCTGACCCAACAAGGTGAAATTGATGCATCCTGAAGTATTCTTCTTGTCGTGGGTCATCAGTTCATAAATCTGGTCATATTCCTTGCAGGTAAAGGTAAAGGTGCCGTAGTATTCTTTAATATAATAAATGGCCTGACGCATTTTGTCTTTCGGGAAACCGGTTTTGAGTGCACTCAGATAGAGTTCGCAAACCAATCCCCAGGCTACCGCATAGCCATGAAGCACGGTGCGCCCTTCTTTCATGGCCAGACTTTCCAAGGCATGGCCTACCGTGTGTCCCAAATTCAGAGCCTTGCGGATGCCCTGTTCAAACGGATCCTCTTCCACTACACGCTCCTTGATGGCTACGCTGGTAGCTACCATGTCTTGCAGCTTCTCGTAATCCACATGGTCTAAGTCAAAGGCCAGCAGCTCATTCCAGTTCTCTTCGTTACTGATCAGTCCGTGTTTAAGCATTTCGGCATAGCCGGAGCACAAGTTTGAGCGGTCTAGTGTTTTTAGGAATTCGGTGTCTAAAATGACTGTTGACGCTGGATTAAATACGCCGATTTCGTTCTTCAGACCATTGAAATTGATACCGGTCTTACCTCCAACCGATGCGTCTACCATTGCCAAAAGAGTTGTCGGGATATTGATATAAGCAATGCCCCGTTTGAAGGTAGAAGCGGCGAAACCGCCTAAGTCAGTAACCATTCCTCCGCCCAGATTGATCAGCAAAGAATGGCGTGTTCCTCCCAGTCGGCCTAATTCGCTCCATACGTGGGCCAGGCTTTCCAGATCCTTATGATCGTCTGTGGGACGGATGATGATATGTTGAGCTTCCTGCAGGCAGGCAAAGTTGCTGATTATGGGCCAACATTGTGTTTGTGTGGTTTCGTCTGTCAGGATGAACAGACGGTCGTGCGGACACTGGTCGATAGCCTTTTTCAGGCTTTCTTCCAGGTTCTGTGAAATAATGACATTTTGCTTTTTCATAACGAATGATTCAAACTTGTTTCGAATAGCAAAGATAAACATTATTGGCAGGGAAGTGGAAGGTTTATTTTAGTTCGTTCGTTTTTTTTTGTTAAATGACAGCGTCTGTTTTAAACTTTGTGCCTTTTGGCATGTCATAACGGGCAAAGAATAGAATTAAAATAACGATAAGATTTATGAAGAAACTGGGAATGTTTCTCCTTCTGGCATGGATTGCTTTTCAGGTGTCCGCACAAAAAATTTCTGTGAGCGGAACCATTATGGATGGAGAACTGAATGAACCGATGGCATCAGCTGCGGTGGCATTGTTGGGTAAGGACAGTACATTGGTTACGGGTGTGAATTCAGATTTCAATGGTCGGTTCCGATTATCAGCCAAAAGCGGGTCGTATATTTTGCGAGTTACTTTTATGGGATATAAACCCGTGTTCCAGAATCTGACACTGAGCCGTCAGAATCCTAACGTTTCATTGGGAAAGATTACGATGAATGTGAATTCGGTCTTGTTGAAAGGAGCTGAGGTTACAGCCCGTCTTTCTAAGGTCGAAATGAAAGAGGATACCTTTGTATATAACAGTTCGGCCTATCGTGTGCCAGAAGGTTCTGCGTTGGAAGAATTGGTAAAGAAACTGCCCGGTGCGGAAGTGGATGAGGATGGTACCATCAAGATCAATGGAAAAGAGGTGAAGAAGATCATGGTAGACGGAAAAGAGTTTTTTGACAACGATACCAAAATGGCCATGAAAAACCTGCCTACCAATATCATTGACAAGATCAAGGCTTATGACAAGCAAAGTGATTACTCCAAGATGACCGGTATTGATGACGGAGAAGAAGAAACCGTGCTGGACCTGTCCATTAAGAAAGGAATGAATCAGGGATGGATGACAAATGTAGATCTGGGATATGGTACGGAGGATCGCTATACGGGTAAGGTCATGGTGAACCGTTTTACCGATCGCCTTCAGTTGTCACTGATCGGCTCTATGAATAATACGAATGACCAGGGCTTCCCAGGCGGCGGATTCCGCGGTTGGGGACGTGGCTCCAGCGGACAGGTTACCAGCAAAATGGTCGGTTTGAACTTTTCTTGGGAAAACGGAAAGAAAGACCGTGAAGCCGGTGCCTTGGAATTGAACGGTAATGTGCGTTATTCTTATAGAAATACAGACAACTGGTCAAAGGTCAATTCCGAAAGATTTTTGTCTTCGGGCAATGCAAGTTCTTTTGGTAATAGTGAGGACCGCTCTTTAAGTGGCGCCACAAGCGTAAATGCCAATTTCCGTTTGCAATGGAGTCCGGATACCATGACGCGAATCATGTTCCGACCGAATTTCTCTTATTCTAAGAACAATAGCAACAGCGATGGTTTATCTCTGACCTTTAATAAGGATCCTTATGAGTTTGTGTCCAATCCGCTTAAGGATTGGAGACAGCTTTTTGCTGACTCTGCCGTAGTGAATAAAAATGATAACGAGAGTACTTCCAACTCAGACAGCAAATCATTTGACGGAATGTTGATGATTAACCGTCGTTTGAACAGTACGGGACGAAATATTACTTTGCGTTTGAATGGAGGTTATTCAGATACCGAAAGTTCATCCTTCAGTAAGTCTCTGACTAATTATTATTTGCAGGATAATCGTGAGGACTATAACCACCAGTATAATCTGAATCCTTCCAAATCTTACAACTATAGTGCGGATTTGAGTTATAGCGAGCCGATCTTTACCGGTGCCAACTTACAGTTCAGTTATAAGTTCCAGTATCGCTATTCGGATTCAGACCGTTCGATGTATTCTTTGGATTCCTTGTTGGCTAAGGCAGCCGATGGTGATGAGCAGTTTGAACAGTTCCTGCAATATCAGGCAGATGGCTTCCCGTTGACTTTCTTGCCTGGTGAGGATTTCCTGGAACTGTGTAAGAATTACCGCAACAGTCAGTATGCCACATATACGGAATATAATCAGGAGGCCAATGCCATGCTCCGCTATCGTTTGGGAGAATTTAAGTTGAATGCCGGAGTTTCTTTCCAGCCTCAGAAAACCTATATGGATTATCAGAAGGGAGATCTGGATACGAGTGTCGTGCGTCAGGTCTTCAACTGGGCGCCAAGAGTGGATGTGAGATATAAGATTTCCAAAACCAGTATGTTGCGTTTCCGCTATTCCGGTCGTGCCGGACAGCCTTCCATGACCAATCTGTTGGATGTGGTTGATGATTCCAATCCGCTGTCTATTTCACGTGGAAACCCGGGTTTGAAGCCATCCTGGACGAACACTTTCTTTATGTTCTATAACAATTACATTCCGGAGTTGCAGCGCGGATGGGTATTCCACCTGAATGCGAATATGATGAACAACAACATCAGCACAGCAGTGTTGTATGATGAGGCTACCGGTAAGACATTGTCCATGCCGATGAATATCAACGGAAACTGGAATTCAAGCGGTATGATCATGTTCAACTCGGCTTTGGGCGAAAAGAAATATTTCAATATCAGCACCTTTACGAATGTACGTTATAATAATGAAGTGGGCTATGTCAGCTCAAATGCCGACTTTAAGGATGTGTATGCAACCATTACTGCCGACGAGATCCTGAAACAGACCCAGAAGAGTATTACACGTACCTGGAACTTGGGTGAGCGTCTGAACCTGAACTTCCGTAATGACCTGTTGGATTTGGGTGTGAACGGAAACATCAATTACCAGCATGCGCGTAACGATATTCAGGAGAATGCCAATCTGGACACTTATACTTTCTCTTATGGAGCAAGTGCCATTATCAATATGCCTTGGAACATGAGTTTGTCTACAGACCTGACAGAAGAGAGCCGTCGTGGTTATAATGACGCTTCCATGAATACTAACGAGCTGATCTGGAACGCCCAGCTGTCGCAGAGCTTCCTGAAAGGAAATGCCGCAACCGTAAGTGTGCAGTGGTTTGATATTCTGCGCCAGAGAAGCAATATCAGCCGTACTTTGTCGGCTTTGGAACGTAGAGATTCCTGGACCAATGCCATTAACTGTTACCTGATGGTTCACTTTATTTACCGTCTGAATCTGATGGGAGGCAAGGAAGGACGTGCCGGTATGCCGATGGGGCCTGGTGGAGGTCCTGGAGGACATAGAGGTCCGATGCCATTAGGTTTTGGCGGTCCCAGATAGTTGATTGCCTGTATAGGAAATAATCCCTTAAAAATCCGGATAAAATTAATTCGGATTTTTAAGGGATTATTTTTCTTTCCTTGCGCTTTTTTTGTAAGTTTGCTCTTTATCGATAAAAATGCAGACTTATGGAGTTGGCCACATTCCTATATATAACTTTTACGGTCATTTATTTATTAATCGTGTTCAGCACAGTGTTGGTGATTGTTTTGGATAATCGCCAGCCGGTTAAAACGGTAGCCTGGATTCTGGTTGTGTCTTCAATGCCTGTTTTAGGCTTGGTTATCTATTTCTTTTTTGGCCGGAATCATAAGAAGAATATACTCATCAGCCGAACTTGCGCCATACAGCTGGCCCGCCGTTCCGCGTATCGCTATTTCAGAATGCAGATTCCCGATATTCCGGAGGAGCACCGTTTGCTTATTAATCTTTTTCGGCGGCAGAGTATGTCATTTCCTTATCCGGAAAACCAGCTTCACTTGTTTGTTCGTGGGCAAGACATGCTGGCTTCTCTGATAGAGGATATTCGTGCGGCACGGCATCATATTCATCTGGAGTTCTATATTTGGGAGGATGATCGGGTGGGGAATCTGGTTTTGGACGAGTTGGCCCGGAAAGTGGCCGAGGGAGTGCAGGTCAGAGTGGTTTACGACGATGTAGGCTGTTGGAAGGTGCGTAATGCCTTTTTCGAGCGTATGAAAGCCAAGGGTATAGAAGTCGCGGTTTTCATGCCGGTACGTTTTCCAAAGTTTACCAGTAAGGTTAATTTCCGGAACCATAGAAAGATTGTTGTCATTGATGGTGGGGTTGGTTATGTCGGTGGAATGAATCTGGCTGACCGGTATTTTTACGACCGGGGAGCGACACATGCCTGGCGCGACAGTCATCTTCGTATGGAAGGCAGTGCTGTTTGCGGTTTGCAAAGGGCGTTTCTGGCCGACTGGTATGTCGCCCAGGAAGAACTGATCACTGATGCCTGCTATTATCCTACGGAATTTCAGCCTACGGGCTATATCGGGGATGCTGCAATGAAGTCCGGGAAATCTGCGTTGGTTCAGATTGTCACTTCCATGCCTATGAATTCCTGGCAGGATATTATGCAGGGGATGGTTCTGGCTTTGCTTCGGGCCAAGAAATATTGTTTTATCCAAAGTCCTTATTTTATGCCTACCGACCGTCTGCTGTATGCGATGCAGACAGCGGCTTTAGCAGGTGTTGATGTGCGTCTGATGATACCGGAGCGTGCGGATTCTCAGTTACTGACCTGGGCTTCGCGTTCTTATCTTATGGATGTGATGAAAGCCGGAGTGCGTGTTTATTTGTATCAGGACACGTTTTTGCACGCAAAAACGTGGGTTAGTGATGATTCTTTAAGTTCCTGTGGATCGACTAATATGGATTTCCGTAGTCTGGAGCATAATTTCGAAGTAAACGCCTTTATCTTCGACCGTAAAATGGCATTGGTCATGAAAAGGATCTTTTTGGAAGATCAAAACAAATGCCGCCTGCTGAACCTGCATTCCTGGGAGGAACGATCCAGATGGCGGCATTTGGGAGAATCGTTTATTCGGTTGCTTTCTCCTTTGCTTTAAAGAAAGAAAAGTTTACACTACCATAAGTGCGGTGCTCTATGAAACAAGGATGGTCGCTGAAATTTTTATCTTTTCCATGTTCCAGTACAAAGAGTCCGTCAGGAGTTAGTAATTCCTTTTCAAATATAAGATCGGGCAGTTTCTCTAACTCTTTAAGAGCATAAGGAGGATCTGCAAATATAAAGTCAAAAGTTTCCTTACAGAGGTTCAGATAGCGAAAAACGTCCATGCAACAAGGCTGACAGTTGTTTGCTTTCAGGTCCTTCAGCACTTTCAGGATAAATTTGTAGTGCATGGGATCTTTCTCTATGGAGGTCACATGCTGGCATCCCCGTGAAAGGAGCTCATACGTGATGCTTCCTGTACCGGAAAACAGATCCAGTGCGCGCTGGGTTTCTTCAAAATCCAAATATCCATTCAGTACATTGAACAGGTTCTCTTTGGCAAAATCTGTTGTTGGACGTGCCTTGAAGTTTCGTGGCACGTCAAAATGTCGTCCTTTGTATTGTCCTGTTATGATTCTCATTGCTAAAAGCCGTTTAATAGTAATGATAAAATGTCAAAAGGTATGTTTCTGATCTGAGTCAGAGGGGCCTGTCTGAACCAGGTGCCCATATCTGCCACTTGGATGTTTCGCAAATAGTGTGCCAGTTCTTCCGCTACCTGTTGAGGACCGTTTTCCGGTTGTATCAGAATGCAGTGGTCTGTCAATGGATCTAGTCCCAGTTCTTTCCAAACCTGAAGCAGATAGTAAAGAGCATCTTTGGATGTTGAAATGGGAAACTCGTTGGCAAATATCAGTTTCTTTTGCCGGAACTGGAAGAGAAACACACTGTTCTTGTGAAAGTATGCGTATAACGTAGTTTCCGATTCTTGGGCACTTCTCAGTACTGCCCGCTCTAAAATCATGGAATTTCGGGCATAGAACCGGATTGTAGGAAAATATTTCAGCAGAATCTGCTCTATTGTTTGAGGAACGGCAAAAAGATCTGCAACTTCCAGATGTGATAGAATGTTATAGTGAATGTTGCAGTTTGGCGGGAGGGGGCATACCATCCCATAAAGTTTCTGCCGGCGTTCCTTCTGAAAGAATTCCAGCGGAATACGACTGACCGGAGTGTCAAACAGTGCGGATATGACGGTATATTTGCGCTCCTGCAAGGGAGGATATTGTTCCAACGCCCGGGTCAGAGTCTGTTCCATCATATTCTTCTCTGTAATCAGAAAATCTTTTCTCAGGAAATTTTTTTCAGATTGAGGATTACAGATAAAAAAAGAAAATCCATCCGTGTGAAAACGGATGGATAAACTATATGGATTATTGGATTTATTCCCAGTTTCCTGCATTGTTGTTTGCTGTGTAAAGATCACCGATTTTCAAACCAGGGAAACGCTCTGTTTTTTCAGCCACGTCTTTGAGGTTTGTTACTTCACGGCTGCTTAAGCCCTGCAGATAGTCATCGTAAGTTGCGCGACATTCCATCACATTCTGTACTACGCCAGACTTGTTTACGACAACGCTCTTTTCCAATTCAAATACCTTTCCGTTGCTGTAAGGGATATATTGGATAGAGTCTGCAATGAAGCCTTTACCCAAAATGGTATCTGCCAAAGAGGTCCAAACTGTGTCACGACGGAAGTTCTGCAATCCATTGGCTGCAATGGCTGCAGCGTCTCCGCTATTTACAATAGCAGCAGCTTTTGCTTCGGTCAGACCCTTGTCCATTTGTTCATCAGAAAGTTCGCCAACCTTGTTGATGAAAGGAACTTTTCCGTTTTTGATGAAGTCGATCAGAACCGGGAAACTGTCACAAAATTCACCGTTCTGCAACCGGTACTGTTCCTGTACATCTCGGATCTGGATCAGACGTTCTTTTACAGCTGCTTCGCGCACTTCTTTTTCCTTGTTGAAGTTAATGGGTTCCATAATGCTACTGTAGCAAAGGTAAAGCAATGCAAGTGCACAGAGCCCTAAAACAAGATTAATTACTTTTTTCATGATTATTTATACTTTTATTTATTACATTCGCATCGCAAAAATAGAATAAATAAATTTAATATTCGACTTTTCTCTCATTTTTTTGTGTTGAAATATGATAAATAGAGATTTGGAATACTACATTAAAGATAAAATTTCCTTTTCTTTGACTTCGGAACAGGATCGTGTACTGCATTCTTTGGTCCATTTTATCTTTTTTCCCGATCGCAATGGTCTGTTTCTGCTAAAGGGATATGCCGGAACTGGAAAAACTTCTTTGGTCGGTGCTGTCATTCGTGCATTGCAGGAAAATAACCTTAAGGTTGTCCTGTTGGCGCCTACGGGCAGAGCCGCAAAAGTTTTTTCCAAGGCTTCGGGTACTGTCGCCTATACCATTCATCGTAAAATTTATCGTCAGAAGGTTTTCGATGGTACAATGACAGGCTTTTCGCTGAACGACAATCTTTATCAGAATACATTGTTTTTTGTGGATGAGGCTTCTATGATTTCCAATATAAGCGGAGGGGATAAAAGTGGTTTTGGGACCGGCCATTTACTGGATGATCTGATTCGGTATGTCTATTCCGGAAAGGGGTGCCGGTTGATCCTTTTGGGTGATGATGCACAGTTGCCTCCTATCGGAACCTCTGAAAGTCCGGCGCTTTCTCCAGATCGTTTGGAGAGGTACGGCTTGAATGTTTCCGTTGAGAAACTGACGCAAGTACATCGTCAGGCTGAAGCATCCGGTATATTGTGGAATGCGGGGGCTTTACGTCAATTGCTCTTTTCGGAGAATCTGTTGTCATTGCCTTCGTTAAAGACCGGAGGTTTTCCTGATATTGTATCCATTACGGGCGAAACTCTGATTGAAGAGTTGGAGCAGGCTTATTATGAATGTGGTATGGAAGAAACCATGGTAATAACGCGCTCAAACAAAAGAGCAAATATTTACAATCAGGGGATCAGAGGACGTATTTTAGGACGTGAAGAATTACTGACCAGCGGTGATTGGGTCATGATTGCCAAGAATAATTATTTTTGGGTTGACGAGGATACACGCAAGGACTCCGGATTGGATTTTATTGCCAATGGAGATATAGCGCGTGTACGTAAGGTCAGGCATCAGCGCACTGTTTATGATTTTGATTTTGCTGATGTCCTGTTGGAATTTCCGGACTATGGACAGGTTGAACTTGAGGTTACAGTCATTTTAAACACTTTGGGCAGTGAATCCGCATCATTGACTCAGGCAGAGTCTGATCATCTGTTTTATTCTGTTTGGGAGGATTATCCTGAAATCAGGAATAAAAAAGATCGGTTGAAGAAAATCAAGTCGGATAGTTTGTTTAATGCTCTTCAACTGAAGTTTGCCTATGCCGTAACTTGTCATAAAGCACAAGGTGGACAGTGGAAACGGGTTTTTGTTGATCAGGGATATGTTGGTGAGGACCAATCGGTTGAGGAATATATACGTTGGCTTTATACTGCGATTACCCGCGCAAGGGAAAGAGTGTATCTGGTGAACTGGCCCAAGAATCAGTTGCAATGAAAATTGTGTGTACATTATGTCAACAGGTTGATATCTGCTGTTTATAATTTATTATCTTTGTATTCATACATTATAGAATAGATTAGACTCGTTTTTTATGCGAGAAAGAATTACGAAACTAGCAGATATGACCGATGGCATACTTTTATTATAAAATTAACCAGTGTTTCTCTATTTCAGATAATATCAAGAGTGATCAGTCGGGAAACTGGAACAAACTCCAAAGAATGACATCTGTGAAAGATATGTATTGCGTGCATATTTTGTCTGGTTCATGTCGTTTGGATGTTAATGGGCATGAGGTCGAGCTGAAAGAAAGAGATTTTATTGTTTTTATGCAGGGCTGTTTTATACGCCATATTCATTATGCTGATGATGTCGAATTTTATTGTCTGGCAGTAGAAGCAGTCAAATGACGTGCTCTTTTTGAAGAAGTTGGTTTTAATCTGGCAACTCGGGAAAGAATTAATAAGTTTTACAAAATTGAATGTTCTGAGGAACATCACTTTTTGCAGCTAAACCATTATCGTTCCTTGAAAAAACGTATCCTTTCCGGAAATATCTTTGACTATTCTTTGGCTCTTCGTTTTATTGAGGCCATGTTATTGCAGGATATAGAACTGTATCGTTTGGAGTATCCCCATATTTTACAGCCACCCAGCCGTAAAGAGCAGGTGTTTTATGAATTTATGAAACTTGTAGAAATCCATTTTCTGAGAGAACGTAAATTGGTCTTTTATGCAAAGGCTTTGGGTTTGACTCCTAAATATCTTTCTGCTGTCATTAAGGAGGTGAGCGGATGCCATTTTACTTATTGGATAGATGAGCCTTTAATTACAGAATCCAAAAAGATTTTACATTATACAGATAAAAGTGTGAAAGAGATCAGTTCGGAACTGGGATTTTTGGATCAAAGTAAATTCGGTCGTTTCTTTAAGAATATAACCGGCATGTCTCCGAACATGTTTCGAATGAATGAAGAAAATTGACGGATTCCTGAAAGGATACGATAGAATAGAAAATGAGCCATGTTTTCTCTGTCTGGAGAAATATGGCTCATTTTTCTGTTTTTATGTTTAGCAGGATAATTCAATCAATTTATCCACAGCCGCACTCAATCCGTCTGAGTTTTTACCTCCAGCTGTTGCAAAATGAGGTTGGCCTCCACCACCACCTTGAATCAGTTTGGCAGCTTCGCGGATAGCCTTACCTACATGAACTCCCTGTTCTTTTACCAAAGAGTCGGAGGCAGCTGCGGTCAGCATCGGTTTGTCATCAAAGATGCTTCCGATAACGACAAGCGCATTTTCCTGCTCGGCACGCAACTGGAAGGCGATATCCTTGATGGCATCTGCCGGCAATGGCAATACACCCTTGAAGATATGAATGCCGTTGGCTATAGTTGCATTCTGAATCAGTTGCTGCTTGGCCTGTGCGGCTTTTTCGCGTACCATATCTTCCATCTGCTTCTTCAAGGCGCTGTTTTCATCGATAGCCTTGATTACGGCAGCCTTCACATCAGGAGCGTTGTTGAACATGGCCTTCAGCTCGCTAAGAGTATCTTCGATGGTATAGAGCATATTCTCTACTTTCTCTCCGGTGATGGCTTCAATGCGTCGTACGCCTGCTGCAACAGAACTTTCGCTCATGATCTTCACCATACCGATCTTACCTGTAGCACTTACATGGCATCCACCGCAGAATTCCACACTGTCGGCAAACTGAACAACGCGTACTTTATCACCATATTTCTCACCGAACAAGGCAATAGCTCCCAGCTCCTTAGCCTCTTCGATCGGCATGTCGCGGTGATCCTGCAACGGGATGTTGGCACGGATCTTGGCATTTACCTTTCTTTCTACTTCGCGCAGCTCCTCATCGGTAACCTTCTGGAAGTGTGAGAAGTCAAAGCGCAGATATTCCGGAGTAACCAAAGAACCCTTTTGCTCAACATGAGTACCCAGCACTTCACGCAGAGCCTGATCGAGCAAGTGGGTTGCAGTGTGGTTGGCAGCGCTGGCATTGCGCAGGTCAACATCAACACAAGCCATGAACGGAGCTTCCGGATGCTGAGGCAACTGCTTGCACAAGTGGATCGGCAAGTTGTTCTCGCGCTTGGTATCGAT
Organism: uncultured Paraprevotella sp.; assembly: GCA_944321345.1. Taxonomy (GTDB): domain Bacteria; phylum Bacteroidota; class Bacteroidia; order Bacteroidales; family Bacteroidaceae; genus Paraprevotella. Next base: position 100,615 of record CALUKY010000003.1, read on the forward strand.
GATTTCAATAGTCTCGAATTCAGAGCAAAGCACACCGCGGTCGCCAACCTGTCCACCCATTTCGGCGTAGAATGGAGTCTTGTCGAGTACGATCTGGAACAGAGTCTGCTTCTTCTGAGTTACCTGACGGTATTTCAGGATCTGACATTCGTATTCGGTGTAATCCCAGCCTACAAATTCGGTTTCGCCTTCTTTCAGAACTACCCAGTCACCGGTTTCTACAGAAGCCGCGTTGCGGGCACGTTCTTTCTGCTTCTGCATTTCTGCGTTGAAAGCTTCTTCGTCTACGCTCATACCGTTCTCACGGCAGATCAGTTCGGTAAGGTCAAGCGGGAATCCGTATGTGTCGAACAAGGTGAATGCCTGTACACCGTTGATGGTGCTGCTTCCGGCAGCCTTGGTTTCTTCCATGACGCGGTCCAACAGACGGATACCGGTTTCCAGAGTGCGGAGGAAAGAATCCTCTTCTTCCTTGATCACCTTGGAGATCAGAACTTTCTGAGCTTCCAATTCCGGATAGGTGCCTCCCATTTCCTGGATCAGTACCGGGAGCAGTTTATACATGAAGGCTTCCTTCTGTCCGAGGAAGGTATATGCATAGCGCACAGCGCGGCGCAGAATACGGCGGATGACATAACCGGCCTTGGCATTACCCGGCAACTGACCGTCGGCAATAGAGAAGGCGATGGTACGCAGGTGGTCGGCAACAACACGCATGGCAACATCTTTCTTCGAATCTTCGCCATACTTGCAGCCAGACAGATCACCGATTACTTTAATGATCGGCTGGAACACGTCGGTGTCGTAGTTTGAACGCTTGCCCTGCATTACGGCGCAAAGACGCTCAAATCCCATACCGGTATCGATTACCTTGGCTGGCAGTGGCTCGAGTGACTGGTCGGCCTTGCGGTTGTACTGCATGAATACCAGGTTCCAGATCTCGATAACCAGCGGGTTATCTTTGTTTACGAGTTCTCTTCCCGGAACTTTTGCCTTTTCTTCTTCCGGACGCAGGTCGATGTGTATCTCAGAGCAAGGACCGCAAGGACCTGTTGCTCCCATTTCCCAGAAGTTGTCGTGCTTGTTTCCGTTCAGAATATGATCTTCCGGCAGGAACTGTGCCCAGATGGCTGCCGCCTCATTATCTCTTTCCAATCCTTCTTCCTTGGCACCTTCAAATATGGTGGCATAAAGATTGGTCTTGTCAATTTTCAGAACATCAACCAGGTATTCCCAAGCCCATTCGATCGCTTCTTTCTTGAAGTAATCGCCGAAGCTCCAGTTACCCAGCATCTCGAACATGGTGTGGTGGTAAGTGTCGTGTCCTACTTCCTCCAGGTCGTTGTGCTTTCCGCTCACGCGCAAGCACTTCTGTGAGTCTGTGCATCGCTTGCTTACTGCCGGGCGGTTACCCAAAATGATATCTTTAAACTGGTTCATACCAGCGTTGGTAAACATCAGTGTCGGGTCGTCCTTAATGACCATCGGTGCTGATGGGACAATGAGATGTCCTTTTGACTCGAAGAACTTTTTGAACGAGTCACGAATTTCATTTGCAGTCATCTTATTTTTGTCTTAAAGTGTTTATATTCTTATACATTCTGTTGCAAAGATAGCTTGTTTTGCTTATTTTTGCAAGGAAAAGAAATGAAAACGACAGATAGGAGCGAGGATAATTATGGCATTGAATCCCAATAAAAAACTAAAGCTTTACTATTCGATTGGCGAAGTGGCGGAAATGTTTGATGTTTCTGAAACCTTGCTTCGTTATTGGGAGAAAGAATTTCCGACAATAGCTCCCAAAAAAGCAGGCAGAAATATCCGGCAATATACAGAAGAGGACATTGAGGCTGTACGTCTGGTACATAATCTGGTAAAAGTGCGTGGACTGAAAATTGCTGCGGCACGTGAAATCCTGAAAAAAAACAAGGTGGGAACCCAGAATGTTGCCGAGGTGATTGACCGTTTGCAATCGCTTCGTGATGAGTTGGTTGCCATTCGCAAGGAGTTGGATTCTTTGGTCTGAAAAATCTTGATATGGTTTTTTGAACAAAAAAAGGACTCGGTCATTCCTGAAAAAAGAATGATAGAGTCCTTTTTATATTGTAGCTAAAAACTGCTTAACTGATTCGGTTGACCTCTTCGATTGCTTCAATACCCTTAAGGGTTTTGCAGATCATTTTAAGGTCTTCCACATCATGCACCCCAAATATTAATTCTCCGTCAAAAATGCCATCTTTGCAGGTCATGTTGATATGCGTGATGTTCAGGTGCAGCTGCTCGGACAGCAGTTGGGTCACTTTGGTCAGAATGCCTACATGATCAATACCACGAATGTGTATGGTTACCGGGAAAAACATGGTTTTGTGTGTATCCCATTTGGCCGCGAGAATGTGATTGCCATCGCTGGTTTTTAATTTGGCGGCTACCGGACACTGTCTTTTATGGATTACGATATTATTGTTTTCATCCAGATATCCCAATACATCATCTCCCGGTATCGGGTGGCAGCAGTCGGCAAGAATGAAACGTTTGATATTCTCCTCGTTCAGGATAACCGGCTTTTTCTTGTCGATTTTCTGTTCGATCGGTTCGTTGCCTTTCTTTCCGTTTTCTTGCTGTGTACTGTTTCCTTCGTGATTGTTGGTGAAGTTCAGGAAAGGAATGTATTTGGTCCAGCTTCGGGTTCCGCTGATTTTTGTGCGCAGAACATTGATGTCATCGTCGCCTAAAATGACTTTTCCGGTACCGATCGCGATATATAACTCCTCGCGCAGTTTGATGTTATGTAAGTCACAGAGTTTGTCTACATTCATGCTGTTGGCTTCCATGTCGTGTTCGGCCAGGAATTTGTTAAGCATTTCTTCCCCCTGCTTCTGGTTTTCGCGGTCCTCACGACGTAATATAGCCTGGATTTTTCCTTTTGCTTTTGCTGTTGTAGCGAAGTTAATCCATTCTTTTTGTACATGTTGCAATTTAGAGGTCAGGATTTCTACCTGATCTCCACTCTTTAGCTTGTAGCTGATCGGCACCAGTTTATGATTTACTTTCGCTCCGATACAATGGCTGCCTAAGAAAGTATGGATGCTGAATGCGAAGTCCAGGGCAGTACAGTCTGCCGGCATGGTCTTGAACTCTCCTTTCGGAGTCACGACAAATATTTCCGAAGCATACAGATTCAGTTTGATGGCGTCCAGGAAATCCAAGGCATTCGGTTGCGGATCATCCAGAATTTCCTGAATGGTTTTCAGCCATTTTTCCAATTCGTTTTCGCTATCAGCAGTTGTTTTACTTCCTTCCTTGTATTTCCAGTGTGCGGCAAAGCCCTGCTCGGCCATTTCATCCATACGGGTAGAGCGTATCTGAACCTCTATCCACTGGCCGGAATTACTCATTAAGGTAACATGCAATGCCTGATAGCCGTTTGCCTTCGGATGATTCAGCCAGTCTCTCAAACGTTCCGGGTGCGGACGGTATATCTTGCTGGCATATACATAGATCTGGAAGCATTCATTGACTTCGTCTTCCAAAGATTTGGGCTCGAATATGATGCGTACAGCCAGAATGTCATAAATCTCCTCAAACGTGATATGCTTGTTCTGCATCTTGCACCAGATGGAGTAAGGAGTCTTGATGCGTGCCTTGATCTCATATTTGATTCCCATACGATCCAGTTCTTTCCGGATCGGACGGGTAAATTCTTCGAATACGGTATCCCGGTGTGCCTGAGTCTGTGCCAGTTTCTCTTTGATGGCGGCATACTCTTCGGGATGTTCATATTTGAAGCTCAGATCTTCAAGTTCTTCTTTTATCTTGTTTAATCCCAAACGGTTTGCCAGTGGTGCATAGATGTAGAGGGTTTCTCCGGCAATTTTATATTGCTTGTTCGGAAGCTGCGATCCTAAGGTGCGCATATTGTGCAGGCGGTCAGAAATCTTGATCAGGATAACCCGGATATCATCACTCATCGTGAGCAACAGTTTCTTGAATGATTCAGCCTGTGCCGAAGCCTGGTTTCCGAAAATACCGCCGGAAATCTTCGTCAGTCCGTCTACAATCATGGCGATTTTCGGACCGAAGATATTTGATATATCCTCTACGGTATAGTCTGTGTCTTCCACGACATCGTGCAGAAGAGCGGCGCAGATGGAAGTAGATCCCAGACCGATTTCTTCGCAGGCGATTTGGGCTACAGCTATCGGGTGCATGATATACGGCTCTCCCGAAAGACGACGTACTCCCTTATGGGCCTGTTTGGCAAAATTAAAAGCCTTGGTGATGATTTCTACTTTCTTTCTGTGGCGGGATGCCAGATAAGTGTCTACCAAATGCTGGAATGCATCCTGAATCAGTTTCTCATCCTCTATTTCTTTGTTTTTGCTTTCTTCCATCTTGACCTCCTTTGTTTTCAAGTTATCTTACTCGAATTTTCTTTCCGGCACGTATATTATTTCCCTTAATGCCGTTCAGTTGGCGTAACTTGCGCACTGTTGTGTGATTTCTTTCCGCAATTTCAGAAAGAGTATCTCCCTGCCGTATCGTTACATACTTGGCTTTGGTTCTGGAAGATTTCTTACTGCTTCGAGAATAGTTACTTTGTGGTTTTGTTGAAGCTGTCTTTTTAACTTCAACTTCTTTGCGGTTGGTAAACAACTCATCCGATTTGAAGTGGTAGATTGAGTCGCCTGCGCTGATAAAAGCGCTGACACTGTGCGTCGGGAGGCGCAAAATCTGTTCTTCATGGTCATTTCCGGGAATGAGTCCCGTGCGGTATTGTGGGTTAAGTGCCTTGACTTCTTCCATGGATACGTTACACATAGCTACAATCTGTTCAAAGTGCAGTTGTTTGCTGATCTGTAATGTATCAGTGCTTACAGGTAATTTGCTGTTAACCGGGCATATGTTATGCTCGCAATAATAATTCATTACATAATTGGCTGCAATGAATGCTGGTACATATCCGCGTGTTTCCTGAGGCAGATATGGATATATTTTCCAATAATCTTTAGAATCTCCGGCCCGTTTGATGGCTTTGTTTACATTGCCCGGACCGCAGTTATAGGCGGCAATGGCCAGTGGCCAGTCGTTGTAGATGCGATACAGGTCACGCAGATAGCGTGCTGCGGCGTATGACGATTTGATCGGATCACGCCGTTCGTCAATAAGACTGTTGACTTCCAGACCATATTTTTTGCCGGTAGTGAGCATAAACTGCCACAATCCTACGGCTCCAGCCTTGGATACAGCCTGCGGATTCAAAGCCGATTCGATAACCGGCAGATATTTTAGCTCAAGAGGCAACTGATAGCTTTCCAGAGCTTCTTCAAAAATAGGAGTATAGAAATTAGATGCTCCGAGCATATAAGATACTGACCGGCGCAGCTTGGTGCAATAGTGGTCAATGAATTTACGAACCACTTCATTATAAGGCATTTCTATGATATTCGGCAAGCGGCTGAGCCGATTGATATAAGTTTCCTTGCTGTATTCCGGATTCTCATTGCCAGACTCACAGTCTTCGTTCGGGGAGAGGTAGTTCTTGACATTCCATTCATGAAGCAGGCTGTCAATTTCGGATGTCATACCTTCCGGCAAATCGATGACCTCGTCTTGATTTGTTTCGTCATCGTGTACCGTGATATTGTTCTGTCCGTACATGGAAGCGGTAGCGAAACATAAGGTGAGGCATAAAATTCCTATTCTTTTCTTCATATTTTAAATTAAAAGTTTAAGCGGCATTGGATGCCCATACCTGTTGTAGGGCTTTTCCATGCATTTCCGTTATTCATGATTGTGGGTTCAATTTTGAGTCCCAGATCTTTAGAGATGTCGAAGGATGAAAGCTCTGCATCGACATAAGCATCGACCACCGAAAGCAGGTATACTCCTACCATACAGAAAATGCTCAGGTCGCGGTATTTTCGGTAGAAGTTTTTCTTGTTCTTGAAAATATCCTTAAAGCGTTCTTCTTTTCCGGTGATATCATAGTTGATGGGCAACATATCCAAATAGCTGTCCGTATTCGGATCATTATCCATTATGTCCAGATAAGCCTGTGAGTAGTCTCTGTACATTTGTCCGTTCCAGCTCAAGGCATAAACACACCCCAAAAATCCTCCGTACACGATTGGTATTTTCCAGTATTTGCGGTTATATACCTGTCCGGCACCGGGGATGATGAGTGACAGCCATAATGCCCGGGTTGGATTGGGCATGAATTTGGGAATGGGCTGTTTGGTGGCAAGTTCGTCTTTTTTCTTTGCCAGCATGCTTGTATCGGTAACTTCTTCCAGTTGTTTCAGATTTTCCCGGTTGGCCTGTTCTATTGAATCGGCAATAAGCGAGTCCGCTATGATACTGGGTGTGCCAAGGGAGTCATGTCGTAATGAATCTCCTGGTGTTATCCGTGCGGTGTGGGTTGAGTCCGTGCTCTGTGCTGCAAGCGAAGAAATCCCATTGAACCCATAAAAAAGGTACAACAGGATAAAGACTAGTTTATATGCTATGTTTTTAGTTTTCAACTTTTCAAACGGTCAAACAGTTCTATAATGCGTTCTAGTTCCTCTTCATTGGAAAAGGGTATGCTGATTTTGCCTTTTCCTTTTTCCGAACACGTGAGTTGTACTTTGGTCTGGAAAAACTGGCTCAGGCTGTCTTTCAGCATATGGAACCCTTCGGGCAGAGTCGCCGATTTTTGTTTCGGTAAGTTTTTGGGAGCAGTCTCTGACGAATACTGCAGATCGCGAACCATTTCCTCAACTTTTCTTACCGACAGATGCTCTGCTTCGATCTGTTTGAATATTCGGATCTGATCAGCTGTATTTTCCAAAGCCAACAAAGCTCTGGCATGCCCCATATCTATCGTTTTGTTTTGGAGTGCCATTTGAATCGGGGCAGGTAGCTTGAGCAGTCGCAGATAATTGGTAACAGTACTCCGGTTTTTTCCGATACGTTCGCTTAACCGTTCCTGGGTCAGTCCGTAAGTGTCCAGCAGATGTTGATAAGCCAGAGCTACTTCTACGGCATTCAAGTCCTCTCGTTGAATGTTTTCAATCAGAGCCATTTCCATCATGTTTTCGTCATCGGCGGTGCGGATGTAAGCCGGGATGGTTGTTCTTCCGGCCATAGCCGATGCCTTGCAACGACGTTCTCCGGCAATGATTTCATAACTGTCATCTCCGGTTTGTCTGACCGTAATGGGCTGTATGACTCCTATTTCTGCTATTGAATCGGCCAGTTCCCTCAGGCTGTCTTCGTTGAACTCCTTTCTGGGCTGGTTGGGATTGGCTTTTATTTTATCCAGCTCTATTTCATTGATGGACGATGATCCGTCGGTCTGCACCTCTCTGGTAGAGATCAGGGCATCGAGTCCGCGTCCCAGTGCCGGATATTTTTTATGTACTGCCATGTGTCTTTTTCAGTTTTAGTTTTTTTCGATGATTTCTTTAGCGAGCGCCAGATGATTCTTGGCACCGGTAGACTCTGCGTCGTATAAAATGGCAGGTACTCCGTGGCTTGGTGCCTCGCTAAGTTTTACATTGCGCTGAATAACGGTTTTGAAAACCAGTTCCTGAAAATGGCGCTTCACCTCGTCGTAGATTTGGTTGGCCAATCGCAGGCGGCTGTCGTACATGGTGAGCAGGAAGCCCTCAATTTCCAATGCCGGGTTCAGCTTTGACTTGATGATCTTGATCGTGTTCAACAGTTTGCTGATACCCTCCAGCGCAAAGTATTCACATTGTACCGGGATGATCACTGAATCGGCGGCGGTCAGTGCGTTGACAGTAATGAGTCCCAGTGAAGGTGAACAGTCAATCAGTATATAGTCGTATTCCGACTTCAGGGGTTGTAGCAGGTGCATCAGCACCTTTTCCCGATTGTTCAGGTTGAGCATTTCGATTTCCGCGCCCACTAAATCAATGTGCGACGGAATGATATCCAGTCCGTCAATATCCGTAGTATAGATGGCTTCACGGACATCTGCCTGTTCTATGATGCATTCATAGATAGAGCAGTCAATTTCCGAAACATCTACTCCCAGACCAGATGAAGCGTTGGCCTGCGGATCGGCATCAACCAAAAGAACTTTTTTTTCCAAAGTAGCCAAAGAAGCTGCTAAATTCATAGAGGTAGTGGTTTTGCCCACACCACCTTTCTGATTTGCTAAAGCGATAATCTTTCCCATTTCTTAGTATCTTTGTTGGTACAAAGTAACGGATAATCTTATTCTTCTCCTAATAATCGTGGGTGAGTTTCTGAAAATTGTTGATAACTCACAATTATTGTTGATAACTTAAGCTACATGAATAAATGCAAATATATGCATTATTTCTTTGATAAAGAGCCTTTTTAAAGCTTTTTTCGTATTTTTGTACCATATAATTTTATGACAATAATAATGAAACCTTTAATTTTTATATCGAATGATGATGGCGTCCATGCCAAGGGACTGAATGAACTGGTAGCCCTGTTGAAAGATGAAGCAGATCTTGTTGTAATGGCTCCTGACGGGCCGCGTTCCGGTTCTGCCGCCGCCATTACTTCGGTTGTTCCCGTAGGTTATAAAAAGATTTCCGAAGAACCGGGAGTGTCTGTGTACTCCTGTAGCGGAACACCGGTTGATTGCGTCAAACTGGCTTTTGAAACCGTTCTTGACCGTCGTCCGGACTTGGTGTTGAGCGGTATCAATCATGGAGACAATGCTTCGGTCAATGTACATTATTCCGGTACTATGGGAGTGGTGTTCGAAGGATGCCTTAAAGGAATTCCGTCTATAGGATTTTCGTTGGCCGATGTACGTGCTGATGCCGATTTCTCGCCGTTTTACGATAGTATCAGAATGCTGGTACGTAAGGTTTTACAAGAAGGGCTCCCGGCAGGAGTATGTCTGAATGTGAATTTTCCGCTTGTTTCCTCATTGCGTGGATTGCGAGTTTGCCGTATGGGATGGGGATGTTGGAATTGTGAATGGAAATCGGCGTCACATCCAGCCGGAAAACCGAGTTATTGGCTTACCGGACAATATGAAAATCTGGAACCCGAGGCTCGGGATACGGATGTGTGGGCTTTGTCGCAGGGATATGCGTCTGTAGTGCCTGTTCGTCTGGATGTTACGGCTTATGATTGTCTGAAAAACTTAAAAACAGAACTGGAGGATTTTTCATGAAATACTATCTGATAGCCGGAGAGGCCAGTGGCGATCTGCATGCCGGAAAATTGATGGAGGCATTGAAAAAGCATGATTCTGCCGCGGAGTTCCGTTATTTCGGGGGAGATGAGATGCAACGGCAAGGAGGAATCCTTGTACGCCATTATAAGGATACGGCCTATATGGGATTTATTCCTGTCTTGTTACATTTGCGTCAGATTTTTCAGAATATGGATTTGTGTAAACAGGATATTGTCAAGTGGCAGCCCGACGTGGTGGTTCTGGTAGATTATCCGGGTTTTAATCTGTCCATTGCGGAGTTTTTAAGAAAGAACACCGCCATTCCTGTCTATTACTACATCGCTCCGAAAATATGGGCCTGGAAGGAGCACCGCATCAAAAACATACGTCGTGATGTAGATGAGTTGTTTTCCATTCTTCCTTTCGAAATTGAGTTTTTTGAGCAGAAACATAATTATCCCATTCATTATGTAGGAAATCCGTCGCTCGATGAGGTTCATGAGTTTCTGGAACAGCATCCGGCAGATCCGGTGGGATTCCGTAAGGAATACGGATTGGATGAACGCCCGATAATCGCTCTTTTGGCCGGAAGCCGCAAGCAGGAAATCAAAGACAATCTGCCGATGATGGCTCAGGTGGCTTTGGAACATGCCTCTGATTATCAGATTGTGCTGGCTGGTGTTCCTAATATTGATTTGTCTTACTATCACCAATATATAAACGAAGGTCAGATTCGCATCCTTACCGGTTGTACTTACCGTATTTTGCAACATTCTGAGGTGGCCCTGGTCACTTCCGGAACGGCAACTTTGGAAACGGCGTTGTTCCGTGTACCGCAGGTGGTCTGCTACTATACCGCTTGTGGAAAGCTTGTTTCACAATTGCGGAAACTTTTTCTGAAGGTGCCTTTCGTTTCTTTGGTGAACCTGATTACCGGTGATGAGGTGGTGCCCGAGCTGGTTGCTGATCAGATGAATCCCGAACGTTTGCGTCGTGAACTTCAAGGGATTCTTCCCGGAGGTGCACAACGTGAAGCTCAGCTTGCAGGTTATCAGCGCATGCTGGCCCGTTTGGGAGAACCGGGCGCCCCTGACCGGGCTGCGGCAGAGATGGTACAGTTGCTGAGAAAAGAATAGTCTATACATATATTAAAGCGAAAGAAAGCTCATATCTTTACTTTTTACAAGCATGGATATAAGCTTTCTTTCGCTTTTTATTCTTAGTGATTTTAAAACAAGGTTATGGTATAGAGATAGATCACGGCTGCCGGAATGGCGAGCAGTGAACTGTCAAAGCGGTCGAGCATACCGCCGTGTCCCGGCAGAATGTTGCCGCTATCCTTGATACCCAACTGTCTTTTCAACAGGCTTTCTACCAGATCGCCCCAAGTACCGAAGATGACGACCACGAGTGAAAGTCCCAACCACTCCCAACGGTTCAGGCTGGTTTCCATAGCCAATACTTGAGAACAGCCTACGGCTACGAGCAGACCTCCAAAGAAACCTTCCCAAGATTTTTTAGGAGAGATACTGGGGAACAGTCTGTTTTTCCCGAACAGGGAACCGAAACAGTAAGCACCGGTGTCACTAAGCCAAAGGAATATGAATATCGAAAGTGGCAGAAAACCGTTGTAGTTGATGCTTTCCGCAGCCAATACATCCGGTTGAGTGGTAAAAGCCAGTACGCTTAACAGAGAGAAGGGGAGTGCCACATACATTTGTCCCAGCATGGTGAAAGCCCAGTTGCTGATCGGAGAGGGGCGCTTCAGATACAGCTCACTGATGAGCAGATAGATGATGGACAACAGATAAGGGATAAATACAGCTGGTGGGGTGATGTTGCTGCAATAACCGAAGAAGGCCAAGAACAGATAAGCTGCCGCTGCGGTACTGATGAATGTGTTTACGGTTACATGCTCCTGTTTGTTCACGATATGTGTATACTCCCATACAGAGAGTGCGGTTATGATACAAAACAGCAGGCAGAAGGTAAGCGGTCCGTAAAGAAAGCTTCCTACGATGACGGCCACAAAGATGATGCCCGTCAGTGTGCGCAATATTAGATTCTTAATTTTATCCGTCATGATGGTTTAAATTTTATGCTCCACGCTACCCGCAGGCGGCGTGGAGCTGTAACCTTTATTTGTTTTCTTTGTTGTCAGCTATATCTGTATTGCTGTCTTTATTTTCTGCCGGAGTGTTTTCTGGGGTTGAAGCGGGTTGGTCAGTCGGAAGGGCCGGAGTCGCCTCAGGAGCGGGTTCGGTTGTTTCCGGAGAGTTTTCCAAAGCGGCTTGTGTTTCTGCCTGCTGTTGTTCTGCATTTAAGGTGAGCAGTTCCTCCGTACGACTGGTCCATGGGCGTTTGCCGAAAATCTTTTCTACATCCTCGGCAAAGATAACTTCTTTTTCTACCAGCAGTTGAGCCAGCTGTGCATGTCCTTCCTTATGTTCCAACAGAAGATTTTTTGCGCGCTCATACTGTTTGGCGATCATATTCTTTACTTCTTCGTCAATCAGCTGTGCTGTCTTATCTGAGTATGGCTTGCTGAAACTGTACTCATCGTTGCTGTAGTAGCATAAGTTCGGCAGGCGGTCGCTCATCCCCATATAGGCAATCATGCCGTAAGCCTGTTTGGTGACACGTTCCAGGTCGTTCAGCGCTCCTGATGAGATATGACCTACGAAAACCTCCTCGGCGGCACGTCCGCCCAAAGTGGCACACATTTCGTCCAGCATCTGTTCCTTGGTCGTAATCTGTCTTTCTTCCGGCAGATACCAGGCGGCACCCAAAGCGCGTCCGCGCGGCACGATAGTTACCTTGATCAGCGGATTGGCATATTGCAGGAACCAGGAGATAGTGGCGTGTCCGGCCTCATGAAGAGCGATGGTGCGCTTTTCGTCATTGGTCATCACTTTGGTCTTCTTTTCCAAACCGCCGATGATACGGTCTACGGCGCTCAGGAAGTCGTCCTTGCTTACCGATTTCTTGTTATGGCGTGCAGCGATTAGAGCTGCTTCATTACATACGTTGGCAATATCAGCTCCTGAGAATCCCGGAGTCTGGCGAGCCAGCAGGTCAATATCTACTGTGTCGTCAATCTTTACCGGTTTCAGATGTACCTGGAATACTTCCTTACGTTCGTTCAGATCCGGCAGGTCTACATGAATCTGGCGGTCGAATCGTCCGGCACGCAGCAGGGCCTTATCCAGAATGTCCACACGGTTGGTCGCAGCCAGAATAATCACACCGCTGTTGGTTCCGAAACCATCCATTTCAGTAAGCAACTGGTTCAGAGTATTTTCACGCTCATCGTTGCCTCCCATGGCCGGATTCTTTCCGCGGGCTCTACCTACGGCATCGATCTCGTCAATAAAGATGATACAGGGTGATTTTTCCTTAGCTTGACGGAACAGGTCGCGCACACGGCTGGCGCCAACGCCGACAAACATTTCCACAAAGTCAGAACCCGACATGGAGAAGAACGGTACATCAGCTTCGCCGGCAACAGCCTTGGCCAAAAGAGTCTTACCGGTTCCCGGAGGGCCTACCAACAGGGCTCCCTTTGGAATCTTACCTCCCAGTTCGGTAAACTTGCCCGGATTTTTCAGGAACTCCACGATTTCCTGTACTTCCTGTTTGGCGCTGGCCTGTCCGGCCACATCCTTGAACGTAACGCGTGTGCCTTCACCTTTTTCCACCAACTTGGCTTTGCTCTTGCCCACATTGAATACGCTTCCGGCACCGCTACCTGCTCCTCCGCCCAGACGGCGCATCAGCAGGAACCATATTCCGAAGATCAGAATGAACGGAAGCAGGTTAAAGAGCAGGCCGCTTACCCAACCGCTGGAGTGTTCGTAAGCCAGCTTTCCGGTGAAGTTGCCGCTTTGCTGCTGTTGGTCGATAAATTCTTCCAATTTGTCGTTCGACGGATAGGTGATGTCCAGATACGGATTTCTTCCGGTCTGTTTTACACCCGTTTTGAATATATCGCGGATAAATTCCGGTTTTATATACATGCGCAATACACCTTCATCTTTATTGGCGATGATTTTAGAGGCGTAGCCACGTGTAACATATTCTTTGAATTCCGTATAAGTAGCATTTTTTGATGCGCTACTGTCGTTACCCATAATGAACAGGTAAGCCAGAATAAGTATGATAATGCCATAAATCCAACTTATGTTGAACTTGGGCATGTTTCTTTTCTTGTTGTCTTCTTTCATAAATGTGACTGTGTTATTATTGAATGTCTTCTATTTTTGTGATATCGGCATCGGTCCACAGGTTTTCCAGATCGTAGAACTCGTGTGCATCGGGGGTGAAGATATGGACAATAACGTCCGTATAATCCATTGCGACCCATTGGGCATTGCGTAAGCCATCTACGGCCGACGGTTTGGCACCGGCCTGCTCGCGGGCGAATTTAGCCACGGATTCGGTGATTGCAGTTACATGCGACGGAGAGTTACCCTGACAGATGATGAAATAGTTGCAGATAGTTTCCTCAATGTTTTCCAGATTGACCACTGCGATGTCATATCCTTTTTTTTCTTGTATTCCTTCAATGATTTTGTCTACCAGAATGTTTTGTGATCTATACATGTTTCGTTATTAATTACCTATTTATAAAATAGAACAGGGCAAAGATACTAGATAAAGTTGCAAAAGGCTATATATTCCCCATAAAATATCTCTACTTTTGGATTTTTTTGCAAAAAAAAATCATGAATATTGCTTTGACGAAAAAAAACTTGGAAAAAAGTCCGCCAAAAATTTGCAGTTCCAAAAAATAGTCGTACCTTTGCATCCAGAAAACAGATATTGGGCTATGGTGTAATGGTAACACAACAGATTCTGGTCCTGTTTTTCTTGGTTCGAATCCAGGTAGCCCAACTTTTTATTCTACTATTATTATTTATTATTGGGCTATGGTGTAATGGTAACACAACAGATTCTGGTCCTGTTTTTCTTGGTTCGAATCCAGGTAGCCCAACAGAAGAAGATCGCTTAGGCGATCTTTTTTTTGTTTGTGCCGCTTGTCAGTTTTGGATGGTCTTGGGTGAATATCATTTTCCCGTCATGATCTTTCTCTTGCTAATTGATTACTTCCCGACAATAATTTATGATAATGCTTTTGCAAAAAAAAGCGGAACGGCATCGTGAGTTACGACACCGTTCCGTCTGATTTTTATCCTTATCAAAGATATGGATTATTTGTTTTTCTCTTCGTCGATTGCTTTGATCTTTTCGCTTAAGATCGTGAGTTCCTCTTTCAGTTTCTCTACCTTTTTATTAAGCTCATTTACCAAACTGTTGCCTTTCTTTGAGTTGAATGAGAGGAAGCCCAGATTGTTTTCGTAAGTCTTGATCTCGTTCTTCATATTTTCGTAGGCGCGTACCAGTCTGTCGCGTTCACGGTTCAGAGCGTTGCCTCCCTTTTCGGCAGATGATTTCAGGTTGCTTCTGAAATTGTTGATTCTACGTTTGGCATTGCTCTTGTTGATGGCGTCAAACAGTTTGTCTGCCTGTTCGCGGTATTCGGCATAGATTTTATCCTTTTCCTTGAATGGCACATGACCGGTTTCATTCCATTCTTTTGCCAGATTGCGTACCGTGTCTGCAAATTTATCGATTTCCTCAACGGCAATATTTTTCAATTGCTCAATGATATTCTTTTTCTTCTCCAGATTTTCATTTTCCTGGCTTTGTACAGACGAGGTTGCTTTTCCTTTCTGTTCAAAGAAGTAGTCGCAGGCTCCGATAAAGCGTTTCCACAAAGATTCAGAATACTTTTTGGGAATCGGTCCAATAGTTTTCCATTCTTTCTGTAGTTTGGTCAGGATATCACTGGTAGCTTTCCAGTCTGTGCTGTCTTTCAGAGCTTCTGCTTTTTCGCAGAGTGCTTTCTTGAGTTCCAGATTTTTATTCTGATTTTCTTTCATATACTTGAAGAAGGCGGCCTTCTGTTCAAAGAAACGGTCGCAGGCGCTTCTGAAGCGTTCAAATATCTTGACATTCATTTTCTGAGGGGCAAAACCGATGGACTTCCATTCAGCCTGTATCTGGATAATATTCTGTGTGGCCTGTTCCCAGTCTGCAAAAGTCTTCAGTTCGTCCAGGTTGATACTTTCAATCTGGACACAAAGTTCGGTTTTTTTATTGAGGTTTTCTTCCTCTTTCATTTTCAGCTCCTCAAAATGCTGCTGATGCTTTTTGTTGATGATGGTGGAAGCGTTTTTAAAGCGGTTCCAGATTTCATCGCGCAATTCTTTGGCTACAGGACCTGTTTCTTTATATTCCTGATGAAGGGTCTGTAGCTGCTGGAACGCTGATATTACATCTTCTTCTTCGGCCAGTTTTTCGGCAGCCTCGCATAAGTGTGTCTTTATTTCCAGATTTTTCTTGAAGTCGTATTCACGAAACTCATGGTTCAATTTGAGCAAATCATAGAATTGCTCGGTATATAGCTGATAGTTCTTCCAGAGTTCATTTACTTTGTCTGCCGGTACATTGGTAATGCTTTTCCATTCTGTTTGCAGTTCTTTGAATTCGCTGTAATGTTGGTTGGCTTCTTCCGGTGAAGAAATCATGGCCTTGATTTTGTCCAGAATGTCAAACTTCTTTTGCAGATTTTCGGACTTGATGCGCTCCTGTTCCATCATGATCTCTGCTCTTTTTTCCTTGATGATACGCATCCATTCTTTAAATGTCTGCTCGTCGGCATCAACTTCCGGTACAAATTCATCAGGGTTACCTCCAGCTTCAACAAAGGCAGCCTTTTTTTCGCTCACTTCTGCCTTGTGTATGCGGTAGAAGTTCTGCTTGAGGCTGTCAAGTTCTTGTTTGCCGGGGATTTCTGTGCTTTGTGCCAGTTTCTTTATATAATCCAATATTTCTCCTTTTGATTGCAGTGCTGCACTTTTTGCAGTTTCAGTTACTGTTTCGTCTTTGGCAGAAATACCTACGTTGTCTAATTCTTCCATAGAAGTTGTTTCTTGAGAGTCCATCATTTTACTTGTTTTTAGTATCTGATTCGGTTTTCAGTCTCTATTATTTTTTACAAATTAAAATAAAAAAGAAATTAATTCCTAAGATTTTTCTGTTTTTTTCTTTTTATATCCAGGTTTTTCTTCTGAAGAACCACATAAACAGTGCGGTAATGATGACCGTAATTCCGATTGCCAAAGGAAATCCCCAAGGTGATTGTTCCATTCCGTTGATCAGATTCATACCGAATAAGCTGGCAACCAGGGTGGGGAACATCAGGATAATGGAAATGGAAGTAAGCATTTTCATGACACTGCTCATATTGTTGTTGATCAGATTGGCATAGGTATCCATCGTGGAGTCAAGAATGTTGGCATAGATTGATGTCGTTTCACGCGCCTGGCTCATCTCGATGTTTACGTCTTCAATCAAATCGGCATCCAGTTCGTCGATAGGCAGTTTGAATTTCAATTTGGATAGAAGGGTTTCATTGCCTCGGATAGAAGTGATGAAATAAGTCAGGCTGTCCTGAAGGCGTGAAAGATTGATCAGATCTGCATTATCCACATTGCGGTCCAGATTTTGTTTGGCCTTTTCGATCAATGTATTGATTTGTTTGAGTCGTTTCAGATACCATACGGCAGAAGAAAGGAAAAGACGGAATACCAGATCCACGGAGTCGGTAAAACCTACACCGCGTTTCTGCTGGTAGCTCACGAAGTCAATCATCATGTTTGTTTCAAAATTGCAAACCGTGATGCATACTTCCTTGTTCATGATGATACCGAGAGGGATAGTTGTGTATGGAGTTCTGGAACGTACTTCTTTAACGTACGGGATACGTAAAATGATCAGAATCCAGCCTTCGTCGAATTCATAGCGGGCACGCTCGTCGGTATCGGCGATGTCCATCAGGAAATAATCCGGAATTTTCAGGTCTTTCTCCAGAAAATCAAGGTCGTCCTGTGTAGGACAAGTTACTTGAACCCAGCAGTTAGGTTCCCATTTTTCCATAGTTTTCAGCCCGTTGGCCGTATTCCAGTATGTTCGCATGCATCGTCCTCCAATAAAATCAAATAAAAAACTTTCTTATCGGAGTCCGAATATGTACTCCGATAGGTCTAATTGTTTAAAAAAGTCGCGTAATAATCGTCCATATTTTTATGACCCATATTTTTCCGTTTGCAAAAATACAAAAAGATTCCTAATATCCTAAAGAAATGCCCTGATTTATCAGGACAATTCTTGAGTTACACGATTCGTAAGGGTAATGAAATCGCTGACAGAAAGTTGTTCCGGACGCTTGTTGAAAATTTCGTCTTGCAGAAAATCGCTGTGGTCTTTGACGATTTCTCCCTTTTGTTGTTTGCGTTGGTCGGCTTCGGCAAAGATGGGTTTGATGGAATTGCGCAATGTCTTCCGGCGTTGGTTGAAGCAGGTCTTGACGATTTTCTTGAACAATGCCTCGTCGCATCCCAAGGACTGGGTTTCATTGCGTGTCATTCGGATCACGGCGCTTTTGACTTTTGGAGGTGGATTGAATACATGTTCATGCACCGTGAACAGATAATCTACATGATACCAGGCCTGGATGAGTACGCTCAGGATTCCGTAAGTCTTACTGCCCGGACCGGCGGCAATGCGCTCTGCCACTTCTTTTTGGATCATACCGGTGCAGCATGGGATGAGTTCCTTATAGTCAAGCATCTTGAAAAAGATCTGGCTTGAAATATTATAAGGATAGTTGCCGGTAAGTACAAATGAAGAACCGTCGAACACTTCCTGAAGGTCCATCTTCAGAAAATCTTGTTCCAGAATGTTGCCGTTCAGACTTGGAAATGCCTCTTTAAGGTAAGCAACAGACTCATAATCAATTTCTACAACCTTGACCTGACGGTCTTTTCGGATGAGAAACTGGGTCATGACTCCCATGCCCGGTCCCACTTCGAGTACGGGAATCTGAGGGCATGCATCTACCGTGTCGGCAATGTCCTGGGCTATTTTCAAATCCTTTAAAAAGTGTTGGCCCAAAAATTTTTTAGGTTTTACAGACTTCATTGTTGCTTTTTTATACTACTTTTGTGTATGCAAAGATAGCACAATCCCATGCAAAAAGAGCAAACCCGAAGGTTTTATTTTTGTGGCGACTGGTGAATATCTTGAAGATATTAAGTAATATTAATAAGAAATACTGCATTGAAAGATAATAAGATCATAAACTATGCATTTCAGGTGGTGGGGCCTTTGGTGTTGTCCGGGCTGATTTTATGGTGGATGTATCGCGGTTTTGACTGGGATGAGTTTTTTGAGGCTCTGACTTATCATACAAATTGGGCATGGATGCTTTTGTCTATGCCGTTTGGTGTGACTGCCCAGATTTTCCGGGCCTTGCGTTGGAAGCAGGCTCTCGAACCGGTACAGGAGCATCCCCGCACATCGGTGTGTGTCAATTCCGTATATTTGTCTTATGCGTCCAGCTTGGTGGTACCGCGTATTGGCGAAGTGTTGCGGTGTGGTATTTTGAACCGTTATGACGGTACATCATTTTCCAAGGCTTTGGGTACTGTGGTCACGGAACGTATTGTCGATTCTGTTTTTGTAGTATTGTTGGCCGGCTTTACGATTCTTTTCCAAATGCCCGTATTTGTGACATTCTTCCGGCAAACGGGGGTCAGTGTTGTTGGGATTCTTCAAGGATTTTCTTTGACGGGATATATTGTAACTGTAGTATGTGTCCTGGCGGTTGTGCTGTTGCTGGCATGGCTGGTCAAGCGTTTGTCGGTATTTAAGAAAACACGGAATATATTTCTGGATTTGCGTGACGGACTGATTTCTTTGCGTAAAGTCAAAAGCATTCCGCTGTTTCTGGTTTATACTATAGGTATTTGGCTTTCTTATTATCTTCATTTCTATTTTACTTTTTTCTGTTTCGAATCCACCTCTTCATTAGGCATGTCGGCGGCGCTGGTGGCCTTTGTAGTGGGATGTTTTGCCGTGTTGGTGCCAACTCCCAATGGGGCCGGTCCGTGGCATTTTGCGGTTAAGACCGTGTTGCTGTTATATGGCATTCAGGCTCATGACGGAGTTATGTTTGTTCTGACAGTACACACGTTGCAGACTTTGTTGGTCCTGTTATTGGGGCTCTATGCCATGGTACGTCTTCAGTTTATCCGTCGAGTAACAAAACAGAGTAATTGATTTTAAATTCTATGATATTTGTTAAACCCTATAATAAAAAAGACTATGTGTGAAATCAAGAATCTAAAACCGCAAATCGTTTGGAAGAATTTCTATGCTTTGACTCAGGTTCCACGTCCTTCCGGCCATCTTGCCAAGGTACAGGCTTTTTTGCTGGACTGGGCTGCCGAGCATCATATAGAGGCTTTTAAGGATGGTGGCGAAAACATCATCTTCAAGAAGCCGGCCACTCCGGGTATGGAGAACAGAAAAAAGGTTGTCATGCAGGCACATATGGACATGGTGCCTCAGAAGCTGAATACTTCTGACCATAATTTTGAGACTGATCCGATCCAGACTTATGTAGACGGTGACTGGGTTCGTGCCAAAGGCACAACCTTGGGTGCCGATGACGGTATCGGTGTAGCTGCCATCATGGCTGCTTTCGAAGATGAGGAATTGCAGCACGGTCCGATGGAAGCACTGATTACTGCGGATGAGGAAACCTGTATGTACGGTGTGAACCATCTGGCAGATAATGTCATCAGTGGCGATATCTTGCTGAATATTGACAATGAAACCATGGGTGAGTTTGTAGTGGGAAGCGCCGGAGGTGTGAACATTACTGCAGCCCTGCAATATAAGGAAGTGGAGACCGATCCGGAAGACATTGCTGTAAAAGTAACCCTTAAGGGATTGCGTGGCGGGCATTCCGGACTGGAAATCAACGAGGGGCGTGGAAACGCCAACAAGCTGATGGCTCGTTTTGTAAAACAGACTATTGCTGATGATGATGCACGCCTGGCTTCATGGAACGGTGGTAATATGCGCAATGCCATTCCTCGTGAATGTGAAGTGGTATTGACACTTCCAAAAGAGAATCTGGAAGACTTGAAAGATTTGGTAAGTTATTGCGAGCGCTTGTTCCAGGAAGAATATGCCGGTGTTGAGAGTGGCATTGTTATGGAAGTAGAGGAAGTGGCATTGCCGGCTTATGAGGTGCCGGAAGAAATTCAGGATAATCTGATCTCCGCTCTTCTGGCTTGTCATAACGGAGTATTGCGTTTTATTCCTTCTATTCCTCACATTGTGGAAACTTCTTCTAACCTGGCTATTGTGAAGATTGGTGAAGGTAATGCCGAGTTCCTCATTTTGGCACGTAGTTCGAATGAAGGTATGATGGAATATATTACCACCATGCTGGAAAGTTGCTTCGGTATGGCCGGTATGAAAGTTACTACTGACGGACATTATGGTGCCTGGCAGCCAAACTTTGATGCCCAGATCACGAAGGTGATGAGTGATGTCTATGAGAAAGAGTTTGGCGAAAAACCGGTTGTTCAGGTTGTACATGCGGGTTTGGAATGCAGTATTATCGGTCAGGTTTATCCGAATATGGAGTTGATCAGTTTTGGTCCGACATTACGTTCACCGCACACTCCGGACGAGCGTTGCAACATTCCTTCTGTAGAGAAGTTCTGGACTTTCCTGAAATCTTTGTTGATGCAGATTCCTGTTAAGGAATAAGAGATACGCTTTTGTAGAAGCGAAAGCACGGGAAAAACAGTCTCAGGGTACTTGTACTCTGAGGCTGTTTTTTGTGTTTTAGCCGTGCTTTTTCCGTCAGGCTTTTCAAAGAATGATTTTTATCGGGAGGTTCTTAAAATGCGAGTTGTTACGATGGTGTTACAATCAAGGAGTCTTTGATTCATGATCTTTCATAAAAAACGGGTGATAAAGTGGTTTTAACATCTTTGTAACAGGATTGAAATGTGAAAATGAAAATCTGTTTTTATTTTCGCAGCCGTTGAAAGCAAAAATTAATAATCAATTATAATTTATGGAAACAATTTATTTGGGATTAATTCTTTTCCTCTTTGTGCTGGCCGTATTCGATTTGGTTGTCGGGGTCAGTAATGATGCCGTGAACTTTCTGAATTCAGCGATTGGCTCTAAAGTGGCACGCTTTCGTACAGTTATGATTGTGGCTGCAGCCGGTGTGTTGATTGGAGCAGTGGTGAGCAATGGTATGATGGATATTGCCCGTCATGGTATTTTCCAGCCGCAGATGTTCTCTTTTAATGATCTGATGTGCATCTTCCTGGCTGTCATGGTAACGGATGTGGTGTTACTCGATATCTTTAACTCATTAGGTATGCCGACTTCAACAACCGTATCTATGGTCTTTGAATTACTTGGAGGTACCTTTATCCTGGCTTTACTGAAGATTGCGTTTGATGATACCGGAATGCTGGGATTTTCTGAGCTGATGAACACGGAAAAGGCTTTGTCGGTTATCTTAGGTATTTTCTTGTCCGTAGCCATTGCTTTTGTTGTCGGTGTTGTTGTGCAGTGGATTTCCCGATTGATTTTTACTTTCAACTATCGTAAGAATTTGAATTATACAGCCGGAATTTTCGGAGGTATTGCCGTAACCGCTATCCTTTATTTTACCCTGGTTAAAGGTTTGAAAGGTTCGACTTTGGCCGATGCTCCTTGGTTGACATACATTAATGAAAACCTGACGATGGCGCTGTTGGGCTGTTTTGTCGGATGTACCGTATTGATGCAGATTCTGCATTTCCTGAAAGTGAATGTTTTCAAGATTATCATTCTTATGGGTACCTTTGCCTTGGCGATGGCGTTTGCCGGAAATGACTTGGTAAATTTTATCGGTGTACCTTTGGCTGCTTATTCTGCTTTTCAGGATTTTGTGGCAAACGGTGCCGGAAATGCGGATACATTCATGATGTCTTCTTTGAACGAAAGTGCCAAGACTCCCTTTGTTTTCCTTTTGATTGCAGGTATTGTTATGGTATTGGCTTTGGTCTTCTCTAAGAAAGCACATAATGTAATCAAGACTTCTGTGGATTTGTCCCGTCAGGATGAGGGTGAAGAGATGTTCGGTTCTTCACGGGTTGCCCGAAGCATTGTTCGTGCTTCAAACAATATAGGTGAGTTCCTGTCTAACTATACTCCAAAGGTTTTGACTGCCTGGTGTGACAAGCGTTTTAACAAGAATGAGGTGATTCTGGAGAATGGAGCCGCTTTTGACTTGATCCGTGCTTCTGTCAATCTGGTGGTGGCCGGTTTGCTGATTATCATGGGTACTTCCTTGAAATTGCCTTTGTCAACAACCTATGTGACCTTTATTGTGGCTATGGGTTCTTCTTTGGCCGATAGAGCCTGGAGCCGTGAGAGTGCTGTGTTCCGTATTACCGGTGTGCTGAACGTAATCGGAGGATGGTTCCTTACAGCCGCAGTCGCTTTCATTTCCTGTGCTTTCGTAACCATCCTGATGTACTATGGTGGTATGATCGTGATGTTTGCTTTCGTGATTCTTTCCATCTATATTCTGTTGAAAAACAATATTGGTGTCGGAAAGAAAGACGAGCGTGGCACTCGTGATGTGGTATTCCAGGAAATGATGGCTACCCGTGATAAGGCTGAGTGCTGGGGATACCTCAAGAAGCATGTGTCTATTACTCAGAAAGAAGTTCTTGATTTTGTCGCATCTTCTTACGAACGGGTGATTGACGGTTTCACCGGTGAAAATCTGAAAACATTGAGAAAAGTGTCCCGTAAATTGGATCAGGAGAAGCGTATGATCAAGAAACTCCGTCAGAGAGAGCTGGTTGGTATGAGAAGAATAGATACGCAGTTGTCTTTGGAGAAGAACACTTGGTTCCATTTGAGTACCAACAGCGATCAGCAGATGATTTACTGTTTGAAACGTATGAACGATCCGTGTCAGGAACATGTGGACAACAACTTCAATCCGTTGAACGAGGAATGTGTGGTCGAGTTGCAGCAGGTTAAGCAACAGGTGCTTGATTTTATCGCTCGCGGCGGTGTCATTATCGAAGAGCAGAATCTGGAGATTGTTGAGGCCTTCCTGCTTGAAACGGAGAATTATAAGGACAAATTGTCTGTAATCCGTAAAAAACAGTTTGACCGCTTACAGACTGAAAATAACCAGTATCTTAAGGTTGCCTTGGTTTATCTGAATATTTTACAGGAAAGCCAGGAGCTGATCAGCTGTCTGCGTCACGATCTCCGTGCCTATAAGAAGTTTGTTCAATAAAAGGGTAATAAAAATAGGTATTAAGCTAAAGAAAATCCTTTGCCGTAAAGGCAGAGGATTTTTTTATAACAATACTCCTATATTCGTTTGTTTGTAAAAAATATTTAAAAGATATTTTTTGTCCAATATTTTAGATACCTTTGTTCATAACCTGTAGTGGTGTTTCTTTTTGAAAAAAACAGGCTTATGAAAATATTCGGTAATATAGGACTATATTCTTGTGCAAGCGCGTTGCTAGCCTCTTTTTTTATATTTCAACCGGTTCAGGCACGCCGTTACAACCGTTTATGGAAACAGGTTTTTCGTTATCAGGAGCAGGGATTCCCGGCTTCTGCCGGAAATGTTGTGGCCAAGATTCAGGCTAAGGCAAAGCGTGCGAACAACCGGAATCAGGAGATGGCTGCTTTTCTGGCGGCTGCGTCCTTGCGTCAGCAGATCAGTCCGGACAGTTTTTATATGAATTTTCCAGAGTTGGAGCGTCGCGTAGCTGAGGCGCAAACTCCGGCCGAACGCGCGGTTTACGCCTCATTTGCTGCCGAAATCTGTCAGAATAATGAATATCGTGGTCCCTGGATTTCCTGGGCAGAAGCCGATAGTCTGCCGTTGGAATATTGGAGCCGTGAAGATTATCGGAAAAGAGCCCTTTATTATTATACACTTTCCTTGGCTGATCCGCAGGCGCTGAGTACTGTTCGTCCGAAAGATTATCTGCCTTTGGTGGAGCCGGGAACGGCTGACCGTTTTCTGGGAGAAGACCTGCTTCATCTGATCGGTCGCAGGGCCTTGGCGGGTATGAACCGTTTGGGAGCGGACAAGGCTCTCCGACAGGAAACTGTCTGCAAGATACTTTCTGTTTACCGGCAGAAGCAGAACCGTGAAGCTGAACTGTATTTTGTATTGGATTCCATTCAGAACCTTTCGCAGACATACATTAGCAGGCAAGAGCCGAACCGTGATTCTCTGCTCTTCCAAAGTGCGGAATACCAGGCCTATGCCGACGTGATGCAACGGTTTGCTGATCAGTCTTCTGTGGCTGAAGCCTATTTGCGCGCTTCGCAGATGGATTTCAGTAATCCGGAGAAAGTACGGCTGTTGCAAACGGCTTTGGAACGTTACCCTCGTTATCGGCATATTTCTGCCCTGAAAAATGAACTGAGAAGCCTGAGTCAGCCCTATCTGAGTTGGGTTGTTGATGAAACCGGTTATCCCGGTGATACCATATCCTGGACTCTGGCGCATCGCAATATCCGTGATGTGGAATGCCGGATTTATCGGGTTACCCGGAGTTTGCAGGACACTTTGACCCGCCAGCCGTTTGAAAAGGTCGGGAAAATGTTGCAAAAACAGGGCGAATTGTTGGAAACCCGCAAGCTGTCTTTAAAGGAGGAGCCTTCGCCTTATGAATTCGTGCGTGATACGCTCTCTTGGACGGTACCTGAAATCGGTCACTATGCCTTATATTTTACGGTCCGTTCTCCGGAAGGTACCCAGCAGGAATGCCGTTTCTTCCAGTCTTCCACATTGCGTACTTTTTCTTTGGCTGAGCCCGACGGCCGAATGCTGGATGTCGTGGTTACCGATGCGTGTAGCGGTGCTCCCCGTCCGGGTGCAAGTGTAGAAGTGCAGTCGCCATCATTAGAGGAAGACAAGCGGCTCCGTATCAAAGCCTATACTGATGAGTATGGACGGGCATCTATGGATATTTCCGATTTCAAACAATATAAGATCTATGCCATCTGGCAAGAGGATACCGTTTGGCAGAATCCGATGAGTAAAGGAGGATTTACCGTGCCTCAGACTACAGAGTTTTGGGGAGAGATATATACCGACCGTTCTTTGTATCGCCCGGGGCAGACCGTTCATTTGGCCGGAGTTGCAGGCCAACGTCGGGATTCTGCTTACCAGGTGGTTCCCGATACATTGCTGCCATTTTCAGTTTATGATGTTTCCGGTAAGGAAGTGTATCGTGACAGTGTGCGTACCGATGCCTGGGGATCATGGCGCATAGATTATCAGCTTCCTCAGCAAGGAACTAACGGCAGTTATCGTGTCCGGGTGGGAGAGGTTTCCGAAACCTTCTCCGTAGAAGAATATACCCGTCCGCATTTTGAAATAGTCTTGGATCAGACCAACCTGTCCCCAAAGGCCTGGGGGGATACGCTTCATGTATCCGGTATCGTGCGCAATTACAACGGAGTGCCGGCAGCCAATACCCGCGTTACGGCACAGTTCAGGATGAGTAATCCTCATAAACCGGGATGGGAAGAGGCGCTGCCGCAAAATGATACTCTTCAGACCGATGCCACCGGCCGTTTCTGTTTTTCTTTTCCGGTGGGCACTTCACCTGATCCGGACAAACCGGAATATTCCTATCCGGCCAGTGTAACTTGTACGGCTTTGCACCCGTCGGGTGAACAGGCCGAACAGAACGCTTACCTTCAGTTGGTTACGCTTCGCAATGAACTTTCTATTCAAGTGCCAGAAGTGCTGAACCGTGATTCTGCCGAACGGGTGTGCTTCCATTTGGAGAATACCCGAAGGGAGTTGTTGGAAGGCATTGTCTTCTATCATCTCGTGCCGGCAGAGGATGCTTCTTCCAACGCCATGGTGCAGGCCACCGGCAAGCATATTGCCAATAAGGAGTTTCCGTTAGAAGGATTGCAGGGACTTCCGTCCGGACGATATATCCTGAAGGCTGCTTCGGCCATAGAAAGCGATACCCTGAAGGCATCCTGTCCGGTTCTTGTATATTCTCCGAAGGACACCCGTGTGCCGGTAGACACTAACTTCTGGTTCCGTACGGTGCAGGCCGATTTTACGGAAAGCAAACCTTTCGTTTGTGAGATCGGTTCTTCGGAACAGGATGTCACCTTATATTATACTTTATGTTATAACGGAAAGATACAGGAACGCAAAGTCTTGGCATTCAGTGATTCGCTCTTTACTTTGCGACTTCCTTATCAGCCGGTTTATGGTCAGGGGGCCACTTTGCATTTGGCTTTTGTCAAGGATAATAAGGTATACACCCGTGATATCCGTATCAACCATCGCATTGAAACTTCCAGCCTGCAATACAAATGGCATACTTTCCGGGATAAGCTTATGCCCGGTTCCCGTGAGGAATGGACGCTGCAGCTGACCGATTCCAAGGGAGAACCCGTGTCGGCCCGTTGCTTCTTTACGCTTTATGATGCTTCGCTCGATGCCATCCGCAGACATTATTGGACACTTTCACGACCGTCGGTTCCTTATCTGGCTATGCCTTCCTGGAACAGCCGTTACTTGTCTTCATCCAGCTTTGGAATCTATTTCCCGTGGAAATATGAACTGCAGCCTGTGGAAATCTGGTCTGATCTGAATCTCAGACTTTTGGGAGTCGCTACCGGTGGAGGAATGGTTAAGAATGCGAAGATGCTTTATCAGACAAATGGTGCTGTGTCCACCAGCCGTATGGCCAGTCCGAAAATGTTGGCCGAGGCTGAGGTCGTAGAAAATGAGGTCGCTATGGATATGGTGGCCGCACCGTCGTTGGAAACGCATCCGTCAGTCCGTAAGAATCTACAGGAAACAGCCTATTTCAATGCCGAACTGAATACAGACGAAGAAGGAAAGGTCCGTCTGTCGTTTGTCGTTCCAGAGGCACTGACCCGTTGGCATCTGTTAGGGGTGGCCTATACGAAGGATATGACCTGCTGCCGATTGGATACTACTGTGGTGACGCAGCAGAAGCTGATGGCCCAACTCTTCCGCCCGGCCTATCTGAATGTCGGTGATCAGGTCCGTTTGCAGACTACACTGACGAATCTGGCTGAAGAGGAAGACTATGGAAAATTAACTTTGGAAATCCGCGATTCGGAAACCGATTCTATGGTTTTTCGTCAGGAGAAGTCGTTTCGTATAGCAGGAGAAGCGTCTGTACAATATACCTTTACCTTTACTCCACAGGAAGGAGACCGTAAGTTGGTTTGCCGTATTCTGGCAGACGGACAGCACCATACCGATGGCGAACAGCAGGAACTTTATGTGCTTCCGCAAACTGTTCCGGTGACTTATGCCCGTCCGTTTGTTTTGAAGGGCAACGGAATTCATCATGTCAGTTTGCCTGCACAGGACGCGTACAGTCGTCAGGGAATAGTCCCGTCTTCCTGGTTTCTGGAGTATTATACCGATCCGCTTTTTGCGGCAGTTCAGATGCTGCCTTTGTTGCAAAGTTCAGAAAGTCGGGGGGCTGAGGAAACTGCGGCCGCCTATTATGCCACGGTTTGTTCTGCCCACCTGCTGAAAAAACACCCTCAGATACAGTTATGGCTGAATCGCTGGAGCGATCCGCAATATATCCGTCAGGAAGACGAATGGTGGAAATGGATGCGCCGTCTGAATTCCCGTTTGTGGGAAGAAACCCTGTGGAGCAAGGATTATGAAGAGTCCGGTTCCCGTCTGGACGGACTGTATGCCGCATCCGGTTCGCCGGAAAAAGTGAACGCACAGCGCCGTCAGCTGCTCGACCGCCTGTTGGCATGTCAGCATACCGACGGATCGTTTGCCTGGATGCCCGGTTTGCGTGGGCGTTATTCGGTAACTGTGCGGGTGCTGAATCTTTTGGAAACTCTGCGCCCTTACAGCGAGGCTTTGTCCGATGAGGAACTGGACCGCAAGGAACAACTGTTGCGCGACCGTGCCTTCCTTTATCTTCAGAAGAATTTCCGCAATAGCGCTGTTGTTCCCGAACCTTTGCGCCTGACTCCGACACCTGATGAAACCGACTTCCTGTGGCTGGCCTCCAGTCATTTAGGAGCCGATAAGGCATTGGAAGATCCTACAGTAAAAGAAGCCGTGGACGGACTGGCCCGGCAGAGCGCCACTTTGCCTTATGTGCAGAAGATTGCTGCCGCGCGCACGCTACATGTTTACGGACGCGACAAAGAAGCCCTTGCCTGCATGAATTCTGTTGCCGAGCATCTGGTTACTGATTCTTTGGGTTGCCGTTATTTCGACACTGCCTTCTGGGGTTCTGCTGCGGGAGAACAGCGCCTGCTGCTTCATCTGGCGGCATTGGATATGTTCCGCGCCTTACAACCTGAACAGACGGAGCGGATACAGGGGATGCAGCGATGGGTGTTGTTGCAGAAACGCATTCAAGGCTGGGACAATAACTACCTGTCTGCTTGTGCCGTGCAAGCTCTTTTGCAGGACAAATCTTCTGAGTATGCTGCTTTTGCGTCCGATTCTCTGATGCTGTATACAGACTCTGTGAGTCAAAATCTTGCTACTTCTGCAAATCTCCCGGTAATACGCTATGTACAATCCTTGGATAACGCGTCTGCCGCTCCCGAAGCTCTTACCGTGAAGAAGCAGGACGGCCGTTTGACGTGGGGCACCGCTTATACCCAATATGACTTGTCGCCCGATCAGATTGTACGGGAGCAGAAAGAGTGGGGCGCTTTGTCGGTTGAGATCAGTCGCCTGCCCGATACCCTGACTGTGGGTGAGGAGATGAAGGCAGTTTATATGATTCGGGCAGACCGTGACTACGACTATATGCTGCTTCGCATCAATTCGGCAGCATGTTGTCAGCCCGTTTGGGTTACATCTGGATATCGTTCCATGCAGGGAGTGGGTTACTATCTGTCTTTGGAGGATGACGGCATGCTACTTTATTTTGATCATCTGCCCAAAGGAAATTATGTTTTGGAAATACCTTATCGGGTACAGTTTGGCGGATCATATTTACATGGTGGCGCAGAGCTGCAAAGCTATTATGCCCCGGAGTTCCGTACTTATTTGCCGGGTAAAATGATACAAGTGAATGATGAATAAGATCAGAAAAATGCGTTTGGCCATATTGGCATTGGTGATGGGAGGAAGTCTGTCTTTGCCGTTGAAAGCAGCGGGGAAAGATATGTCTGTTGCCGGAACCTATAAATTGTCTCGATGGAACATCCAACCTGCTGATTACAGTGGCATCACAGCTCTGGGAAACGGACTGTATGCCGTGGTCAGCGATAAAAAGAATGAGATTCTGTTTTGGAAGATTCATCAAGATGCTTCAACCGGGAAAGTGTTACAGGTAGAGGAAGTGCGGCATCTTTCGCTGAGAGGTGAGCAAAAAAAGCCGGCTTTGGATCTGGAGGCGGTGACTTGGTGGCCGGAGAGGCAGACTTTGTCGGTAGCCTCGGAACGTACGCAAACCGTTCGTACCTATAATGATGAAGGGGATGCCATGGCTCTTCTTTGGAGTTTTGAAGGAGAAGCCGCTTCCGGGCAAATTCATGCCAATTACGGTTTTGAGTCTTTGACTTACGATGCGGTTCATTCCTGTTTCTGGACATGTACGGAAAACAGACTGCGCGCGCATGGTGCACCGGTTGGAATAAAGCTCCCGGAACAGGCTCTGCTACCTGTTTATTGTCTGAAAGATGACGGGACACATGAGTTGGTAGCCTGTTACCAGACGGATAAACCACAAGCATTCGGTACTGCCAGAATTTACGCTTTCGGGGTTTCTGAAATGCTTGCTTTGCCCGATTATGGCCTATTGGTTATGGAACGTGAGTTTTTTGTCAGTAAAAATTATCTGCGTAGTTGGGTGCATCATAAAATCTATTGCGTAGGCTTGGAGGAACTGTGGCAGGCAGACGGTAAGGTGGTGCAGAAACAGCTGTTGTGTGAATTTCGTACCCGGTTGAATCCGTTGGTTTATCGTTTGGCCAATTATGAAGGTATGTGTCCCGGTATCCGTCTGAAGGACGGGCGCCAGACACTTTTGCTGCTGAGCGATGCTCAAGGAGGAGCCGGTAACCGCCTGTATCATTTAAAGGATTTTCTGCGTGTACAACTCCTTCCTTCATCTGATAATAAATGATTGTTTTATTTAATTTGCTGATGATGAAAAAGAACTGTATTACTTTACTATTTCTGCTGCTTCTGGCTGTATTGACCGGATGCTGCGAAGAGAAAAAAGCCAAAACGGTGTTGCCGCCTTCGAAAGGCATACCTTATGAGTTGCTGCTGGTAGTAGACCGGACTGTATGGGAGAGCCCGGTGGGAGATTCATTGCAGGCGGTTCTGAAAGGCAGTGTGCCCGGTTTGCCCCAACATGAGCCCATGTTTAAAATGCTTCGTGTATTTCCGGAAAACTATGTCCAGATGTATACTACCATGCGTAATACGATGTTTGTGGAGATTGATTCGACCATGGACAAACCTCGTCTGGCAGTTGCATACGATGTGAAAGCACGTCCACAAGTTTTTGTTTCGCTTAAGGCTCCTGATCTGAATTCATTGGAATATCTGCTGATGAAGCGTCGCCAGGAGATTGTGGATTATTTTGTAGAGTCGGAACTGAAACTTGAAGCCGAACGACTGAAGAAACGCTATCATCGCGATACGGAACAGGCTGCACAGAAAGTGTTCGGTTATCGTATCTGTGTGCCGGATGAAATGCGCTCTATGAAGCAGCGTGAACAGTTCCTTTGGGCTTCGACCGAACTGAATGAAAAAGATCTGAATCTGGTGATGTATACCTTTCCCTTTGATCCGAATGCAGATTTTGCTGATGTGACCTATTGGATCGGAAAGCGTGATTCTGCTTTGAAGAAAAATATTCCGGGTAGCCGTCCGGACCAGTGGATGACTACGACCTGGGAAGAAGATATTCCGATTGTGAGCCTGCGTGAGCGTAGTCTGGATAACCGTCAGGTTTGGGAGACCCGAGGGTTGTGGGAGTTGCGCCATGGAGGCATTGGAGGTCCGTTTGTATCTTTGGGACGTATCGATACAGCAGATAATCGGGTCATTGTCTGCGAAGGTTTTGTTTATTCTCCCCGTACGGACAAGCGGGATCTGATGCGTCGGATGGAGGCGGCTTTGCGGACGCTCGAGAAGATTAAGAAATGAGAAAATGTAAGGTATTTCTTGTAATATGCCTCAAAATCTTTATCTTTGCCTGAAATAAATGAAATAGAATGATATTAAGAAGAATCTATATGTGGGGAGCGGCCTGTCTGACGGCGGGTACACTTTGGGCACAGCCGGACCTGAAAGTGGACCGTGAGGTGTCCAATATGGGCGAGATCATGTTCCAAATGCCGGGAAAGGCCGAATTTACCATTGAAAATACGGGAACCTCTGATTTGCTGATTACCGACATTCATCCTTCTTGCGGTTGTACAACGGTAGAATGGACAAAAACTCCCATTCCTCCTGGTGAGCTGGGAAAGATAGAGGTTTTATATGATGCACAGATGCTCGGAGTTTTTCAAAAGGATGTAGAGGTTTATACGAACGTTTCCGAAGAACCGTTTTATCTGCATATTCAAGGACGTGTCGTGTCAAAACTTTCCAACTATGAAGGGCTCTTCCCGGTTGATCTGGGAGATGTGCGTCTGAATACCAACAATATCGAGTTTGATAATGTGAACAAAGGGGATCACCCGATGATTGAGCTGGCTGTAGTAAATACTTCACGCAGTAGCTATGTGCCACAGTTGATGCATTTGCCGCCTTATCTTGAGGCGCGCTATTTGCCCGAGAAGCTTTCCGGAGGACGAATCGGACGCATTCAGCTTACGTTGGATAGCGAGCGCCTGCAGCAGATGGGATTGAATCAGACCAGTATCTATCTGGCCCGTAAGATGGGAGATCAGATTGGAGAGGAAAATGAAATTCTGGTATCAGCAGTATTGCTGCCTGATTTCTCTAATTTGACTAAAGCAGAATTGGAACGGGCGCCAAAGATGGTACTTTCTGCAGACTCTCTGGATTTGGGCAAAATGGGATGGAGAAAAAAGAAAACCGGAGTAATTACCATAGAGAACCGAGGTAAGACTCCATTGGAAATCCGTACAATTCAGGTGTTTAACCGTGCGGTAAATGTAAGTCTGGGAAACCGGAAAATAGAGGCTGGCGAAAAAACAAAATTGAAAATAACCATTTTGGATAAATATTTGCTTAAAGCCAAGAACAAACCCAAAGTGTTACTGATTACCAATGATCCTGAGCGTCCGAAGATAACTATTCCGGTACGGATACGCACCGAAGTTAAGCCTGAGGCCAAGAAATAAAAAACAGGGTATCCGTTGCTGTTCCAGCGCGGATACCCTGTTTTATTTTTATTGGGAGAACAGTAATGTCTTTGTTCGTTATTATTGGCGAGGTAATGACGATTCTATAAAGGCCTTGCATTCTTCCATAAGCCATTTGGGAGTAGATGTTGCTCCGCAAATACCTACGGATGCACAGCCTTTGAACCAACTCATGTCAATTTCCTGAGCGGCATCAATCAGATGAGTGTTTGGATTTACGGTACAGCATTCGTTGTACAGAACACGTCCGTTGGAACTTTTTTTACCACAGACAAAAAGAATGACATCATGACGCGCCGCAAACTTTCGGATATTGGGCATACGATTAGCCACCTGACGACAAATGGTGTCGTAATATTTAAAGGTTGCTTCAGGAGAAATGTGCGACTCAATGTATTCTACAATTTTTCGGAATCCGTCCAAAGGCTTTGTTGTCTGAGAGTAAAGGGATATGTCTCGGTTGAAGTCAAGTTGGGTCACTTCGTCTGGACTTTCCAGAACAATGGCTGTCCCTTCTGTTTGTCCTACCAGTCCCAAAACTTCCGCATGTCCGTTTTTGCCAAATATAACGATCTGGCGCTTGGGGTTATTGGTCTGGTATTCTTTTTTGATTCTTTCTTGCAGATGTAATACAACAGGACATGTCGCATCAATGATATCTATCTGGTTCTCTTTTGCTTTCAGATAAGTTCCAGGAGGTTCGCCGTGCGCACGGAGCAAGACTTTGCTTCCTTTTAACTGTTCGTATTCTTGATGATCAATGGTGATGAGGCCCATTTTTTTCAAACGGTCGCATTCTTTTCCGTTATGTACGATGTCTCCCAAACAGTACAACACCTGGCCTTTTTGCAATTCTTCTTCCGCTTTACGGATGGCCCGCGTTACTCCAAAGCAGAATCCTGATTCCTGATCTATTTCAATAATCATAAGCCGGAAATTACACGGTTGTACTGTTGCAGAAGCCATGCCTTCTGTTCTTCTGGAGTAAGATGGCTGTTATCCAGTTCGATAGCGTCATCTGCTTTTCGTAACGGACTTACGGCCCGAGTCATATCAATCCGATCGCGTTCCTGTACATTATTCAGAATATCTTCAAAGTTTACTTTTTCTCCTTTGGCTGTCAACTCATCAAATCTTCTCTGTGCCCGGATTTCGGCCGATGCTACAACGAATATTTTGAGTTCTGCATCTGGAAATACGCAAGTGCCGATGTCGCGTCCGTCCATAATAATTCCTTTTTCCTTGCCCATAAGCTGTTGCTGATGCACCAGTTCGGCACGTACAAAGTCTAGTGCGGCAATACGGCTTACCCGTGAGGAAACTTCCAGACCCCGGATTTCTTTTTCTACATTTTCACCATTCAGGTAAGTCTCTGGGCGCTGCTCGCTGTTTAATACAAAGGTAATACGTACTTTCGCCAAATCGGCGCGCAACTGTTTCTCGTCAACCTGTCCGTCGGACAGAAACAGATTGTGACGTAGGGCAAAAAGGGTTACTGCCCGGTACATGGCTCCGCTGTCAATATAGATATAACCTATTGCCTTGGCCAAATCTTTGGCCATGGTGCTTTTACCGCAAGATGAGAAACCGTCTACGGCAATCACTATTTTTTTTGTAGGATAATTCATCTTTTCTATGTTTTATAGTTGATAAGAAACATTGAATACTAAAGTTGGAGTAGACACATGATATTGTGCATAGGCTACTCCCAGTTTAAAACGCTGTAAAGTCAGTCCTCCTCCGAAAGAAAGTCCGGCACCATGTGATTTTCCGGCTTCTTTCATTTCTGTTGCCCGCCGGAAATTGTATCCCGCTGACAGATAAAAGGATTCGGAAGGCAGAATGTCTATTCCCAGACTAAAATGGTTGAGTAGCAGCGTGCTGAACTTTTCCTTTCCTTCCGGATTGTAATAATATTTGTAATTCCAACGCGTCAGATCGTTCATGGTTACTGTGACACGTATCGGAGCATGATTCATGCCTTTGGAAAAACCAATGGCCAGATCAAATGGAATACGCTCAAAATGGTCGTTATAAGCCTTGACTTGTCCGCCTACATTGCTGGCAACCGCGGAAAGAGAAAAATCGGTAGCTTCATTGTAATAATTCAAACCCAAATCAACGGCAAGACCGATAGACTGATAACCGGCAAGACCGGAGTAGATGAATTTTCCGGTAACTCCTCCCACCCAATAATCATTAAACAGATAAGAATAGACTCCGCTCAATGCCATATCCAGCGAAGCAACCGATCCGCTTTCGACTCCTTCCTCATTTGTTTCTGTAATCTTTCCGTAATTACAGAACTGTGCCATGGCTCCCCAGGTACCGCGTGTGCCGGCTTCACGAAAAAAAGCGGCACTTCCGCTTTTGGATCCCTGCATATAAGTCATGAAATTGAGATTAATGGTGTTGCCGGATACTGCTGATGATAAAGCCGGATTCAGGAAAACCAGTGAAGCGTCGTCTTCAATAGGGGATATGGCCGGACCACCCAGTGCTGTAGCGTGAGCGGATGCCGGTTGTTTCAGGAAATTAAAGACGGAGGAAGCCTCCTGTGCCTGGCAGGCTATGGATAGCGCAACTCCTAGAAGTAGACAGCCTGTTTTTTTCATTATCATTATTTATTTTGCGTCAAAGATACATCTTTTTTAAAATATAACGTAGAAAAATGGTATTTAGGGTGTCAGATACCCGAAAAAATAAAAAAAGAATGCTTTTGCCCGAAAAAAAATAAGGATTTCAGTATCTAAAAATAAAAAAATGTGCTACATTTGCCACGATAAGTGGAAAAAGTAAAAATAAAAATATATTATGGAAATTAAAAAATCGCAGAAAGCAGACCTTGAAGGTAAGAAAAGCACCGGTATGCTGATTGGCTACGTGATTGTTCTTGCTGCTATTTTTGTGTCGTTTGAATGGACGAGACGTGAAAAGAAAGTCGTTGAAATGGAGCCTGTGTTCACCGCAGCTATTGAGGAGGACATGATTCCTATTTCCAAACAGCCAGAGGTTGCGGCACCACCTCCAGCTGCTGCTCCTAAGATTGCCGAAATCCTGAACATTGTGGACAATGAAACAGAATTGGTAGAAGAAGAGGTGGAAAGTTCTGAGGAAATGAATCAGGCTATCGCACCGGTAACCGGTACCGGTGGTGTAGCATCTACTGGCCCTACGGGCCCTGTTGGTCCTGTTGTGGAAGCTGTAGAGGACGAAACTATTTATAATATGGCTGAGGAAAATCCACAGTTCCCGGGTGGTGAAGCTGCTTGTATGAAGTGGTTGCAGGAAAATATCAAGTATCCGCCTATCTGTGTAGAACAGAATATTCAAGGACGTGTTATTGCAACTTTCGTGGTAAATAGGGACGGTTCTATCGTAGATATCAATATCGTAAGAAGTCCGGATCCATATTTGTCGAAGGAGGCTGAGCGAGTATTGAAGATGATGCCCCGTTGGAAACCAGGACGTCAGGGTGGAAAACCTGTACGTGTGAAGTTCTCTTTGCCAGTGACATTCCGTTTACAGTAAAATTAAAATATATATTGAAAGGCTGCTCTATGCAGCCTTTTTTTAATCACTTATTCATAGCCTATGTATACTACAGAGGAAATGGTGTCTTATGTAAAGACCCAAGTTGAAAAAATGAATATCAAGGCCACTCCGGCTGGTTTATATGATCCGATCCGATATGTTTTGTCTTTGGGAGGAAAGCGTATTCGTCCGGTATTGATGCTTATGGCATATAATCTTTACCGTGAAGATCTGGAGCGTATTACTCCATTGGCATTAGGTCTGGAAACTTATCACAATTACACTTTGTTGCATGATGATCTGATGGATCATGCTGATTTGCGTCGTGGACAGGCAACAGTACATAAGAAATGGAATGAAAATACGGCCATTTTGAGTGGAGACTCCATGTTGGTCCTGGCCTATTCTCTGATGCAGCAGGCTCCGGCAGAACATTTGGCTGCCGTGTTGGATCTTTTTACCCGTACTGCTTTGGAGATCGGAGAAGGACAGCAATATGATATTGATTTTGAAGAACGGAACGATGTGACCGAGGACGAATATATTGAAATGATCCGTCTGAAAACATCTGTCCTGTTGGCTTGTGCTTTGAAAATCGGTGCTCTGACTGCCGGTGCTCCTGCCGAAGATGCCGACTTGCTTTATCATTTTGGTGAAAAAGTAGGATTGGCTTTTCAACTGCAGGATGATTATCTGGATGTTTACGGAGATCCGGAGAAGTTCGGAAAGAAGATCGGAGGTGACATATTGTGTAACAAAAAGACCTACATGCTGATCAAGGCTTTTGATTTGGCTGATGAAGGACAACGCCGGATTCTGAAAAGCTGGCTTGAGTGTAAGTCTTATATTGAAGAAGAAAAAATCACATCTGTGCGTGCCATTTACGATGCGGTAGGTGTACCGGCTTGTGCCAATGAAAAGATTAATGTTTATTTCGATGAAGCATTGACTCTGCTCGAACAGGTAGCGTTGCCTACAGAAAGGAAAGATGTTCTGAAGCAATTTGTTCTTACTTTGTTGAACCGTGACGTATAAAGGATATGTATATCATCGATACACATGCCCATCTTTATGGGGAAGAGTTTCATGAAGATATAGATCAGGTAATAGAACGGGCGCACCTGAATGGAGTCGGGAAAATATTCTTGCCCAATATAGATGAAGCCAGCATTTCTGGTATGAATCAATTGGTTCAGAAGTTTCCCGGTTTCTTTTTTCCGATGATAGGACTGCATCCTACCGATCTGACAGAAGACTATCAGGATGTTTTGTTTCGAATGGAAGAGCAGCTAGCACGGCCGGAGCATCCTTATATCGGTATCGGCGAGGTGGGATTGGATTATTATTGGGATGATCGTATGAAGAAAGAACAATTGGCTGCTTTTGATTTTCAGGTTCAGTGGTCTTTAAAATATGATTTGCCGTTAATGATTCATTGTCGTTCGGCTCATGCAGATTTGGTTAAGGTGTTGCAATCCTATTCTGGTGAACCACTTCGTGGAGTGTTTCATAGTTTTGTCGGTACTCCTGATGAGGCGGAGGAGTTGCTCGTTTTTCAACATTTCGCTTTGGGCGTAAACGGAATTGTGACTTTCAAGAAGTCTGCTTTACCCGAAACTTTGGCCCAGGTTGTTCCTTTGGAGCGTTTGGTGTTGGAAACGGATTCTCCTTATTTGGCTCCGACTCCTTATCGTGGAAAACGAAACGAAAGTTCGTATTTACCCTATGTTGTTTGTAAATTGAGTGAAATTTATGGTTGCGAAGAGACTGAAGTGATTCGCCAAACAACCGAAACAGCCCTCAAAATTTTTGATAAGGTTAAGGGAGAATAATGGCGTGAAATAAATATTTCATAAGATAATGCAATTTTTTCTTTGTGGAATAGTTGATAGGAACAAAAAAAAAGAATATTTTTGCACCTGAATTCGCTTGCATATCGCATTTTTTTTGTAATTTGCACCCGTTTTGAGAAAGTGACATTTTTTTTAACCATTTTCAGCTGTTAAGGAGAGATGCTCGAGTGGCTGAAGAGGCACGCCTGGAAAGCGTGTATACGTCAAAAGCGTATCGGGGGTTCGAATCCCCCTCTCTCCGCGATAAATAATAAAACAATTAATAATCTTAAAAAATTAGACACACAATGAAAAAGTTATTTGCAATTATTGCGATGATGGGAGTCTTTGCATTCGGTGCAACTCAGTCGATGATGGCGCAGACCGACGCAGCTGCTGATTCAGCTGCTGTTGACACTACTGTTGTTGATTCAGCCGCTGTTGATACAGCTGCAGCTGCTGTTACAGAAGAAATCGCTCAGGAGCCAATCGTTGAGGAAGGCGGTCTTCACAAAGAGTTGAAAACTAAGTTTATTGAAGGTGACGCAGGCTTTATGTCATTGGTTGCCATCGCTTTGGTTTTAGGTTTGGCTTTCTGTATCGAGCGTATCATTTATTTGAGCCTGGCAGAAATCAACGTAAAGAAACTGTTGGCTTCTTTGGAAGAGAAATTGTCTGCCGGTGATGTAGAAGGTGCAAAGGAAATTTGCCGTAATACTCGTGGTCCTGTTGCTTCTATCTGCTATCAGGGTCTGATGCGTATTGACGAGGGTATCGAAAACGTAGAGCGTTCAGTTGTTGCTTACGGAAGCGTACAGTCAAGCTATCTGGAGCAGGGTTGCTCATGGATCACTTTGTTCATCGCTATGGCTCCGTCTTTGGGATTCTTGGGAACTGTGATCGGTATGGTTATGGCGTTCGACCAGATCCAGCAGGCTGGTGATATCTCTCCGACAATTGTTGCCGGTGGTATGAAGGTGGCCTTGATTACTACTATCTTCGGTATCGTGGTTGCTTTGATCCTGCAGATTTTCTACAACTATATCCTGTCAAAGATCGAGACTATTACCTCTCATATGGAAGAGGCTACTATCTCTCTGTTGGATATGTGTATGAAGTATAACCT
The DNA here is from genome assembly GCA_944321345.1 of uncultured Paraprevotella sp. Classification (GTDB taxonomy): domain Bacteria; phylum Bacteroidota; class Bacteroidia; order Bacteroidales; family Bacteroidaceae; genus Paraprevotella. Next base: position 139,607 of record CALUKY010000003.1, read on the forward strand.
GAAAAAATAAGTAAATCATGATAAAGACAGAAAAATTGTCTAAGACCATGTTGAACGCCTGCATCGCAGTTATTCTGATTGTTTTTGCATGCTTCTTCCTGGTTGGATATGACAACCCGATGGGGGATTATAATGCGCCTCAGTGTACCGACGCTGTTATTTACCTCATGTACGTGCTGACCGGTATTACAGCTCTGTTGGCCGTATGGAGTGCAATCAAGAGCATTAAGGACGGTATGGGAGCCTCTGGTGAGAACCTGAGTGGCGTTCCTGGAGGTAAAATTAGTTTTATTTCCGTAGTTCTGTTGATCGCTTCTTTGGCTATTGGTTTGTTGACAAACTTGAATGAGCCTGATTTTACTGCTGCTGATGGTAATGTTACCAGTGGAGCAATGGTTTCAGTTGTGGATATGTTCATCATTTCAATTTATATCCTGATGGCTGTAGCCGCAATTGCAGTTGTAGTTAATATGTCTGGCATTATCAAAAAGAGCGCACAGAAGAAATAAAAACATCGTTTTCAATTTATAAAACTAAAAATTAAATGGCAAAGAAAAAAAGATCAGTACCTGGTTTGAACGCAAGTTCTACTGCGGACATTTCTTTCATTTTGCTGATTTTCTTCCTGGTGACCACTTCCATGGATACAGACATGGGTTTGGTTCGCCGCCTTCCGCCTCCACCTGAGGATGAGCAGAGCGAAGCTGAAATCGATGTAAAGGAAAGAAACGTACTGAACGTTAAGATCAACTCTGCCGGTAATTTGATGGTTAATGGTGATTTTATTGCTTTGGATCAACTTTGTGATCGTGCAAAGGAATTTATTCAGAATCCGAACAATTCACCGTCATTACCGGAAAAACATGGCAAAAACATTCCTTTGTTGGGTATGTGTGCGGTAACCGACAAGCATGTGATTTCTGTTCAGACCGACCGCGGAACAAGCTATAATGTGTACTTCCAGGTTCAGAATGAATTAGTGCGCGCTTATAATGAATTGCGTGACGAATTGGCGAAAGCTAAGTTTGGTAAAGTTTATGCAAACTTGACTCCAGAACAGCAGGAAGCCATTCGTGGATATTATCCACAGAAAATCTCAGAGGCTGAACCTAAAAATTATGGAGGAGATAAGTAATGAGCAGATTTAATAAAAAGGGTAGTAGAGAGATGCCCGAAATGAATACATCTTCACTTCCTGACTTGATCTTTACCATTCTGTTCTTCTTTATGATTGTAACCACCATGCGTGAGGTTACGCTGAAGGTGAAGTTTACTGTTCCATCGGGTACCGAATTGGAGAAGCTGGAGAAGAAATCAGCGGTATCTTTCATCTATGTAGGTCCTCCGACAGATCAGTTGCGTGCAACAATGGGTTCAGGAACTCGTATTCAGTTGAATGACCGTTTTGCAGAGCCTGCAGAAATCATGGACTTTGTGGCACAGGAGCGTGCTTCTATGTCTGATCAGGCTGCGCAGCAGATTTCCTTGAAGGTAGACCAGAAGACCAAAATGGGTATTATTACCGATATCAAGCAGGTATTGCGTAAATCATGGGCTTTGAAGATCAACTATTCAGCTAGCAAACGCAATTAAGCTGATAGCAGATTATTCAAATAATTATTAAAAATAGGCATTTCCTTAATTGGAAGTGCCTATTTTTTGTGTTTGTATTACTAAAATTGCTATTTTTGTAGTAATCTATAAAATATATCAATATGAAAGCTTTAAACTTAGACAGTTTGGATGAGCAGATTCTTCAGATGATTGCATCGAATGCGAGAATTCCGTTTCTTGAGGTTGCGCGTGCTTGTAGGGTTTCAGGGGCAGCTATTCATCAGCGCATCCAAAAACTGGCAAAATTGGGGGTTCTGAAGGGGTCTCAGTATATTCTTGACCCAGAAAAGATCGGATATGATACTTGTGCTTTTATGGGGCTTTTTTTGAAGGACCCTTCTGATTTTGATCGTGTAGTTGCAGCTTTGGAGCAGATTCCTGAAGTTGTAGAATGTCACTATACTACCGGTGATTATGACATGTTCATTAAAATCTATGCGCGTAACAATAATCATATGTTGAGTATCATTCACGATAAACTACAGCCTTTGGGGCTTCAGCGCACCGAAACGATTATATCTTTCCACGAGGCGTTTTCACGTCAGATGCCCATTACAGACATCGCTGTGAAGGAGTCTGAGCGTCGTGCAGACGAAGATATGGACAGTTATGCCGAATAATAGATTCTAAGTTTTATTTATACTCAAGTGCGTAGTCTGGTACTGTCATTGTACTTAGAAAACCACTTGAGTTTTTATTTTTTCTGGTCTTAATAATTCTAAGCTTCTTGGGAAGATTCTTCCCTTTTTCTGATTCTAAAATTTTTGCTTGTTTATTTCAGAGATTTTTTTTAACATTCCTCTTTGCCATAATTTTAACAAATTCTTTGGTGTCGAGTGCGTGGCATAATATAGAAGCAATCCGGCGCTATCTCACGATAGTGCCGGACTTTATAGGAAAGTATAATCAAAAGTTTGAACCACATAATACATATTTTTGGATTATTTGGTTTCTGCAAATATATATTTATAATTGTTTGTACTTTTTGTGTATTTGTACAAAATAATAGAAATGAGAAGTGAATTGTACTTTTATACAAGATTTTTGCGTTCTTTCCTCCACATAGATGGATTTTGTCCAGTCATTGTTTTGAAAATCTTACTGAAGTGTGCTGCATCCGAGTAGCCTACTTTTTCTGCAACTTCGTGTAATGACGAGTTTGAGGTTTCCAGTAATATTATGGCTTCTTGAATTCTTTTTCTGTTCAACCAAACATTAAAGTTTTCATGGTAATTGTCGTTGATAAAATTTGACAAGTAGGTACGATTGGTTCCCAGTTGTTTGGCCAGGGTTGTGATTGTAATATTCTTTTCCAGATATTTTTTATTATCAATCCAATCTTTTAGTGCCTCCTCTAATTTCTTTTTGCTGAAAACGGTTGATATCCGTTCACCCAAAACGGTGATATCCGTTCACTTTTCATCCTCTAAACCTATGGCGAT
>CALUKY010000004.1 GCA_944321345.1 uncultured Paraprevotella sp.
ACTTTCTTACCGCGCAGAGATATACTTTGAGTTGTTCTCGAGAAAGAGATATGCTTATGTTTTTTCCGATATGTAATAAAACGAAATTCAGGTGGCTATAGCAGCAGGGTCCCACCTCTTCCCATTCCGAACAGAGAAGTTAAGCCTGCTCACGCCGATGGTACTGCACACCCGTGGGAGAGTAGGTAGCCGCCACTTTTAAATAGATGGATCCCTTCAGAGAGCAATCTCCGGAGGGATTTTTTTTGTATTCCTTTTTTCTGATTTCTAGGGTTACGGTGGGGCTCACCCGATATTAATGGGGAAAGAACAATTATGTATAAATGTTACCAGGGTTATTTCCTTTCCCGGGACGTTCTGTTGTCTTTATTTTTGTAACTACTCAGCATTTTCCTTTTTCTGGTTTATTTTATTCTGTGGTTTCATTTGATTTACCTCATCTAATATTTTATAAGGTAAAAGAAAAAGGTTATACAAAATTAAAAATGGGGGGAAGGATTACCTTATGAGTAAATTGTTTTTTAGAGAAAAAATTATGAATTTTAGGGCACAGGTTTTCTTTATATAAACAATATGCATTCCTCTTTTGATTCCAATATGCCGAAGGGTTCGGTTATTTATACCTATACAATAGGACCCGATAGCAAGATGAGAAATAAAGAATGTGTTCGCTCATCGGAAGGTTATACGAAAGTACAGTTGCAGCAGGTTCATGATATGATGTACAGGATGGGGAAAGAGATAAGATGGACTCCCGGTCTGGAATATGGAGCTTATCAGGAAATAAAATATTCTTCGGCTTTCCGTTTTAAGTAAAAGAGTCCCTAACTTTTGCCGATCGGATCGAAGGATGTTGAAGAGTAAAAAAGGTATAAAGAAGGAGTGCCTGACATCTGCTTCCTCATCAGGAAAGCAGATGTCAGGCACTCCTTCTTTATGTTGTTGATCTGTTAGCCCAGATTTTGTTTAGAGTTCAAATGCATGCAAGTCTGCAAGAGCAGTCTGATAATCTTTTTCCGTCTGAAGCAGATTCTTCCGGAAATCATAATAACGGGTCATCTCGTTCAGATAATCCATCAGATTGATTTCTCCTTTCAGAAGAGCTTCTTTCATCAGCGGTATGGTATTCAGGCTGCCTAAAGCCTCTTGTTGCATCTGTAGAGACTTTTTCAATTCAACAGACTGCACATACTGTGCTTTCAGGTTGTTGTACACTCTCTGTCGTGCATCCGAAGCTGTGCTTTGGGCGGCTTCTACGTCAAGCTTGCTTTTCTTTACCTTGTTTTTGTTTTCCCACAGCGGGATGCTCATGCCGATGGCAAAGCCCTGCATTCGCTCTGTTTCTGTAAATTCGCCTTTATAGCCAACGGACAGCGAAGGAATCATCTCGCTTTTGGTAGCTCGCACGCTTTTCTTTTTCAATTCCAGATCTTTCTGATAATAATTCAGTTCTGGAACCGATGCTTCCATCTGCTGAAACCAGTTGTCGAAATTTTCGGGCAGTGCCAAAGGTGACAGACTCCATTCCGGCGACAGACTGACGGTGTTTCCTCCGTTCAGTCCGTACAAGTCCTGAAGAAGCACTTCCTTTTGAGCGTTTGTATTCCGGATTTCGGTAGCGATGGCCGCACGGTTCAGTTTGCTTCGGTTCACATCCAGCACATTTCCGCTTCCGTTGCGGAGCAGAGTTTCATAGATGCTAACCAAAGAATCCGCGTCGGTCAGTTGTGTGTTCAGCTCCTGTAGCATTCTGTTGCAGAAAGAAATTTCAATCAGCTTTTTCTGCGCTTCCAGCAGAACGGCGTTCCGTGTTTGGCGGAAGCTGATTTCTGCCAGTTCGTTTTTGGTGCCTGCCAGCTGTTTTTTCTGTCCGCTGATGACGCTCCATTCCAGTTCCTGAGTCACGCTGACTTCTTTTCCTTTCTCTCTCGGGTTGCGTGTGTTCCATTTATGTTCGAACTCCACTTCCGGGTTTTTCAGATTCAGTCCTGTCTTGTTGTCCATTATGGTGGCCGACAGGGTTTTCTGTGCCGCTATGATCTGCGTGTTGTTCTGCTCTATCAGATCCAGAACCTCGTCCGAGTTGTTCTGTCCGTAAGCCATTCCCGAACAGAGCAGACAACTGGAGATAAGGGTGCGCAACACATTCTTATAAGATATATATAATGTGGTCATAACTAAATGTCTTATTGTTTCTTTTCATTTTTGGAGATCAGCAGATAAACTACCGGTATGACGAATGCGTTCAGCAAGGTACTGCTGAGCAGACCGCCGAGCATCACTTTGGCCATCGGACTTTGGATTTCATTTCCCGGCAGGTCGCTTCCGATTACCAGCGGAATCAGGGCCAGTGCAGAAGTCAGAGCCGTCATCAGAATCGGGTTCAGACGGTCGAGCGATCCTTTCACAATGCTCTCATGCAAGGAAAGTCCTTCGTGACGCAGTTCATTGTAGCGGTCAATCAACAGGATACCGTTACGGGTAGCGATACCGAACAGAGATATGAATCCGATAATGGCCGGAATGCTGATAATGCCATCCGTACATTTTACCGCTACAATACCACCAATCAGAGCCAGCGGCAAGTTTATCAGAACCACAGCCGACTGCTTGACATGATGAAATTGGTTATACAGCAGCATGAAGATAATCAGGATAGACAGTAAAGAAGTAATACCCAGGATTCTGCTGGCCGCCTGCTCACTTTCAAACTGACCGCCATATTCAATGTGATATCCTTCGGGTAGTGTGATTTTCTCGTCGATGGTTTTCTGAATGTCTGAAACCACACTATGCAGGTCGCGGTCGGCTACATTGGCAGATACGACAATCTTTCTGGCCACATTCTCACGGTTGATGGTATTCGGACCGGAAGCGGAACGCACTTCGGCCAAGGCTTCCAAGGGCACCTTGCCGTTTGGAGTGTCCAATACTAAGTCACGGATATTGTCGATGGTGTGGCGACTGCTTTCTCCGGCCTTTACGGTCAGGTCGAAAGCCTTGTTGCCTTCATAAACCTGTGATACGACTACGCCATTAAGCAATACCTCAATACTGCGGGCAAATTCAGCAGGAGACACTCCGTAGCGGGCCAGCATTTCGCGTTTCGGCAGAATCTGCAACTGCGGACGTTCGATCTGCTGTTCCACATTCAGGTCAACGACTCCTTCCACTCCGGCAATCTCCTCTTTAATCTGGTTACCGAGGCGGAACATGGTGTTCAGGTCTGTACCGAACAGTTTGATGGCAATGTTTGACTGTGTACCGCTGAGCATGGCGTCGATACGATGCGAGATGGGTTGTCCGATTTCGATATTCACTCCGGAGAGTTCCCCTAATTTATGACGTACTTCCTCTAAGAACTCAGATTTACTCCGGTCTCTCAATTCAAACGGCGCCTCGATTTCCGAGGTATTGACACCCAGAGCATGCTCGTCCAGTTCGGCACGTCCGGTCTTACGGGCCACATTCTTGATTTCAGGCACGGTAAGCAACAGTTTCTCCGCTTGCAGCCCGATACGGTTGCTTTCTTCCAGAGAGATACCCGGAAGAGTACTTACGTTGATGGTGAGTGATCCCTCGTTAAATGCCGGAAGGAAGCTGCGTCCCAAAGTAAAAAACAGGGCAATGGCTACAACCAGACAGGCACCGGTGCAGCCCAATACCCAATTCTTGTGTCGGATAGCCTGTTCCAGAGTGCGGTGATAGCCGTTCTTCAGTTTTCGTACCACCCAAGGTTCCTTGTTTTCTTTTTCGTCCAGTTTCTTGTTCTTATCGTTCAACAGATAACTGCAGAGCACAGGAGTAAGCGTCAGTGCTACGGCGGTGCTGGCAAACAAAGAGATAACGAAAGAGATACCCAGCGGAACCAGCATACGTCCCTCCATGCCGCTCAGGAAGAACAGAGGCAGGAAACTGGCAACGATAATCAGGGTACTGTTCAAGATCGGTATACGCACCTCTTTTGAAGCTTCGAATACAATCTGTTTGATTGGTTTGCGTTCCTCAGGATGCAGCATACGGTTCTCGCGCAGATGGCGGAATACATTCTCCACATCCACAATGGCATCGTCCACCAGCGAACCGATGGCAATGGCCATACCTCCGATACTCATCGTGTTGATGGTCAGTCCTAACAGATGCATCACTAAAATCGTGATAAGCAGAGAAATCGGAATGGTCACCAGAGAAATGATGGTGGTACGTGCATTCATCAGGAAGATAAAGAGCACGATGACTACGAAGATGGCTCCTTCAATCAGAGAGCGCTGGATGTTTCCAATGGAATTGTTGATGAAAGAGCTCTGGCGGAAAATCTGACTGTCCATATGTACGTCGGCCGGAAGTTCTTTTTTCAGGTTTTCCAGAGAACGGTCCAATTGGTCTGTCAATTCCAGGGTGCTGACATTCGGCTGTTTGGTAACGGTAACCAGTACCGCAGGAGTGGCCCGATTAGAGGCCATACCCGTTTTGGGAGATTTGGCTCCGATTTTCAGTTCGGCAATGTCCTGCAACAGGATTGGAGAGCCGTTGATGTTTTTAATCACGGTCTGTGCCAGTTCTTCGGTACGGTTGGTCTGTACCACACCGCGCACAATATACTCATTTCCATATTCATAATGAATGCCACCGCTGACATTAGTATTGACATTCTCCAGCTGTTCCATGACCTCAGATAAAGTGATTCCATAGTGCTTCATCTTTTCCGGCTGAAGCAGAATCTGGTATTCTCTGGCATCGCCTCCGATGACTGCGACCTGTGCCACACCTCCGGTTGAAAGCAGACGCGGACGGATGGTCCAGTCAGCAAAGGTACGCAAATCCTCAAGTGATGTAGAATCGGCGGTAAGACCGATGATCATCATTTCTCCCAGAATGGAGGACTGCGGACCCAAAACCGGTTCGCTGACACCTTCGGGCAACTGGTCGCCTAATACGGCCAGCTTCTCGGAAACAATCTGACGGGCACGGTAGATTTCGGTATCCCAGTCAAATTCTACCCAAACAATGGAGAAACCTGTAGTACTCTGCGAGCGTACACGGCGCACGCCGGTGGCTCCGTTTACGGCTGTTTCCACAGGAAAGGTAACCAGTTTCTCTACTTCTTCAGGAGCCATACCTCCGGCTTCGGTCATCACAACTACGGTCGGCGCATTCAGATCCGGAAAGACGTCCACTTCCATTTTCTGAACGACAAAAATGCCGCTCAGCACAACCAACACTCCGACAATCAGAACCGCCAGACGGTTGTGCAGTGCTGTTTGAATGATTTTATTCAGCATAGTTTGTTTCTGTCAAAGTTAGTAAATGGATTAGTGATTATGGTTGTGACCTTCTGGAATGGTTCCGCTTTGTGAAGCTAACTTTACATGGATGGCTCCCTGGGTAACAACTTTTTCATTGGCTTGAATACCTTTCAGAATTTCAACGCGCACTCCATCCTGTCCTCCGGTTTTCACTTCTCTCTTCTCATAATGTTCTTTGTCTTTCTGTACGTAAACAAAGAATACTCCCTGCTCTTCGGTCAGTGCGGTGAGAGGAGCGGTCAGAGCTTCACGCTGCTCGTTACCCAAAAGCCATATTTCCGCAAAACTTCCGGGCAGGATGTTGCCTACATTATTACATTCAAAGATAACCGGAACATAGAAAGTACCTTCCGGCATGCTTTTGCCGGAAGACAGCAAGCGTCCGCCGATACTGTCCAGACATATGGTCTGCTGTGTGGCTTCCGTACGGAAGTTGGCACTGCGTACCTGGTTCAGGAAAGCATAATGACGTTCGCTGACTTCTGCACGGATTTGCATTTTCTGGTTCTGTGTGATGATGGCCAGCGGTTGTCCTATGGTAACATAATCTCCCGGACGTACCAGAATCTGTTTGATGAATCCGCTCTGGTTGGCAGTTACACTCATACCGTTTCCGCTCTTCTTCTGTCCCATTCCAGAGAGATTTTCGCGGGCCAGATCACGGCGCAGTCTGATCTGTTCAAATTCCTTTTGGCTGATAATCTGTTTTTGTACCAGTTCCTCGGCACGCTTCAGTTCACTTTCCGCATTGGCCAGGTCCAGACGTGCCTTTTCAATCGGGTCACCGTTTTCCACACCTTTGGATGAAATGCTGAAAAGTGCTTGTCCGGCTCTTACGGCATTGCCCTCATACAGGTTACCGTTATAAGTAACCAGTCCGCTGGTTGTAGCGGCAACGGTCTTTTCATTTCCGTTGGCAGCCAGAATCTTTCCGCCCACCTTGATGGCCGGACTGAAGTTGCTTTTGGTTGCGGTTTCTGTTTTCAGACCGATTCTTTCAGCTTGATGCGGATCCAGAACAATCACCCCTTCGTGGTCATGTTCTTCGTGTTTTTCTTCTTCCGCAGCATGATTGTGAGAACAACTTATGGTTGTTCCGGCGGCCAGCAGAAATGCCAGTCGCAAAATGTTCTTAGATAAATGATTCATATATTGTATTTTAAGATTTTAATTGTAAATCTGTAAGTTTATAGATTCTTTCTTTGTGCGTTCGGGGTAGAGGCACAAAGAAACATCTGTCGGCCATGTCTGAGACATCCGTCAGAAAGAAAGGTCAGCTTAAAATACAAAAACGGGAGGTGCCCTAAGGCCATGTGAAGAGTAAATTTCCGGGCAAGGTCCTCGTGGACTGTTTCCGGAAGGAAAACGGTTGCTGTGATATTCCACAATAAAGAAAGAGCATTCCTGTGGAGCACAGCATAATGATTTTGCCGGACGGTTGTCCGGTTGTTGTACTGTTTGTCTGCATGACTTTTCCACTCCCAGAATTTTTCCGGAATGACAATGACAGGGAGTCTCCTGTCCGTGATTTTCCGTCGGCAGACAAGTATTTCCTTTTTGACAGTGGTTTTGCAGCACCAGGTGTTCCCAACCCAGACAAATATGGGTAGCCACATGGTGATGGTATCCTGCCAGAGAGAATACCACAATTGCCCATAGAGCTATGTGAAGGCTTAATTTGTGAAACACAGACTGATGCATGTTTTTTATTTTATTTTCTGCAAAAGTACGACAAAATCCCGGAGCATACAATAAGGAAATACATTTTGCAACCAGGTTGCATCACTTTCCTTTTTTCCGGAAGAAGAGTGGCTTATTTCAAGGTTTTGTAAGAGAGGATGTGCCAGGAGATGGCTGCTGCCAATAATAGCAGGGCTACACGTATCCAAAGATAAGGTACTACTCCAAAGGCTGCAATAAGCATCGTGATCCATACCATACTCACCGAAATGATCTTCGCTTTCAGGGGAATGGCCCGGTGTTCTCTGAAGTTACGGATGTAAGGGCCCATCTGTTTATGGTTGATGAGCCATTCATAGAGTCTGGGGGAGCTTCGGAAAAAGCAGGCGGCAGCCAGTAACAGAAAAGGGGTTGTGGGCAGCAAAGGCAGAAAAATCCCCATGATAGCCAGAATCATGGCCATGCAGCCACATACAATCAATAATATTCTCATGTCTGTTCGGAAGTGGATTCGTTTTCTGTGGTGATTTTCGGATTCAGACAGATCATACCGTCTTTCAGGCAAATCTTTTCTTCCAGTATCATCTGATGCAGGATCATTCCTGTTGTTTCACGGTTTACACCCGGAAAGTCTATATCATGGATCGGAGTTTCCGTTTGTTCCTGCAGGAGTTTTTGGATTCTTTTTTCTATATTTTCAGCCAATCCCTGACTGATTCCTGAACTGTTCTTTTTCAGGCATACATCACAGCTTTGGCAGTTTTCTTCGCTCTCTTCTCCAAAATATGCCAGTAGCATTCGGCTGCGGCATAGATCGTCGCGTGTGGCGTAATCGATCATAGCCTGTATACGGGTCTCGTATTTTTCTTTCCGGTCTTCGTAAATTTCTTTGGAGATGAAGAGACGCGCCGTTTCCACCCTTTTTCGGGCAAAGCGGATATACGGAGTTTTCTTGTAAGGGATATAGCTGATGATTCTTCTCTTGCTCAAGGCAATCAGTCCCCGATATACCATTTCACGATTCATACCGGTTTGTTTGCCCAACAGTGTTTCGTCAATGGTGATATAATCGCTGAATATACCTCCATAGCTTCTTAGCACAGCTTGGATCAACGATTCGTATTCCGGCTCCAGTCCGTGCAAATGATACAATTCATCCCGGCGTACCAGAAATATCAGTCGTGATTCGTTTTCCTGTTCGTCGATGTATTCCAGATAGCCGGCCCGGGTAAGAATTCTCAAGGCACTGTCTGTGGGGACCGGAAAATGCTTGAAGTTCCGGCAGAATTCGTTCAGATTGAATTCGCGGGTCACATTCAGACCGTCGCCCATTGCCATCTGGTAATAGTAACAGATATGCTCGTATATTTCCTTGATGAAATCACGGTCGGGGAAGGTGTCTGGTATACGTTTCATCAGTTTGGTCTTGTCGCTGGCATTATAGAGCAGCACGGCATATGCTTTTTTCCCGTCACGCCCGGCGCGTCCGGCCTCCTGAAAATACGCTTCGGGAGAGTCGGGTACATCCATGTGGACTACCAGTCGCACGTCAGGTTTGTCGATACCCATACCAAAGGCGTTGGTGGCCACCATGATACGGTATTGGTCTGTTTGCCACAGTTTCTGGCGCTCGTCTTTTTCGCTATTGCTCAGTCCGGCGTGATAAAAGGTTGCGGTCAGTCCCTGTTCCTCCAGTTGTGCTGCCAGTTCCTTGCATCCTTTTCGGCTCCGGCAATATACGATGACTGTGCCCGCCATGCTGCCGATAATATGCTTCAATTCGGTTTCCTTATCCTCGGTATGGCGTACCACGTAAGCCAGGTTTTTTCGGGCAAAACTCATATTGAAGACATTTTCCTGTCGGAAATGGAGCTTTTCCTGAATATCCTTGACTACCTCGGGTGTGGCTGTAGCAGTAAGTGCCAGTACGGGGGCTTCGGGAATTATTTTCCGGAGATCGGCAATTTTAATATATGACGGACGGAAGTCATAACCCCATTGTGAGATACAGTGTGCTTCGTCTACAGTGATGAAGCTTACCCGCATCCGTTTCAGTTTGGTGAGAAACAGTTCGGAGGAGAGGCGTTCGGGCGATACGTACAAAAACTTGTAATCCCCAAAGATACAGTTCTCCAGAGTGACCAGTATTTCATTGTGTGTCAGTCCGGAATAGATGGCGGCAGCTTTGATTCCCCTTTTTTTCAGATTTTCCACCTGATCTTTCATCAGGGCTATCAGAGGAGTGATCACGATACAGATTCCTTCCTGAGCCAATGCCGGAACCTGAAAGGCGATGGATTTTCCACCTCCTGTAGGCATCAGTCCCAAAGTATCTTTTCCGCTACCGATGCTATGGATGATTTCCTGTTGAATGCCCCGGAAATCATCATAGCCCCAGTATTGTTTCAGTATAATGCGATATTTGTCTTCCGTCATCATGTTTCAGCTTTCTGTCGCTCAGTCCAGACCAGTGGGACGTATGTCTTCGATCTGTAATTGCACTTCACCCCGTTTGTGGGTGTTTTCTTCAACGGTATAGCAGATGTCAAATGAGCGTTTGGTTTTGATATAACGGGCCTGCGAGCTTTGGCCGAAAGCAATTCCGTTCATCACATTGTTGCTTTTGTTGTCCACCAGTTCCAGTTTGATATGTTCCTGTTCGCGGCCTACAACCTTGCTGGTACCATAATCATACACATGGAAAGTGCTGAAAATCGGTTTTGGGTTGTCCGGTCCGAAAGGATTGAACTTTTTCAGGTCGTGATGGAACTTGTGTGTGATTTCCCGGAAATCGAGTACGCCGTCAATATCCAGAATGGCATGAGTCTGTTCCGGTTCGATATGTTGTTCCACATAATGTTCGAAGCGGCGGCTGAATTCCTCAACGTGTTCCACTTTCATCGACAAGCCTGCGGCATAGGTATGACCACCGAAATTCTCCAGTAAGTCACGGCAGCTTTCAATGGCTTTATACACATCAAAACCCGATACCGAGCGGGCAGAACCGGTAGCCAGATCATCGGTGCGTGTCAGTACCACCGACGGGCGGTAATATATTTCGGTCAGTCTTGAGGCCACGATGCCGATCACTCCCTTGTGCCATTCCTCATTGTAGATCACGATGGCCTTCTTTTCGTTTTTGTCATTGAGGTTCTCCACAATATGATTGGCCTCTTCGGTCATCGACTTGTCCAGATCCTTACGCTGTTCGTTGTATTGGTTGATCTGGCTGGCCTTTTCCAAAGCCGCCTTATAGTCTCTTTCAATCAGCAGTTCTACCGCTTCTTTTCCATTCTGCATTCTGCCGGATGCATTGATACGCGGTCCGATCTTGAAGATGATGTCTGTCATCATCAGTTCCTTTTCTCCCAGTCCGCAAATGTCAATAATGGCTTTCAGACCAATACTTGGATTGGAATTCAATTGTTTCAGTCCGTGATAGGCCAGAATACGGTTTTCACCCATAATTGGCACGATGTCCGAGGCGATACTTACGGCACAGAGGTCTAACAGAGGGATGAGCTGGCTGAATTCAATTCCGTTGCTCAGGGCAAAGGCCTGCATGAATTTGAATCCTACGCCACATCCCGACAAATGAGGATAAGGGTAGGTTGAATCTGTCCGTTTGGGGTTCAGAATAGCATACGCCGGGGGCAGAATCTCATCCGGTACGTGATGGTCGCAGATGATGAAGTCAATGCCTTTTTCCTTGGCATAGGCAATTTCTTCAACTGCCTTGATCCCGCAGTCCAGCACGATGATGAGTTTCACTCCGGTGCTGTGTGCATAGTCTACACCTTTGATTGATACTCCGTATCCCTCGTCATAACGGTCGGGGATATAATAATCAATATTGGAGTAGAATTGTTGTAGAAACTTGTAGACCAATGCAACAGCGGTACATCCGTCCACATCGTAATCCCCGTATACCATGATACGTTCTTTTTCTCCGAGCGCTTTGTTCAGGCGTTTCACGGCTATTTCCATATCATTCATCAGGAACGGGTCGTGCAACCCGGTGAGTTGAGGCCGGAAAAATTTACGGGCTTCCTTGGCTGTATGGATATTCCGTTGGAGAAGCAGTTTGCCGAAAATCGGATGGATTCCCAACTCCTTAGCCAGAAGTTTGGCTTCTTCCGTTTCCTCGGGTGTTTGTGATTTGAATTTCCATTCGTAGTTCATTATATATTGTTTTTTCTTTTTCTTCACTGTGCGATGGCATTTTGGCAAAATGCGCATATGCCATTTTAATCTGTAAAAATAGCAAAAAAAAACAAGACTTTAGTGGCCTTCTATGTTTTTTTTGCAGATGATGCTTCTTTTTAATAATGAACAACGGGAAGCAAAGGTTAGGCTCGGTTTGGTGTTTTTAGTATATCTGTTTTTGCATTTGAAGTATAAAAAAACGGATACGCCTTTGTCTGCGTATCCGTTGTTGGGTATGGTTCGATTATTTCAAACCGAGTTTTTTCAAGATTGCCTTAGGTACTGCATCCTTGTGAACTACGATGTTCATGGTCTTGTAAGCTACGAAAGCCTTAGAAGCATACCAAACACCTTTGTACTTACCGGCATTACCCCATGAGTTCTTCACCATGTAGTATTCCTTGCCGGTCTGATCCTTGGCGATACCATAGATCTGCATACCATGGTCGTCGGTAGTTTCCCAGTTGTCGTAAGCTTCCTGACGCATTTCCTGAGTGATCTTCATTTCAGGAGCAGGCTTGTTGATAGCCTCGCTGTAACGCTGTGATGGAGTCAGACCCAACCAACGAGCAGCGTCAGAACCGGTCAGGTCTTCAGCCTTGATGTTTGGCATAACGGCAACACCGTCGCGAGTGAATCCACCTTCGCTTACGTCAGAACCCCATGCAATAGTATAACCGTTGTTGATAGCGTTGTCAAATACTTCCATCAACTCATCAATCGGCAGGTTGTATGACAAAGACCAACGCCAGTTGTCTGGAACTTCGATTACGAACGGTTTGTAGAAAGGGTGATGAGTGAATGAAGTCAGTGAGATGTAGTCATCCATCTTCAGACCCAGACTTTCCATATAGCTCTTCGGAGTGTACTCTTTACCCTGGTAAGTGAACTTCTCCGGGCACTCGCCTAAATAAGCATCATAGATAGAACTGAAAGCTTTGGTCCATACCGGAGACAGTTTTTTCATGTTGCTTTTAGCCAATGCTTTTACGAAGGCACTGGCAACCAGATCCACTTCGTTGTGGTTTGGCAGAGTGTCACCGTAGAGAGTTCCCGGCTGAGGCATAGCCTCCTGAGGAACGATACCGTATTTGTCCATGCAATAGATTACATCGTAGAAGCTACCGCCCTGAGAGTAAGAAACATCGCCATGAGTACGTACAGCCTGCTTTGCACGGTCTTCCATAGTCTTGTGTACTACGAACATCTCGCACAGATCCTGCTCGCCCTTACCCATACGGAGCAACTCTGACTCGAAGAAAGCCAATGAGCTGAAGCACCAGCAAGTACCGCTCTGGTTCTGATTCTTGATAGAAGTGATAGGGTTAGCCTTTACGGTTGTAAATACAAATCCTTCATCCTTCTTCTCTTCTTTGTTTTCATTCTTGTCCTGCGCAAATGCTCCTACAGAGCAGATGGCCAATGCAAAAAGTAATAAATGCTTTTTCATTTAAAGATTTGATAGTGATTAATAAATGTATTTATTGATAAACTCTGATTCTATTCTTAGGAGGATGTTTACCCTCTGTTTTTGGCCAGATATTCTTCCACGTCGGCTGCGTGATAAGGGATTCTGTCCTTGCCCAGGAAACGGCAGCCGTCTTCGGTAATCAGCAGATCGTCTTCAATGCGGATGCCACCGAAATCCTTATAGCTTTCCAAAGCCTCAAAGTTGATGAAGTCTTTGTTGATGCCTTTGCTCTTCCAGTCGTCAATCAAATCCGGAATGAAATAGATGCCCGGTTCGTCGGTCATGACCCAACCCTTCTGCAAGCGACGTCCGCAGCGCAGGCTGGCCAGTCCGAACTGAGAAGATGGGCGCACCTCGTCGTCATAACCTACATACTGCTGTCCCAGACCTTCCATATCGTGTACGTCCATACCCATCATGTGTCCCAGTCCGTGCGGCATGAACAGGGCATGTGCTCCGTTGGCTACGGCTTCGTCTACATTACCTTTCATCAATCCCAGGGCTTTGAGGCGCTCGGTCATGATGGTAGCGATGCTCAAGTGTACGTCCAGCCATTTCACTCCCGGTTTGGCTACCTGGATTGCGTGATCGTGACATTCCACTACGATGTCGTAGATGTCGCGCTGCTTCTGAGTGAACTTACCGCTGATCGGAGTGGTACGGGTATGGTCAGAACAATAGTTCTCGTTTGTTTCGGCTCCGGCATCGCAAAGCATCAGACGACCTTCCTCCAAAGGACGCGGATAAGGGTATCCGTGCAGTATCTCACCGTGCATAGACAAGATGGAGGGGAAGCTTACCATGCAACCCTTTGAAGCGGCAATACCGCTGATGGTTCCGGCTATTTCCTGCTCGGTGATTCCCGGACGGCAGAGCTTCATGGCTGTGGTGTGCATTTCATAACCGATGGCACAGGCACGCTCGATTTCCGCGATTTCCGCATCCGATTTTACGGCTCTCTGGTCAATCACAGCCTTGATCAGCGACAGAGAAGCTTCCTGACGCTGGCGTGAAGGATGAATGCCCAACAGATCCATAATCTGAATCTGGATGTCGTGGCGGTAAGGAGGCAGGAAGTGAATCTTCTGTCCTTTGGCCTTGGCCTGATCGATCAGCTTTTGCAGGTCGCCCATCGGAGCGGTATATTCTACGCCACATTCGTCGGCCATGTCGCGCACACTGTTCACGGAGCCATACCACACAATGTCTTCAATATCGATGTCGTTACCGATCAGATATTCGTGGTTGTTGTCTATATCAATGATTCCGGCCAGACCGTCACGATGCTGTCCGAAATAATACAGAAAGCAGCTGTCTTGTCTGAATTTATAAACATTTGCCGGATAATTATATGGAGCGTCATTGTTACCGAAAATAAGGATTAATCCGCTACCGACCGCTTTCTTTAGATTGTTTCTGCGGTCTACATAGGTTTGTTTTTCAAATAACATGATTGTAACAATTTTAGTTAATAAATAATTTATCAAGCAAAATTAATCATTTTCTTTTTGAAAATCACTATCTTTGTATGAAATTAAATTTTATTATAAACAATCTGTCCGGAAAACTCCTCAAACCGTTATATATTTGATGCTTAAACAGCAAAATTTCCGGATAAATTGTTTTTTATAGTTTATATAGAACACAAGGTAAAAAGAAATGAAAATGGACAAGACAGGTTTGGTATTGGAAGGTGGAGGCATGCGCGGAGTATTTACCTGCGGGGTACTTGATTATTTTTTGGATCAGGGGATTACTTTTCCTTATACTATAGGGGTTTCGGCCGGAGCCTGCAATGGTTTGTCATACATGAGCGGACAGCGTGGACGGGCCAAATACAGCAATATTGACATGATGGAAAAATATCAGTTTATCGGTATGAAGTATTTGTGGACTCAACATAGCATTCTGGATCAGAAACTGCTTTATCAGGACTTTCCCGAGCGTCTGGTGCCTTATGATTTTGAGGCTTACCGCAACAATCCGGGAGAGTTTGAGATGGTCACTACGAATTGCCTTACCGGAAAGGCCTGTTATTTGTCGGAAAAAAATGATTGGGACCGTATGATTGCCATTGCCCGTGCTTCGAGCAGTCTGCCTTATGTCTGTCCGATAGCTTATGTGGATGGCATACCGATGCTCGATGGAGGTATCGTTGATTCCATCCCTGTGGAGCGAGCCCGTGCTTTGGGGTATGAAAAAAACGTGGTGGTACTCACCCGTAACAAAGGATACCGCAAGAAGAATCAGGATTTGCGCATTCCACATTTTATATATAAGAAATATCCGCGTCTGCGTGTTGTGCTCAGTCGCCGTTGTGCCTGTTATAACGAGCAGCTGGAATTGGTGGAGCGATTAGAGCAAGAAGGCAAGCTTATTGTGATTCGTCCGGAAAAGCCCGTAGTGGTAGACCGTATAGAAAAGAATATCAAGAAGCTGGAGGATCTGTATCAGGAAGGGTACGAGTGTGCCAAGAAGGTGATGGGATAATAATATAAGAATATTTCTCAAGATCTTGTAAATAGCCCCTATGGTTGATGGACCATTGGGGCTATTTCTGTTGTGTGTCCATAAATAAATATATAATATATCATATTTTTTTACTGGAAATAATTTGACAGAAAGTTAGGACCAATATTATTTATGTGTATATTTGTGCAGAAGGATCTGGAAAGTGTCATTTTTTGTGATCTGTGTATATGAAGCGATCTTTCTTTGATTATGTTTAACTTAAAAGATACTATCATGAAAAAGTCGTTGTTTTTATTATTGAGCCTGATAAGTTCTGCTTGGGGACTTTTGTCGGCACAACCACGGACAGAAGCTGATGCTTTGAACATTGCCAAACAATTCTTGCAGGATAAATATGCGGTAGGGCAGGAGGGAATTCGTCGGGTTGCTCCTTTGAAATCTGTGATCCAACGAGCACCGGTAAACAAAAATATTGATTCCTGGAGCCCTTTTTATATATGGAATGATGAGGCCAGCAATTCGTTTGTGATTGTGTCTGGTGATGAGCGTATGCCGTCGATTTTGGGGTATGCACCTAATCTGTTTGATGAGGAAAAAATTCCTGATGCCCTTTCTGAACTTTTATCGGATTATGCGGCTCAGTTTAATGTGTTGCAGGAGCAGCCGTTTTATCTCCCGTCTTCTTCCCGATTGGTTTCCGGTGAGTCTGCTGAGGTTGTTTTGAAAACGGCACAATGGGGGCAGGGAAATCCTTTTAACAGGGAATGTCCAGAGGGGGCAGCAGCAGGCTGTGTGGCCACGGCCATGTCAATTATCATGCGTTATCACAGTTGGCCACTTCAGGGAGAGGGTACACACGAATATACATGGTATGGCAGTAGTGGGCCCGTATCTCTATCTGCCAATTTTGGTAAGACTGTTTATGATTGGAAGAATATGCCCTTGGTTTATGATGACTATACCGAAGAGCAGGGCGAGGCTGTCGCCCGACTGATGTACCATGCGGGTGTTTCTGTGGATATGTATTATGGTTATTCTGCCAGCGGAGCCAGCACTTTAGACGTAAAAAAAGCTTTGGCTACTTATTTTTGTTACGATCCGACATTGTTTTATCTCGAAGCTGATAACTATTCTCAGGAAGGATGGTTGGCTAGATTGAAGCAGGAAATTAATGAAGGGCGTCCGCTTTTATACGCAGGAACTTCGGAAAAGGCTCAGGCCGGTCATGCTTTCGTTGTGGATGGTTATCAGGATGATCTTTTACATGTAAATTGGGGATGGAATGGCTTTTACAATGGTTTTTTTGCTTTGGGATTTATGACTCCAGGAGATGGCCTAGGGGGATATAATTCTGATCAGATAGCCATTGTGAACATTAAGCCACGTACAGATGAAGCAAAAGTTTTATCTCCTGTTATGCTGGCTTGTGAAGAAGGTATTTGTATGGTAACGACGAATTGTAGAGACGTGAAAAAAAATCAGAACTTTACTTTTCTTATAGCGGCTTATTCAGATTGGCCGGATGATGATTCCTATACAGGAGAATATTGTGTAGCATTGGTTGGTTCGGATGGGACTATAAAGGAGATTGTGGGAGAAAACAATTTGTATAAAAATTTAGGTGCCATCAATGTATCTTGTATTTCTACACAGGATGCCGTACCTGGGGATTCGCTTTACCTGTTTACTCGTAAATCTGGTACAGATGAACTTTTGCCGGTTATGATGGAAAGTGGAGAGCTGGCACGTGTACCAGCCTGTGGAAATCAGCCTCCTACAATAGATTTTACATGGGACGATCCGGACAACTTGTTGAAGGAGGTTTTTCTGTTTCCCGGTGAATTTGAGGGAAAGCCTATTTTAGGAAGTTCTTTGCATTATTTTGTGCGTATTTCGGAAGGAGATATTTGTAAGGCTGTAGCCAGTGATGGCAGCGTTTCCATCTTGACAGGAAACGAAGAAGGACGTTATTTTTGGTTGAAAGACAAGATGAGTATCAAATTGTCTTTGGTAAGACAAAGTGAGCGCATTGAGAATTTAAAACTGCATGTTACGGTTCCGGGTACATTGGAACATATTGCTTTAGCAGCTTGTGCGGATTTTGACTTGGTTAAATCTCTGATTCTGTCGGGAAAAATGAATGATCGTGATTTTTTGTGGTTAAGTAAATATAAGCTGCTTGAAAATGTAGATCTTTCGCAGGTTGAAATCGTTTCTTCTGACAGTTATCCGGCAAAATATCTTCCGAACAGAAGCTTTGAGGGATTTACGCTACTTAAATCATGCGTTTTGCCGGTTCAACTGACAGCAATTGGTCATAATGCATTTGCCGAGACTGGCTTGGAGCGTATTGAGATTCCTGCAATGGTTAATTCTATTGGCCTTAATGCTTTCTGGTGTAGCTATGATTTGAAAGAGGTTACGCTTAGAAATCCGAAACCGATAGGAATATCCTGGTGCGTATTTACAGGAACGAAGCGCGAAGAAGGTATTCTGCATGTGCCTCAGGGTAGTTTGGAAGCTTATCGGAAAGCCAATGAATGGAATATGTTCCAGAAGATAGTCGATGATATTCCGAATGAAATAAAGACTTTCTGCATAGATGGTATTTATTACCAAAGTATTCCCGGGAATGCTGGCGAAAAGTGCGTTCGTGTTATCGCACCTCCCAAGGGAGAATTTTATGCAGGTGATTTAGTTATACCGGGATGTGTCGATTATGGCGGAGTTACCTATGTGGTGCGTGAAATTGCGGATCTTGCATTTAGGGATTCTCCGGATCTGACATCTCTTTCCATGTCTGATTCCATTCGGGTGATCGGAATGTCTGCTTTTGAATATTGTACCTCTTTAAAGCATCTGCGACTGTCTGACCGGATTGAAATTCTACCTTCTTATTCATTGGGATTTCTTCCGTCTTTGACTGAATTGAATCTTCCTGATTCACTGATACGAATCGAGGATAATGCGATATATTGGAATAAGATTGAAACGTTGCATTTGCCCAAAAGTCTGATATATATAGGTCCTGGGTCATTTGCTCAGATGAATAAATTATGGAATATAACGGTTGATCCGGACAATACCTGCTTCACGATAGAAAAAGGACTCTTGGTAAATATAGATAAAACAAAGCTTTTGTTGCGTCCTGCTAATCAGCCTGCTACTGAATTTAGAATTCCATCATCAATTACTGTAATCGGAGAATCTTCTGTTTCCGGATACGAGTTGAGGAGAATTATTATTCCGGAAACAGTCATCCGTCTGGAACGTAATAGTATTGATTCTAAGGACCAGCTTGTTGAAATTTATGCTCTTTCATCGATTCCTCCATTTGCCGATGAGAATGCGTTTGGTTCCTGGTGTACGGAAAATACGGTATTGAAGGTTCCGGTAGGGGCGAAAACTGCTTATGAACAGGCCATAGGATGGAGCAAATTCAAGAAGATTGAAGAAACATCAGAAACTTCTGTAAATCTTCCGGAAGCAAATGCAGCCAAGATTAAATACACTTCGGACGGTTTGTACATTTGGGCCGATTCTCCGGTTGATTACGCTCTTTATGCCTTAAATGGAACCTTGTTGAAGCAGGGGCGTTTGCAGAAAGGAAGCAATAAAATCCTTTCATCTTCTCGTATGGGACTTATTCTTCGGATTGGAAAACATACCTATAAAATTATAAATAGAGATTAAAATCATATCCAGAAAAAGCTGCATTTCAGGACATCAGTTCTGGATGCAGCTTTTTCTGGATGTTTTATTTGTTTTCCGAATCTTTTTCCGAAAATCCTTATTTTTTCCCTTGAGAATATATCCTATTCTGTGTGTAGACAGCTCACATTGCATGGCAATTCAGAGAGAAAATCCTTTTTACCAGGTGTTTTTTCATTGTTCTGTACTGGCAGGATTTTTCTTGGAATGTTCCAGATACATTTCCTTATATCTGGAGTTTTCCGGAGCTGTTTCTGATTCAGATCTGATTCAATGAAAATCATCTGCCCCCCTTTTTTATAGCTGTTTTCAGACATTGCAGCGATTGTTCCGTATTTCCGCATCCAAACTGATGCCATGCTGATACTCTTTCGAGGCACTCAGAGTGTCACCGAGACTCAGATATACCTCTCCTTTTAGAAGATAAATCGAAGAACGTTCTTTCTTTTTTAAGGGGAAGAAGGATCCAATACTTTGTCCTAAAGTGTAAGAGCCGTGTCATAATTCTGGGCGTCATGGGAGAGGGCTGCGGTAAGTAAAAGTCTTCCTAAGGAATTCGGATTGCTTTCCAGTTATTTTTGTGCACATTTCCAGATACTGTCGGTATCATTTTGTTCCAGCATTTTTTGTGCCTTTACAATATTGATACTATATTCCTCTTGTGCCCAAAGCGCGGACAGAGGTATTGCCAGTAAAAAGAGGATCTGAATTAGTCCTATTTTCATATTTTTTCTGTTTACAAGATTACTGTTTGTTAATTGCTTTCATTGTGTAAACCACTGTTATCCGAAGATGGCATTGAAAAGCCATATCAGGAAGAAAAGTCCCACACCGAAGAGAAACAGGTGGAATAGCAGATAGCCGCATCCCATGGCACCAGCCACGGCCCCAGCAGCGGCATTGCTTTCTTTTTCTCCTTTTTTACCAGTCATGTAACCGATAATTGCGCAGATTATGGCTGCTACCAAAATAATAATTAACCAAGTCATATTCTTCTGTTTTTTTAATTATAATTGTTGTTTAATTTCCGTTTTTATTTTCAAAAGGCCATATTCAGTTTGTTCTTTGTGAAATATATCTTCCAAGGTCTTTCTTTTTCTCAAAGAATCTGCATAGCACATCTTGCAGGTAAAACCGGTTATCTGTTTGAGGCAGGATACGGATATCATAGCGCGAGCTGATGTAAATGTTTCCGTCTTCTGTAGGAGAAGATAGGAATATGGTCGGTCCGAATTCTTCATTGATTTCCAAGATAGCTTCCTGAAATACTGAAAAAAGCGGATCTTCTTTACGGATGACTTCCCAGTTGGGGTCAATGACAAGAGCCAGATTTCCGGAAAAATAAAACAGAAAGGTTTCTCCCTGAAACCGGACAACGATTTCTTTTTTGCTCTTCCCTTCCGGCTGGCATCCAAGATCTTCTAAGGTGTGGTACGTTGATTCGTAGATTTCTCTTCTCATCTCTTTTTCGTTTTTATACATAGAATCATTTCCGGTGTCTGTATCTTCCGGCTGTCTGTCTGTTGGAGTGATTTTTTTTTCCGGGACTGTTTTTAGATAGAAATAAAAAAGTACCGTTATTGCTACTAAAGAAAGGACAAAGATTATTTTTTCCATTTTTGTAAGTTTTTTATGATTCCTGATTTGATTGTTTATGTTCATATACCATTTTTTTAGAGAAAGGAAACCGGTAAACCTTATTTTTTTAGTTTTTTTGTTAACTTTGGTGCCACAAGCATCATATGAATCAAGAAAAAGAAGATTCGTAAATATTTGGCAAGAGCATATGATAATGTTTGATAAAGGTTTCTCTGTAAAGAACTGTTTTGTTGTTTTTTCATGCATCTTTTGTTTCTCTCTTCAGATGCAGGCACAAGAGGATGTCTATGCCCGCTTGGATGTATTGACCCGTATGGCTACTTTGTGTCGGAGTGCAACCGGAAAAGCTGCAGTCAGTCATTCGGACGAGGTGATGCAAGAGCTGAAAGCTGCTTTGGATTCTTTGGATACGTATCGCGTGACAGGAACGTTGGAGTCCTGTATCCTGACTGATATGATCCGCTGTGGCATACAGCGGAAAGATACTCTTTTGGTCTTACAGAACCTGCTTGACTTCCGCAATCGTATTTATCGCCTTTTGCAGAAAGAGATTGTTTCTTCTTTTTATTACGGATGGGGGGAACTGAAACCGGCCACAAACAGTTGGTTGGGAGAGTCGTATCTGGCTATGTATCTTTACCGTTACTGCGCGTTGAATGTAGCCTTGTATTACCCGAATGAGGTGACAGCCCAGTTAGGATATGAGATTCTGTTGCACTCAAAGAACCTGAAACTGAAAGCAGATAATCATTTCAAATTCATGGCTCGTGAGTCGGGTCATGTGCAGGTGCAGGAGTGGTGTCGCAAACTTTACCTTATGCAGCAGGAATATATTCAGAAGGACCGGTATATTAAGTCCTTACCCTTGTATGAGCAGCTGAAGGTTTACGATCGTAAAGAAATGGATATTCTGAAGCAACTGAAAGGTTCCATTGAACAGCTACGTGATTCCATGATGACGGAGGCAAATAAGGATTATTCTTATCTGAATCGATTTGTCTGTCCGTGGTTTACGGTTCGGAAAAGTCTGTTGCCCGACGAACTGGCTATAGAGTTTGCTGAAATTCCGATGCTTGTCCCGGATGATTCTGTTCCGAAAGGTCGGACTCATTATGTGGCTTTTGCCATTACAGCTGCGCTTTCCGTGCCACAGGTCGTTTTCGTGTGTTCGTCGGACCAGTTTAAAAATCTGGACGTGCAGACCGAAGAAGGTCTGAAGCAGTTGTATACCTTGATCTGGTACCCTTTGAAACACCTTCTCAAGGATAAAAAGCGTATTTATTTTTCTCCGGATGGAGAAATTCATCATTTGCCTGTTGAGGCCGCTTTCCGGCTGGTGGATATCACTTCCGATCGGGAGGTGTTCCGTTTGTCTTCCGACTATCAGTTGGTAAACCGGCCTAAGAGAACGAACATCAGGAATATGGTAGCCTATGGCGGTTTGGACTATGAGGGTGGAGAATATGAGGAAAGCCGTACCACTTCTCAGACAGTTCACAAGCTGCTTCGTGGTTTCTCAAAAGGACTGGAAACCCGCGGAACACGCGATTATCTGAAATGGAGTTTGGACGAGGTGAACGAAATAGAGAATATCGTGCGGAAGCATTCTTCGGTTACTTTTACGAAGTTTATCGGGAAGAGAGGGACTGAAGAGTCTTTTTATGATCTTTCCGAAAGGAATGTGGATTTGCTTCATGTGTCGACCCACGGATTTTATTATACCCCGGAAGATATCGAGAATCTGAATGCTTCACGCAATAGGTATTCTTTTTGGAATCAGGGAGGTGATAGTGGCGATAGCGATGAGGATATGCTGGTCTCATCCGGTTTGGTTTTGAGTGGGGCCAATCAGGTTTTAAGAACCTTGAGTGCTCCAAAAGGACGGGAGGACGGTATTCTGACGGCCTGGGAAATCGCGGCAATGGATTTGAGTTCTTGTGATCTGGTGGTTTTATCTGCCTGTCAGACCGGCTTGGGAAATATCTCTCCCGAGGGGATTTTCGGCTTGCAGCGAGGGTTCAAGAAAGCAGGTGCCGGTGCTTTGTTGATGTCTCTTTGGGATGTGGACGATGAAGCCACAGCTTTGCTGATGAAGCGCTTCTACAAACTCCTGTTCCAGGGTAAGTCCAAGCAAGAAGCCTTGAGAGAGGCACAACGGTATGTGGCCGGTCGTTCTGCTGAGTATCAGCATCCATATTATTGGGCTGGCTGGATTCTGTTGGATGGATTGAATTAGGAGGAGTATGATGAGAATAATATATATATATGTTGGGTTGGTTACGATGATTCTGTTTTCAGGGAGTGTTGCTTCCGCCCAAAGGAAATGGGCGCTTTTGGTGGGTGTCTCCGATTATGGACATCCTTATGGCAGTGACACGGAATGGCAGAATATCAGTGGAGCCAATGATGTGGAGCTGTTACAGCCCTTGCTATTGGTTCAAGGATTTCAGACGGATGCTTTGGTTAACAGTCAAGCTACTTATGCCCGTATTCTGGAGTGCCTGAAGATTCTGATTCGGTCTTGCAAGGAGGGCGATTGCGTGTATCTTCATTTTTCGATGCACGGACAGCCTGTCGAAGACCGTAACGGTGATGAGTCCGACGGATGGGATGAGTCTCTGATACCGGTTGATGCGCGGAAAATCTATCAGAAAGGTGTTTATGAAGGAGAGTGTCATCTGACAGATGACTGTCTGGAAACGATGGTCGATCAGATCCGTAAGAAAATCGGAGTCTTCGGCAAGGTGTATGTAGTACTCGATGCCTGTCATTCCGGAGAATCTTCTCGGGGTGATACAGATTATATGCGAGGGACACATCAGGGTTTTACTTGGACCGGAAAGACATATAAAGCTTCGCGGCTGAACTCTTCCAATGATTATTTCCGCGTGAAAGATATTGCAGGCTGGGCACCGGTGGTTTATTTGGAGGCATGCCGTTCCTATCAGCATAACAAGGAGATTCGCGACAAGGCCTGCAACAAATGGTATGGGGCGCTTTCCTATTTTGTGGCCGAGGCTATCCGCACCACACCGGTCTGTTCGGGGCAGTGGATCGGCCGGGTAAAGGAACGGATGGACCGTTACCGTCCTAATAAACAGAACATGGTGATTGAATCTTCAATAAAATAACTCCATATGGATTCAGAAAAAACAAAAAAACTAGATTTGTTCCTGAAAAGCGAGAGAACCCGGATGATTAACTGGATGAAAAAACGCTTCTCCTTTTCGGATGAGGAAGCAGAGGATATTTTCCAGGAAGCATCCATCACATTATACTTATGTATGCAACATGGAAAGATACAGGAACCAGCTGTTCCTTATTTTTGGCGAATCGCCATGAATTTGAGTCTGAAGGCTTTGCGCCAGGAACAGAATCTGGAGTTTCTGGACGACCGTCCGTATGATTCGTCCAAGATAGAAGAGTTGCTTGCCTTAAATCAGGAGGGGCTGACACCAGGGCAGGCAGAAATCATGAGGGATATTGTGAGCCGTTTACCTCATCCCTGTGAAGAAATCCTCTGGAGTTTCTATGGCGATGGTATGAGTCTTTCTGACATTGCCGTGATGTTGGGATATAAGAATGCAGCAGTGGTCAAAACAACAAAGGGAAACTGCATGCAGAAGTTAAAAATGAGGTTTGACGGGGATAAAAAAGAAATGTTTTATGATAAAGACTGATTACGAGGATTTTGATATAAGAGTAGACCGTTTTCTGAGTCGGAAGATGACATCGGAGGAAGAAGCTGCTTTCAAGGCTGAATTGACTTCGTCCAAAGATTTGATGGAGCGTGCCCAGATGATTGCTCTCATGATAAATGAGATGAGATTGTTGAAAAAAGAGCAGAATTCTCTGATAGCCGAAGAAGTAGCAGAAGCTTCTCATTGGCATTCTTTTCTCGGTGGGATGAATGTCGCTTCTGTTGTTGACGACATGGATTCTGTGCGGAGTGACAGTACGGCTATGAATCCTCCTTCTTCCGATTCCGGAGGAACGCAGCAAGAGAAAGTACATTGTCTATGGCCTAAAATCATGTCTGGTGCTGTTGCCGCTTGCATGGCAGGAGTTGTTTTTATGGGAATTCGTCATGCCTACACCGTATGGCAGTATCAGAATTTGGCTACAGAACGGCAATATCAGGCTTATGTGTGCGATAATTCCGATGACTTTGCTCACTTCAGAGGCGATGTTCTGATGGAGGGGAGTGTTCTTGCCATGTTATATCGTAATGTGCAGACTGGAGAAAATCTGGAAATTACAGTACGGCAACTGGAACAATTGTATGCTGAGGCTTTGAAAGAGAGTTCGGCTTTATACGATTTTCGGGATGACCTGGCATGGAATCTGGCATTTGCCTATTTGAAAAAAGGTGAAGGGAAAAAAGCAATTCCGGTATTGGAAGAGATGTTGAAGCGGAATGAGCGTTATCCGGTTCTGGCGAATCCGATTCGTGATTTGCTGGACAAACTGTATCAGATTTAAGTGTCTCTGATTCGCGAGCGGTTGTTGTCTGTGATTTGGAGAGACCGTTTTTTTGCAAATTATCTTGTTTTGCAGTAGGTCGTTCTGCAAAACTTTCCGTATTTTTGTACTTATGGAAAAGAAAGAAGACATCTATACCTTTAAACCCGACTTTACGAAAGAGGAAGTCAATGAGCTGATAGCCTGGTTTGAAGAGCGCATGGACCGTATGCCCGCCGAGTTGCAGATCAATAAGTCCAGTCATACCAAGAATCTGCGTTTTACAGTGACTAAATTGATATCCATGCTGAAGGAGCGTGAAGTCACGGTAACCATTTGCGGGTATATTGCGCACCTGGCACTGATCAAGGAGCGTCTGATACAGGCTGGAATGGATTAATTCCGAAAAGAGAATTTACAGAAAAGAGTTTTTTCAGAAATGCGGCATTAAGGAATATGGGAAAAGCAGCAGAATACAAAGCTCGCAACGAGGCTTTTTTAGCAGAGAAAAGAGGGCAGGAGGGTGTGCACGAACTGCCCGGAGGGGTTCTTTATCGTGTGTTGGAAACGGGTGAAGGGACCGTTTCGCCTAATCTGAACAGTGTGGTTACCGTGCACTACCGCGGTGTGCTGGTGGGCGGTAAGGAATTCGACAATTCCTGGAAACGCACCTGTCCCGAGGCCTTCCGTCTGAAAGATGTCATCGAAGGCTGGCAGATTGCCTTGCAGCAGATGCACGTGGGCGACAAGTGGATTGTGTATATCCCTCAGGAGAAAGGATACGGCCGTCGCGCCTGTGGTCGCATCCCCGGAGCATCTACCCTGATTTTTGAGATCAAACTGTTGTCGATTGTTTAAAATGACTGCATCCTCTTAAAAATGTGGTTTTCTGATAATATTTTCCAATAAAAACTTTTTCTATTTGGAATAAGTACTTATCTTTGCGACAAGAAAATCAGAAATTATGGAATCGATTTGTGTCATAAAAGACTTGTATAAGGTTCTTTATCAGTTTGAGAAGGACTTTGCTGAGGCTCATTCCATGACCATCAACGAGGCGATGCTGCTTTGTTGCATGAAGGACGGAAAGCCCCGTACGGCGGGAGCCATCTGCGAATACATCGGTCTGTCCAACTCTCGTGTGTCTAAGGTTATTACGGCTGTGGAGCAGAAGGGATTCATCGAGCGTGAGATCAATAAGGAAGACAAGCGCCAGATGATTTTTTCGCTTACCGAAGCCGGTTGGCAGACGGTGAAAGCCATGCAGAGCAAGGATCTTCAGTTGGAGCGTTTGTTCCAACAGCTGAATGAAGTGCTGAAAAAGGAGTAATCTCCTTTTTTTACCCAAATAGTGTTTAGTAGGAAATATATTATATAGAAATAAATAACAAGAGAAATAATGAAGTATATAGTTATTGGCGGTGTTGCCGGTGGAGCTACGGTTGCCGCACGATTGAGAAGAATGGACGAGCAGGCGGAAATCATTCTGCTGGAGCGTGGAGCCTATGTGTCGTATGCCAATTGTGGTCTGCCTTATTATATAGGTGGAGAGATTTCTGAGCGCGATCATCTTTTCGTGCAGACGGTGAAAGGATTTCAGGACCGTTTTGCAATAGACATCCGTGTGCGTCAGGAAGCAGTAGAGATTCTGCGCGGGCAAAAAGCCGTGCGTATCAAGAATCTGGAAACCGGTGCCGAGTATACCGAGAGTTATGACAAACTGGTGCTTTCGCCCGGAGCGGCCCCGATCCGTCCGAACCTCGAGGGCATCAATCTGCCCAACATCTTCACGTTGCGCAATGTGCCCGATACCGATGCCATCAAGAACTATATTACCGCCAACCGTCCTCGCCGTGCCGTAGTCGTAGGCGGCGGATTCATCGGTCTGGAGATGGCCGAGAACCTGCACCGCCAGGGACTGGAAGTGCACGTGGTGGAGATGGGCCGTCAGGTTATGGCTCCGATAGACTATTCGATGGCTTCCATCGTGCACCATCACATGGTGGAGCAGGGCATTCACCTGCATTTAGAGCGTGGCGTAACCCGTTTTGTGTCTTCAGCTTCCGGTGCACTGGAAGTGGTGCTTTCCGACGAGCGGAAAATCGAAACCGATATGGTGATTCTCAGCATCGGTGTGCGTCCCGAAACCACGCTGGCCAAGGATAGCGGACTGGCTATCGGTGCGTTGGGAGGAATCTCGGTCAATGAATATATGCAGACTTCCGATCCGGACATTTATGCGCTGGGCGATGCCGTTGAGGTGGTTCACGGAGTGACCGGCAAACCGGCACTGATTCCGCTGGCCGGTCCGGCCAACAAGCAGGGACGCATTGTGGCCGACAATATCGTGTATGGCAACGTATCTGTCTATTCCGGCACTATCGGAACTTCCATTGCTCAGGTGTTCGATCTGACGGTGGCCGCAGCCGGAGCCAACTCCAAGCTGCTCGACCGTGAAAAGATTCCTTATCTCAGTTCGTTCACCCATTCACAGTCGCATGCCGGCTACTATCCCGGTGCCGTATCCATGTCCGTAAAGATTCTCTTCTCGCCCGAAAACGGTCGCCTGTTGGGTGCCCAGATTGTGGGCTTCGACGGAGTGGACAAGCGCATCGAGATGCTGGCACAGGTCATCCAGAATCAGGGAACCGTGGCCGATCTGATGGAGCTGGAGCATGCCTATGCACCTCCTTATTCTTCTGCAAAAGATCCCGTAAACATGGCAGGCTTTGTGGCCGACAATATTCTGAAAAAACGGGTGGAAACCATTCTTTGGAGCGATGTGGCCTCTCTACCGGCCGATGCGGTGAAGATAGACGTGCGCACTCCGGCCGAGTATGAGCTGGGTACTATTCCGGGCTTTGTGAATATTCCGGTGGATGAGTTGCGCGGCCGTCTGGCAGAACTGCCGAAAGACCGTCTGATTGTCGTTACCTGCGCCATCGGTCTGCGCGGTTATCTGGCCTACCGGATTCTGAAGCAGCACGGCTTTATCCATGTGAAGAATCTCTCCGGAGGTTACAAAACCTGGAGTGCGGCTACCATGCCGGTCGGTCAGCCGGACTCGTCTTGCGGCAGCTGTTGCGGCGATGAGCCTTGCAGCACGAAGAATATTGTGGAAGTCAATGCCTGCGGACTGATGTGTCCCGGTCCGATTATGAAGCTCAAGAGCACTTACGAGCAGTTGGATAACGATGCCATGCTCTGCATCACCGCCACCGACCAGGCTTTTGCCAAGGACGTGAAGTCGTGGTGCAAGATGACCGGAGCCGATCTGGTGTCGCTCGACAAGCAGGGCGGACAAGTCAAGGCTCTGGTGCGCAAGCAGCAGCCTAAGGCCTGTGCTCCGGTGCAGCAGGGCGGGGCAGAGAACAAGACCATTGTGGTGTTCAGCGACGATTTGGACAAGGCACTGGCATCGTTTGTCATTGCCAACGGAGCCGCCTCTACAGGTAAGAAAGTGTCCATGTTCTTCACCTTCTGGGGACTGAACATCATCAAGAAGAGCCAGAAGCCGGCAGTGGAAAAAGACATTTGGGGCCGTATGTTCTCCTGGATGCTACCTTCCGACAGTAAGGCGCTGAAGCTGTCGCAGATGAACATGATGGGCATCGGCAGCAAGATGATGCGCTTCCTGATGAAGAAAAAGAAGATTGACAGTCTGGAGTCGCTCATTGCCCAGGCCCGTGAGCAGGGAGTGGAGTTTATCGCCTGCACCATGAGTATGGATGTTATGGGTGTGAAGCAAGAAGAACTGCTCGATGATGTGACCCTTGGCGGTGTGGCTACTTATCTGGAGCGTACCGAAGAGGCGAACCTGAATCTGTTCATTTAATTCTTGAATTTCTTTTTCATACAATTATATAGTATCCCCGTGGATGGACTGGAAAAACAGTTCATCCACGGGTTTTTTATAAAGATCTTTTTGAGAGAATCTGAGGGAATCATTCTGTTTCCGAGTATTGCATGGTATCATTTTGAAATCTACTCTTGCCAGAATGTGTTTTTTATGGACGGGAGTAGTTTAGTTCTGAAATGATTTATTCTCAGAGCGTTAAAATGGTGATAGTAGTTTTATTATCAATTGTTTAAGGTAAAATGTCGTGTTTGGAAAAATACTTCATCCAGAAAAATGATACTATAAAAAACAGCCTTGTTTTTTATTTCTGAAAAATTCCCTGAAGTTTTGAAAAAGTTTTCCTGAAGATTTTTTAAAAACTTCAGGGAGTTTTTTTAGCTATTTGCCGACTGATTTTTCCGTAATGTGCGACCATTTTATGTATAAAATATGAATATATGTATATTTTATGCTTGTTTATAGTGAATATTTATACAAGATATCTTTCAGAAGACCAATTTTTTAAGAAGGAAATGTTCCCGAAATGACAAGTCTAAACCACAGGCAAAACGAGGAACATCCTTCTGGAATGTATTATTGAAGACAATCATAGATAACTTATTTCAGGCAGATTCGGTCCTCGTCGGCTATCGGTCGTATCGGGCGGCACGGATTACCTACTGCGAGCATCCGGGGCGGGATGGATTTGGTCACCACACTTCCGGCACCGATGACAGCACCTTCGCCAATCTCCACACCGGGCAGGATGACTACATTGGCAGCGATCCAGGCATGGTTTCCGATCTTTATGGGGCGGGCCGCCATCAGTCCTTCCTGGCGCTGATTTTCCTGCAAGGCATGGGTTATGGTAATCAGCGAGCAGTTGGGGCCTATCATGACATAATCTCCAATCGTCACTTCGGCTTCATCCAAAATGCTTAGATTGAAATTCCCGACGAAATGATCTCCAATCCGGATATTAAATCCGAAGTCGCAGCGGAAAGGACTGTGAATCACACTATCTTTGCCGAACTTTCCGAGCAGGTTCTGGAAAGCCTGCCGGCGTTCCTCTTTGCGGGATGGCCGCATATGGTTGATGTCGAAACAGGCATCGGCACAGCGGGTCAGCATGTCGCTGACCTCCGGTGAGTCGGCTGCCGCGGCACTGACCCATTGTCCGGCGCGCAGCATATCCAGTATTTCGTCAATAGACGAACTGGAAGTTTCTTTATTTGTGGTTGGTATCATATTAGTCTGTGGTACTTTTCTATTTCCTTTCCTTATTTCTTCGGCTTTTCCTGTTTCTTTTTATGAATCATCCAGCGGAACAGAGAAGCGGGGATGGTATGGCTGAACGAGTTCACCTCGTCAATCCGCTTGTTGATGCTCTCCATGTGCTTCTCGGCATCCTTGTCCGACAGGATACCCTCGTAGGTCAGTTGGTTTACGGTGCGCCGTTCGTCACTCAGCAGCATACGGATAGACTTCTGGGTGAGCGCATGATGGTAGGCACGCGGAAACTCCTGCGCCAGCTTCTGAATCACTTCGTTCATCTTGTTGATGTTCTCCGTGATCTCCTCTTTCAGTTGGGCCAACAGGCGTTTCTGTTCTTCGGAAACCAGATCCGATGAGGCCAGATCATCCAGGAACTTCAGATCCTCGCGTTGCAGGATGATGAAACCGCGTCCCAAATCATAGATAATCATGATGCGTTCGCGGAAGTAGAAGCTGATCCAGTCGCGCATGAATCCCAGACTGCGTAGGTGATGCAACAAGGCGGCCTGCTCGCAGAAGTTGAAGATAGACTGGCGGAAGCTCAGGGCATATTCGCCGTCGTGGTCATACATCTCGTCGAGCGAAGCCATCAGGCGCACGAACGAATCTTTCGAAATAATACCTTCCTGATAGATCATGCGGCAGCTGGATTTCTCCTTGTCCAGCACACGTAGACGGATTTCTGCCAGAAAGTCCTTGGAGCGAGGATCTTTTACCGGCTCTTCCGGCATTTCGGGCAGATAGTTACGCACATGATCCCAGTTGGCATCCGCCAGCTGTTCGCGCGTGGTCAGTTTGTTGAAATACTTCTCCGAACTCTCGTAGATGTGTTCCTGAATGCGGTATTCCATCTGGCAACGCGCTGTAGACACATGGATCAGTCCCAGGCGTTTGAGCAGCCAGCGCATGGTCGTAGCGTTGACCGACAGGGTGAGCGTTACAATTCCCGCCGTGAAGAACAGCACCTGTTTGCGGATCTCTTCCGGAATCTCCGGAGTGTAGGACACCATCAGAGCCAGCGTCATACCCAAGGCACCGCGCAGTCCGCCCCACGTCAGAATCACCGATTCGCGTTTGGTCAGTCCGTAACCCAAATGCTTCATCAGCGGATACAGCATCATGATCATGACAAAACGGATCAGATTCAGTCCGATATACAACAGAATCAGAATACCGATATTGGTCCAGGTAACATCCACCTTTTCGGCAATGACGATACCCACAATGATAAACACCAGAGTGTTGGCGATATGGGCCAGCAGTTCCCAGAACTTTTCCATAAACTCATTGACCTGCGGCTTCAGACGTGGGCGACCTTTGTAGGAGATGGCCAGACCGAAAGCCACCAAGGCAATCACTCCCGATACACCCAGATAGAACTGTGACAGGATAAAGGTGGTATAGGCCGCCAGAATGATCACACTGTTCTGAATCACCTCTTCGGAATTGATGCGGGTGATGAACCACAGGGCGGCCCGTGCCAGAATGAAGCCCAGCAAGGCACCGCCGGCTACAACTATTGTGAACTCCGCCAGAGGAGACGCACCGGACTGCATGCCGCCCACATAGGCGCCGAAAAACAGCATGAAGCACACGATACCCGTTCCGTCGTTCAGCAGCGACTCGCCGTCCACCAGAGTGGAAAACCGCTTGCTGGTGTTCAGTTCGTGCAGCAAGGCCACTACGGCCACCGGGTCGGTGGCACTGATCAGAGCACCGAACATCAGCGCGAACGACCACGACCACGAAGCATATTCCGGAGCAATCCAGCGGAAGCCCATCACCAGAGCGGCGGTGAGCAGCATGCCGATAATCAGTCCCGGACCGGCCAGCAGCGTGGCGTTCGACAGCGTTTTCTTGAAGATGTGCATATTCATTTCATAAGCCGCATCGAAAATCAGGATGGGCAGAAACACATACAGAATGAAGTCGGGGTTCATGTCGCCCACCGACTGTATGGTCTGGCTGATCTTGGGCAGTGTGGCAAAGCAGTCAAAGCGTTCCAGCACACCGATGAGCAGACCGAAGGCAAAGAGTCCCACGGTATAAGGGATATTCCGCGGTTGCAGTATTGATTTCAGAATAGCTCCGATCATGAGTCCGCTCACGGCCAGAAGCAGGGGAGAGAGTAGGTTAAATTCTTCCATAACAGATTTAATCTTTAAAAAACTTTGGCTACTAAGGTCGCGATAAATGTTGATATATGCAAGGTAATTTAATAAAAAATAAAAAATGACATCCGCCGGATTCTGATCTCCGGCAAGATGCCATTTCCCATTAATCATCAATGAAACAAAAGTCGCTTTTGTTTGCTTTTCCTATGAATTGATATTTATCTGATGAACAGTAATTCGCGGTATTTCGGCAGTGTCCACATCTGGTCGTCTACAATCAGTTCCAGTTTGTCGATGTGGTAACGGATTTCGTCCAGAGCAGGCACTACGGTGTCGTGGTAGGCGATAGCCTTCTCACGCTCGCTGGTGATCTTGTTGGCCACCTTGCGCGCTTCGATCATGCTGTCCACATGCTCCTTGATAAAGGCGGTGTGCTTTGAAATCTCTTCAATCAGTTCCAGATTCTTTCCACAGAGTTCTTCGGCCTTGTCTGCTGCAAACAACTGGCGCATCTTGAACACATTGTCAATCAGTTCGCTTTGATATTTGGTGGCAACCGGTACAATATGATTCATGGCCAGATCGCCCAATACGCGGGCCTCGATCTGAATCTTCTTGGTATAGGTTTCCCATTTCACCTCGTTGCGGGCCTCTAGTTCCTTACGGGTCATCACGCCGGTCTTTTCAAACATTTCCACACTGCTTTCAGACAGATAGTTGTCGAAGATGACCGGCACACTGGTTTCGCAGTCCAGTCCGCGGCGCGCTGCCTCTGCCTTCCACTCGTCGCTGTATCCGTTTCCGTCGAAGTGGATCGGCTTGCAGATCTTGATGTACTTGCGGATTACGGACAGAATGGCCGAAGTCTGCTCCTCTCCCTTGGCAATACGGCTGTCCACTTCCTGCTTGAATTCGGTGAGCTGTTCGGCCACGGCCGTGTTCAACGCAATCATCGCGCTGCCGCAGTTGGCTTCAGAACCCACGGCACGGAACTCGAAGCGGTTGCCGGTAAAGGCGAACGGTGAGGTGCGGTTGCGGTCGGTGTTGTCGATCATCAGTTCCGGAATCTGAGGAATATCCAGTTTCATGCCCTGCTTGCCGCTCAGAATCAAAGCATCCTGATCGCTTTCCTCGATGTGAGTCAGCAAATCGGACAGCTGTTTGCCCAAGAAGCTGGAGATGATGGCTGGAGGTGCCTCGTTGGCGCCCAGACGGTGGGCGTTGGTAGCGCTGGAGATGGAAGCCTTGATCAGTCCGTTGTGACGGTAAACAGCCATCAGGGTGTTTACTACGAAGGTGACAAAGCGCAGGTTGTCGGCCGGAGTCTTTCCCGGAGCCATGAGCAGCACGCCGGTGTCAGTACCCAGTGACCAGTTGTTATGCTTTCCGCTTCCGTTTACGCCCTTGAACGGCTTTTCGTGCAGCAGCACGCGGAATCCGTGGTTACGGGCTATCTTGCGCATGAGTGACATGATCAGCATGTTGTGGTCGTTGGCCAGATTACATTCCTCATAGATCGGAGCTAATTCGAACTGGTTCGGGGCAACCTCGTTGTGACGGGTCTTGACCGGGATGCCCAGTTTCAGTGCCTCAATCTCCAGTTCTTTCATAAAGGCGGCCACACGGGTCGGGATGGCACCGAAGTAGTGGTCCTCCAACTGCTGGTTCTTGGCAGAGTCATGTCCCATCAGGGTGCGTCCGGTGAGCAGCAGGTCGGGGCGGGCGGCATACAGCCCTTCGTCCACCAAAAAGTATTCCTGCTCCCAGCCTAAGTAAGTGATTACTTTTTTCACTTCCGGATCAAAGTAATGGCACACGTCGGTTGCCGCCTTGTTTACGGCGCGCAGGGCCTTGAGCAACGGGGCCTTATAGTCCAGTGACTCGCCGGTGTAGGCAATGAAGATGGTCGGGATACACAGCGTGTCGTCCACGATGAATGCCGGAGATGAAGGGTCCCAGGCCGAGTATCCGCGTGCTTCGAAGGTGTTTCGGATACCGCCGTTCGGGAAGGAAGAAGCGTCCGGTTCCTGCTGCACCAGCAGTTTTCCGCTGAACTCCTCGATCATACCTCCCTTGCCGTCGTGCTCCACAAAAGAGTCATGCTTTTCGGCTGTGCCTTCGGTCAGTGGGGCAAACCAGTGTGTGTAGTGGGTTACGTGCATTTCCGTAGCCCATTTTTTCATACCTTCGGCCACGGCGTCGGCAATGCTGCGGTCCAGCGGGCTGCCGTTGTCAATCACGTCAATCAGTTTGCGGTAAACCGGTTCGGAAAGATACTTGAACATCTTTTCCTTGTTGAACACATATTTGCCGAAATATTCCGAAGGTCTTTCGGCGGGAACCTCTACGTGGGCCGGTTTCTTGAGAAACGCGCTTTCCACCACTCTGAATCTCAGTGTAGACATAGTGAATCTTGTGTTATGGTTGTTGTTTTCGTTTTGTGATTTCCTTTTTTCAAATTCTGTTCTTGATGCGCTTCATGGCTTCGATGCAGTCCTCCCGGTTGCCAAAGGCGGTAAGGCGCAGATAACCTTCGCCGCTGGGGCCAAAGCCTGATCCCGGAGTGCCCACTACATGAGCCTGATGCAACAGACGGTCGAAGAACTCCCACGAAGTAACGCCATGTGGAGTCTGAAGCCACAGATAGGGAGAATTGACTCCTCCGTAAACGGTCAGCCCGGCTTCGGTCAGTCCCTCGCGCATGATGCGGGCATTCTCCAGATAGAAGTCGATGGTGGCCTTTACCTGTTGCTTGCCTTCCGGACTGTAGACAGCCTCGGCTGCTCGCTGGGTGATGTAACTGGTGCCGTTGAATTTGGTGCACTGGCGTCGGTTCCAGATCGGATTCAGTTTTTCTTTCTGCCCGTCTTTGGTACGTCCGTAAACATCCTGAGGCACCACGGTGTAGCCACAACGTACACCTGTAAATCCGGCAGTCTTTGAGAAGCTTCGGAACTCGATGGCACATTGGCGTGCTCCCTCGATCTCGTAAATGGAGTGGGGCACTTCCTCTTCGCGGATAAACGCCTCGTAGGCGGCATCAAACAGGATGAGGCAGTCGTGCTTCAGAGCATAGTCCACCCAACGCTTCAACTGCTCTCGGGTCAATGCCGTACCGGTTGGATTATTGGGGCTGCACAGATAAATCAGGTCTACCGGCTGTTCCGGCAGTTCCGGAACAAAATGGTTTTCTGCGGTGCAAGGCATGTAAGTAATGCGGCTCCATCGTCCCTGCTCATCAAGAGTACCGGCTCTTCCGGCCATGACATTGCTGTCGATATATACCGGATAGATCGGATCTGTGACGCATACCCGATTGTCGGTGTGCAGGATGTCACCGATGTTGCCCGTATCGCTTTTGGCTCCGTCGCTGACAAATATTTCAGAAGCATCGATATGGATGCCATATGGTTCAAAGTCGTTGCGGATGATCGCCTCGATCAGGAAGTCATATCCCCGTTCCGGTCCGTATCCGCGGAAAGTAACACTGTCGGCCATCTCATCCACGGCGCGATGCATGGCCTGAATGCAGGCTTCGGGCAGTGGACGGGTCACATCTCCGATACCCAGTCGGATGAGTTGGGTTTCTGGATGTTCCTCTTTGAAGGTGCTTACTTTGCGGGCAATCTCCGAGAACAGATAGCTTCCCGGTAATTCCAAAAAATGATCATTGATGCGTAGCATAATTTTTGCTTTATATATTAGGTAATGTGTTTGTGTTGTTGTTATCCCTACTCGTCAATCTCTATTTCTCCGTCAAACACCCGTGTGGCCGGTCCGGTCATACGGATTTGTCCGTCCTCTTCGTTCCATTCGATAGTCAGTGTTCCACCATCCATGGTGATATCCGATTTCCGGCCGCAACGTCCGCTGAATGCGGCGGCCACAGCCGTGGCACAGGCACCGGTACCGCAAGCCATCGTGATGCCCGAACCGCGTTCCCAAACCCGCATTCGGATGTGTCCGTCCTCCAGTATCTGTGCGAACTCTACATTCACACGGTCTGGAAAATCCGGATGATGTTCTAATTGAGGACCGATTTCTTCAAGCTTTACCGTCGAGATGTCATCGACAAAGACAACGAGATGCGGATTGCCTACTGACAGGGCGATACCTTTTCCCGGAAATATTCCGCAGAGATCGGTTTCACGGATATTTTGCGGATAGCCCATTTCGACAGTGACTGATTCCACTTGTCCTTCCTTTACATTCAGGTGCAGGTGCTTGATGCCGGAAAGCGTTTCAAGCCTGATGTCTTTCTGTTCGGTGAGTCCGTATTCGTATACATACTTTCCGATGCACCGGCTGGCATTGCCGCACATCAGGGCTTCCGAGCCGTCGGCATTGAAAATCCGCATGCTGAAATCAGCGTTATCCGATGCTCCGATCAATACCAGACCGTCGCTTCCTATTCCTGTATGTGGTCGGCTCCATGCTATGGCCCATTTTTCGGGATTGGGTAACGGAAACAGCTGTGTGTTTACATAAATGTAGTCATTACCCGCTCCGTGCATTTTGGTAAAGTTGATGACTCTTTTCATGTTTTATTGGCTTAATGCTGTCTTTTTGCTTTTCTTTAATGCAAAGTTATTTCTTTTTGTTTTTAATGGTGATGTGTAATTCATCTTTCTGAAAAGAATTTTGTACTACTTACGTTTTGAGCGTATTTATGCTTTGAAAGTTTGATTTTAAAGCTTGTGAAAAGGTGAATATTTCAAACTGAAACTTTTTCGAAAAGCGGCAGGAAGAAACAGATTGTGATTTTATTTTTCTGATGAAGTCGCATACTGTGATATGAAGATGCGGAAGTATGAATACACGTGAGGAGATAATCAAGAAAAATTCGTTTTTTATAGTTATTTGCGAGAAAAAGATTGTTTGAAATCCCCGTTTCCAATTTTTTCTGAGGATTTTGACCGATACCAGACTGACAGACAGGGGTGAGACAGGCATTGGTATTCATAAAGGAAAAGCATTTCGAAAAAATAGAAAAAAAACATTATGATGAGATTTTCAAATCATCATAATGTTTTTTTAAAATTTATTGAGGTCTAGTCTAAAAGATAAAGTTACGGCAATTTTGCCTTTTTTATTCGTAAGCTTCTTCGTGAACACCCTTCACCGCTCTTCCACTCGGGTCGTTCTTGCCCTGGAAAGAAGCATCCCATGCCAGCGCTTCGGCGGTAGAGCAGGCCACGCTCGGCACACTCGGCACACTGCGTGCGGCGCTTTCGCTCGGGAAGTGTTCTTCGAAAATGCTGCGGTAATAGTATTCCTCCTTGTTCTGTGGCGGGTTGATCGGGAAGCGCTCGGCTGCATGAGCCATTTCTTCGTCGCTTACTGCCTGAGCCGTTATTTCTTTCAGTGTGTCAATCCAAGAGTAGCCCACACCGTCGGAGAACTGTTCCTTCTGTCGCCAGGCCACGGATTCCGGAAGCATGTCGGCAAAGGCCTCGCGCAGCACGCGCTTTTCGATTTCCTGGCCAGGGCACATCTTGGATGCCGGATTCAGGCGCATGGCCACGTCCAAGAATTCCTTGTCGAGGAAGGGGACACGGCCTTCGACACCCCAGGCCGAGAGTGATTTGTTGGCGCGCAGACAGTCGTAAAGATGCAGTTTGGAGAGCTTGCGCACGGTTTCTTCGTGAAAGGCCTGTGCGTTTGGCGCTTTGTGGAAGTAGAGATAACCGCCGAACACCTCGTCTGCACCCTCGCCGCTGAGCACCATCTTGATGCCCATGCTTTTGATGACACGGGCCAGCAGATACATCGGGGTAGAGGCGCGCACGGTGGTCACATCATAGGTTTCTATGTAATAGATCACATCGCGGATGGCGTCGAGTCCCTCCTGAATGGTGTAGTTGATTTCATGATGCACGGTTCCGATATGATCGGCCACCTCGCGGGCTTTGGCCAGATCGGGGGCTCCTTTCAGACCCACGGCGAACGAATGGAGCTGTGGCCACCAGGCTTCGTTCCGGCTGTCGCTTTCGATGCGGCGTGAAGCGAATTTCTTGGCCACGGTCGAGATGACGGAACTGTCCAGACCACCCGAAAGCAGCACACCATAGGGCACATCACTCATCAGCTGACGCTTGACAGCTTCTTCGAGTGATTCCTTCAGTGCCGGAACGCTGGTTGGCGCATCCTTTACGGCGGCATAGTCAAACCAGTCGCGTTCGTACCAGCGGGTCATCTTGCCTTCACGGCTCCAGTAATAATGTCCCGGAAGGAAAGGTTCATAGCGCTCGCAGAATCCTTCAAGTGCTTTCAGTTCGCTGGCGCAGTACACGGTGCCGTCGGCATCATATCCGATATACAATGGAATGACTCCAATCGGGTCACGTGCAATCAGAAACTCGTCTTTCTCCTCGTCATACAGGGCAAAGGCAAAGATTCCGCTCAGGTCCTCCAGAAAGTGGATGCCTTTTTCACGGTAGAGGGCCAGTACCACCTCGCAGTCGGAACCCGTCTGGAAGGGATAAGTACCGGCATAGCGGCTCCGGATGTCACGATGGTTGTAAATCTCGCCGTTCACGGCCAGAATCTGTTTCCGGTCGGGTGAGAACAATGGTTGTCCGCCGCTCTGCGGATCCACGATCGAAAGGCGTTCGTGCGCCAGAATGGCGCTTTTGCCACAGTAGATGCCACTCCAGTCCGGACCGCGGTGACGGATCTTGGCCGACATCCGCAGCGCCTTGTCGCGCAAGGCTTTAGACTGCTCCTTAATATTGAATATTGCTACGATTCCACACATAGTTGCTTGTATTTATGCTGTTAGTTAATATACGTGTTTGCGTTATTTATTTCTTGAGATAAGCGTCAATGTCGCGTGCGGCCTTGCGTCCGCTGGCAATACATTTCACGACCAGACTGGCACCGGTGGCGGCATCGCCTGCCACGAACACGTTTTCCGGCAGTTCCGGAAGGTTGTTCTTCAGGAAGCCCATGGCCAGCAGAACGAGGTCGGCCTTCAGAATCTCTTTCTTTCCGGTAGGCTGCATCGTGGGGCGTCCGCCGGGCTCTGTAGAAGGTATCCATTCCACTTCTTCCACTTCCATGCCGGTTACATGCCCGTTTTCGCCTAAGAAACAGTTGGTGGTCAGTGACCAGCGACGGTTACAGCCTTCTTCGTGGCTGGAGCTGGTCTTGAGCACTACAGGCCATTGTGGCCATGGGGTGGCCGGATTGTGGCCTACGGGCGGTTTGGGCATAATCTCGATCTGGGTTACGCTGGCGGCTCCATGACGGTTGCTGGTACCGATGCAGTCGCTTCCCGTATCGCCGCCGCCGATGACAACGACATGCTTGCCGTGTGCCTGGATGCGTTCCTCATCGCTGAAATGCTGTCCGGCCAGCACACGGTTCTGCTGGGCCAGCATTTCCATGGCCAGATGGATTCCCTTCAGTTCACGGCCCGGCACATTCAGGTCGCGGGCCTGCGGTGTACCGGTACATACGCAGTAGGCATCGAAGCCTTCGGGCAGACGGGTGAGGTCAATCTCGGTATTTGGCTGGAAACAGATGCCTTCGGCCTCCATAATCTTGAGGCGGCGGTCGATCACGGCCTTGTTCAGCTTGAAGTTCGGAATACCGAAGCGGAGCAATCCGCCGATATATTCCAGTTTTTCGAATACGGTTACCTCATAGCCCATGTGGTTCAGCTGGTTGGCGGCGGCAAGTCCAGCCGGTCCGGAACCGATGACGGCCACTTTCTTTCCGTTGCGGGCATAGGTCTTGGGCTGCACATATCCTTCGCGGAAAGCCGCCTCAATGATGGCGCATTCGTCTTCACGGATGGTTACGGGAGCGTCCATGCTCAATTTCAGTACGCAACTCTTTTCGCAGAGAGCCGGACAGATGCGTCCGGTAAACTCCGGAAAGTCGTTGGTGTCGTTCAGTATTTCGTAGGCCTCTTTCCATTTTCCCTTGAACAGGGCGTCCTGAAACTCAGGCGGGCGGTTGCCCAGCGGGCAGGCCCAGTTGCAGAACGGCACTCCGCAGTCCATGCATCGGGAAGCCTGTAACTTGCGTTCTCCGGTGTTGAGGGTCTGTTCTACTTCTGCAAAGTCCGTAAGACGTTCGTGAATGCTGCGATAGCCCGCAGTCTGGCGCGGTATGGTTAAGAATGCTTTTGGATTTCCCATGATTCTTGTGATGTTTTTGTGGGTTGATGATTCTTTTTTGAAACTCTCTTGGGGCGGCTGCCGGTTAATAGTCGCGCTGAACGGCTTCGATCTTTTCCTTCAGCTTGGCCATCTGTTCCTCGGCCAACACCCGCTTGTATTCAATCGGGGTGACCTGAATGAACTGGTCGGCATACTGTTCCCAATGCTCCAGCATATCCTTGGCCAGCGGTGAGCCGGTGTGTTCGTAATGCTTGCGGAGCAGTTCCTTGACTTCTTTTACCGAAGATTTGTGTTCCAGAAGAGAAAGCTCTACCATTTCCATATTGCAGAAGTAGTCGAAGTCGCCTTTCTTGTTCCACACATAGGCGATACCGCCACTCATTCCGGCTGCAAAGTTTCTTCCGGTTTCGCCCAGAACGAGCACGCGTCCGCCGGTCATATACTCACAGCAGTGGTCGCCGGCTCCTTCTACTACGGCGATAGCTCCCGAATTGCGCACGGCAAAGCGTTCGCCAGCCTGTCCGTTGATGTAGACCTCGCCACTGATGGCACCGTATAACAATGTGTTTCCGGCAATGATGTTCTGCTCGGGAGCAAAATCGCTCTGGCGGTCCGGATAAACGGAGATGACGCCTCCGCTCAGGCCCTTGCCCAGATAGTCGTTGGCCTCACCTTCGAGTTTGAAGTGGATGCCGTGGGCCAGGAAGGCTCCGAAGCTTTGTCCGGCTGAGCCGCGGAAGGTGACGCGGATGGTTTCATCGGGCAGTCCGGCATGACCGTACTGCTTGCATACGGCTCCCGACAACATGGTTCCGGCCGAACGGTCGGTGTTCCGGATCGAGTATTCCAACTCTATTGGGGTTTGTCCGTCGATGGCAGGCTGCGCGTCGGCCAAAATGCGGCGATCCAGTACTGAGTCGATTTCATGATCCTGCTCGGTGCAGTGGCAGATGGCGGCATCGGTGTCTACACGGTGCAACAGACGGCTGAAGTCCACCAGAGCCGCTTTGCTTCCTTCTGATCGCGGCTTGATTTCAATCAGGTCGGTGCGTCCCACAATGTTCTCCAGACGGGTGAATCCCATTTCTGCCAGATATTCGCG
Source organism: uncultured Paraprevotella sp. (assembly GCA_944321345.1). Taxonomy (GTDB): domain Bacteria; phylum Bacteroidota; class Bacteroidia; order Bacteroidales; family Bacteroidaceae; genus Paraprevotella. The sequence goes on from CALUKY010000004.1 coordinate 41,365, forward strand.
CACTTCCTGAGCCAGGAATTCGAAATAGTTCACCAGATACTGATAGTGTCCGCGGAAGCGTTCACGCAGTTTCGGGTCTTGGGTGGCCACACCCACCGGGCAGGTGTTGGCATGGCATTTGCGCATCATGACGCAACCCAATACAATCAGTACCGTGGTTCCGAAGGCAAACTCTTCGGCACCCAAGAGCGCCATGCTGATGATGTCGCGTCCGGTCTTGATCTGACCGTCGGTCTGAAGGCGAACCTTGCCGCGCAGTCCGTTCAGAACGAGGGTCTGTTGGGTTTCGCTCAGACCGATTTCCGGAGAAATTCCGGCATAGCGCATGGATGAGGCCGGTGAGGCACCGGTTCCTCCTTCGGCACCCGAAATGACAATCAGGTCGGCCTTGGCTTTGGCCACACCTGCGGCAATGGTGCCCACACCGCTTTCAGCCACCAGCTTGACGCTGATTTTGGCCTGAGGATTTATATTTTTCAAATCGAAGATAAGCTGTGCCAGATCCTCGATGGAGTAGATGTCGTGATGAGGTGGAGGAGAGATGAGCGAGATGCCCGGAATGGAATGACGGGTCTTGGCAATGACCTCGTTCACCTTGAAACCCGGAAGCTGTCCGCCTTCGCCCGGCTTGGCTCCCTGGGCCACCTTGATCTGTATTTCTTCGGCATTGACCAGATATTCGGCGGTGACACCGAAACGTCCTGAAGCCACCTGTTTGGTCTTGCTGTTGAGCGAGATGCCGTCGTAGGTTTCATGGAAGCGGTCGCTGTCCTCGCCACCCTCACCGGTGTTGCTTCGTCCGCCCAGTTTGTTCATGGCCAGCGCAAGAGCCTCGTGCGCTTCCTTGCTGATGGCACCGAAGGACATGGCACCGGTTACAAAGTGCTTCACAATCTCCGAAACGGGCTCAACCTCGTCAATGTTGATCGGGTTGCGCTTGAAACTGAAGAAGTCACGCAGGAATATCGGGTGTTCCTTCTCGTTGGCCAGATGGGTAAACTCCTTGAACTTCTTGTAGCTGCCCAGACGGGTGGCCAGTTGCAGACTGGCGATGGTTTCCGGATTCCAGGCGTGCTGCTCGCCACCCTTTCGGTAAGAGAACTGGCCGATGTAAGGCAACAGGTCTTCCTGTTCGTGGGTGTGGCAGAAGCCGTCATCATGGAAGAACAGATAGTCTTTGGCAATCTCTTTCAGTCCGGCTCCGCCGATGGTGGAGATTTCGGTGCCGAAATAATTCTTCAAGACGCTCTCGCTGAGGCCCACAGCCTCGAATATCTTGGCGCCGCGGTAAGAACGGATGGTGCTGATACCCATTTTGCTCATCACCTTATACAGACCCTTGCAGATGGCTTTGATATAGTTCTTCTCGGCAGTTTCGTAGTTCATCTGTACTTCGCCTTTCTTCACCAGATCGTCCAGCACGGCAAAAGCCATGTACGGATTGATGGCGCTGGCACCGTAGCCCAACAACAGGGCGGCATGCATCACTTCGCGCACCTCGCCGCTCTCAACAATCAGGGCGGTTTGCAGGCGCTTCTGCGTCCGGATGAGGTGATGGTGCACGGCACTCAGGGTGAGCAGGGACGGAATGGCGGCATGCTGTTCATCCACAGCGCGGTCGGAAAGGATGATATAGTTGGCTCCGCCGGCAATGGCTTCTTCGGCTTCGTGGCAGAGTTCCTGCAGGCGCTGCTCCAGTCCGTCGGTACCCAATGCGGTGTCGAACACCATTTGCAGTTTGGTGCACTGGAAGCCTTTGTAACGGATGTTGCAGAGGATGTCCAGCTGGGTGTTGGTCAGTATCGGATGAGGCAGGCGTACCATTTTGCAGTGTGTGCCGCTCGGAGTCAGAATATCCTGACCGATGGCACCCACATATTCGGTGAGCGACATGACCAGTTCTTCGCGGATCGGGTCGATGGCCGGGTTGGTCACCTGGGCAAACTGCTGACGGAAATAGTTGAACAGCAGTTGAGGCTGTTCGGACAGAACGGCCAGCGGGGTGTCGTTACCCATAGAGGCTGTCGGTTCCGAACCGGTGCTGCACATCGGAGCTATGGTGCGCTCGATGTCTTCGCGGGTATATCCGAAACTGCGCAGGCGGCGGTTCAGGTCGTCCACCTTGTTTTCAGCCTTGCGTCCGCTACGCAACTGGTCCAGCTCAATACGGTTGGTAGAGAGCCATTGGCGGTAAGGATGAGCGGCAGCCAGTTCGGCTTTCAGTTCACCGTCGTAGTGAATCTGTCCGCTTTCGGTGTCGATCAGCAGAATCTTGCCCGGTTGCAGGCGTCCTTTTTCCTGAACGCGCTCCGGAGCTACCGGGATCACTCCCGCTTCGCTGGCTACAACCATCATGCCGTCTTTGGTGATGAGGTAGCGTGCCGGACGCAGTCCGTTGCGGTCGAGCATACCACCGGCATATCGTCCGTCGCAGAACATCAGGGCGGCCGGACCGTCCCATGGCTCCATCAGGATGGAGTGGTATTCATAGAAAGCCTTCAGCTCTTCGCTGATGGGGTTCTTGTCGTTGAATGATTCCGGCACGAGCATGGCCATGGCGTGTGGCAGGCTCAAACCGGAGCGTACGAGAAACTCCAGTACGTTGTCGAGCGAGGCACTGTCGCTCATACCCGGCTGTACGATGGGGCGCAGGGGAGTGATGTCGCCCAAAGTTGGGCTGGACAGCACACTTTCGCGGGCTTCCATCCAGGTGCGGTTACCACGGATGGTGTTGATCTCACCGTTGTGTGCCAGCAGTCGGAAAGGCTGTGCCAGGCTCCAGCGCGGGAAGGTGTTGGTGCTGAATCGGGAGTGTACTACGGCCATGCCGCTGGTAAAATAAGGCTGCTCCAGATCCAGGAAATAGGTACGCACCTGAGTGGAAGAAAGCATACCTTTATAAATAATGGTTTTTGCCGAAAGAGAAACCACATAGAATTCCGGGTCGGAAATGAGATGTTCCATCTCTTTTCTGACAATGTATAAGGTTTCTTCGGAAATCTCGCTTCCGTCTTGTGCCGTAACGAAAAGCTGTTTGATATCCGGTTCCACAGCCGATGCGTCCTTGCCCAGTACCGAAGAATCTACAGGTACCTGGCGCACGTGCATCAGCTCCAGTCCGTTTTCTGTTAAAGTATTGCGGATAATATTCAGATAATCAGTTTGCTTCTGTTCATCTTTCGGGAAGAAGAACATACCGGTTCCGTATTTTCCCTTTTCAGGTACGGGGATACCCTGCAGCAGGATGAACTCGTGAGGGATCTGCAATAAGATGCCCGCACCATCACCCGTCTTGTTGTCGGCTCCTTCGGCACCACGGTGTTTCATATTCTCCAGCAGTTTCAAGGCAGAATCTACCAGATCGTGCGATTTTCCACCCTGAATATTTACCAGCATGCCCACACCGCAGGCATCGTGTTCATAAGAAGCATCATACAAGCCCTTGTCTTGCAACTGTTGCTGTGCATTCAATAAGCGACTGCTTCTATCAAAAAGACTTTCATTGATGATGTTTGCTTTCATATTATCATGTGTTTGTTTATTATCCTGTCTAAATGTCCTTGCAAAGATAGCGGATGGAGGCTGATTAAATGGTTTTGCGTATCAAATAAATATTATATTCATAAACAAGATTACTATTTGTAATCAAATAAGGGTTTTGATATTTGAATTTATTGGTTATTATCCCAGATAGACTTATATTCTTTAACTTTCTTTTTTCTGTTTTTTGATTTCCAGTTCTGAATCTTGTTTATCTGAAAAATGATTTTCCTGCAAAATAGTTCGTAAAAAGTTGTTTTTGCTGTCTTTATGAAATGGAATAATCCGTATCTTTGTGGCAAAATATAAAACATTTGTATACGATATGGAACCTTTGAAGCATGAATGTGGTGTGGCAATGATCCGCCTCTTGAAACCTTTGGAATATTATCAGGAAAAGTATGGCACCTGGATGTATGGTCTGAACAAACTTTATCTGTTGATGGAGAAGCAGCACAATCGTGGGCAGGAAGCTGCCGGACTGGCTTGTGTAAAGCTTCAGGCCGATCCCGGAGAGGAATATATGTTCCGTGAACGCGCGTTGGGAGCAGGAGCCATTACGGAGATTTTCAGTAATGTGCACCAGAATTTCCGTGACCTGACCCCGGAGCAGTTGGCCGATGCCACTTATGCCAAGACCTGTCTGCCTTTTGCCGGCGAACTTTATATGGGGCACCTGCGTTATTCCACCACCGGAAAGAGCGGTATTTCTTATGTGCATCCCTTCCTGCGCCGGAATAACTGGAGAGCCAAGAATCTGGCGCTTTGCGGTAACTTCAACCTGACCAACGTAGATGAGATTTTTGCTGCCATCACCGCTTTCGGACAGCATCCGCGCAAATATGCCGATACCTATATTATGTTGGAGCAGGTGGGCCATCGTCTGGACCGTGAGGTGGAGCGCCTGTTCTTGCAATGTAAGGATGAAGGTCTGGAGGGTATGGACATTACTCATGCCATTGAAGACCGTATTGATCTGGCCAACGTGCTGCGCACTTCAAGTCCGCAATGGGACGGCGGCTATGTGATTTGCGGTATGACCGGTAGCGGGGAGACCTTTGCCGTGCGTGACCCGTGGGGTATCCGTCCGGGGTTCTGGTATATGGACGACGAAATCATGGTATTGGCTTCGGAGCGTCCGGTAATCCAGACGGCACTGAATGTACCTGCTGATGCCATTCACGAACTGTTGCCCGGTCAGGCCATCATGCTGAATAAGAAAGGAGAGATGCGACTGACTCAGATCAATGAGCCGAAGGTTCAGAAATCCTGCTCTTTCGAACGTATCTACTTTTCCCGTGGAAGTGATGTGGACATCTACCGTGAGCGCAAGATGCTTGGAAAGCTGTTGGTAGATCCGATTCTGAAAGCGGTGAACAACGATGTAGTGCATACCGTATTCTCCTTTATTCCGAATACGGCCGAAGTGGCTTTCTACGGTATGCTCGAAGGATTTGACAATTATCTGAACAAACTGAAGATACAGCGTATTGAGGCTTTGGGACACAAACCCAGTCACAGCGAATTGCAGGCGATTCTGTCGCAGCGTATCCGCAGCGAGAAGGTGGCCATCAAGGATATCAAGCTCCGCACTTTCATTGCCGAGGGAAATACCCGTAATGACCTGGCTACTCATGTGTATGACATTACCTATGGCAGTCTGGTGCCTTATGAGGATAATCTGGTGATCATAGACGACAGTATTGTGCGCGGCACGACTCTGAAGCAGAGTATCATCAGTATTCTGGACCGTCTGCATCCCAAGAAGATTGTCATTGTATCTTCTTCGCCTCAGGTGCGCTATCCGGACTATTACGGAATCGACATGGCCAGTCTGGAGCAGTTCATCGCCTTCCGTGCGGCTATTGCCCTGTTGTTTGAACGCGGTATGGAAGGCCGCATCCGTGAGGTGTACGAACAGTGCCAGCAACAGCTTGCTTTGCTTAAGGAGCAGATGGTCAATGCCGTGAAGGGCATTTACGAACCGTTTACGGACGAGGAAGTAGCGGCCAAAATGGTGGATCTGCTCAAACCGAAGAATGTTCAGGCGCAGGTGGAGATTGTTTATCAGACTATCGAAGGATTGCATGAGGCATGCCCCGATCACGAAGGTGACTGGTACTTCAGCGGTGACTATCCGACACCGGGTGGCGTCAAGCTGGTTAATCAGGCTTTCGTGCGTTTCTACGAGGCGAACTTTACGAAATAAGTTTTTGAAGGCAGGCTCTTTGTTTCTGGCGGATGCTTTGTAACCAATACCGCCCCTTTGTTCGGTGTCGTCCGGGCAAAGGGGCGGATTTTATTGGCGTTTTCTGTTTTTGTGTTTTTTGTCAGAACAGAAGCTTATCGTTTTTCCGGTTTTATGATCGGAAACTTAGAATTTTGAGAACCATGGGCTACTTTTTTCCAATCTGTTTGCTCAAGAGTGTACCGTCCTGACTCAGTCCTTCCGCATCAACCGAGAGTCTGGTCTTTTGGCTGTTGTTGTAGAAGGTTATGGTTTTCTTTTCACCCGGTTTGAGACGGATATCGGGATTCCAGTAAAGGGTGCGCCGGTAGTCTTTGGTATCGGGAAGCGGTTTGTTGCTGTAGTCCGGACTATAGAAAGCGTCGCATTCGGCAAATCCTGACAGGATGATATAACGGTCGCGGTAAGTCTGCCGTTGGGTGCTTTCATCATATTGTATGGCGTTGAATACAATTTCCGGGGTATTGGCACCGGCGTAGCGTTCATTTCCACGTTCACGTGGGGCAAAGTCCGTATAAAGTTTAAACCATTGGGTATATTTCAGATAGCGGTATGATTCCAGTTTGCCTTCGCCGCCCCATTCCATAGATTTGCTCCGGTTGTTGAACTCTACCCGGATTTTGGGCATCTCGTTGGTGCCGTAATCGCCCGTATAGGCCAATGGAAAACGGTTGAGCATACTCACTGTTTCCGACAGTCCTTCCTGGTAGTAGCGTGGAGTGGTGACCAGTCCTAAATCCAGTGCGTCGTTGAACACCCGATAGGCATCCAGGGTCAGTGCCGGCTTGCTTCGATTGATTTTTCGCAGTCCTCCCTTGTTGGAACGGACGCTGATTTCGGGCAGTTTGTAAATATTGGCCATAGATTCCGTTTCGTACGGTTGAAAAGTTTCGTCAGCCAGATTGTCCTGATAATAGGAATAGGGTTTACTGGTCAGCGGGAAGAAAAGATCACGTTTGATGTAGTATTCCGGAAAAGCCTCTTCGTTGGCAAATCCGTTCATCTCTTCCATTTTGTTTTTGATCCAGCGTTGCAATTCGTTTTTCGACTTGCTGTCCGGTTTCTGGTTCTTGATGGAGTCGTTGGCCGACAGGAACAGTACACACTGACCGAAGAAGCGCGGAGTAGGCATATAGAAATAACCGTTTTCGGTGATTTGTTCCGTTTCTACCACCAATGTGTCCTGAGCATAGTCGGCATGCACGACGGCCGGTTTGTTGATGGTGCTGTAATTCCGGTCGTAATACGCTTCGGCCCTTTTCGGATCGGAATCTTTCAGCGACAAGTATCTTTCCAGAATTTTTCTCCGGTCATAACTTTGGTTTCTGATGTCGCCATAGTCTTTGTACAGGCGTCCGGAAAGAGTCTGATATTTTTCGGGCAGATAGTTCAGCTTAAAGGAACCGATACCGGACAGATCTGTCCATTTGTACCGTCGCCATCCCTGTACCATCATCAGCAGATCCAGATCGGCATGGTGCGTACTGTCGTCCGCCTCAAAATAATATCCCGGATTTTCGATAAATCCTTTCAGTTCGCTGCCCAACAGCATTTCCGTGAGGATGTTTCCGTTGTCGTAATTGGAGGTCATGGTCGCAGCGTCGCGCACGGCCAGCGAGATATGGGCATCGGTTGGTGCTGTCTGCGACAGTGTGAGTTGAATGGGGGCAAAAGCACCGTATTCCTGTTCCACTCCTTCAATGTGCAGTTGTTCTTTCAGCATATCCTCGTGACGAACAAAGAACAGTCGTTCGGCATAGATCCGTCCTTCCGCGTCGTAAACGGTAACCTGATTCACCCCGGTTGGCAGATCTCCAAGAGCCAGACGGACGGTTGTCGAAGTGCCGTTCTGCACCCGGAAAACCGTATCCTTGCGCAGGATGCCGCTGCTCAGGATGTGCATGCCTAATTCTTTTTCTGCCTCCAGTCCGGAAGCCTGGAGGGTGATCTGCACCTGAGTGTCGTTTTGTGTCAGACGCAGAGCGCAGCCCTGCTGCTCCACTTTGGGCAGTTCAAACCGGTAGTCATATCCTTCGTATTTCAGTTCGGCGGTATAGGTTTGGTTGCCTTGCGGTTGCGACAGAGTAAATGTGCCGCGTCCCGAGGCGTTCGGGGTGGTTTGAACTACGCTGTTTCCCTGAGCATTGCGGATGGTGATGGGAACGCATACCTTTTTCATCTGTTCGTCGGTCAGCTCATAAGCCACACGCCCTTCCGTTCCGGCTATCAGACTGCCTCCTTCTGGAAAGAAACTCAGGTTCAGTTTCGGTTTTTCTTTCTTGGTCTTGAAATACCGCATCATGGGTCTGACGGTCATGTTCTGTTCATACATCCCCTTTTCCAGCGGCTTGTCATAAACCGGAAACACACGGGAATACAGCTTTTCGTAATCTACGAAGAAATCCTTCATGGCGTCTGTATTGAAGAAATAATCCTTATAGCCGAATTCCTGTGGTATTTTCTCCGGTTCGATACGTCCGAAATTGAGCATCCACCGAGTGTAGGCTCTCAATTCATAAAAACCGCCGTAGAGCGAGTCCGTGAGTACAAAGTTGCCGTAACCGGTGGTGTCGTTCTCCAGCGGGATCTGCTGCCGTTCTACCAGAAATCCGTCGGGAGTAAGCAGTTCCACATAAAGAATTTTGCTCAGGTCGGTCGGCTTTTGGTTATCGGTACGGGTTACATAAGCTTTGAACCAGATGGTATCTCCTAGGAAATAGCACGTGTTGTCCATGTGCAGGAACACTTTTTCCTGCGGAAAGCTCTTTCCGTTCTTTTCTACACGTTCGGTCCAGTCGGTCAGATTCTGTGCTTGTGTCCCTAAGGCGCCGAATGTGATCAGTGTGGCTATTGTCCATATTCTTTTTACCTTCATACGCTTGTATTCTTTTTATCCATGAAAAAAGCCATTCGGTCTGCCTTCATGCAAAGGCAGGCGGAATGGCTTGTTGTTTGTCTGATGATTACATCTTCTTGTTCAGAATGTATTGGTCGGCCAAGGCGCCGGTGATGACCTGTTGCTGCTTGTCCAGCATTTTCAGGCGGTTTTCCTCTACCTTATAATAAGTTGTGTCGCCGTCTTCTGTTACGGTGTACAGGATGTTCTGGTCAATGACATATGCTCCTTTCGAGGTGAATTTCTCACGGTCGATATAATCCTGGGTCAGATCAAAAGTCTTGTCTTTGTTCAGGGTAAGTGAAATGTTGATACCCGGACAGTCGGCAGCCGGAATAGTTCCTTCATAAGTACCCCAATAGTCGAGCGCGTTTTCAGCGTTGTGCATATCGGGGGCTTGAGAAGTGTCGTAAGCTATACTGTCAGATGCAGTCTGTTTCTCGGCTGTCTGTTTGTTGTTGGAACAGCCGCATACGGTTGCTCCCAATAAGAATAAGATTCCTCCGAATAATTTTTTCATGATTTCAAATTTAGTTGATTCTAGGCAAAGGTAATCTTTATTTTGGATTTATCAATCTGTTCTGTGGCTTTCGTAAACTGATTTAGGAAAATATTATAAGCTGAAAGATTAAAACAAGTTTTTGATTTTTTAGAAAAATCTTGTTTTATGTGTGATATTGTAATAATTTTATTTATTATATTCGCAAAACAGATATGAAATAGTGTTGAACCTAAAAAATCTGCAAATCATGAAAGCAAGACACATTTTGCCGCTATTTGCGCTTGCACTTTTTGCTTCTTGTGGTGAAAAAGCTGAGATTACCCATCTGCCCGTACAGTCTGAGCAGGAAGGGAAATGGGGGATGGTGACCACCGATGGTGAAGTTGTTTTTGAAGGAAGGTTTGAGAATGAACCGGGTGTGCCCCGCAGAGAGCGTTTTCTGGTTCAGAATGAAGACGAACTTCTAGAATTTTATACGGTAGAGAAAGAGCCCCAAAAGATTGGTAAATCCTATCGTACGGCAATGGGATTTATCAATGAAGTGACAGCAGTGGCCGAAGCGGACAGTGTGATCAAACTGATAGACCGGGAGGGGCATGAAGTGCTGCGCCTGGCAGAGATTAACGGAAAAGATGTGGAACAGGTGACAGATGCCCGTGACGGGGTTTTTGTCTTTAAGGATGAAACAGAAGCTTGCGGTTGCATTGATACCAAAGGTGAAGTCCTGATTCCGGCGGAGTATGAGTTTCTGAGCCTTTTGGGAAACGGCTATGTTTTGGGTAAGCCTAAGACTCTGTTGCCTGAGGGAGAGCGACGGAATCCTTATTGGATCATGAATCTTCAGGGAGAGAAACTCGGAGAGGTAAATATGATGAAATATGACGGAGTAGGCTTTGAGCTGATTGATGGAAAATATTTGAGCGTGAGCCGCTACGATGATGATCAGAACAGTTCCGGGTTGATAGCTATGGATGGAACTGAGAAAATGCCTTTGAATGCATCGGTTTCAGAAATTAAAAACCCGTGTAAGGACATGTTTGTGTTCTCAGACGGCGAGTTATATGGAGTCATGAATGTAGAAGGCAAACAGTTGATTCCGGCCAAATATAAGCAACTTTATTTTATGTCAGAGGATCGGCTGATGGCATTTGACCAGGATTTTAAGGGAAAGATTATTGATTTGAAAGATCAGCAGGTAGGGGAATATACCGGTTATGTACATCAATATCCCGAAGCCCGATACTATACCAAGCATGCTGTTGTGCCGCAGACGGATACCCAGTGGGTGTTTATTGATAAAGACGGAAAGGATATCGGAGAGAAACACTGGTATCGTGTTGGATGTAGCGATTACCAGATGGTTGTAGAAAATGATTATTTTGATCCGAAAGAGATGTTGGAGTGGCTGAAGGTTACGGCGAATGGTGTTGACGGATTGACCTTCTCGTCTATGTCAGAAGAGGTACAGGCACGCGAAACGGATATTTTTTACGATAATATCAGTAATAATACCAGTTTCCGAAAGACATACCGAAATCGGAATGTTTGGGTAAATGTTTATATGTCCGGAAACCTGAAGGCCCGTCGTGGAGGAGTATGGCAACATACCAAGGCAACTCCGGTATGTTTCGTAATCAATACAAGCGATGACCGCATTTCTGCTGAGGCTGAGTGGAAAGCGTATACAACTATGGCACGTGAGTTAGGAAAAGAAAAGGTAGAAGTGGACGGTCCGTTTGAGGTCTATCAAATCAACGAAGACACTTATGCCGTTGTGGAGCGTCGTTCAGACGTTGCTTGTTTCTTCTATTTGTGTAAGGCCTCCTGTTTGCGGAAGGTTTTGACACAGAATCTGTAATATTCAGACAGTTCATGATGAATCGATTAAAAAAAGTATTTTGTTTGTTTCTGACGGTGTTTACCTTGTTTTCCTGTCAGGATAAAGGCAGTCCGTATTTTGAATATGTTCCCTTCAAACGGGAACACCGTGATTTGTGGGGCATGATTGGTCTTGACGGTAAGATCCTTTTTGAGAACAAATATCTCTCATGTCCTTCTCCGGTTTATAACGGGGTGTTCATGCTTCAGGGAAGCGATGGGTATGAATTTTATACAGCTGAAGAAGAACCCGAAAAAGTGGCAGGTCCATATAAACGGGCCTGTCCCTTTACCGATGTGCTTACTCCCGTGGTCACTCAAGAAGGAGTGATGCAGATTATAGACCGTAAAGGAAAAGTGATTCGGATTCTGGATGAAGTGGACGGAAAGAAAATAGAAACGTTGCATAGTTTCAGGCATGGTAAGGCTTCTTTCCGTACCGGAGATGGCTGGGGCGTGATGAATATGGATGGTGAGGTCTGTGTTCCTCCGGTCTATCGCTTTGCCTTAGATGTATTGGATAATGGCTTTTTAATGGGAGTAAAAGGCGGACCTCAGGAAGGATATACTACGGTGATATGCAATCATGACGGAGAGGTAGTGGACTCCTTGAAGGGAACTTTTAACCCTGATATCTCAAATGGAACCTATCTGGTTACAGACGGATACTTTTCCAATGCCATTGTTGATGTTCATGGTAAGGTTGTGATTCCTGAGAAAGAATCCAGAACGGTAAACGACCAGTTTGATAATCTGTTTGTTCTTCGTGAAGCAGGTGCTTTTAGTCTGATTCGGGCAGAAAGAGATACACTATTGAAATCAGATTACTCGACGATGCAAATCGTAGACAAGGACCGTTTGCTTCTTGGTATACGGGGAGAGGGTATCGTTTTGGCTGATTTTTCCGGAAAGGTATTGAGCAGACCGCTTTTTGATGTCAACCGGATGTCTCGTTATTATAATGGAAAAGTGATGCCGGTAAGACGTAACGGAGATTTCCGTTGGATGTTTATCGATAAAGATGGGATTCCGATCAGTCGGGATGCGTACAAGGAACTGAATTTTTATAATGATAGAAACGGGAAGGCAACTTTCAGTGTTTCTCTTTAAAGAAATTGTTTTTTTCGAAAGATCCGTTTTGGGGAGCATAGCTTATCCGAAAACGGATCTTTTTTTATTATTTCAGATTTAGGCATAGTGGTTTTTCTGTTCTTTTGCGTTTCATGGAAAAAGAGTGTTTATGAAAAATGAAACAAATAGCCGCTTGTGTAAGGCAAAGGATGATTCCGGAAAGAAAAATACAGGTAAATGGTTTTTGTTCGGACATTTTTGGATTGTTCGTTGCGAAGTGAACCATCCTTTGATGTTCCGGCAGTTGCTGGTACGTTGTCTGGTTACATTCTTTTTGTTGCTGACATTATTGTTTACCGTAATCTTTTATGTGCGAAAAGGGCGTCATATCCGTTCATCCCCTCAGGCTGATGCTTTGGAATGGGTAGATCGCCAAAATGAAGCTTATGTACTTCAAAAATCATAACCCCGGAGGAGCTCCGGTTATGGGATTTTACCAGGGTTCATAACTTAATGGGTACAGTGATAATTTGTCCGTTGAAGAATAAAATAAAGACGAAAGCACGTATTTTTCCAGAAAATATTTATTTTTGCAATAGACTGAAAAAGAGAGGCTGACTGTAGAGGTATTTTTGCAGTCAGGGTCTTCAGTGATTCAGGTTGCTTTTTAGTAGGATATATAGCAGAACATCAATATGAAAAAGAAAAATACAGAATTATTGTCCTTTATTCCTGTTTCTTTACGGGAAACTTTAGGACAGCAGACCGTAAATGATTTGAAAGGAATAGCCAAATGGCTGGAGCTTTCTTTGAATGCCCGCCTGAGAAAGGGCGAAATTGTAGATTGTCTCTATCACTATTTTCTCGATGATCCTGTATTATGGTTGCGGCGTCTGCCCTTACACGATATCCGCCTGCTCCGTTCTTTGGTAGCTTCCGGAAAAAACTGTTCTGTAGAAGTATATAATTTCTTCGGTATATCTACGTTGGAGGATCTGTTTCTGGTGGACGGGGATTTTTCCGTTCAGGAGGATCTCAAGATGCAGTTTGTTATCAGTAACGAATTGCAGCAGGCTTTACAGGGGATAGACTGGGATTGTATTTTATCTGATCCTGGGCAAATTCGGAAATACGAGGTGGAACGTTATATGTATGGTCTGCTGAATCTTTTTGGTCTGTTACGGTTGGAAGATATTCTGGCAACAGTCTATGAGTTGCTTGATCATAAAATATCGGTAGAGGAAATTCTGGATATCTTTGAAAAGTCTTTGGGATTACGTAACCTGGTTTACATGCATCCGGATTTTAAGCCTGAGAATGGAGTTTGGTTACACTCCTTTTATATGGATGATCCCGATGAGATTCTTTTAAAACAGTGTGAAAATATAGATACCATGGAAACAGCGGCTTTCTCAAAAGAAAAAATTGCAGCAGCCGGAGAAATGCCCTGGATGAACTTTTCACAGTGGATCTCTTCCGACTTGAGGTATTGGATGATGGAGAAAATGCATTATACGGAAGAAGAAATGCGCTCTGTGTTGTTGTATTTATGGTTCTCCAATCAGTATGACTGTAATCTGTCTTCTTTATTGGCAACTGTGGTAAACGCCCGTTTAAACACGGCCGAAGATATGAAGGAGGCTTTAGAAACCTTGATCCGCTTCTTGAACGAAACACCGAAATGGATTTTGTTGGGTAATTCGTCGGAGGAAATTGCCCGTCAGGAAGAGATGGCAAGACAGCCATATGTGGCCCAGCATAAAGTGGGGCGTAATGATCCCTGTCCGTGTGGTAGCGGTCGAAAATACAAGCAGTGTTGTGGCAAGAAAAATTAGAGAAAATCAGTCTAGGCTGTTGGAATCATTATGGGAGTACTATACCTTTCGTTGGAACTTACGCTGGATCTGATTACCAGTATTCTTGGTGTGTTGCTTATGTGTAAGGCTCGTGATAACGGGCCCAAATTCTGGTGGGGAGGAATTGCCTTTGCCATCGGTGCCGTGTTTGCCTGGGAAAATATCGGATGGCTGATGATTGTTGCCGAAGAGCCCGAATATCGCTTTACGGATATGCTGAATTTGGAGAAGATGCTCAAATGGTATCCGATGGCCAGCATGGTGGCTCTCTTTCCGCTTGCTTCTCTGTATCCGGGATATTTGGCGTGGCGACGGGTGCTACTTTGTTTTTTTCCGTCTTTGGCCCTGACTCTGATCGGCATCTGCTATATGGTTTTTAATGGATATATGACACCTCTGCGGTCTTTGGCGGACGTCTTACTTTATATGAATCATGTGGATGTGCGATTGCGTTGTCTGATTTTTATCTTTTCGATTATCACCCCTTTGGCCTTTTTTCTTTATCCTTTGCTCACCCGTAAAGGATATCGGCAGGCAAATTCCATGATGTATGTCTTTATCGGTTTTATGTTTGTTTTTCTGATGATCTATGTTCTTTTTACTTTGGACATCAGTTATTTTATCTTTAATTTGTTTGGGGCGACAGCCATTGTGTTTGCTTTTTTCTTTTCCTTGCAGTATATGAAACGGGAAAATCCCTTTTCTGTCTGTATGTATGATTCTGAGAAGGATGGGGTTCCGGAGTTTTGTTCATCTCCTCCTTTGCCGTTGTTTCAAGAGATTGACCGTCTGTTTCAGGAGAATCCTCTTTTTGCAACACCACATTATACGATTAAGGAATTGTCTGAGGAGTTACAAGTACGGGAATATCGTCTTTCTGAAGCTATCAAGTCGGCCGGATACAGCAGTTTTCGGGAGTATATGAATGATCTGAGATTGGAGTATTTTCGACTACTGTCTCAGAAATATCCGGACAAAAATATAAAAGAGCTTATCTTTCTTTCCGGTTTTAATTCCCGGGCAACCTTTTATCGTAATTTTTCGGATAAATACGGTATGTCGCCAAGCAGGTTTTTGGAAAATTTGCATAATCGTAAAAATGATATGAATTTTTAAAACAAAAGATGTCTCATTCCGGCAAATGAGACATCTTTTGTTTTAATAGTCTATTTAAAATTCTTAATTTTAAATCAACAAAGTATTTTGGGGATATTTGTTTCTTATCCCTAATTTGATATTATAGTTTTACAAAAATCATTACAATGAAGCCTATGAAAACAAAACTTTTACTTTTTGTATTAATGATGTGGTTGCCATGGTGTGCAAAGGCGCAGGATCAGGGAACCATATACCGAGTATCGCTTACCGATTTACCGGAAGGTATGGAGAAGGAGCAGGTATTTGTCACGATGATCAAGTATCAAGATGGAGATTTCGGTGAAGCTTTTTCGATGTTTTATGATCAGGAATCGGATTCGTATGTCTTTCAGGATGATGACCAATCTTTGAAAGATTGTTCTCAGGTGAAGGTTGAGGTATACTCTTATTATTTATTGACCCAGGGAGAATTCTGGGATTGGACATTAGATGCTCAGGCGGAAGAACAACAGAAAAGCATTTCCTTGAAGGACTACCGGAAAGTCCGTTTTGATATCGAGAACGGATGGAATTTTTTGGAAAGAGAAGACGAGAACAAATATTGTACCATCGGTTTTAGAGTAGCTCTCTCTACTGATTCTTGGGCCAGATGGGTTCCTGTTCTTGGTTCGGGTAATTGGGTAGATTCTCCCGAAAAGGAGGAATATTATATTTATGCCAAACCTGGTTCGTATTATTGGCAAGGTAACATCAAGCGAACTCCCGATGACAGAAGCTTGGAGGTTCCTTATCAATCTTTTACAGTACCTGAAGCAGGAGATGCACTAATAAAACTGGATTTGGAACAGAATTCAGTGATTACCTTTAATGTGAAGAATATAGCCTCAGATATTCTTTCATATCATGTAAATCTTTACAATAATGGTGAAGGTGATGAATTATATAATCCGATATGCTCACTTGACTCAGATAACGAAACCGTGTCTGTTTTGATGCCTATGGATAAAACCTTCCGATGGAAGTGCGAGACAGTAGGTTCTACTTCGCACTATTATCCCCAGATGGGATGTTTTGCAACAGATGCCGCAGAAATAACGGTGGATATTGACTATTCGGAGTATGTAAAGCATCATGTTCTTTTAAAGGGGATGGACAGTTGGACTTCAGGAGGAGTACGGGTGGATTTTGGAGGTAATTCAGATAGCTGGGATTGTGAATTGTTATGTGACGTAGAAAATCAGGCAATCTATCTGCCTCGGGATAATTATCGGATAGTATCTACGGTTTCAGATATTTATTCTTCTGAAAATGACCAAGAGTATTATACAGCTTTTCCTATCATTCAGTATCTTACTGTCGATCAGGAAAAAGACTTTGTGGTGGATATCAGTTCTTATCATCGTGTAAAGGTTCTGTACAACGGTGAGTCATGTGAAGTAAACTTGATTGGTGAAGATGCACCGGCCATGGAGAGTATTTTTGGAAGCCATTTTCTTTTGCCTGACGGAAGATATCATGTTTATAGTGCCAACTATGAAGAAGAAGTTTCTTTGGAGCAGTATTTCAATGTATCCGGAGCCGACAAAGACGTTATCATGGAATATAATCCGGCCGATTATACTTCACTTACGGTCAATATCAAGAATATAAACTCAACATGGCTTCCGAATGTTCTTGGGAGAGAGATGTATTTTGAGTTATATCAGGATGGCGAAGCCGTAGATGATATGTCTTTTATTTTGACTACCGGTGACAATTCTCGTACCTGGAAATATAAAAAGGGAACCTATACTTACAAGATTTATTCCTGGCCTGATTCGCAGCAGGAATATTTTATTCCGATGACAGGCACCCTGGAACTTTCTGGTCAGGAGCAAGTTCTGGATATTGATTTGGAAGATTTATGCTATGTTCCGATCGAAATTACTAATGATAAGCAGGAAGTAATTGAGTCGGTGAATATTTTGGTTGACAAGGACTTGGACAATCTTGATAATATAGAGCAACCGGATGCTAAAGTGATTGCTTGGCCGGGAAAATATAAATTTACTTTCTTTACAGCCGGTTATGCAACGAAAACGCAGGAGTTTTCTATCGGAAAACGTACACAGAGCTTGGAAGTTACCATGACTCCTGCTGAGGTATATCCTCTGTTTATCTATTTGTACGGTATGCATGAATTTGCGTCTGCAACCGTTACCGTAGATGGAGTCGGCTCCTATCAGATTGTCGATGGTTTGGAGTATGCGGGAGATTTAACTCCGTTTTTGGGAGTCAAGACCGGTACTTATAAACTGACGGTAACGGCTCCTGGGTATGAAACCCATACTCAAATGATCGATGTGAACGAGGCGAACTATTTCGAAGAAGATGGTGGCGTTGTTTACGAAGTGCGTATGAAGGTCAGCGGAACGTCTGTGGTAAGCATCGAGCAGGCTGCTAAACCGGAGGTTTCAGTTTTACAGAACAGAATCTGTGTCAAGGCTCAGCAGGAATGCCGTATGATGGTTTATAATCTGAACGGTATTTGCGTTGCTTCTGCACAAGGAAAGCAGATGATGACCGAAGCATTACCATCCGGTATCTATATCGTCAAGACAGCTTCTTCAGCTGGAGTGAGTGTGAAGAAAGTAGTAGTAGGTAAATAAACTTTCAGAAAAGAACCATAGTCAGTCTCGGACTTGAATATGGTTCTTTTCTTTTTGTGTTCCCATTCTATGGTAAAATCTTTCCCGTTAAATGAATATTATCTTCCCGTCGATAATGAATTATTTCTCCGTCGGTAATGAATTACTTTCCTGACGGTAAAGTTTTACTCTGCCGTCAGTAATTTGAAAAACACATGTTGCCTAGAAAGTTTTTTATACTTCACTGAAACGTAGAAACCGATAATTTGCATATGTTTCATGCAGTTCATGTATGGAGATTTTTTGTAGTTTCTAAGGAGAGATTTCTTTTGGTTCGCAGTGCTTTTTGAGGTTTAAAGTAATTTAGTATTTTAAAAGCGGTTTCTTCAGACAGTTTGTTGTATCTTTATCTTTCAAAACCTTTATTACTAAATATATTGCTTTAAATCATGAACCGAAAAAACATTTTCAGACGTTTGGCTTGTGTGTCGTTGCTTCTGGCTGTTTCGGCTGGTGTCGGTGCACAGCAACCCGTTTCAATAGTTCCCAAACCTTTACATCTGGAGCAGACAGAAGAACAGTTTGTCTTGAAGTCCGGAATGACCATTGCCTGTGAAGAAGGCTTGAAAGAGCAGGCTGAATATTTAAGTCAGATGTTGCGTCAGGCTACGGGATGGGAAATCAAGGTACGCCCTGATTCCCGAAAAGGAAATATAGTCTTGGCATTGGATACCGTGGCTAATAAACATTCCGAAGGATATTCTCTGTCGGTGGATAAGAAAAGCATCCGGATTTCCGGTGCCGATGAGGCCGGAGTATTTTATGGCTTGCAGACTTTGTTGCAGCTATTCCCGAAAGAGGTGTATCGGAACAGTCTGGCCGGTCAGATAATGTGGACCGTTCCAGGAGTGCAGATCGTGGATCATCCTGAGCGTCCTTGGCGAGGCATGATGCTCGATGTGGCCCGTTATTTCTATGATAAGGAGTTTGTCAAGAAGTTCATCGATATGATGGCTATGTATAAACTCAACAAGCTTCAGTTTCATTTGATCGATGATTCCGGATGGCGTCTGGAAATCAAGAAATATCCCCGTCTGACTGAAGTGGGAGCGTGGGCCGGTCCCGACAGCCGTCGTTTGGGAGGCTATTACACCCAGGATGATATCCGGGAAATTCTGGAATATGCCCGTTTGCGGCAGGTAGAGGTCGTTCCGGAGATTGAGTTCCCGGCCCACATGCTTTCGGCCGTAGTGGCTTATCCCTGGTTGGGCTGTACGGGCAAGCAGCACGAAGTGCCCGACCAGCATTTCATCAGTCGTGATCTGCTTTGTGTCGGCAAGGAAAGTTCCTATCAGTTCCTGAAGGACGTGCTCGATGAAACGGTGGCGCTCTTCCCGTCGCAATATATCAATATCGGTGGAGATGAGGCTGTTTATACCAACTGGGAGCAGTGCCCGCGCTGTCAGGAAGTCATGAAGCGAGAGGGACTGAGCAAGGCTTCGGAATTGCAGGGATATCTCACCAATGTAGTGGCTGATATGATGAAGAAAAAGAACCGTACGGTGATTGGTTGGGAAGAGATTATCCAGCGTGGAAAACTGAATGAGCAGGTGGTGGCTCTGATGTGGCACAATGTAGGTGATACGATTCAGGCCACACGTACCGGACATAAGGCGATTCTGACTCCGGCCACACATCTTTATTTTGATTTTCCTGAGAGTCGTACTCCTGGTGAGGTGAAGGCTGCAACCTGGATGCCGCCAATTTCTTTGGAAAAGTGCTATGGAATAGAAGTCAACGATTATAGCCCGGAGTCTACTGTGATGGGTGTGCAGGGATGTTTCTGGAGTGATCAGTTCATTCACGGTACCGTACTTCAGGAAATTACTCCCCTGAATGAAAACCGTTCCGAGCAGTATGCTGAATATCTGATATTTCCACGTATGCTGGCGCTGGCCGAAGTGGCCTGGTTGCCTAAAGAGGAAAGAAAATATGCCGATTTTGCGGAGCGCATGACACTTCAGTATGCTAAACTGGATGCCAAGGGGTGTAACTATCGTGTGCCCGAACCGAAAATCCAGTCGATGACTCAGGAGGGAGACAGTCTGTGCTTCACGCTGACTCCGACGGTTGCAGATGCTCCGATCCGCTATACGACCAACGGCAGTTATCCGACAATTCATTCTGCGGTTTACAGCGGTCCGGTGCGGGTGAAGAATAAAGCTGATTTCCATGCCATGACTGTAGTTGACAACCGTCATTATTCTCTACCCATTTATTTTGCGCCCGATTATTCAGCCTATAAGCAGTACGGTGAGTTCACTGCAGAGTGGAAGCCTCTTCAGGTACAGACTTCGCCTTCAAAATGGCGCTTTGAGTGCACCGGAAAGATTTCCGGAAACGGAGAATATGAAATAGCTTTCATTCAGACCGGCGGACAGAACGTTTTGAATCTGGGTAATCTGTCGCTGTGGAAGCGTGATGAGAAACTGGCTGAAATCACGATGAATCAGTCATCACAGGTTGATAAGCCGGTTGTCGGTTCGTTTAAAGTGGATGCTTTCGAGGCCGGAACTCCCTTCTATATTGAGGTAGAAGCTTGCGGAGTAAACGGAAATGATACCAAAGGACTCGTATTTATCCGTAAAAAATAATCTGATGATGTATCACTTCCTCTTGCTTGACTTTTATGTACTTGCATAAATATCAGGCAGGAGGATTATTTTATCTACAGGTCTGTAATGAATGGATTATCTGTAGAGCTTGTGATGACAAACAATAAAAATTCTGCATGCTCATTAAACCATTTTCTTATTTGATAATCAAAAGATAAAATGCTTAACAAATGGTCTTTGAGGATTGTTTTTAATGCAGAACAAATTAATGATAAACTTTAATATGAAAAAATCATGAGATTCAGAATTTGTATGTTAGGAATGGCCCTTTTCTTTGGGGGAGTAAGTGAAGGAGGACTATTGTCTCTTTCTGCGGCAGAAACAGCTCAGGTGGTAACGCGCGGTAAACCGGGACGACCGGATAGAGATCGCTATGATCATCACCGCAAAGAGTATAAGAAAAGGAAAGATCATCACATCAAGAAAATTCCTCCGCACTATACTAAGGTATATCATGGAAAGAAATGTTATTATTACCATGATGGTTTTTATTATCGTCCATGTGCCGGAGGATATTATGAGCGTTTCCGTCCCTTTATCGGAATGATCGTATCTGTATTGCCCCGGAGGGTGCATGTGGTGCATCGCCACGGTCAGGAATATCTGGTTTGCGAAGGAATATTCTATAAGAGGATTCATACCCGTTATGGCTTCCGCTATAAAGTTGTAGGGTTTGCATAAAAAGAAAAGAAGATGCCCCGAAGTCAGTTGACTTTCGGGGCATCTTCATTATTTGAGTTATGTGAATTCTAATTATTCAGCAACTTTTTCATCGCTCCAGTCCATGGCAGCCATACGCTTGTATGAAGCGTAGCGCTTCTTAGCCATATCCTCGCAAGCGTTGAACAGGTCAGCAGCCTCAGTAGGATACTGTTTCATTACAGAAGCGAAACGAACCTCGCCCTTCAGATAATCCTGGAATGCCTCCCATTTCGGCTCCTTAGAGTCGAGTGAGAACGGATTCTTGCCTTCATCTTCCAGAGCTGGGTTGAAGCGCCACAAGTGCCAGTAACCGCACTCAACAGCAGCAGCCTCTTCAGCCTGAGATTTACCCATACCCTTCTTCAAACCGTGGTTGATACATGGAGCATAAGCAATGATGATTGATGGTCCAGGATAAGCCTCTGCCTCACGGATAGCCTTCAAGCACTGAGCCTGGTCTGCACCCATAGCGATCTGAGCTACGTAAACGTAACCGTATGTAGTAGCAATCATACCCAGGTCTTTCTTGCGTACGCGCTTACCAGAAGCAGCGAACTTAGCGATAGCGCCCAGAGGAGTAGCCTTAGATGACTGACCACCGGTGTTAGAGTAAACCTCAGTATCCAGAACCAAGATGTTTACATCCTCGCCAGAAGCGATTACGTGATCCAAACCACCGTAGCCGATATCATAAGAAGCACCGTCACCACCGATAATCCACTGTGAGCGTTTTACCAAGTAGTGGCTCAACTCTGACAGCTTAGCGCATGATGGGCATCCGGCAGCCTTGCCAGCCTCGATCTGAGGAACCAGCTTCTCTGCAGCAGCCTTGCTTGCGTCTGCATCGTCCTTACCGTCGATCCAAGCCTGTGCAGCTTCCTTGAACTCTGCTGGAGTGTGCTCAGAAGCAATAGCCTCGTTCAGGATAGCTTCGATACGTGCGCGCATCTTCTTGTTGGCCAATACCATACCCAAACCGAACTCGCAGAAGTCCTCGAACAAAGAGTTAGCCCAAGCCGGACCCTGACCCTTAGCGTTGGTAGTATAAGGAGTTGATGGGATAGAACCAGAGTAGATAGAAGAACATCCGGTAGCGTTGGCGATGATCTCACGGTCACCGAACAACTGAGAAATCAGCTTCACGTATGGAGTTTCACCACAACCAGAGCAAGCTCCAGAGAACTCGAACAACGGCTGAGCGAACTGAGAGTTCTTCACGTTAGACTTGATGTCTACCAGATCCTGCTTGCTGGTTACGTTCTTCACACAATATTCCCAGTTTGCAGCCTCATCCAATTCCTGCTCCAGAGGAACCATAGTCAGAGCCTTGCCCAACTTCGGATTACCCGGACAAACATCGGCACAGTTACCGCAACCCAAGCAGTCCATAACGCTTACCTGAATACGGAAGTTCATACCCTTCATAGCGGCAGGAGCCTTCATTTCCAGAGTATCAGCGCTGAAGCCAGCCTTCTCGTCTGCGTTCAGTACGAACGGACGGATAGCAGCGTGAGGACAAACGTAAGCACACTTGTTACACTGGATACAGTTTTCTGCATTCCAAGTCGGAACGAATGCAGCTACACCGCGCTTCTCATAAGCGGCAGTTCCCTGTGGCCAAGTACCGTCTTCGATACCCTTGAATGCTGAAACCTTCAACAGGTCACCATCCTGAGCATTGATAGGACGAACCACTTCGTTGATGAATGCAGGATCGTTGTTTGCTGCAGGAGCGTCAGCTTCCAAAGAAGCCCATGCCGGATCAACAGCCAGTTCCTTGTACTCACCACCGCGGTCAACAGCAGCGTAGTTCTTGTTTACAACGTCTTCACCCTTCTTGCCGTAAGACTTCACGATGAACTTCTTCATCTGCTCAACAGCCAAGTCTACTGGAATGACACCAGTGATACGGAAGAATGCAGACTGCAGGATGGTGTTGGTACGGTTACCCAAACCGATTTCCTGAGCAATCTTGGTTGCGTTGATATAGTAAACCTTGATATTGTTCTTTGCAAAGTAAGCCTTAACCTTGTTAGGCAGATTGTTTGCCAATTCCTCGCCTTCCCAGATAGTGTTCAGCAAGAAAGTACCGTTCTTCTTCAAACCGCGAGTTACGTCGTACATGTTCAAGTAAGCCTGTACGTGGCAAGCTACGAAGTTCGGAGTATTTACCAAGTAAGTAGAACGGATAGGATCATCACCGAAACGCAGGTGAGAGCATGTGAAACCACCAGACTTCTTAGAGTCGTAAGAGAAGTAAGCCTGACAGTGCTTGTTGGTGTTGTCACCGATGATCTTTACTGAGTTCTTGTTGGCACCTACAGTACCGTCGGCACCCAAACCGTAGAACTTAGCCTCGAACATACCTTCGCCGCCAACAGCGATCTCTTCGCCCTGAGGCAGAGAAGTGAAGGTTACGTCGTCTACGATACCCAGAGTGAAGTGGTTCTTTGGTTCTGGCAAAGCCAGGTTTTCGTATACAGCCAGAATCTGAGCTGGAGTAGTATCGTTTGATCCCAGACCATAGCGTCCGCCCACGATAAGAGGAGCATTCTCCTTGCCATAGAAAGCTTCCTTGATATCCAGGTACAAAGGTTCTCCGTTTGCACCCGGCTCCTTGGTACGATCCAATACGGCGATCTTCTTCGCAGTAGCAGGAACAGCATCCAGGAAGTGTTTAACAGAGAATGGACGATACAAGTGTACGGCAACCAAACCGACTTTCTGTCCCTGAGTGTTCAGGTAGTCGATAGTTTCGCGGATAGCTTCGGTTACAGAACCCATAGCGATGATTACGCGGTCTGCATCCTCTGCTCCGTAGTAAGTAAACAAACCGTACTTACGGCCAGTGATTTCAGAAATCTTGTTCATGTACTCCTCAACGATTGCAGGAACTGCGTCGTAGTAAGGATTGCAAGACTCACGGTGAGTGAAGAATGTATCCGGGTTCTCGGCCATACCGCGAGCAACAGGGCGCTCTGGAGACAGGGCACGGTTGCGGAACTCGCTCAGAGCTTCCTGGTCAACCAGTGGAGCCAAGTCTTCGTTTTCCAACATTTCGATCTTCTGGATCTCGTGTGAAGTACGGAAACCGTCGAAGAAGTTCAGGAATGGAACGCGGCTCTTGATAGTAGACAAGTGAGCTACACCGGCCAAGTCCATAACTTCCTGTACTGAACCCTCGCACAACATAGCGAAACCAGTCTGACGGCAAGACATCACATCCTGATGGTCACCGAAGATACACAGAGAGTGAGAAGCCAGAGTACGGGCAGATACATGGAATACGCATGGCAACAATTCACCAGCAATCTTATACATGTTCGGGATCATCAGCAACAAACCCTGAGAAGCAGTGTAAGTTGTGGTCAAGGCACCCGCCTGCAAAGAACCGTGAACAGCACCGGCTGCACCGCCTTCTGATTGCATTTCCTGAACCAATACAGTTTCGCCAAAGATGTTCTTACGTCCCTGAGCGGCCCATTCGTCAACGTATTCAGCCATTGTTGAAGATGGGGTGATCGGATAGATCGCTGCTACTTCTGAGAACATATATGAAATATGTGCAGCAGCCTGATTACCATCACAAGTGATGAATTTTTTTTCTTTTGCCATAATATTAAATATTATTAGATAGTATAGTAGTTGTCTGTAACTTCTTGGTTTGATTAGTACAAGAATCCGAAGAGCCAAAGCGGAATCTGTTTTCCATGACCGATTTCCATCTGATGGCAGGCATAGATGACATCATTCTTTTTCTTCTTGACATCATCGGTGCATACCTTGATGCGGAGTGAGCCGTCCACCAGAAAAGAGCAGTCTTTGTCCCCTTTGTTCACTTTATGGTCTTTCCACAGGGTGTTCTGCAGGAATGTTTCCAAAATGTCTTTCAGTTCCATCCGGTTGGGGTAGATGGCATAAATCAGATTCGGATTATGCATCATGATTTTGGCCGGTTTTTTGGGGAACGCCTGGTTCTTGGGGTAGATCATATTGATGAGCCGTGCATCAGCCAGATATTTCAGGTAGTTCATGACCGTGGCCCGCGAAGTCTGTATTTCGGAAGCCAGCTGGCTGACGTTGGGTGCCACCGGGCTGTCTATCGCGAGCAAATATAGCAACTTTTTGATTTTGGCCAAATATTTCAGCTCAATTTGTTTGATTAATAAAATATCCACTTCCAACATCATGTTCATGGTCTTGAGCAGATTCTCTGAAAAGTTGCGCTTTTCCAAAAAGAACGGATAGAAACCGTGATGGATATAGTGCTGAAAATGAGTGAGCGGACTGGCTTTCGACAGGATGTGTCGGGCTATCTGTTCGTGGTCTTCGAGAATTTCCTTCAAGGTGTAGGAACGGAACTCGTTGCCGGTCTGCAGATTCAGAAATTCGCGGAAAGAGAACCCGCGCAGGTTGTAGGTTTTGACCAGACCGTTCAGTTCCGGATTTTCTTCTTTCAGGCGCATGACCGAAGAACCGGTGAACACGATTTTCAGATTGGGGAGTTCGTCGTAGCATTTGCGGAGCTCGCTGCTCCAGTTGGGCTGTTTGAACACCTGGTCAATCAGCAGTACCCGTCCGCCGGATTCGTAGAATTCACGGGCGAAGTCGGCGATGCCACGTCCTTGGAAGTAGAAGTTGTTCATGTTGACAAACAGACACTTGCGGTCGGAAAGGCGGAAGTGCTCTTTGGCATATTGAAGCAGGAAGGTGGTTTTGCCCACACCTCGTGTACCTTTGATACCAATGAGACGGTCATTCCAGTCTATTTCGTCCATCAAGGCTCTCCGCACAGGCACATTCAAGTGCTCCACCAGATAAGCATGTGTTCTGAAAAATGTCTCCATAAATCTTTGTTTCTTACATCATGCAAAGATAGTGTAAAACTACAAAAATGCAAAGTAGAGTTGGCAAAATATTTGTGTTTTTTCTAATTTTGCACTTATGAAGCTATTTGTATTTAATCCTGAGAATGATTTGGCGCTGGCCAACAATCAGTGGAACTTTATCGCTCCGGCTTCGGCGCGCAAGATGCGTCTGGATCTGGAGACATTGCCTGTGTGGTGGACTTCCGTTTCGGATCGGGTGTGGGTCAGCCGCTATCCGGTTCATCAGCCGTTGGGGCTCCTGTCTTTGAACGACCGTTTTCTCGTTCGTCCCGGCGATTGTCCAGCCGGTTCTGTAGAGCCTTGGGGATGGAGTCCACTCATCAAATCGCAGTTGCAGCGAGGAGGCGTGGACGATTCGTTGTTACCTGATGAGGAACAGTTGCGTACGTTGCGGGAATTTTCCGGCAGAAAATTTGCTGTGCGTGTTTTACAGAACCTCTGTTCGGCAGCCGCAGCGCATGCCCGCTGGAGTGATGCGTTGTGCGGCCGTTCGTACTATTGCACCACGACAGAGCAGATAGATGCTTTGTTCCGGCAATATCCACGTACCATTTTGAAAGCTCCATGGTCAGGTAGCGGCAAGGGCCTGCGGCTCGGACAACCGCGGCTGCAACCGCCTCTTACCGGATGGTGCACCCGTCTGATCCGCGAGCAGGGAGGAGTAGTTGTGGAACCCTTATATAATAAGGTGTGCGATTTTGCCTGTGAGTTCCGTGCCGACGGTCGGGGGCATGTCTGTTATGAGGGACTTTCGCTCTTTACCACAACTCATCAGGGAGCTTATGCCGGAAACGTGGTGGCTCCCGAGATGGAAAAAGAAAAGGTACTGGCTCAGTGGCTTGACCTCAGACTTCTGGATTGGGTGTGCTGCGAATTGAGTCGTCTTTTGAGCGGCACTTTGGGAATGGATTATAGCGGTCCGTTGGGAGTGGATATGATGGTATGCCGGTCGGACGACGGGCGCTTTCTGTTGCATCCGTGTGTGGAGATCAATTTGCGTATGACCATGGGGATGGTTGCCTTGGAACTTCAGCGTTGGCTGGCCGAAGGCGTACAGGCCCGTTACTATATAGATTATTCCGCCGATAGCGAAGAGTTGAAAAAACGGGCTCAGGAAGATGCCGGACGCAGACCGCCGCACTTTCTCGACGGAAAGCTGATTGGCGGTTGTCTGCCGCTCACTCCGGTTTATTCCGATACCAATTACCGTGCCTGTCTTGTAGTGGAGTCTGCCGAAAGCGAGAGAAGTGCTGTTCTTTGAATGCCGGAGATAAAAATATCACATTGCTTTTTGCTTCTGTGCAGAAAAGCATATCTTTGCAGACTGGAAGATAAAAACTATATCAATGGAAAATGAAAGATTGGAAACAGCCATCTTTGCCGGAGGCTGTTTTTGGGGAATGGAGCATATGATGCGTAAGTTCCCGGGAGTAAAATCCGTGATGCCGGGATATATCGGCGGGCATAAGGACCATCCGCGTTATGAGGAGGTGAAGGCGCACACTACCGGCCATGCCGAGGCGGTACGCGTACAGTTCGATCCGTCGGAAGTCCGTTTCGAGGAACTGGCCCGTTATTTCTTTGAGATTCACGATCCGACACAGACCGACGGTCAGGGTCCAGATCTGGGTCCGCAGTATCGTTCGGAGATTTTCTATACCAGTGAGGAGCAGAAACAGGTTTCTGAAAAACTCATTGCCATTCTGAAGGAGAAAGGCTATGATGTCGTTACCCGTCTGACTCCGGCTACAGAGTTCTGGACAGCCGAAGAGTATCATCAGAACTATTATGCCAAGACCGGTGAGGAGCCTTATTGCCATATTTACAAAAAGCGTTTTTAAAGATACAAGGATATGATTACCGGAATTATCAGTGGCATTCTGGCCGGATATGTGGCCAGCCGTATCCATAAGGGGAAGGGCAGCGGTTGCCTCACCAATTTGTTCTTGGGACTGATTGGCGGTCTGATCGGAGGATGGCTGTTCAGCCTGGTAGGTCTGGAAGCCTATAGCTGGTTGGGCGAGATGGTTACCGCCATTGTCGGTGCTGTCATTCTGCTTTGGATCTTCTCAAAATAAATCCTGAAATTGGATTCCGACGGATCATACGGATTTATTTCGTGATGGTGGTGAACTTTTAAGTTGTGATGTTTCCTGCTGAAGACAAATAATAAGAAGGTGACCAGAACGTGAACCACATTTTCTAAAAATACAGATTGTACATTCAAAATGTAATAGAGCCTTGTCACGACACCATAAGGAGTCTGATCAGGCTCTATTGGTATATCTGTAGGATGACTGCCGTGATTTTTTTCGGTTCGTTTGTTGTGCTGAAAAAATATTTGCGAAAAAAACGAAAATCTGAGCCTGTATCTCTTCTATTCAATGGCAAACCTCTAACTTTGCCGAAATTTTATGATAAAACAGGTAAGAAGATGAGTCAGGATGTAAGCGTGAAGCGTTCTCAGAACAATGAGATCGATATGCTTCACGGACCTTTGTTAAAGAAAATACTGCTTTTTGCCCTTCCTTTGGCGGCAAGCAGTTTGTTACAGGAGTTGTTTAATTCGGTCGATGTGGCTGTGGTAGGCCATTTTGTCGGCAGTAATGCTTTGGCTGCCGTGGGTAGCAACGCGCCGGTCATTGGTTTGCTGATCAATCTGTTTGTCGGCGTGTCCATGGGAGCCTGCGCCGTGTTGTCGCATCATATCGGTACGCAGAACGTGGAGCGCATCCGTCGTACGGTCAATACTGTAGGCCTTGTTGCTCTGATCAGCGGAGTCTTTCTTCTCTTTTTAGGTTGGGTGGGAGCGCGTCCGATTCTTACTTGGATGGGTACTCCGTCCGACGTGCTTCCGGATGCCGTGATGTATTTGCGGGTGTATTTTTTAGGCATGCCGTTTATTGTGATTTTCAATTTCGGCTCTGCCATTTTGCGTAGTGTGGGCGATACACGACGTCCGTTGTATATCCTGGTAGCGGCCGGGGTGCTGAACACGGTGCTGAATCTGATCTTTGTCGTATTCTTTCATCTTGAGGTTTTGGGAGTGGCCATAGCTACAGGTTGTGCCAATCTGTTGAGTGCTTTGCTGATCATCCGCGTGTTGCGACATGAGGACGAGCCTTACCGCCTGCATTTTGACCAGATACGTATTCATACACGTGAATTGACCCATATGCTCCGCATCGGTCTTCCGGCAGGAATTCAGGGAGTTATCTTCTCTATATCCAATGTAGTGGTGCAGTCATCCATCAACGGTTTCGGTTCCGATGCCATTGCCGGATCGGCCGCGGCACTTAATTTTGAATACTACTGCTATTTTATTATTCAAGGATTCAATGGAGCAGCCATCAGTTTTATTGCTCAAAACTACGGTGCCGGAAAGATGGACCGTGTGCACCGTGTCTTCTGGATCTGCATGGGATTGAGTGTCCTGTTCTGCGGAGCTTTCAATACGATTTTTGCCACCTGGAGCGATTTCTTCCTGAATTTCTTTTCAGAAACTTCCGGGGTGCACCAATACGGTAGTATTCGTATGCATATTGTATTGGCCTTGCAGTTTTTGGCCTGCAGCTATGAGATTGCCGGTTCCAGTATGCGTGGTATGGGTTGGTCGCTTACTCCGGCGGTGTTGACGATATTCGGTACCTGTCTGCTCCGTATTGTCTGGGTGTATTTCATTGCACCGCAGTGGGGCAGTTTCAATGTACTGATGCTGGTTTATCCGGTATCGTGGATATTGACCGGTTCGATGGTATTGGTGGCCTACTGGCTGATGGTCCAAAGAAAAAGAAAATCAGTGACAGCATGAGGCGATATCCTCATCAATAAATCCCCCCATTACCGGGTTTGGTAGTGGGGGAATTTATTTTGAATAGCCATTGTGTAATTTTTTTAGAATTCTGATTCTTTAAAAACAAAGACGAATTCTCCTTTTCTGTTGATACAACCGACGTTTCCAGGTTGTTGCGGTCCGTTCGGAAAATCTACACAAAAAGTAAGTCCATCAGAGAACGGATAAAATATTCTTTCTGCACCAAGAATCATGTCTCCCATGGGAGTGATAAAACATGATGACATCAGTATATCCCCCTCAGGAGAATAGGACACCAGTTTTTCCAGACTCATACCATTCAAGTTACTTTTAATGAAAGAAAGATATTTTCCTTGTCTGTTTATGATTGCAATTTGTCCGTCATTTTTTCGTATAAAAGCTTTGCCGTTGTAGAAGGGTAATGCATCTGCTAAACCATTAAAAACTATATTTCCAGTTGTGTCAATATAACAGTAGGTCATGTCTTTTTTCTTAATTACAGCGAGTCCTTCCTGGAAATAAGATGGTTCAGTGGAATATATGGCAGGGAGTACCATCTTTCCTTGTTTGTTTATGAATCCCCATTTTCCTTCTAAAGTTTTGACAGCGGCAAGTCCTTCGCTGAATCCTTGCGCTTGGGAGAATTGGGGTGGAATTACCATGTTTCCTTTCGTGTCGATGAATCCATAAAGTCTTTTGAGTAACTGTAAAACGCAGCCAATCCTTCGGAAAAACCTCTTGGCGGTTGGATATGTGCCCAAGAATCTACTCGTTCTGTCAGATTTTTAAAGACTTGATTTCCTTTGGTATCAAAGTATACACTATACGTCTGATTGGAGAATCCTTCTCTTGTGGATACAAATCCTGTTGCTACACCTTCTACAAAATTGGTAACCCGATAGCAAGGAAGCTGTTTTATCACTTCTCCCTTTTTGTTAATCAGCCCTGTTCCTCCGTTTTTCAGGTTTACAGGGCAAACTCCATCCTGAAAATATGGATAGGGGTCTATAGAGCGTATTGGGTAGGTAAAATTGAACAGCACATTACCTAATGTGTCAACAAAGAAATATTTTTTGTCTGGTGTCTTGACAAATCCTGCTCCGTCTGAAAAGTATATATGATTGATGTAGATTGCCGGATCATTGTCTACTGTGAAAACTTTTGTAATGGGAGTCAGATGTGGAGTTGGCATTTCGGTTTTACCATCAAATGCATTGGCTTGGTAAATACCGTTAATGTATCTGTTTTCTTGTTCTGTTTTTGAATTAGATTCCTGATTGGAATTCTTTTCTGGAGTAGTCGGTGTTTCCAGAAATTTGTCTAACGCTTTACCTAATTTTTTCAGGAACTGCGCTTCACTTGTTTGGCTGATTCCGAATACCAGACAGGTCATTAATAAAATTTTTCTTTACATAATTGATTGAGTTTTGAATGTTTGTAGAATGATCAGGGTCGATGTTGTGCCCCTGATTTTATTGATTGATCGTTTAAATTTATTAAATAGATTAATAACTGTTTTTTAAAACAAGGATTTCCTGAAAAAAGTCTTCCCTTGTTTTTCTCAGAAAAAAAGAAAAAACAATTAGGAAATGTGTTTTGGCGGGAGTTCTTGAAAGTGAATGTAAAAAAATCCCCACCTTCTAAAACAAGAATTTTATTTCAGAAGGTGGGGATTGGTAATGAGATACGGTTTCTTATTTGATAAATTCACCCAACGGGCGGGAATAGCCTTCGCTCTCTAAGGTCCGTACCTGATACACTCCTTTGGTCAGTCCGTCTGTGCGGTATTGCTGCCGGTAAGGTTCTGTGCGGAGCAAACGACCCTGCATGTCCAGAATGATGAAAAATTCCGCTTTGCTTTCCGGAAGCCGCAGGGTAATGCCGTCTTCGTCCATAGAGACCTGACCGTGTGGACGCAGAGCTGCTCGTTCCTGTTGTTCTAACAATTCATTTGGAGTGGCCGCCACACTTTCGTTGCCCGAACGGTCGGTCGCGGTTACGGCAAAGTGATAACCATACAGTCCTACATACATCGGATTGAATTCAAATACCGTGTCGCGCATGGCGGTACGGATCAGATTGCGAGCCTGGGTAATATCCACCGGATAGGTGCGTGAGGCATAGACATTATAGCGTACATCGTGACCGTTCACTGCGTCGTAGGAGCGGTTCCAGGATAGAGAAGCATGGTACTGCGACATGTTGGTCTGCGGACTTCCCGGAGCTGATGGTGCTATGGAATCCATACTGTTGCATACCGGAGTCAGTGCCGGGTATGGATAGTAAAAGGTTTTCAGGTAATCATACAGCCCTTTTACATTATCCAACAGGAATTCGGTGCGGAAATAGGCCTGTCCCGGAATATGTTCTTTACGGATGAATTGCAGTTCGCGTTCAATTACTTCCAGATCCCAATCCTTTTCACGTTCGCTTAAGAAATAAATTCCCAGTCCCGGAATTGCCGGCTTATTACCCGAGTCCTCTTTCCAGTCTATCGCAAAAGGATAGAAATGATTGCCCTGGAAATACATCATCGGGAAGAGCATATCGTGAATTCCTTCCTTCATCCATTTCTGGGCGTCCTGATACACGGCGTCGTAGGCATTCCATCCGAAAGAGGAGAAGCGGGTCAGATCACGGTATTTCCCAATGGGTGAACTGCTCACCTTGACCCACGGTTTTAGGGTCTTCACCGTACGGTACATCTGTTCTACGCAACGGGTGATGTTGTCACGGCGCCAGATGGCTTTGTCCTTTCCCTTGCCATATTTGCGATAAGTAGTCTGGTCGGGAAAACTGCGTGCATTTTCCGGATAGCGTATGTAATCAAAATGAATACCGTCTACATCATAATTGCGGACAATCTCTTCGCACAGTGAGCTCAGATAATCGGCTGTACCCGGCATGCCCGGGTCGAGATACCAGGTGTCGTTGTGTCTTTTACACAGCGACGGGTGCTTTTTCAGTACCGATTTGCTGCCCAACGCTTTGGCTGCAGAAGTCTTGAAACAAGGGATGGTCACTATCCAGGCATGCAGTTCCATGCCCCGTTCGTGGCAGGCTTCTATGGCAAATGCCAATGGGTCGTAACCCGGGTCTCGTCCCACTGTACCACTTATGCTTTTGTCCCACGGTTCGATGGCCGAGGGGTAAATCACCGTACCTCGTACGCGGGTTTGCAGCAGTACGGTGTTGATCCGGATTTTTTTCAGGCTGTCCAGAATCTCGCATAGTTCCTGTTGTTGTTTCCGTCGCGAAACCTCGTCTGTAGCCTTGGTTTTCGGCCAGTCCAGACCGCTCAGTGTAGTCAGCCACACGGCACGGCTTTCTCGTTTGGGAGAATCGGTACCTCCTACATAGTCCGTTGCCTTTGCCGGCATGATCCACAGAAATGCCAGAAAAAGGCTGTATATCATTTTAATTTTCATTGCTTTTCTGATTGTTTTTGAATCCCAGATACAAAGTTAAGATATTCTGTGCCGTCGGAAAAGTTTTTTTTTGTTCCACTCTCTAATAATCCTTAAATTTGTTACATTTGCAGGAAACAACAAAACAATTTATCATGACAACTTTTGTAATAGCATTATGTGCTCTGGTTTTGGGCTATTTGATTTACGGCTCTTTTGTAGAGCGTGTGTTTGGAGCCGACCCTAAGCGTAAGACTCCCTGTCATACGCATCAGGACGGAGTGGACTATATTCCGATGCCCACCTGGAAAGTCTATCTCATCCAGTTTTTGAATATTGCCGGTACCGGTCCCATCTTCGGTGCGATTATGGGCATTCTGTTCGGTCCGGCCGCATATTTATGGATTGTGCTTGGCTGTATTTTCGGCGGTGCGGTGCACGATTATTTTTCCGGTATGATTTCCATACGCAAGGCAGGCATGAGTCTGCCCGAGATTGTGGGTGATGAATTGGGAGGAGGCGTGCGGCAGGTGATGCGTGTCTTTTCTCTGGTGCTGATGATTCTGGTGGGAACCGTCTTTGTAACCACACCCGCCGGGTTGCTGGCTTCGATGACACCCACTTGGGGATTTTGGGGGAGCGCAACTTTCTGGAGTGTAGTGATTTTTATCTACTATATTCTGGCCACTCTGTTGCCGATCGACGCACTCATCGGACGCATCTATCCGGTCTTCGGCGGAGCGTTGCTGATCATGGCGGTGGGGGTGCTCTACGGACTGTTTACACACGACAACTGGATGCCTGAGATCGGTGATGCCTTTACAAACCATCATCCCAACGCCAACCTGCCCATCTTTCCGATGCTTTTCATTACGATAGCCTGCGGTGCCGTGAGCGGTTTCCATGCCACACAGAGCCCGATGATGGCCCGTTGCATCAAGAATGAGAAACTCGGTCGCCGTGTGTTCTACGGAGCGATGATCACGGAAGGTATCGTAGCTATGATCTGGGCTGCCGCCGCCATCAAGTATGCCGGTGGTTACGGACAGTTGCAGGCATTGCTCACGTCCGAAGGCAATTCCAATCCGGCGCTGATCGTGAATTTCATCTGTAATGACTGGATGGGAACTGTCGGTGCTGTGCTGGCCATATTGGGAGTGGTGGCCGCTCCGGTCACTTCCGGCGATACCGCTTTCCGTTGTGCCCGTCTCATCGCATCCGATTTTCTGAAAATCCGACAGGACACCTTGTGGCGCCGTCTGGTCATCTCTTTGCCGCTTTTTGTTATCGCTGCCGTTTTAATGAATATTAATTTTGATATATTGTGGCGTTATTTTGCATGGTTTAATCAAACTTTGTCTATCTTTACTTTCTGGACAATAACCGTATGGCTGGCGCGTCACAAGAAGAACTTCTACATCACGCTTTTTCCCGGTCTGTTTATGACGGCGGTGTGTACTTCTTATATTCTGGTGGCGCCCGAAGGTTTCTCCCTTCCTTATTATTGGAGCATAGCCGGAGGATTGGTGGTGACCGTATTGCTGCTGGTTCTGTTTGTCCGTTGGTATTATAACTTTAAAAAAGAATTGGCATGAGAAAAAACAAGATAAGAAAGTCTACCTGGATTCCTTTGGCCTTTACCCTGTATTCCATTGTGATCTACGCTTACGTGTTGCCACGCAGTACGGCCAGTACGGGAACTATCATCTTTGCTGTCGTTCTGAATGCCTTGATCATTCTGGCATTGTGGTGGCTTTATCGTAAAAAGGAAAAGATGGCTTTGGAGCGTGAGCGTGAGCTGATGGACCGTATGCATAAAAAAGGAGACGAGACTTCTATTACTAATTAATTTCCAAAAACTACCTTTATGAAAAAACTGCTTTTAAGTTTGATGTTTGTGTTGATGGCGGTAGGAGCCAAAGCGCAATTTGAAAAGAACACTTGCTATTTTTCCACTTCATTTTCCGGATTGAACCTGTCTTATAGCAACAATGAGAAGTTTACTTTTGGTCTGGATCTGAATGGAGGTATCTTTGTAGAAGACGCATGGATGCTTTATGGAAAATTCGGTTATGGACATACACGCTATGATGATAATGTGTCGCTTGGTGTGGGCGGACGCTATTATATCAAGCAGAACGGCCTGTATTTAGGTCTGGGCCTGCAGTATGAACATGTGCTTAAAAACGTGAACAACCTGCAGTTGTGCCCGGAAATCGGTTATGCCTTTTTCCTGAATGAGTTTATCACATTGGAACCGGCCTTGTATTACAACATCAGTCTGAATAACTTTGCCGATGGAAGCAAGGTGGGTCTGAAATTAGGCCTTGGTTTTTATTTCTAATTATAATTGTAAGCAGGTTATGGCGGTCCGTTTTCTTTTTCGCGGTGCTGGGAAGGAAAACGGACCGTAGTATTTTAAATCCGTACGTTTTTGTTTTTATAAAAAAGACTGTTTTTGTTTGTAATAATTACAAGAATGTATTATATTTGTCTCGGGAATCAACGCTTTTGGTGCTGATATTCCTATATTTATCAATATTAAAAAGATAATGTTTTATGAGAACAAACTTGAGTTCACAGATCAAACTGAACCAGATTCCGGTGCGCTATTATAAGCCGGAGTCGGAAATGGAGCGTTCGGCTTTGGCCAGAAACGAACGTGTGCGTACAGATATTTTTGAGTCTGCTTCTGAAGGAGCTTTGGCTTTGGCGCAGAAGGTCAGCAAAATCATACGGGACAAGGAACAGCGGGGAGAGGATTGTGTCATCGGCTTGGCCGGTGGCTCTTCTACAGCCGAGGTATACGCCCAGCTGGTGCGTATGAACCGTGAGGAAGGGCTGAGTTTTGCCCATGTGGTTTTCTTTATCGGTTATGAATACTATCCGTTGCCTTCGGCCGAGGGGGCAAGCAATTACCGTTTTATTCAGGAAGCCTTCCTGAGCAAGATTGAGTATAAGAAGTGCTATGCCTTGAACGGTACAGTGCCGCAGCAGGATGTAACGGTAGAATGCCGTGCTTTTGAACTGTCCATACAGGAATGTGGCGGATTGGATGTCATGTTGCTTGGTATCGGTCAGGGAGGTAATGTATTGCTGAACGAAGCCGGCTCTCAGCCATCATCAAAGACCCGTCTGATGCTGTTGGGCGAGAACTCCCGTCAAGAGGCTGTAAAGGTATTCGGCAGCAAGGAGCGAGTACCGGTTTGTGCCTTGACCATGGGTATCGCCACCATTCTGGCTGCCCGCCATGTCTTCCTGATGGCTTGGGGCGAGGAGAAAGCTGAAGTGGTGTGCCGTGCGGTAGAGGAGAAGATGGCCGAATCTGTTCCGGCTTCTTTCCTGCAGATGAACAGCGAGGCCCGCGTTTATTTGGATCTGTCATCGGCAGCCAAACTGACCCGTATTCAGCGCCCATGGCTGGTTACTTCCTGCGATTGGAACAACAAGCTGATCCGAAGCGCTATCGTGTGGTTGTGTGGCGTGACCGGCAAACCGATTCTGAAGCTTACCAATAAAGATTATAACGAGAACGGACTGAGTGAGTTGCTGGCTCTTTACGGTTCGGCTTATGATGTGAATATCCGTGTGTTCAATGATTTGCAGCACACCATCACCGGCTGGCCGGGTGGAAAACCGAACGAGGACGATACCTACCGTCCGGAGCGTGCCAAGCCATATCCGAAACGCGTGGTGATTTTCTCTCCGCATCCAGATGACGACGTTATCTCTATGGGTGGAACCTTGCAGCGTCTGGTGCGTCAGAACCATGAGGTGCATGTCGCTTATCAGACTTCCGGAAACATTGCCGTGGGCGATGAAGAGTTAATGCGCTTCCTGCACTTCATCAATGGTTTCAACCAGTTGTTCAACGACAGCAAGGATGAGGTGATCCGTGAGAAGTATGCCGAGATCAAGAAATTCCTGAACGAAAAGCAGTCCGGTGATTTTGATACCCGTGATATTCTCACGATCAAAGGTCTGATCCGTCGTGGCGAGGCCCGTCTGGCAAGCACTTACAGCGGTATTCCGTTGAATCGTGTACACTTCCTCGACCTGCCGTTCTATGAAACCGGAAAGATTCAGAAGAATCCGATCAGCGAGGCAGATATCGAAATCGTGCTGAACCTGCTGCGTGAAGTGAAGCCTCATCAGATCTTTGTTGCCGGCGACCTGGCCGATCCGCACGGAACACACCGTGTATGTACCGATGCCGTATTTGCCGCTATCGATATCGAGAAGGAAAATGGTGCCGAGTGGCTGAAGGATTGCCGCATCTGGATGTACCGCGGTGCCTGGGCCGAGTGGGAGATTGAAAACATTGAGATGGTTGTGCCTATCAGTCCGGAAGAGCTCCGCTTCAAGCGTAACGCTATCCTGAAGCACGCGTCACAGATGGAAAGCGCTCCGTTCTTAGGTAACGACGAGCGTCTGTTCTGGCAGCGTTCTGAGGACCGCAATCACGGAACAGCCGAGCTGTATCAGGCTTTGGGTCTGGCTTCATATGAGGCTATGGAGGCCTTTGTGGAATATATCCCGCTGTAATCAATACTTTATTGGATAAAAATAAAGCCCTCAAAACAGTTTTTCGGACTGTTTTGAGGGCTTTCTGTACGTTTTAACCGACACCTAAATCTGTGTTTTCTATCAGAATTTCAATTTAAGGTTCATGGAAGGGCGTCGGGTATATTTCCTGAAAAACTAGTGGACATGTTCTTCATTATGCTTCACGGGATTTGAGTTGTTGCAGAATACGTTAATGCTGAAATACTCAAACAGGCGGCGTGCCGAGGTAATGTCTTGCAGAATATAATGCCTTCGCATGTCTGATCTTGCGTGCAGTACGGCAGACAGATATGGCTGTTGTTTGGATGAGAACGATTTTTGGTATATGTAAATGGATTTTTTTTGACATTGTCGTGTTGGTTAGATTGTAAATTTATATCTTTGTGAAAATAAAATGTATAAATATTTCAAGTATGTCAAACCTTATCATAAACCAAAGTTGTTTGGTCCGATATGTCGGACTGTTTTTTGTATTTCTCTTGGGACAGTTTTCTTCTTTATGGGCACAAACATTTCAGAAAGACGGGCTGACTTATGAGGTTATTCCCGATGCTCAGGCACAAGTTGAGATAGTGGAATGTGATTCTTCTTTAAAGCACTTGTTTATACCCGATTCTGTGACTTATTGTGGGAAAAAATATTGTGTGGCATTATTGCATCTCCCACTTTTTTCTAATGTTGATTCTTTAGAGTCATTTGATGTAGCCGCAGGTCATCCTTTTTTTGCGGTTCAGGACGGTGTGCTATTCAATAAGGAGAAAACTGAGTTGCTTAAATATCCTACCGGACTGAAAGATTCTTTGTATGTTGTTCCGTCCACTGTTCGTAAGATAGGAAAGAAAGCTTTTGAGGCGTCGGCAGTTCAGTCGGTAGTTTTTCCTTCAGCTTTAAAAAAGATTGATTATTTAGCGTTTTCTCTCTGCTTTTCTTTAAAATCAATAGTTTTTGGAAAAAAACTTAGAGTTATTGGACGACATTCTTTTATAGGCTGTTCTGCGTTGACTTCAGTTGAAATACCAGAAGGCGTAGACACTATTGGACGAGCTGCGTTTGCACATTGCACATCCCTGCAGTTTGTTCAGTTGCCGTCAACGGTTTCTTATATGCGTTATCCTTTCATAGATTGTCCTTCTTTAAAAGAAGTCCGGGTGGCCAAAGGAAATCCATTCTATTCTTCCGAAGGAGGGGTCCTGTTCAATAAAGATAAGACCGTATTGCTTAAATATCCGTCGAATAAAGCAGATACGGTATATCGTATTCCGGATACGGTGAAGGAGCTTGAGTGGAATGCTTTTGATGAAGTGAAATCATTGGTTCGCATAGCCTTTCCCGGAAGCTTGCATAACATAAATAAAGATGTTTTTATAGATTGTCCGTCCTTGACTACTTTGGAGGTTTCCAAGAATTGGGCGATTGTAGATCGAGAAATCTTTGCGGATTCTCCGCTTTTGAAATCGATAGTTTTTTCAGAAGGAGTTAATTTTATATCAGAATATCCGTTTAAGTTTAAAAGTTTGCCAAATTTGGAATATCTGTATTTTCCGGCAACTCTAGATGATCTCAGTTATTATTTTTGGATTGCTTTTCATCATTTGAGAGAGATAAAAGTTGCGGCCGATAATCCAAAATATACAGCTTTAGATGGAGTCCTGTTTAATAAGGAAATAACGGAACTGATTAAGTATCCCAGCAATAAACCGGACTCTATTTATATTGTTCCTTCAACAGTCAAGAAAATAGCTATGCATGCTTTTGACAATGCTTCAAAATTAAAGAGTATTGTTCTGTCGGATAGTTTGGAGGAAATGGACGCTTCGGCTTTTTCCGGATGCTATTCTTTGGCAAGATTGATTGTTCCATCTGATTTCTGTATAAAGTCTTCTTTTGCACTTTCGGCTTTACCTTCACTGAAATTAAGGATTTTAAAAGTGGGGAAAAAAGTAGATGTAGCAGAGATTCCTTTATATTGGGGGACAGAGCTGATCCGATATGAAGTGTCAGAAGAAAATGCGGATTACTCTTCAGAGAATGGTGTTCTGTTTAATAAAGACAAAACCCGTTTGATCCGCTATCCTTGTGGTCGGAAAGATTCTGTTTATGTGGTTCCTTCAACAGTTCGGGAAATAGATCAGAATGCTTTTAATAAATTAAGGTATCTGACCTCATTGATTCTTCCGGAAGGTTTGGAAAAGATAGATAAATCTTCTTTCGATGGATGCTATTCCTTAAAGACGGTTCAGATTCCTCCGCATGTTCGGATTACGAACAATAGACCTTTTCCTATGATTATTCGATAATAATATTTGTTTGAAAGAGTAGAGATTATGAAGTATATGAAATTGTCTTTTTATTTTTTGTTATTTTTTATTAGTATGCCAGATTTGTTTTCACAGACTTTTTCTGTGAATGGTATAGAGTATGGAGTTTTAGATGACAAAAAAATGGAAGTTGAAGCTTGTGGTATACAATACGCGAAATATTGGCCTTCATTAGATTTGCCTGATTATGTGGAGTATAATCAGCAAAGATATAAGGTAACTCGCTTAGATCTCTTTTTTTTTGATACTTCTTTTGGTTCTATAAGACTACCTTCTTTTTTAAGGGATTTGTATATACCTAATTGTACGATAGGAGAATTTGAAGTTTCGAAGAATAATCCGTATTTCACGTCTATGGATGGAGTGTTATTTTCTAAGGATATGAAAAAGTTGATTTTATATCCTTCTAAGAGAAACAATCGATCTTATGAAGTTCCGTCTACGGTAACCAAAATCAATTTGGTTGTTTTTAATAATTGCGAGTATTTGGATTCGCTGACACTTCCAGACGGTATATCTTGTTTGGATGTGAGTGGTATGATTTATGAATTGGATTTTCCTGAAATTCGTATTTCTGAATCCAACCCTAATTATACGATTAAAGACGGTATATTATTTAATAAGGATCAGACTCGTCTTATAAAATATTTGCCCCAAAGAAAATCCTCTTCGTCTGCTTATGTGGTGCCTTCATCTGTTAAACATATAGAAGAAAAGGCTTTTAGTATGGTTCATAATCTGTCAAAAATAACATTGTCGGATAATTTACAGACAATCGGGTACGGGGCGTTTCAGAATTGTACATCTTTAGATTCTGTGTTTATATCTTCTAAGGTGAAACAGATTGAA
Source organism: uncultured Paraprevotella sp. (assembly GCA_944321345.1). Lineage (GTDB taxonomy): Bacteria > Bacteroidota > Bacteroidia > Bacteroidales > Bacteroidaceae > Paraprevotella. The sequence goes on from CALUKY010000004.1 coordinate 82,301, forward strand.
AAAGAAGTTTTTGATGGATGTACGGCTTTAAAGACCATTGAGGTGGCTCCTGACAATCCTTATTTTGCATCTCAGAACGGAGTATTGTTCGATAAACAGATGAAGAGATTGCTTAAATATCCCAGTAGTAGAAATGATAGTTCCTATGAGTTTCCGTCTACTGTTGAAGAGATTGCAGACAAAGCTTTCTCTGAATCCCGTTTTTTATTTTCGGTGAAATTTTCCAAGCGGTTGAAGAGGATAGGGAATAATGCTTTCGTAAAATCTTCTTTGGACTCACTTTCTTTTCCTAAAAGCCTGCGTTTTGTTGGAGATTATGCCTTTAAGGGCTGTGAAAATATAATGAATGTATCCATACCTGGTCGGGTGCAGTTTGGGGGTGCTTCAGGACTGTTCTTCTTTGAAGAAAGCAACTTTTTTGGGAAAGAGAGAAAGGTTGGAGAATCATTTTTTCTGTGGGTGTTCTCATTTGGGTGATGTCATATTACCGAGGAACTTACGGCATATTGGAATGGGTGCTTTTGCTTCCTGCCACGACTTGCATTTCATTGAGATACCCCAAAGTGTGGATTCCATTGGTTCATCAGCTTTTTATCATACATCTTTAGAGGCTGTTTCTTTGCCAAAACGTTTACGTTATTTAGGGACGTCTGCTTTTAGGTCTTGCGAATTGTTGACAACTGTATTTTTACCCAGACAAGTGAAGTTAGGAGTATCTGTTTTTGAGGATTGTTCTTCATTGCAAGAGGTTATTCTTCCAGATGATCTGGAGCGATTGGACAATTCTTGTTTTAAGAATTGTCGTAAGTTATGTTCCGTAAAATTACCGTATAAGTTACGATATATCGGAGAATATGCTTTTGACTCTTGTGATTCTTTGAAATCGATCGCTTTACCGGAATCTGTAGATACTATTGCAGATGGAGCATTCTCATCTACATCGCTTAAAAAAATTATTTTACCTGACAATTTGCGGTATTTGGGCAAGTACACTTTTCGTGATTGCCGCTTATTGTCTTCTGTTTCTTTATCTGATAAACTGGAAGTATTGAGAATTGGGACATTTGACGACTGTCCTTCTTTGCATGAATTGACGATATCGGCTCGTATAAAGGAAATAGACAGTTTGTTCTTTATGAGGTGTGACTCTTTGAAACAAATAAATGTTGACGAGGGTAATCCTTATTTTTGTTTATGTGATGGAGTTCTTTTAAATAAGGAAAGGAAAAAACTGCTTTGGTATCCCAGAGAAAAGAAAGATTCGCTTTATATCGTTCCTGAAGGAGTGGAGGAAATCGGAGAGTATGCATTTTTCAAATGTGAATATGTGAAGACTTTGATTTTTCCGAAAAGCTTAAAGCGCTGTGCAGCTTCTGCATTCAAAGAATGTCTTTTTGAAAATATTCAGACACAGTCGGAGTTTTTAATATCTTTTACTGAATTAAAATAAGGAGGCAATAAGATATTGGGGCATCTTTCTGATAAAATTTAAAACTTGTCATATAGAGATAGTAATTTATAATCATCGTAAGCATTGTATATTAATTAAACATTGTAAGCGTTTGAACAAATGCACTTTTTACACTTTGAGGTTTGCTTGTAGCTTTGCGGTAGCGAATACAATCAAACCTCAATTATTATGAACAGAAAAGAATTTGAAAAATTAGAATTGCAGGTACAACAAAGAGTCTAGACATTGAAGTCATATATATAACAGGTTGGTGTTGTTTTACTTATTATTGGCGTAAAATTCAAGACTATTATTATGAAGTGTATAAAATTATTCTTTCATTTTTTTGCATTCATAGGCGTTTCTATGAATCTGTCTGCTCAAGAGTTTTCTGTTGATCGTATAAAATATGATGTTCTGTATAATGGAGAACAGCAAGTTAAAGTTGTAGGAGTAGAAGAGGAGATTGATACGTTGGTTCTGCCTGATTATGTGGTGTATAACGGAAAAGGATATAAAGTAACGGATTGGGGATTGTCTTTTGGTGAATATAAGTTCAGCGTGGTTAGATTGCCTTCTACTTTTGTGTCTTGTAACTTTGGGAGATTTTTCACTGAAAAAATAGAAGTATCGGAGAATAATCCATATTTCACGTCTTTTGATGGCGTGTTGTTTTCTAAAGATATGAAAGAGCTGGTCCGTTACCCGAATCAACGAAAAGATTCTTCATACATCATTCCGGCTACAGTGACTAAAATTGATGATTTAGCCTTTTCTGCATGCAAATTCTTGCGTGAGCTGACTATACCGCCCCGTATGACTGATGTTTTTGCATACTGCTTTAATGGTAGGGGATTCTTTTCTGAACAATGCGATTCGTTGGAAAAAATACATGTGGCGGAAAACAATCCCTACTTTTATTCGCAGGATGGGGTGCTGTTCGAAAAAAAAGATGGTACTGTCAGATTGATCTGTTATCCGAGTGCCAGAAAAGATTCCTGCTATGTGGTTCCCGAAGGAGTTGAGTCTATCGCTGAGGGGGCTTTTAAGCGTTGCAGTTTTTTAAACACCCTGATACTTCCCAAAAGCCTGAAGTATTGCAGCTGGTCTGCTTTTATTTCGAGACATCTCCAACATATATACACGCAATCTGAAATAGAGATGGATAATCCGTATGCTTCGGAGAAATCGTCTTCGGAGGATTGGTAACATATAAGCATTCGAAGATATGCATCATGTGATTGGGCACATGCAGTTCTTCGAATGCTTACATATTTATGCTCGGGATCTTTTATGAACAGATCCGGATTCATCTGGTTGCTCCTTTTCTTATTCCTCCAGTTTCTCTTTCAGGAATTGTCCGGTATAACTTTCTGCACAGGCAGCCACTTCGCGCGGATTGCCGCATACCACTAAGTTACCGCCCTTGTCGCCGCCTTCCGGACCGAGGTCGATGATATAGTCGGCGCATTTGATGACATCCATATTGTGTTCGATGATAATCAGTGTATGTCCGCGTTGGATCAGGGCATTGAAAGCCTGAAGCAGGCGCTTGATGTCGTGGAAATGCAATCCAGTGGTCGGCTCGTCGAAAATGAAGAGGGTAGGCTCTACCTTTTCCTGTCCCAGATAGTAAGCCAGTTTGACGCGCTGGTTCTCTCCTCCGGACAAGGTGCTGGAAGACTGTCCTAATTTGATATATCCCAGTCCAACATCCTGAAGCGATTGCATCTTCTTGGCAATCTTGGCCAGTCCGTGTTCGGTAAAGAATTCTATGGCCTGGTTGACCGTCATGTTCAGTACATCGTAGATATTCTTGCCTTCGAACTTGACTTCCAGCACATCACTCTTGAAGCGTTTGCCGTGGCACGATTCGCATTCCAGCACCAGATCGGCCATAAACTGCATTTCTACGGTTACGGTACCTTCCCCCTTACACTCCTCACAACGTCCGCCTTCGGTGTTGAAGGAGAAATATCCGCTGCTGAATCCCATCTGCTGTGCCAGAGGCTGGGCGGCAAACAGTTTGCGGATTTCGTCATACGCCTTGACGTAAGTCACCGGATTGCTTCGTGAAGATTTTCCGATCGGGTTCTGGTCAATGAACTCAATGTTCTTGATGTGGTACAGATCGCCCTCCAGTTTCAGAAACTCACCGGGACGGTCAGTTACTTCGTCCATATCCCGCTTGACAGCCCGATAGAGAATGTCGCGCACCAAAGTGGATTTGCCCGAACCGCTGACGCCTGTCACTACCGTCATCACATTCAGCGGGAATTTCACGTCAATGCCCTTCAGGTTGTTGGCACGTGCCCCTTTTATTTCTATATAGTGCGTCCACGGACGATACTGCGCCGGCGCCTCAATCTTTTCCTGTCCGGTGAGGTATCTCACGGTGTGACTGCGGGTGTCTTGCGGTTTCTCGGCCAGCATCTTTTGCAAATCACCCTGGAATACCACTTCGCCACCCAATCGTCCGGCATCCGGACCGATGTCGATGATATAGTCTGCCGCACGGATAATTTCCTCGTCGTGTTCCACCACGACAACCGTGTTGCCCAGATCCTTCAATTGTTTCAGTACCTTGATGAGGCGGTCCGTGTCGCGGCTGTGCAATCCAATGCTCGGTTCATCCAAAATATAGAGAGAACCCACCAGACTGCTACCCAATGAGGTGGCCAGATTGATACGTTGGCTCTCACCGCCCGACAGCGAGTTGCTCAGGCGGTTCAGGGTCAGATAGCCTAAGCCTACATCTAGCAGGAAGGAAATGCGGTTGTTGATTTCCGTCAGAATCCGTTTGGCCACCTGTTCCTCATGCTCATTCAGTTGCAGATTGTCGAAGAACACCTTCAGCTGTTCTATCGGCAAATCCACCAGATCAGAGATGGAACGGTTGTTGATTTTCACGTAGTTTGCTTCGGGGCGCAGACGGGTGCCGTGGCATTTGGGACAAGTTGTCTTGCCCCGATAACGTGCCAACATCACGCGATATTGAATCTTGTACTGGTTCTCTTCCAGCATTCTGAAGAAGGCATCAATATTTACCGCTTCGTGCGGGTCAACATTTTCTTCCGGATCACCGTGCCACAGATAATCCTTTTCGGCCTGAGTCAGCTCGTAGTAAGGTTTGAAGATCGGAAAGTGATGCTTTTCCGCTCTGCGGCAGAACTCCAGTTTCCATTCGCTCATCTTTTCTCCGCGCCAGCATACCACAGCTCCGTCGTATACACTGAGTGCCGAGTTTGGAATGACCAGACTCTCGTCCACTCCGATTACCTTGCCGAAACCCTCGCAGGCCGGACAGGCTCCGATCGGTGAGTTGAACGAGAACAGATTGTCCGTAGGCGGCTCGAAGGTTATGCCGTCCGCTTCAAACCGTGTGGAGAAGAAATGCAGAATGCCTGCCGGGTAGAAGCGTAGCACACAGGTACCGTCCCCCTCGAAGAATGCCGTTTCTGCAGAGTCGGTCAGGCGGGATATGACCGATTGTGCCGTGTCGCAGCTCATACGGTCGATGAGCAGATAGATGTCCTTCAGGGTTTCCGCATCCGGATCCTGTCCGTTGAGTTGCTGGAGATAGTCCTCGATGCGTACCATCTCTCCTTTGATATCCAGGCGTGTGAATCCCTGTTTCAGGTCCATATCCAACTGTTCTATGACGCTTCTTCCTTCGGGTATACGCAATGGGGTGAGTACCGTGAAACGGGTGCCCGGCGAATAAGACAGCATGCAGTTTACGATATCTTCTGTGCTGTGCTTTTTGACTTCCTGTCCGCTGATGGGCGAGAAGGTGCGTCCGATGCGTGCGTAGAGCAGACGCAGATATTCATAGATTTCGGTCGAGGTACCTACGGTAGAACGCGGATTTCGGCTGTTTACTTTCTGTTCGATGGCGATGGCCGGCGGAATCCCTTTGATGTAGTCGCATTCCGGTTTGCTCATACGTCCCAGAAACTGACGGGCATAGGAAGAAAGGCTTTCTACGTAACGGCGTTGTCCCTCGGCATACAGCGTATCAAAAGCCAATGAAGATTTACCCGATCCGGACAGGCCGGTAACGACAATCAGCTTTTCGCGCGGGATATCCAGATCAATGTTTTTCAGGTTATTGATCCGGGCTCCTTTGATATGTATGTATTGCTCCATGAGTAATTACTTTATGTTCTGTGGCAAAGTTACGAAAAAGTGGGTGAAGGACGTGAATAGAATCCGTGAAAATACATTTATGTTTATCAGATAAAAAAATACCGGATTATCGGATAAAATTTAAAATTCGTTTAAACCATTGTACCCGGATTCTGTCTAAAAAACAAAACTGTTTTTCTAACCTTTTGTTTTACCATGTTAAAAACCATCCGATCATGCTCCGCCTTTTATCTTTTGTCATCATATATATAGCCAGTCTGCCACTTTTTGCACAGAATTCCGATATCAGCCTTTGGGGGGCAGTTTATGATAGTCAGTTCCGTGAACCGCTTCCCGGAGCCCATGTTTTGCTGCTCGACAGTGCGGATCGTACGGTAAGCCGTGTGGTGACTGCTGCAGACGGAACTTATTCTTTGCCGGGAGTTTCTTCAGGACTGTTCCGCATAAAAGTTACTTATGTGGGGTTTCAGCCTCAGTTTTTTCGCATGAATCTGAAAGGTCGCCAGGGGAAAGTCCGCGTTGCAGATATCTTGATGACTGAAGAATCGCGTTATCTGCAGGAAACGGTGGTAACGGCACAGGTACCCGAAATTATGGTGTCTGAAGACACGGTTACCTATCACGCCGGAAGCTACTCGGTGACGGAAGGAGCCATGGTGGAAGAATTACTCAAGAAACTGCCGGGACTGGAGATAGATGAATATGGAAAAATTACCGTAAACGGTAAAGAGGTGTCACAGATTCTTGTTGACGGAAAGGATTTTTTCGGAAAAAGTACGCAGACGACTCTGGAGAATCTTCCTGCTGATATCATTGAAAAGATCAAGGTTTATGACAAGCAGAGCGATCAGGCCCGCATTACCGGAGTTGATGATGGAAATGAGAAAACCGTGATCGACCTGTCGGTAAAGAAGGACCGTAAAAAAGGATGGTTCGGACAGGCTTCTGCCGGTGCCGGAACCCGTCAGCGCTATCAGGGCAAGTTCAATATAAACCGGTTTACGGAAGAACGAAAGATTACATTTCTGGGCAATGCCGGAAACCGGAACAACGGTGGACGGACCGAGCAGCAGACGGCAGGTATGAATTATTCGTTGGATAAGAAAACCATTGAAGCTTCGGGCAATGTACGCCTCACACACCGTTCGTCCGATCAGATTCGTGAAATCTTTTCAGAGTCTTTTGAAAATGAGCGGGCACCATTTTCTCAGCGTGTCCAGAATACAACTACCGGCAACTGGAATATCAGTACCGACCAGAAGATCGAGTGGCGGCCCGACACGCTGACCACCTTTCTGTTCAAACCTTCTCTTCGCTTTAGCAGACAAAACAGTCTCTCTTTTTCTGAATCCGCATCTTTCAGTGGTGACCCGTTTGCCTTCCCCGGTATATCTCATCCGTTGGACCAGATGGATCTGTTGGCCGACAGTTTAGGTGTAAATCATAATCTGAACCAAAGTCATCAGCTTGGAGATAACTGGAGCGGAGATCTTACCGTGCAGTTTAATCGGCGCCTGCAGAAACCCGGTCGCAATGTGGGAGCAGCCATATCCGGATCGGTGAACAACAATATGAGTGATCGCGACAACTATTCCCGGATCGACTATTATCAACTGACAGCTGCCGACGGTGGAGATTCTGTTTACCGCAAGATTCAGTTTTATGGTCAGGAAGTGGTCCGGTATAATTGGAGCGCATCGGTAAACTATAATGAACCATTGAGTAAGAAAGTCAATTTGCAGGCCAGTTACCGTATAAACATGAACCGGCAGACGAATGAGCGTGATGCCCATTCTTTGCTTGGTCGGGAAATCAGTGCGTCCGGATTTGACGAACAGAATTATACCGACGCCCGGCCTTATGCCCGGAAAGATACGGCACAGTGTCAGACTACTTCCAACCGTTATCTCCATCAGGATATTCGTATGCAAGTACGTGTCAATGCTTCCAAATATTTCCTGACGGCCGGATTCAGCCTGCAACCTCAGTATTCTGTTACGGATTACAGCAAGGGTATTCAGGAATATCACATCGGGCGCAGTGTGTTTAACTACGCGCCTACGGCAAACTTCAGATACCGTTTTTCCAAGCAGGAGCAGTTGAAATTCACTTATCAGGGAAGCAGCCGTCAGCCTGATATTCTGAGCCTGATTCCCGACACGCTTGATAATGCCAATCCGCTGAATATCCGTTTGGGAAATTCGGGGTTGAAGCCTTCATTTACTCATCGTATGAATTTTTCTTATAACAAATACCTGAGAGAGCATCAGCGCAGCTATGCCGTGAATCTGAATTATCAGGTCACCCAGAATGGTATAGCCCAGCGTGTGGAGTACAACGAACAGACCGGTGGACGCATCAGCCGTCCCGAAAATATTAACGGTAACTGGAATGCTTCTGCCCACTTCAATATGAATACCGCTCTGGCCAATCCCCGTTTCCGTATCAACAGCAATACAGGAGTGAACTATAACCATATTTTGGGATACGTGTATAAAAAACAGGTAACCCATATGAACAAGACCCGTTCGGCGGTTTTGCAGGAACAGCTTCGCGGCAGCTATCGCAACGATTGGTTGGACTGCGGACTTTCCGGAACCGTGCGCTACAACTGGTCGCGTAATACGATGGGTACCAATCAGCGAAATGTCTATCAGTTTGTCTGTGGTCTGGATCTTCAGGTCAAGCTGCCTTGGGGAATGAAGATAACAACCGATCTGAAGGAAAATTCACGGCGTGGATATAATGACGATGCCATGAACACCGACGAGTGGGTGTGGAACATGCAGATAGCCCAATCGTTCCTGAAGCGCAAGGCTGCCACTATTTCCTTACAGTGCTATGATATTCTGAATCAGAACAGTGATATAACCCGTCAGATTACCAGTTCCGGTATACGGGATGTAAAGACAGAGCGTATCAGCCGTTACTTCATGCTTCACTTCATTTACCGTATCAACCGTTTTGGCGGTAAGGCTGCTTCACGCAAGTAATCTGTTCTGAATCTGCTTTTTTCATGTTTCTTGTTCGTGGTTATCATGATATTTCTTATCTTTGCAACCATAAAAATACTCCTGAAAATACAGAACAGTTTCATGAAAAAGCTTTTTTTACTGGCCTTGTGGTGTGTATGGGCCATGGCGCTTCATGCGCAGATCTCTCCCAAACGCGAATTTCGCGGTGCGTGGATTCAATGTGTGAATTATCAGTTCAAGGGAATGGGTACGGCTCGCATGCAGTCGGAGCTGACTTATCAGCTCAATGAGTTGCAGAAGAGTGGTATCAATGCTATCCTGTTTCAGGTTCGTCCCGAGGCCGATGCCCTTTATCAGAGCAGTTTTGAGCCTTGGAGCCGTTATCTTACCGGTCGTCAGGGTACCCCTCCGAATCCGTATTGGGATCCGTTGCAGTGGATGATCGAGCAGTGCCATGCCCGTGGCATGGAGCTTCATGCCTGGATCAATCCTTTCCGTGCCAAGACCAAAGGAACCACTGAACTGGCCAAGAACCATCCGTATTTCCAGCATCCCGAGCGCTTTTTCAATTACGACGGACAGCTGATCTTTGATCCCGGAATTCCGGAGAACCACGATTATATTTGTCAGGTGGTGATGGATATCATGATGCGCTACGATATTGACGGCATTCACATGGACGACTATTTCTATCCTTATCCGGTGCCTGGAGTACCCATCCCCGACGATGCTACCTATGCCCGTTACGGCAAGGGTATGGATCGAGGCGACTGGCGCCGTGAAAACGTGAATGCTTTTATGAAGAAACTGCACGACTGCATCCGTTCTGTGAAACCTTGGGTGAAGTTCGGTGTGTCACCGTTTGGTATTTATCGTAATCTGAGTAGCGATCCCAAACGAGGCAGTAACACGAAAGGTCTGCAGAACTATGATGATCTTTATGCCGATATTCTCAAATGGGTAGATGAAGGTTGGGTGGACTATAACATCCCTCAGGTATATTGGCAGATTGGTCATCCCACAGCAGATTATATTACGTTGACCCGTTGGTGGAGCGAACATGCCGGCAAGCGCCCGGTATATATCGGTCAGGATGTAGACCGCACGGTAAAATATTCCGACCCGGTGAATGCCAATACTCATCAGCAGGTGCGCAAGATGGACTTGCAGCGTTCGCTGTCCGGTATTGAAGGAAGCTGCCAGTGGTATGCCAAGGCTGTGGTCGACAATAAGGGAAACTATGCCAGCATGCTGCGCTACAAATATCACCGCTATCCGGCTCTTCAGCCCGAGATGCCATGGATAGACAAGAAAAGCCCCAAAAAGCCCCGTCGTGTGAAAGCGGTCTGGACTGAGGACGGATATATGCTTTTCTGGACAGCTCCGAGAGGCAAGAAGGAAATGGACAAGGCCGTGCAGTATGTAGTGTACCGTTTTGCGCCGGATGAGCATGTTGATCTGCGTTTTGCTGAGAACATTGTGGCCATTACGCGCAACACCTTTATCAAATTGCCATACGAGAACGGAAGTACGAAATATACTTATGTCGTTACCGCTCTGGACCGTATGCAGAACGAATCAAAAGGAAACAAGGAGAGTGTGAAACTCTAACACAAATACAATTATAAAAATTATTCATTATGTTTCTGTACTATTTATTAGGTATTAATCTGTTTGCATTCCTGCTTTATGCCAGCGACAAACGGAAAGCTTACCACCGTCGGTGGCGCATACCGGAGCGCGTACTCTGGCTTGTGGCTTTTGTCGGTGGAAGCAGTGGTGCTCTTTTATCCATGCACCTGTTCAACCACAAGACCCGTCATCTGACTTTCCGCTATGGAATGCCCTTGCTGCTCTTGTTGCAGTTGTTGATGTTGATTTACGCCAAATATAAGGCCTGATTCTGGTGAGATTTTCCTTGCCCGAGTACTTCGGGCAGAGTACTCCGGTACTTTGGGCAGAGTACTCCGGTATTTCGGGCAAAGGATGCTCAAACGGTAAGATGTACTGAATATATTGAAGAGGAGAAGGTTTTTTCCTGTCGGTGAGAGGCAAGGCTGTAAACAAAACGGTCCCGATGATTTGCAAAAATCACCGGGACCGTTTTGTTTAGTCATCGGCATCATCTGATCAGATGATGCGATGCAGTTATCTTGTGCATTCGATTACTCGTTGCTGAATTCCAGAGTACTGTCTTTTACGCGTACCACAATCGGCTTTTCGCGGTCGATATTCTGTGCCAGCATGGTCTTTGACAAGTCGTTGAGCAGGTAGCGCTGGATGGCTCTCTTGACCGGACGGGCACCGAATTCCGGATCGTATCCGGCATCGGCCAGGAAGTTCAAAGCCTCGTCGGTGAGCTTCAGTTTCACTCCGTTGCCCTCGAGCATCTTCGTGATACCCTGGATTTGCAGAGCCACTACCTGCTTGATCTGGTCGTGAGTCAGCGGCAGGAACATGATGGTCTCGTCGATACGGTTCAGGAATTCCGGACGGATGGTCTTCTTCAGCATGTTCATCACCTCTTTTTGAGTCTCCTCAATCAGAGCCTCGCGAGCCTGGGCGCTGCTGTTCTCGTTCAGCTTCTCGAACTGACTCTGAATGTAGGCGCTGCCCAAGTTGCTGGTCATGATGATGATGGTGTTCTTGAAGTTCACCACACGACCTTTGTTGTCAGTCAGTCGTCCGTCGTCCAATACCTGCAACAGAATGTTGAATACATCCGGATGCGCCTTCTCGATCTCATCGAAGAGCACTACAGAGTATGGTTTGCGGCGTACGGCCTCGGTCAGCTGTCCACCCTCATCGTAACCTACGTATCCCGGAGGCGCTCCGATGAGTCGGCTCACACTGAATTTTTCCTGATACTCGGACATATCGATACGCGTCATCAGCGTTTCGTCGTCGAACAGATATTCTGCCAAAGCCTTGGCCAGCTCCGTCTTACCCACACCGGTGGTACCGAGGAAGATGAAAGAACCGATCGGTCTCTTCGGATCCTGCAGTCCGGCACGGCTTCGTCTTACAGCATCGCTCACAGCCTGGATGGCCTCGTCCTGACCGATTACCCGTTTGTGCAGTTCCTCTTCCAGATGGAGCAGCTTCTCGCGCTCGCTCTGCAACATCTTGCTTACCGGTATTCCGGTCCAGCGGCTTACCACGTCGGCAATGTCCTCCGAGGTCACTTCCTCTTTGATCATGGCCTCTCCGCCCTGAGTCTCGCGTAGCTGTTTCTGGATGTTCTCGATTTCATCCTGCAAAGCCTTGAGTCGTCCGTAGCGGATTTCAGCCACCTTTCCGTAGTCGCCCTCACGCTCGGCGCGCTCGGCCTCCCACTTCAGCTGTTCAATCTGCTGCTTGTTCTGCTGAATCTTGTTCACCAGTCCGCGCTCGGCTTCCCATTTGGCCTTGTAGCTGCTCTCTTGTTCTTTCAGTTCGGCAATCTCCTTGCTCAACTGCTCCAGTTTCGGCTGGTCGTTCTCCCGCTTGATGGCTTCACGTTCGATTTCCAACTGTTTTAACCGACGTTCGATTTCGTCCAGCTCCTCAGGCACGGAGTCACGCTCCATTCTCAGCTTGGCAGCGGCTTCATCCATCAGGTCGATGGCTTTGTCCGGAAGGAACCGGTCCGTAATGTATCGGTTGGACAGTTCTACAGCTGCAATGATGGCGTCGTCCTGGATACGAACCTTGTGATGGTTTTCGTAACGCTCTTTCAGTCCACGCAGGATAGAGATGCTGCTCAAGGTATCCGGTTCGTTGACCATAACCGTCTGGAATCGGCGCTCCAGAGCCTTATCCTTTTCGAAGTATTTCTGATACTCATCCAAAGTGGTTGCACCGATACTCCGCAATTCTCCACGGGCCAGAGCCGGTTTCAGAATATTGGCGGCATCCATGGCGCCTTCGCCCTTGCCGGCACCCACCAGAGTGTGGATCTCATCGATGAACAGGATGATACGTCCTTCGCTCTTGGTCACTTCGTTGACTACCGACTTCAGTCGTTCCTCAAACTCACCTTTATATTTGGCACCGGCAACCAGTGCACCCATATCCAAAGAGTACAGTTGCTTGTCCTTCAGGTTTTCGGGCACGTCACCGCGCAGGATTCTGTGAGCCAGTCCTTCCACGATGGCCGTCTTACCGGTACCCGGCTCACCAATCAGAATCGGGTTGTTCTTGGTTCTTCGGCTCAGGATCTGCAGCACCCGACGGATTTCCTCGTCACGTCCGATCACCGGATCCAGTTTGCCGCTGCGGGCCTCTTCCACCAGATTCTTGGCATATTTGCTGAGTGACTGATAAGTATCTTCACTGGATTGTGAAGTTACTTTCGAACCGTTTCTCAGCTCGTTGATGGCGCTCTCCAGTTCCTTTTCCGTCACTCCGGCGTCTTTCAGAATCTGGCTTACGTTGCTTTTTACGGCAAGCAGCGCCTTGATCATGTATTCAACAGATACAAATTCATCTCCGTTTTTCGTAGCAAATTCCTGGGCGCGGGTCAGTACCTCGTTGCACTCACGGCTCAGGTAGGGTTCGCCCCCCTGTACTTTGGGGCGGGAATCAATCTGCTTTTCCAGAACCAGCTCGATGTTTCGGGCATTGACACCTAATTTCTGAAAGAGAAAATTCGTTACATTTTCTCCTACTTTCAGGATGCCTGCCAACAAGTGCTCCGGTTCAATGGCCTGCTGGCCTTTGCTCTGTACCAGATTGACAGCTTCTTGGATTGCTTCCTGGGCTTTAATCGTAAATTTGTTAAAGTTCATGGCATTTCTCCTTTCTTATATTATCCTGAATATTATTGTTTTCAAATCTCTTTGTCGATTTGTGCTCGACACTCAATATACATCAAAAGGCTTGCCAAAGTGCCCGAAGTGACAAATTGTCTGATTTTCTGAAATTTTGACAGATGTAAAGCTGTTCGTACTGATGGATTTGTCTGCATTTAGGCTTATTTGTAAGCATTCGGCAAACTACAGGTATTAAACTTTTATATATAACAATAGCGACTGACACTATGAACTTAATAGTACAGTCGCTATTGTTTTGTTGAACCTGTTGTTACAGCTTATATTAGTTACCAGATTCATCCTTTTGTTTTGTCAACACACATTCCGGATGTTTCAACTGTCTTAGCCTGAAAATGGTTGACTATTTTTACGTTAAACCTGAAGAATATAAACCTCTTAATTTTATCTCTATAATTTGTTGCCATAAAGTTTCCTATTACTCTCAAGATGACAAAGCCTATGGAATTTCATTGGTACCTTTTATGGAGGAATTTATACTTACAGATACACAACTTTTGAACAAAATCGGAACGAATACTATTGCTATTATTATAATAGTAAACAAGAGCATCCGTCATTATCATTGCGATATGACATGTTTATATTATTATTTTGCTATTCGATTGTTTATTAAGTTTTTCTATATGCCTATAATTCTTCTGAATACCAGGGAATTAGCTATACTAAAGTTCTCATCTCCTACTACAAGATTATAAACATCTATTGCCCCCTTTTTCATAATATACGGAATTCTATCATGAAACAAAGCCTTGCATCTTTGACCATCAACGATTATTATGTCTCCGAGATGTGGCATAGTGTCAAAATACATGACACTATAACTCTTGCCACGCATTTTTTCTATACTGAGGATTAAATACCCACGACCAACACCTCTATTTTCTATGATGGACGGATCTTTGAATACTCTACATACATACTTCCCATACCAAGGCTTATCTTTAAAGATTGCTTTTCTGTATCGACCTTGGGGATATTCAAATACAAATTTTTCCATATAAGTTTTTTGTAGATAATAAACGTAGAATTAAAGTAATGAAGTCTTGTATTAATTAATCGATGTTCCATTCTGCATCTGGATCATCTTCAAAAGCCGCTCTATAGCCTTCGTTTTCGTAATACCTTCTTTCTTCTTCTTCCCAATACCTTTTTTCTTCTTCACGTCTTCTTTCTTCGCATTCTTCTTCGTATGCATCAATCTGCTCTTGCATATCATTCATAGCAGATGCCACAACGTTTAGTTGTTTAAGATATTTTGAGTCATCACTTCTTTCTTCTCTGATAGCATCAAATACATCCGAATTAACATATAGATTACCTCTGTTAATAAGTGCCACCAGATATTTTGGATCATTGCCAACGATTTCCTCAAAGGTCTCACCTTCATGTTTAGTCTCACATGATTCAAAATAGTTTGAAGCAAAATCAGACAGATAAAGATAATCAGAAGCATCAGAAATCTCTTCAAATTCAAAATGAAGATCATGCGCTAACCACATTTTGTCTTTTTCTTTTCCAAACACGCTGTGCTTCACAAAATCTTTAAATTGATTTACGTGTATATAGCCAGAACTCATATATTTTATAAGAGTTTTAGGATCAGACATTTTCAACCAGGAAATATTTCTTCCTGCATTTTCTCCTTCTCTAATAATATACAGTGGTCCTGCATACAAACCTGTTCTGTAACCCTCCTTGTACCAATAAGGTTCCTTAATCACATTTACAGGAAGGTATTTGCGTATACCAGTAACACAGTTAACAGAAATCATGTTATCTGGTTTTTTCATTTGTGGACGATATGGAATGCCCTGATTCTTTTCTTTATCAAATTTATCGAATGTATAAATTGTAGAGTTCTTAAATACCAATTTTACGAAACCATTAATATATCCTCCATTGCATTCTCTTTCTCCACAATGGATAATGGTTCTTTTTCTATTCACATCAAACAAACCATATCTTGGTTCATATACGTCGTCAATAAGAATGGACGGAAAACAATGGTCAAAACCAGCATATTCAACCCACTCATCATACTCCTCCCTGCTTCTCAGGAGAAGATATTGAGAACCAATTAGGACATTTGTGAATGTGGATGTTTCTCCTTTAAAAGAAAAAACCAAATCTCCTCTATAATTAGGACAAAGGATTCCAGAGACAAAATGCTTTTTGTCATCATCTTCTGGTATTTCATCTTCATCGTAATATTCATAATAATCAACTTCTCCTTCTGTATACCCAGCATTGAATAATATTTTATCTGTAACTTGCAACTTGTTATTCCAAAACCAAGAGTCATACCTATCGGTATCAATTTCTTCGTTAGTGTTAATTTGCAAGATTCTCTTCAAACTAATATTGGTAAGAGTAATATCCTTTTGCTTGTTATACTTATTCAAATCCAAACCACAATAGCAGTTAGAATCAAGCTCAATAGATATAAAGTTACCTTTTTTATCTATTGCATAAGCAGCTGTGTTGTAAGAACTACGAACTTCATTGAAATATTCTTGATTTTCATTTAGATATACAAGGCAAATCCCATTTACAAAAAATCCAAACGCAATTTCAGTTTCTTGATTTTCATCGAATTCGTCATAAGGATCTGATTCTTCAATAGATTGTATTATCTGACTTTTGATTGTAGATATTTGTTCGTCTGACAAGACATCTGAATATTTTAAAATTTCCATATTTGTCTTAGCCTAAAAAAGGTTGACTATTTTTACGTTAAACCTGAAGTCTGTTGACTTCTTTATTTTATCCCTATAGTTTGTTGCCATAAAGTTTCCTATTACTATGAGGAAATGACAAACTCAGTAGAGTTGCCACCGATGCTTTATAGGACAACTTATACCCCCAAAGATAGGCATTTATTTAAAATGATGTTCTCTGTTTGTACATTTTTCTTACAATATTTCTATAACAGGTCCATCTGTTCTTTATTTCGTCTGTATGAGCCGCTGCTTCCTGGGGTGTCATCATATTGATATTCATGTGGGGGCGTGCGGTATTATAGAAAAGTACAGTTTTCTCTACAGCCTCTTCACAACCTCCTTGATATCATAAAAGCATCTTACTTTAAAGTAGTTCATTCTTCATTGTATTATTGATCCTTTATGTTGTTCATTACTTATGAGGGAAATTTCCTTCATACTGATAGTTATATCATATTCTTTCAGTAGAGTTGTGTATTCTTACAGGTATATTGGCATTACCTTGTCTGAGTGATGTATGAGTTCTTTTCTGGAAGTATCATTCACACACTTAAGGGCCATACGCAATGCATGAATATAAAGTGTCTCACCGAATGCTCATCCAACATTTCGGTTACGGTCGATAGTGAGAAGCAAGCCTTAATAAACTTTAAAAGAGAAAGGGGCGTACCTGCATTCCCTCATTTTTGTAGTAATTTTACACCTAAATAAATAGAAAATGAAGATAGGAATCATGACGGCCATGAGCTCAGAGTTTGAGCAGTTGGCCAAAAATCTGAATAACAAGGCGGAAAGCAAGGCCGGACCTTTTACCTGTATCAGCGGTGAGGCCGGCGGAAATGAGATCATTCTGTTGCAGTGTGGCATCGGAAAGGTGAACGCTGCCGCGGGAGCCATTGAGCTGATTCATACCTTTGCGCCCGACGCGATGATCAGCACCGGTGTGGCCGGAGGCATTGATGTGCAGGTAGGAGTGATGGATGTGGTGGTAAGCCGCGAAATTGTCTATCACGACGTGTGGTGCGGCATGGGAAATGTACTGGGACAGATCCAGGGCATGCCGGCACGCTTTACGGCCAACGAAACCCTGTTGCAGTGTGCGCTGAATCTGGACACACCGACACGCATTCATGACGGACTGATCTGTTGCGGCGACCAGTTCATTACCGACCGTGCGGAGTTGGACAAGATCAAGTCAAACTTCCCCGAAGGACTGGCCGTGGATATGGAATCGGCTTCCATTGCTCAGGTATGCCATTTGTATGGAGTGCCTTTCCTGAGTTTCCGCATCATCAGCGATACGCCGGGAGTGAAGGATCATGTAGAGCAGTATGGGAATTTCTGGGGCGAGATGGCCAACCGTTCTTTTGGTGTGACCCAAAGTTTCCTGAATGCTCTGCCGAATACATTAACCAAATAATCAGAAAGAAGATGAAGAAAATTCCAAGTTTTACGATAGACCATTTGCGTTTGCAGCGTGGCATCTATGTGTCCCGCAAGGATTATGTGGGCGATGAGGTGATCACCACATTTGATATCCGCATGAAGAACCCTAACCGCGAACCGGCGTTAGGACAGGGTGCTATCCATACCATTGAACATTTGGCGGCAACTTTCTTACGTAATCACCCAACCTGGGCCGACCGTATTGTATATTGGGGCCCGATGGGATGTCTTACCGGTAATTACCTGTTGGTGAAAGGTGATTTGGAGTCGAAGGATATTCTGGAACTGATGCTGGAAACCTTCCGTTTCATTGCAGACTATAAAGGAGAGATTCCGGGAGCTACGGCAAAGGACTGTGGCAACTATCTGTTGCAGGATCTGCCTATGGCCCGTTGGGAAGCCAACAAGTACCTGACCGAGGTGCTGGAGGTCATCACCGACGAACAGTTGGTTTATCCGCAGTGATCCGCCGGTGCGGTTTGCTGTCTGAGTGAAAATGAATAGAAAGAGGTCTGCTCCAGCGGCAGGCCTCTTTTCCCGTAAATAATCAAGAAGAGAAAAAGTAAATCATGGCATTGAACGACAGTATTTTGTCTGAAATCATCTCCACGTCGCCCAGTGTGGAACTGTTGCGTCTGCGTAACCGGGAGCTGGTGTTGCTGTTTCTGTATCGCACATTCTATCATAAGCCCGATCCGGTGGCCTATGAGCACCTTTGCGTGCAGCTGTCCGATTACCTGTGCGAGGAGCATCTGGACCAGGACGAGGAGAGTGGCATTTCGGTGTTCGACACCTACGACGAGAAGGCGCGCAAGTATATCATGCGCTGGACCGATAAGGGATTTTTGCGGAACTATCAGGAAGAAACGGGCGAGGTGTTTTACGAACTTTCGTCGTATGCCAGCAAGACGCTCGACTGGCTTCTGAGTCTGAAGAAGGAGGATTTTGTGGGCACCGAGTCCAAATTCATGAATCTTTTCTCCCAGATGAAAGAACTGGTGGAGTTTACCAATGAAGACAAGGATGAGCGTATCCGTATTCTCGAAGCCCGAAAGCAGGAGATAGAACATGAGATACAGACCATCCGTGCCGGAGGAGATGCCCGGGTGTTTGAGGAATATCAGATTCGCCCGCGCTTCCGGCAGATCACCCAGTCGGCCAAAGACCTGCTTTCCGACTTTAAGGAGGTGGAGGAGAACTTCAAGAATATCACCAAGAGCATCTATCAGAAGCATGCCGAAGGGGGATATACCAAAGGCGACATTCTGGGATTCACGTTCGATGCTCTGGAAGATTTGCAGAACAGTCCGCAGGGACGCAGCTTCTATGCTTTCTGGGACTTCCTGCTCAGTCCTTCCCTGCAAGAGGAGTGGGACGAACTGGTGAGCGGACTCTTTGAAACGCTCGACCATAAAAGCATTCAGGAACGTGACCAGTTTCTGCGCAACATGAAGCAGTATCTTTATGCCGCCGGAAAGAAAGTATATCAGGCCAACGACAAGATGGCCGAGAAACTGAGCAAGATCATTTGCGAGCAGGAAGCGCCGAAACAGGTGGCTGCTCGCAAACTGATTCAGGATATTCAGGCCACTCTGCTGGAACTGGTTCAGAAGAACTGCAAGCCCGAGGTTTCCCTGTCCGTGGAGATGTTTCCCGAAATCAGGATGCCTGCGGAGCGCAAGCTCACTCTGGAGCGCAACACCGAAGTGGTGTACCGGCAGGTTCTTGAGGTGGCGGCCTCCGATATTACCCAGGCTGACTATGCCGACGCCCTCTTTGCTACGCATACGGTGGACCGCGGCATTCTGAAACAGCGCGTCCTTACGGCCCTGAAACGCAAGAAACAGGTATCGCTGGCCGAAGTGATCGAGCGCAACGGCGGACTGGAAAAAGGACTGGCCGAGCTGTTCGGCTATATCGGTCTGCTGTCAGAGTTCCGATACCATGTGCATACCGAAAAGACGGTGGATGTGCCGTTCAACACCGCCGAGAACAAAATGATCCGAGTACCCGAAATAATTATTGTCAGATAAACTATGATGGAGAATAAAAGAGCGCCTTATGCAAGAGCTGTTGTCTGCCTGCTGAAAGGAATCGTAAATGCCTCAGACCGCGTCTGGGAGGATGTGTTGCACTATCAGACCGAGATACAGAAATACCTGATGCAGATCGGTATCGAACTGATTGTGAAACGTGAGGAAGGTTTTGCCTATATCCGTCAGACCACGGACGAGGAAGGCAATACCGTGGGACTGGTTCCCCGTAAGCAGCTGGGGTTTGAGATTTCCGTGATTCTGGTGATTCTGCGTCAGGTTCTGGAAGATTTTGACAATAATCTGGATGAGCTTTATGCCACAGAGTGCTATCTCACGGCTGAGGATATCAAGGAACGGGTGGAGCTATTCCTGCCCGAGAAGTTCAACCGGGTGCGTCTGCTCAACGAGCTGGATGCCTATATTGCCCGCATCGTGCAGTTGGGCTTTCTGGTGGAGAAGCGCAACGAAAACCGGGTGTCTTATCAGATACACCGTATCATCAAGGAGAAAGTGACTTTGGATCAGCTGTTGGAATTTAAGCAAGAATTGGAAAAGTATGTTGAGTCTGTTTAATACACGTTCCGAAATGTCGGGTTTCCGGTTGCAGTATATGGAAATCTACAATTGGGGAACGTTTCACGAAAAGATATTCAGAATGGCACCCGAGGGAAACAATGCCCTGCTTACCGGTGCCAATGCCTCCGGAAAGAGTACGCTGATTGATGCGCTGCTCACCCTGATGGTGCCCGCCAAGAAAGACCGTTTCTATAATCAGTCGTCGGGGGTGGAGAAAAAGGGAAACCGTACGGAGGAAACTTATGTGTTGGGGCACTATGGAAATATTCAGAAAGACGGGGAGAATGCGGTGACCACCCAGGCTCTGCGCGACCAGAGTACTTATTCGGTGTTGCTGGCCAGCTTCATGAATACGGACGATCAGCATGTGGTTACTGTGTTTCAGGTGCGCTGGTTCTCTTCGGGAGAACTGCGCCGCACTTTCGGCTTGGCGCATTGTCCGCTGGAGATTCAGCGTGACTTCCAGCCGTTCGATGGGCGCGGCAACTGGCGCAAGCGTCTGGAAGCGGCCTATAAGGGACCACGCACGATGGTGGAGTTCTTTGACGGTCCGGTGGGATATGCCGAGCGCATGACCCAGTTGCTCGGCATGCGTTCGGTCAAGGCGCTGAGTCTGTTCAACCAGATTGTGGGTGTCAAGGTGCTCGACGATCTGGATGACTTTATCCGCACGAATATGCTGGAGGAACTGGATGCCGAGGGGCAGTATATCCAGCTGAAGGACAGTTTTACCACGCTGATCGAGGCCAAGAACAACATCGAGAAGGCCAGTATGCAGATCGAGATGCTTCGTCCCATTGCGGCGCTGGCCGATAAGATCGGGCAGGCCGACGACCGCCTGAAACAGTTGAACATGGACAAGGACACGGCGGTGTACTGGTTTGCCCGTCAGCTTATCAACATGGGAGAGGAGCGCCTGTCCTGGGCCGAGAAAAGCAAGACACAACTTCAGAAAGAGTTGGAGAAGCTGCGTGCCAAGGAAGAGAAACTTCGTCAGGAAGAGCGCAGTCTGGCCATCGCCATCGAACAGGATGAAGTGGGCCGTAAGGTGAAGGAACTGGAGGATGAGGCCCGTCAGTTGGCCGAACTCCGTGACCAGCGCATGAAGAAGATGGACGAATACAACCAGTTAGCCGAACAGTTGTCTTTGAAAACCAATCCGCAGAAAGACACGTTCCTGAAACAGCAGGAAGAGGCGGCCGTGCGGTGTGAGCGTATCCGCGACGAGCAGGAGGCTTGCATACGTCAGACCATCGCTCTGGAGAATGAGCAGAATGAGTTGGCCAAGGAACTGAAAGAACAGGTGGAATATGTGGAGCTGATCCGCAAGAACAAAAACAATATTCCGGCCAAGGAGATGGAAATCCGCGACGCGCTGCTCCGCCATACGGGAGCCACCAAGGAGGAATTGCCTTTCGTCGGTGAGCTGATCCGGGTGCGGGATGATGAGAAAGAGTGGGAGGTGGCTATCGAGAAGATCCTGCATCACTTTGCCCTTCATCTGATGGTGCCGGAGAAATATTATCATCAGGTGGCTGAGTACCTGAACGAAAACAATGTGGGAGGCCGCATCCTGTTCTTCCGTTATGTGCCTTATTGCGGACTGAACAATGCTTCGCTCTATGACTGGCCGGAGGATACGCTCATCTCCAAGATCGAGATCAAGGACACTACGGAATATGAGGAGTGGGTGCGTGATACGATTCTGGAAAAATTCAACTATACCTGTGTGCCGTCGCTCGAAGATTTTGAGCGGTGCAAGGAGAAGGCCGTGACCCGTGAAGGATTGATCAAGACTTCGGGTGACCGCCATGAGAAGGACGACCGTCCGCACGTGCTGAAGCGCGAAAACTATGTGCTGGGTTGGGAGAATCAGGGGAAACTGCGCCTGCTGCAACAGGAAATCCGCCAGATGCAGGAACAGGAAAACGAGAAGCGCGGACAGCAGGTGGAACTGGAGAAGAAACGCCGTGCTTTGGAACAACAGCAGGATGCTTTGCGCAAGCTGACAGAACTCTTTACCGACTATGAGCTGATGGATTGGGCGGACTATGCCCAGCAGTACCAGAACAAGATGGACGGTCTGGAAGCGCTGCGCCGGGAGAGTGATCATGTGAAGACGCTGCACGAGCAGCTGGAAAAGGTGCGCGAGGAACTGAAACAGGTGTCGCAAATGGCGATAGAGGCCAAGACCAAAGAGATATTCGGACAGGAGAATCTGATTGAACAGACCCAGACCGAGCTGAGTGAAAACCAGAAAGTCATCGCTTCCATAAAATCGTTGCTCTTTACGGATTTTGAAAAAGAATATGCTTATCTTTGCGAACTGACCTACGACCAGCTGAAACAGGAACGCGGCGAGTTCCAGAAAAAGAACGAGCGTGCCCGCGGACGTCTGGCGGGCGAAAAGCGTGGTTATGAGGATGAGGCCAAGATTCTGATTGCGGCCTTCAAGCATCCCGACGAGGAAATCACCGAGCGTTTTAAGGACTGGCGTTCGGATGTGGATGCCTTGCCCGATGCCAACCATATTGAGCTGATCGAGGCCTATACGGCTATGCTGGCCCGTCTGGAAAAGGAGAATCTGCCGAAGTATGAAAAGCAGTTTGACGGATATATCCAGAAAACACTGATCGACAAGGTGGGCGAGTTCCGCATGTTCTTTGTCAGCTGGGTGGATTCCATCAAGGAGAACATTGCCATGCTTAACGAGTCGCTCAAGGGAATTGAGTACCGCAAGGCGCCGTCTACCTATATCCAGCTGGTGACCAATGTACGGATCAATGAAGAGGTGCGTGCCTTCCGCAAGATGATGGAGGAGGCCATACCCGATGTGAAGCGCATCAACGCTTCGCCCGAGGGCCGTCGTGATCATTTCTACGATCATATCGAACCGCTGATGCGCCGCCTGGAGGATGAAGACTGGCGCGACAAGGTGATGGATGCCCGCGGATGGTTTACCTACAAGGCCGAGGAGTTCAACCAGAGCACCGGCCGCAAGGAAACGACTTATGAGAATATGGGTCATCTGTCGGGTGGTGAGAAAGCGCAGCTTACCTATACGATTCTGGGTTCGGCCATCGCTTATCAGTTCGGACTGACCAAGAGCGGGGCACAGGTCAACTCTTTCCGCTTCATTGCGATTGACGAGGCGTTCAAGGCGCAGGACGAAACCAAGGCCCGCTATCTGATCAACCTCTGCAAACAGCTGCACCTGCAACTGCTTGTGGTGACCCCGAACGACAATATTCACATTGTGGAGAACGACATCTCCTATGTATATTTCACCGAGCGTAAGGAAGAGAAAACCTCATGGCTGTATAGCATGCCGATAGAACAGTGGGAACAGAAAAGAATAATACATTATTGTAAACCGATATAAAAGTATGAGATATTTAATTGTTTCAGATATTCATGGCTCGCTGCCTGCTTTGGACAAGGTGCTGGCTTTCTACGACGAGAAACAGTGTGACATGCTGTGCATTCTGGGTGATATATTGAATTACGGTCCGCGCAACGGGCTGCCCGAAGGACTGGACCCCAAAGGCATTGCCGAGCGCCTGAACGCACGGGCCGACCGTATTGTGGCGGTGCGTGGCAACTGCGATTCGGAAGTGGACCAGATGCTGCTGGATTTCCCGGTGCTGGCCGACTATGCGCTGCTGGTGGACCGTGGCCGCCGTTTCTTCCTGACACACGGACATGTGTACTCCGAAAGCAATATGCCGAAGGGCCGTCCCGAAGTCTTTATGTACGGACACACCCATCTCTGGAAATTAGAGAAAACCGAGGACGGAACAGTGGTGTGCAACACCGGTTCCATCACCTTCCCGAAAGGAGGCAACCCGCCTACCTTCGCCCTGCTCGACGACCAGGTGCTTTCCATCTATCATCTGGACGGAACCCTGCTCAAGAGCCTTTCGCTATAATATAAATAAGGAATAGAACGGAAATATATGGAAACAACAAAATGGAGTGAACACGTGATTCTGGTGCAGGCCGACTATGTGGACCGCGTGGCATTTGATCTGAGCGTAAACTACGAGCGTATGTTGGGCCGTCGCATCCCCAAGGCCGATCTGGCACACTGGCTGGTATGCGCCGCACTGGACGGAGGCGTGACTCCCGGAGCCAATGAGATACAGGTGGTGCTGATTCACAGTAAGGAGAAGAAGCAACTGGACAATTTCCTGCCGGCTTCCTTCAGTCAGGAACTCGACGGAAAAGGATTTGATGACCCGCATCTGGGCACTTTCTCCATCAGTTCGCTGCAAGTGGAGAATCTGGTATCGGCATCGGAGTTCTTTGCCCAGGCCTTTGAAACCCTGGCCGACGCCAAGGAAGTGAAGAATCTGATTGTGGTGCCCGATCCCGAAGCCTCGGTCTACGATCTGATGGCCATCATGGATCATGTGGAAGGCGAGAAGAATGTTACCCTGCTGACCATGGAACCGCTGAACAGCAAGCGTTTCAAGAATGACATATTGGGCTATTCACTCACGAGCGCTTTAGGCGTTCGTGGCGATGAGTTCAAATAAAATACGTAAAAAGAAATCATAAAATAAAAAAATGATTATCTTTGCATAGAACTCAATCCGCCGGAACAAACCGGACAGGTGAAACTTGTTATTAATTAATTATCTAACTCCTAGAATTTATCAAAAAGAAATGGGAAAAGTTTTGATTATCGGAGCTGGTGGTGTGGCTACTGTAGCCGCACACAAGGTGGCTCAACATCCTGAAGTTTTTACTGAGATTATGATTGCCAGTCGTACGCAGTCAAAATGCGACGCGATTGTTAAGGCTATCGGAAATCCGAATATCAAAACGGCACAAGTGGATGCCGACAGTGTGGAGCAGTTGGTGGAACTGTTCAACAGCTTCCGTCCGGACATCGTGATGAATCTGGCCTTGCCTTATCAGGACCTGACCATCATGGAGGCTTGTTTGCAGACCGGATGCAACTATCTGGACACCGCAAACTATGAGCCGAAAGACGTGGCTCACTTTGAGTACAGCTGGCAGTGGGCTTACAAGCAGCGCTTCGAAGAGGCCGGACTGACCGCTATTCTGGGATGCGGTTTCGACCCGGGAGTTTCCGGTGTATATACCGCTTATGCTGCCAAGCACCATTTTGACGAGATCCAGTATCTGGACATCGTGGACTGCAACGCCGGTAACCATCACAAGGCTTTCGCAACCAACTTCAATCCGGAAATCAACATCCGTGAGATCACTCAGAACGGACGTTACTATGAGAACGGACAGTGGATTGAAACCAAGCCGATGGAAATCCACAAGGACCTGACTTATCCGAACATCGGTCCGCGCGACTCTTATCTGTTGTTCCACGAAGAGCTGGAGTCTTTGGTAAAGAATTTCCCGACCATCAAGCGTGCCCGCTTCTGGATGACCTTCGGTCAGGAATATCTGACTCACTTGCGCGTGATTCAGAACATCGGTATGGCCCGTATTGACGAGGTGGATTACAACGGCATGAAGATTGTTCCGTTGCAGTTCCTGAAGGCTGTGTTGCCTAATCCGCAGGATCTGGGAGAGAACTACGAGGGCGAGACCTCAATCGGTTGCCGCATCCGTGGTTTGAAAGACGGTAAGGAAAAGACCTACTACGTATACAACAACTGTAGCCACCACGAGGCATATCTCGAAACCGGTATGCAGGGTGTAAGCTACACTACCGGAGTGCCGGCCATGATCGGTGCCATGATGTTCCTCAAGGGAATCTGGAAGAAAGCCGGTGTATGGAACGTAGAAGAGTTCGATCCGGATCCATTCATGGAGGCTCTGAACCAGTATGGTTTGCCTTGGCATGAGGTGATCGACGGCGATCTGGAACTGTAATTTATTGGTATTTAATGATTGGACAGGCAGAACTGAGTGGCCGGATCATGCTGGCTTTCCGGTTCTGCCTTTTAATTTATAAACAGATATATGGCAAAGAAAGAAGAAGAATTGAATATGTTTGCCGCCCCAAACAGCGAAAAGCTGAAAGCTTTGCAGGCGGCAATGGACAAGATCGAGAAGAACTTCGGTAAGGGTTCTATCATGAAGTTGGGCGACGAGCACGTGGAGCAGGTAGAGGTTATTCCTACCGGTTCGATTGCTTTGGACGCTGCTTTGGGAGTAGGCGGTTATCCGAAAGGACGTATTATTGAAATCTACGGTCCGGAAAGTTCCGGTAAGACCACTCTGGCCATTCATGCCATTGCTGAGGCACAGAAGGCCGGCGGTATTGCCGCTTTTATTGATGCCGAGCATGCGTTCGACCGTTTCTATGCGGCAAAGCTGGGCGTGGATGTAGACAATCTGTGGATCTCACAGCCGGACAACGGAGAGCAGGCTTTGGAGATTGCCGACCAGCTGATCCGTTCATCGGCCATTGACATCATCGTGATTGACTCTGTGGCTGCATTGACTCCGAAGGCCGAGATCGAGGGTGATATGGGCGACAACCGTGTGGGTTTGCAGGCCCGTCTGATGAGCCAGGCTTTGAGAAAGCTGACTTCTACCATCAACAAGACCAACACTACCTGTATCTTCATCAACCAGTTGCGCGAGAAGATCGGTGTGATGTTCGGTAATCCTGAGACAACTACCGGTGGTAACGCTCTGAAGTTCTATGCCAGCGTGCGTTTGGATATCCGTCGTGTGACCAGCATCAAGGACGGCGACGAGGTAATCGGTAATCAGGTACGCGTGAAGGTAGTGAAGAATAAGGTGGCTCCTCCGTTCCGTAAGGCTGAATTCGAAATCACCTTTGGCGAGGGAATCTCAAAGATCGGTGAAATCGTGGATCTGGGTACCGAACTGGGCATCCTGAAGAAGAGCGGTTCCTGGTACAGCTATAATGAGACCAAGATCGGTCAGGGACGCGATGCCGTGAAGAATATGTTGCGCGACAATCCGGAGCTGTGCGAGGAAATCGAAGCTCAGATTACCGCGGCTTTGAAGGATTCTCCTGCTTCTGCGGAATAATATTCTCAGATTGAGCTTTTATCATTACTGAAACCAAGAGAGGTGTCAAAGCTAAAATGACTGCCCCTCAAAGTTACAGAATGCAACTATAACATGAAAAAGGGTCGTATCAAACTCTGTATGGAGTCATGATACGGCCCTTTCTTTTGTTTCTGAAGGTACTCAAATTTCAAATTGTTTTATTGTTTCTTTCCCACCCAATCGAATCTATAGCTCACGGTAAGCATCACATAGCGGGGCAGCACGTCGGTATATTGTTCTATGCGTCCGGTAGTGGTTACCTCGCTGCGATAGGTGCTGGCTTGCGCCAGGAGATCGTGCGTTGTGAGGTGAATACCGAGGCGGTCGTCGAAGAAATACTTGGAGAGCGAAACGTCCCAGTTGGTCACCGTGCGGTTAAGCTCTTCCTGACTGTTGCCGGCATAGAGCGTGGTCCGTATGAGAGTGGTCAGCTGAATGTCCCAAGGCAAGGTATAGCTGATGTCACCATAGAGTCTTGTTTCACGATAGCTGTCGGTCATGCCGGGTTGGGAAACATGGCGGAAGGCGGTGTTCCAATAACCGTAGAAGCGGAATTTATTGCTGTATGTCGCCTTGAGTGTAAGCCCCGGTACCAATCCCACATTGCGGAGCAGACCGACGGTTGTCACATTGTCTTCTGCCAGGAAGGACAGGTTCTCTGCCTGATAATAATCGGCGGCGAAGGAAGCGTAAAGATACAAGCGCTTTTTGCTGTCGAGTGGAGTGGAGAACTCCGTGCGACCTTGAACGGCGTGTGTCCGCGAAGTGTTGACCGGCTGATAGGTACGGACACCCGTGGCCGGATCATAGACCGACTGCGTGGCTATGTCGTTGTGAAGGCGGCGGTAAGTGGCATCGATATGGAAGGAGCGGCCGCTTTTGATGTGTTGCAGGCGATAAGCGGAACTCAACCGATGCGTGAACGAATTGCCCAGACTGGCATTTCCTACAAAGCGGTTCAAGGGGTCGGAAGCATCACGGATGGGCAATAACTGTGTCAATTCTGGCATGGCGGTCATACCCTGATAACCGGCATTCCATTCCGGCATCCAGAGGCGTCCTTCACGGCTTTCGTGTTTCCACGTCAAGGACAGGTCGGGGCGGAAGAAGAAACCTTCACGCTGCGGATTGTAGCTGTATCCCCCACGGTCGTAGTCGAGCGAACGGTGCTGGTAGTAGAACGATTCGTTGGCTTCAATCTGCAAAGATGTGCCGCGCTCAAAGAATACTTTGTGCGACAGACGTACGCCGGCTTCAGCCTTTTCTTCCCTTTCGGTGGAATAATAGCTGTTGGCCGCGTCCAGACAGAGCGCCTGCCACTCTGTCTCTGGCAGTCGGCCAAGGCTTTCAAGTCCCCATCCCTGTTGTTCGGACCACTCGGTCATGCGCTCCAGACGATATTCCGGATGATTGGCTGTGCCGTAGCGGTGGGAATACCGTAAGAAAGGTTTTACCACACCGTTGTAGCGTTTCAGGCGTTCGTAATGGTGAACCCATTCCAATTCAGGGGTGAGGTCCAAGAGATAATCGCGGCGGTACAGATAACGGCGGCGGGCATCGGTTGTCCCGTCTGCATAGGTCGTGAGGCGGTAGTTGGAAAAGTCGCGTCGGGTCTGTGTCTCGTGCTTGAGCAAAGCGTTGAAGTTGAGCAGGTCCGCGCCGAACACGAACGTAGAGTGCCACTCCGGACGGTGGGTGATGCTGTGCGAGCGGGAAAGTTCGGGATCGAGCAGACTGTAGAGCAGAGCGTTCTTGTCCGCTTCCTTTTCTTCAAGGCGGATGATACTGTCGAGCGAGAGTCCTTCCCACACCGCCTTGGCAGGCAGGTAATAAGAAAGGCTGCGGCTGTCGCGCGTGCTACGGCTTCGTTCATAGTTGAAGTTATAGTTCAATGAATGTTGCCATCGCTTCAACTTGCGGAACCGTAGTCCGGCAGAAGCCATAGCCGTTACATCTTCTCCGTCAAGATGTTCGGCACTGCGGCTCATGAGGTTATCCGGCAAGAGATAAGTCTCATTGTTCTGCCAGCTTTCTTTGTCCGTATCCTTGCGGCTGACCGATCCGCTGGAGGTAAAACGCCAGGTCTTGTCCGGTTCTATATAATAGGAAAAGCGTGCGGTCTTGGTACTGATGCGACCGGCCGGATCGACTTCTTCCGTATTGGCTATATCCATTATCTGGCGGCTTTTGTTAAAGTTGTTTACATCGGCATTGACACTGAACATCTGCCGGTCATCAAAGCGCATCAGAAATGCCTGACCGCCCCAAAGTTTTCCTGTACCCGCATCGGCGGAAAGTTTTGCCATCCACGTGCCAATGTATTTCCGTTTGAGATGCACATCCATCACATAACTCTCGTCGTGCATGTCCTGTCCGGTGAGTTCCGACTGCTCGCCGGCCTTGTCGTAAACCTTGATACGGCTTACGATATAGGCGGGCAGGTTGTCGAGCGCAGCCTCGATGTTTCCCTGAAAGAAATCCTTGCCGCTGATGAGCAGATTGTCCACCCGTTTGCCGTTGATGCGTATCTCGCCGTCTGTCATTTCTGCTCCCGGCAGCTGCTGAACAAGTTTACGGAGCGATTCTGTCTGTGCCATGTTGAAGGCATCGGCATTGTAAACGAGTGTGTCGCCTTTATAGTACATTTTGATGCGTGTCGCTTTCACGACCACTTCATTAAGCTTCCGTTCCTTGGCTTGGGGGATAAGATATATCGTAGGCACCTGAACCACTGTGCTTCCGGCATCAGGCTCAACCTTACAATAATAGTCCTCAAAGCCATTGGCCTGTATGAAGAGCATAAAGGCTTTTCGTGCCGGAGTGACAAAGGAAAACGTAGCACCGCTGTATTTGTCTACATAGTTATTCTCACAGTTGTCGCCCTTTTCGGTCACTATGCGATAACGTGTGGTATCTGTTGCCAAAACAGTAGAACTGTCGGTGGTCATCAGGCTGACTGTGGCGCGGTTTATACCTTCCAGTGTCATGGCATTGATAACATCGCCGTTGATTCGGATTTCTTGGGCTGAAATGACATTGAAAAATCCTATAAGTAAAATGAATAATGAGGTCCTTAAATACAAGAATTTTGATTTTTGGGGGTACAAACAGGACGCTGGCATCTGTTGGTACGGATTGATTGGTGAATTGCTCATACACATATACATTTTGAATAGTTACCTGATATAGATGAATCATTGTACTTCAAAAAAACGGTCGAAGTACAAAAGAAATAGCAATTTTCGTGCCAAAATGTATCTGTTTAGTATTCAGTATATTGTATAAATGATACTATTTATATAATGTGCGTATCCGCACGTTTTGTGTGCGGATACGCACATCGTGCGATAATTCCGTTTTCTTACTTATTACCTTATAAACAATATCAATATATCTGAATTGTTTATCTTTTTGGGGGAATATATCTTTTTATAATATGAACAATATTACCATTTTATGTTGAAAAATGATTTTATATGAGTCATAATTTTCCTTTCAGTTAGCCATTATTTCTTTGATGGCTGTTTATTGAATTTCCAGATCAGATGCAGCATGATGTTTTGGGTAATGGTATTGCTTACCGTCTCTACACGTCCTTGGGTATTAATTGTTTTGTGTACCGAGCTGATCTGGCCCAGCAAATCATGGGCGGACAGTTTCATAACCCAGTTTTATAGTTTATTTGTTGCTTCATCTTATCCTGTGTTTCTGTTAGGAAGCTGAGATTTTCGGGAAGGAAGTCTTTCTGTATTTAATTTTTATCGGTGTCTTAATACAGAAATACTTCACACTGTTTTAACAATTAAAAGATTAAAATGGGAACAAGAAATGTACCTCATCGCAAGTTTAGCGTTGATTTTAAACTTCGAGTTTTAAGTGAGTATTATCAATCTGTAGAGTCAAGATCTTTTACCGAGCAGAAGTATAATCTGGCCAAGGGCGCTCTTTATTATTGGGAAAAAGAGTTTGTTTTGAACGAAAAAGAGCTACCTTTATCCTCTGAACTATTGGAAAAGATATCTCTTATGCGTAAGGAAAGATTAGCAAAACACCAGCGTGAAGGGATTCCTCAAAGCAAAGAAGAAGAGCTGGTAGCCGAGATAGCCCACCTTCGGAAAGCTTTGGAATATTCCGAACTGCGTAACGAAGCCTTGAATGAGGTTTTGTGAATCGGTCGTGAGGAATATGGAATCGACCTGTTAAAAAAAGCTGGCGCCAAGCAGTAGACAGCCTTCGGCTCAGACATCCTAAAGTATCTATAGAATGTCTGAGCGGACTGTTTGGCAAGACACGTGAAGGCTATTATTCAGTCAGCCGGAGCACTTGCGAGGAACGTAAGCTGAATGAGTTGAAGGTCTTGTCTTTGGTGAGGGATATCCGCCAACAGGCTCCTGGTATTGGAGCCTACAAACTGTTTCTGATTTTGCGTGATGTCTATGGTCCCAGAGTTATGGGACGTGACTGTTTTTATAACCTGCTCCATCGCAGACATATGATGCTTCCTCCTCAGAAACGTAGGCATACCACCAACTCAAACCACCGTTTCCGCAGGTATAAGAATCTGATAAAAGGCTATAAACCAACAGGAATAAATATGCTTTGGGTGGCAGACATCACCTATATAGATACGGATGAAGGTGTCTGTTACCTTCATTTACTGACCGATGCATTTACGCATGAGATTATCGGTTGGACCCTTTCTGAAAGTCTGGCTGCCGAGAATACACTTGAAACTTTAGAACAGGCTGTAAGTATGTTCCGAGAAACAGATCTGAGTCATCTGATTCACCATTCGGACCGTGGAGTACAGTATTGCTGTAACCGGTATGTAGAACGACTTCAGGAACTCAAGATCACAATCAGCATGACTGAAGACGGTAATCCGACAGACAATGCCATTGCAGAGCGGGTTAATGGAATCATCAAGCAGGAATGGCTTTACAGAATGAAAAGACCTGCGAATATCAGACAGGCCAGGGCATTAATAAAGCAGATCGTAGAATTTTATAACACCAGAAGACCGTATAGGAGTAATGGCATGAAGACGCCGGCACAAATGAGAGCTGCGTCCGTTGCATGACACTCTTTGGAGGCTTCGCGCCTCCAGCCGTTAGGCAAACCTCCGCGGTGTTTTTCATAGATTAGTTCATTAAATATTATTTGTCCTAATTTATTACTTAAATATCGCCTTTAAGCCTGTTGCTAACTAATATGTAAAGTAAAGCAGGAAGAGTTTTATTAACATGTAAAGTAAATCAGTAAGTATAAACAAAAATGTGTGAAGTAATTTTAGGCATAGTCACGGTCTATAGTCGGGTATTAATTTTTTCGGCACGAACTTCTGAAAATATCCTGATGATCTTTACGAAACATCATGATGTTCCCGGAATTTTATCGTGACGACTTGAATATCGGTATTCTTTGAAAGAAATTATTCCCGTAATCTTTTGTAAGTCAGTATTCTGAATAAATAAAGCGAAAGGGAAATACGGGTGCCTTGTCCGTATTTTTCTTTCGCTTCAAAATTCAGATTATTGGATGTTTGTATGTTCCGCCTGAACCGGTTATAGGGTTAGAAGTTAAATCCGGCACGTATGTAGGCGCCTAACTGCTTGCTTCGGCTGCAATAGTGCAGGGTGGCACCGATGGGACCGATGATGGTCTTCCAGTCATACTTTATGGCTCCTCCAATAATATGATAACCCTTTTCCTCATTCGACCCGAATCCGTCTTTAAAGAATCTCAGCCATTTGTCGGTAGTGATGGCCAGATTGCCTACTACACTGACATAGTGTACTTTTCCGATGCGCTGGCGTAATTCCAGTCCGCCGAGAGCCAAGGCACGGTGGGCGATTTCAAAACGGTTGATGCCGTAGAACGGAATCTGCTGTTCGAAATACTTTCCGGCTTCCTGTCCGCCCAAAGTATTCGATTCGGAAACGGTGTTGCTGGCGGTGACATAGCGTCCGGCTGCCCAGGAGTGGATGGTGAAGCGGGTGTTTACCGATGCGGCACTTTCCCAGTGAACACTGGCTACGTGAAACGGCTTCTGATTATTAAGGGATATGACATACTTGTATAGAGCCGAGAACTTTTGTCCAGTGGTGGCAAAATACGGATGGTCCATGCTGTTGAAGGAACATTCGGCTCCCAATTTGAAATAGCTTTCCTTTTCAATGTTCTCTTCAAAACGATGGTTTTCGGATTTGAAAAGGAAATCGCCATAGTTGTAGTTGATGATCTCACTGCCGAAGTTTATCAGCATTTTTTTCCAGCTGCGTCCGAAGTGTAGAATCAGACGGTTTTTATTGAAGTTGATTTCACAGACACGTTCTCCTTTATTATAGACGTTGAAGTCATTGAATTCAATCTTATAAGCTGCCGCCAGGTTCCATTCCTTTCCGAGATGGAAGGCATAGTCCAGTCGTCCCGTCATCTTGTTTCCCAGTCGGGCAGTCAGGGCAAAAGAGTGGCGTGGCAGCTGCTTGAACTGAAACTGGGTGTTGAAAATCAGGGCCGCCATTTCCTCATTGTCATATCTGGCACCCAGATTGAGGGTTTTTTTGGGTGCGTCGCCGATGAGCAGATGTTTGTACTGTTCATGTTTTATATCTGCATCCGGAAGGAAACGTACGGGGCTGGTCTTTCTGGCCGGATTTTCATTGCTCACATTGCCTAATTTCTTTTTGATGGCATAAATCTGGTCGATCTTGCTCATGGCGGCCTGTTCGCCGCGGTTGATCAGCGTATCGATGGCTTCGGTTCTGAAGCTGGCTGTGCTGTATCCCTTGATGTTGATCTTGATGTAGACATCCGAATTCCGGATATTGTTTTTCCACCGGTCCTGACTTTGTAGGTCGATGAGCTGCATGAACTGGGCAAAGATATCGTTTTCCAGTTCATCGGCACTTTTGAGTTCCTCCTGCACATCGGCACCGATAATGATGTCTGCTCCCAGTTGGCGCGCCACATCTACCGGATAGTTGTTTATCATGCCGCCGTCGATCAGGATATGATCGCCCAAAACTACCGGAGCGAAGACTCCCGGCAGTGACATACTGGCACGCACGGCAATAGGCAATACTCCCGAGGTGTGCACAATCTCCTGCCCCGTAACCACATCTTGCGAAACGCAGGCAAAGGGAATGGGCATTTTCTGAAAATCTATTGAATCGTGATAGCCTTCAGTCAGTTCCCAAAGCATGTTTCCGATGTTGCGTCCGCGGAGCACACCGCCGCTGATGGCATCCTGCGGCTTTTCGTGGAAGGGGAGCGAAA
This sequence comes from uncultured Paraprevotella sp., assembly GCA_944321345.1. Classification (GTDB taxonomy): domain Bacteria; phylum Bacteroidota; class Bacteroidia; order Bacteroidales; family Bacteroidaceae; genus Paraprevotella. The sequence goes on from CALUKY010000004.1 coordinate 116,762, forward strand.
GGATATACCGGTCGCTTTCCTCCTTGCTTTCCAGACTCATGTTCTCTCTTTTCTGCTGGTCGCTGAGCAATTGCTTCCAGTCCTGTTTCATCATGATGCTGTCCAGTTCCTCGGGCGAGTAACCGATGGAGTAGAGGCTGCCCACGATGGCTCCCATGCTGGTGCCCACGATATAGTCGATAGGAATGCCGGCCTTTTCGAGAACCTTAAGAACACCCACATGTGCTGTTCCCTTGGCGCCTCCACCGCTGAGCACAACGCCCACTTTGGGTCTTGATTCTGCCATGCAGGGAAGCACCTGTAACAGGGTAATCAGAATAAAAATTAGTTTTTTCATTGTCAAAATGTGAGGAAAATATGCCAACTTGTCAGTCAAAAAAGGCTTTTTTTGCCGTGAGTATGTCATATCTTCGGGTTTGTAAGCAAAGATACATTATTATATATAAATAATTCCCTACAATGGCTTTATAATTTTAGGATAATAATTTTTTTCGCCTTTGTTCTGTTTTGGCACGGGGTTTGTTTTTAATTATGCGGATGGCGTTCTGAAAAGACGCTCATCCGGAGAGAATTTAAAATCATTTATTCAGATAATAATAAAAATAGATATAATTATGGGAAAGATTATTGGTATTGACTTAGGAACAACAAACTCATGTGTTTCTGTATTCGAAGGTAACGAACCGGTAGTAATCGCTAACAGCGAAGGTAAGCGTACTACTCCTTCAATCGTAGCTTTTGTAGATGGCGGCGAGCGTAAGGTGGGAGATCCTGCCAAGCGTCAGGCTATCACCAACCCAAAGAAGACTATCTTCTCAATCAAGCGTTTCATGGGTGAGACTTACGATCAGGTTCAGAAAGAGATCGCACGTGTACCTTACACTGTAGTAAAGGGTGACAACAACACTCCGCGTGTAGACATCGACGGTCGTCTGTATACTCCGCAGGAAATCTCTGCCATGATTCTGCAGAAGATGAAGAAAACTGCCGAGGACTATCTGGGACAGGAAGTTACTGAGGCTGTAATCACTGTACCTGCATACTTCTCTGACTCACAGCGTCAGGCTACCAAAGAGGCCGGACAGATTGCCGGACTGGAAGTAAAACGTATCGTAAACGAGCCTACTGCCGCTGCTTTGGCTTACGGTGTGGACAAGGCTAACAAGGATATGAAGATCGCCGTATTCGACTTGGGTGGTGGTACATTCGATATCTCAATTCTGGAGTTCGGTGGCGGTGTATTCGAAGTATTGTCAACAAACGGTGATACTCATCTGGGTGGTGATGACTTCGACCAGGTAATCATTGACTGGTTGGCTTCAGAGTTCAAGAGCGAGGAAGGTGTTGATCTGACTCAGGATCCTATGGCTTTGCAGCGTTTGAAAGAGGCTGCCGAGAAGGCAAAGATCGAGTTGTCATCTTCAACAACTACCGAAATCAACTTGCCATACATCACAGCTGTAGGCGGTGTGCCTAAGCACTTGGTTAAGAACCTGACTCGTGCTAAGTTCGAGCAGTTGGCCGACCGTCTGATCCAAGCTTGTAAGGTTCCTTGCGAGAATGCAATGCGCGACGCAGGTTTGAGCAACGCAGATATCGACGAAGTAATCCTGGTAGGTGGTTCTAGCCGTATCCCGGCTATCCAGAAGCTGGTTGAGGACTTCTTCGGAAAGGCTCCTTCAAAGGGTGTAAACCCAGACGAGGTAGTAGCCGTAGGTGCTTCAATCCAGGGTGCTATCCTGAACAAGGAAGGTGGTGTGGGCGACATCGTATTGCTCGACGTTACTCCGCTGTCAATGGGTATTGAGACTATGGGTGGTGTCATGACCAAGTTGATCGATGCCAACACAACCATCCCTTGCAACAAGAGCGAGGTATTCTCTACTGCTGTGGACAACCAGACTGAGGTAACTATCCACGTTCTTCAGGGTGAGCGTCCAATGGCTTCACAGAACAAGTCAATCGGTCAGTTCAACCTGACAGGTATCGCTCCGGCTCGTCGTGGTGTTCCTCAGATCGAGGTAACATTCGATATCGATGCCAACGGTATCCTGAAGGTATCTGCCAAGGATAAGGCTACCGGTAAGGAGCAGGCTATCCGTATCGAGGCTTCTTCTGGCTTGAGCAAGGAAGAGATCGAGAAGATGAAGGCTGAGGCTGAGGCTAACGCTGATGCAGATAAGAAAGAGCGCGAGCGTGTAGACAAGATGAACCACGCTGACTCAATGATCTTCCAGACTGAGAACCAGTTGAAGGAGTTGGGTGACAAGATTCCGGCTGACAAGAAGCCTGCAATCGAGGGTGCTCTCCAGAAGTTGAAGGATGCTCACAAGGCTGGTGACATCGCCGCTATCGACGCTGCTACCGCTGAGTTGAACAACGCATGGCAGGCTGCCAGCGCTCAGATGTACCAGGGTGGTGCACAGGCTGGTCCGGGCGCAGGTGCTCAGGGTTCTACCAACGCAGGTTCTTCTTCAAATGACAATATTCAGGATGCTGACTTCGAGGAAGTGAAGTAAGTATCGGTAAACAACGATAACTAACGATAGTGAAATAGGGTGTAGCTCAATGAGTTGCACCCTATTTTCGTTTTTATACTTTTCTGATGGATTTGCTTGTTTTTCGGATTTTTATCGTATATTTGTACCATATTTGTGCCGACACTTAAAAGTAGATAATGTGACACTTAAATTGTCGTCGGCATTGAAAGTGAATAATTTATGTTTCAAAGACAGATATGCCGACAGCAAAATTTGAGATAATACGCAAATGTAAGGTCTGCGGAGAGCCATTTCAGGCAAAGACAATAGAATCGTGGTATTGCTCACCAAGATGTTCCAAGATTGCGTGGAAACGCCGCAAGGATGAAGAACGGAGAATGCAACAATTGGATGAAGTGGTCAGGAAGATACCGAAGTCCAAAGATTATATTACTGTTCCCGAAGCCTATGCCATGTTTGGAATCAGTAAAGAGACGCTATATCGCCTGATTCGCAAGGGCAGTATCTCAAGTGTGAATGCTGGTCAAAGACAAATCCGTGTCAGCAAGGAAGAATTACTCAAAATCTATCCACTACGGAAGAAGGCATTGGAAAAGTCTAAGCCCGTTGCCAAACTTTACAGTCTGGAACCGAAAGACTGCTACACCATCGGAGAGATAGCCAAGAAATATCACTTGGACGACAGCACGGTGTATCTCCATATCCGCAAATACTCTATCCCCACCCGGCAGATAGGAAACTTCGTTTATGCACCAAAGAAAGAAATTGATAACCTATATAAAGGAGCGAAACAATGAAGAAAGCATTGACAAACACACGTGTTTCGGTGAAACTCCGCAAATCGGAATACCGCGAGGAATGGTATCTGTATGTGGAAGCCTATCCGGTCTTTCAATCAGACAAGCCCACTCCTCAAAGAGTGCGTGAATATCTCAACCGCACCATCACCACTCCCATTTGGGATAAATCTCGGAATGCTCGGACTGATAAGGACGGCAAAACCACCTATAAGCCTAAACGTGACTTGAACGGTATCATCCAATGCAAGTCGCAATTAGACCAAGAGGCGTGTATCTATGCCGACAAAGTAAGAAGTCTGCGCCAAAAAGAATACGACAATGCCTCACTCTATTCCGAAACAGATGCAGAACAGGCGGAGCAGTTGGAGCGTTCACGTTGCAATTTCATTGAATACTTTGACCATGTGCAGCGCATCCGTCATGCACATAGTTCCGATTCTATCATAGCCAACTGGAACCGTGTATATGAACTGTTGAAAATTTATTCAAAAGGTAATGCCATTCCTTTTTTGCAGATAGACCTTAAGTTTGTAGAATCGTTCCGGCAATTTATATTGAACGCCCCACAAGGAGGTACAAAGAATGGTACTCTTTCCCAAAATACGGCATCCACTTATTTCTCCATATTTAAGGCTGCATTGAAGCAAGCTTTTATTGATGGTTATCTTACCATTGATATTTCGGCAAAGGTCAAAGGCATTCAAGGAAGAGAGAGCCGCAGAGAATATCTGACGGTTGATGAGTTGAATTGTCTGGCGCAAACTCCATGTGACCCATTATTAAAACGAGCCTCACTGTTTTCTGCATTGACAGGACTTCGTCATTGCGACATACAAAAATTGAAGTGGTCAGAGATTGAAGAATTTAATGGCGGTTACCGCTTGAATTTTACCCAACAAAAGACAAAAGGCGTTGAGTATATGCCCATATCCGAACAGGCATTCCAGCTTTGCGGTGAACGTAAGGACGGTGAGCTACTGGTTTTTGCCGGCCTGCCTGACCCGTCATGGATTAACCGCCCCATAAAGAAATGGGTTGCTGAAGCAGGGATAACCAAACACATCACCTACCATTGCTTCAGACACTCGTATGCGACTCTGCAACTCGCCGGAGGAACAGATATTTATACGGTCAGCAAAATGCTCGGCCATACTAATGTGCGCACCACTCAAATTTATGCCAAAGTCGTTGATGCGAAGAAAGAAGAAGCAACCAAAACTATTAAGTTGGATTTGCCGAGCCAACAATAAATTCTATTCCATACCTATTATTATATAAGCCATCTGTATTTGTATGCGGATGGCTTTTTATATCTGTCCTTTTTTATATTCATAACTGTATGACACGATGATGATTCCCTTATGGAAAGAAGCATAAGCGAAAAAATCTAATAATGGGATTTGTCATTATAGATATTGATAATCAGTGTATTTCGCTTATGATTCTTATGAACCCATGATGTTTCTTTATGTGGCATTTACCACCCATAAATCAGTATTGCTATTTGCCTTTACTTTGCGGTAAAAATCAACTGATAACGATATGGACGACAAGAACATTACATTTGAAGATTTGCCAAAGGCAATGTCATGGATGATGGACAAGCTGAATAAACTTGATTCCAAATTAGACGGTTTGAATAGTGTTCCACAAGCGCTGTCTGCAGACCAGTGGATGAACCTTAAAGAGTTGTGTGAATATCTGCCCAGCCATCCAGCGGAACAAACCGTTTACGGATGGACGAGCTGTCATCAGATTCCATACCATAAAAGAGGTAAACGCATAATGTTTCTCAAATCAGAGATTGACGCATGGCTTCATGAGGGGAAGCGAAAATCACAAAAAGAATTGGCTGAAGAAGCGGCTCAATTCATCAAATCTAAACGAAACAGACCGTTCTAATGGAACCGCTCGAATTGTGCAACAGCATCAGAATGGAGTTTGAAGGTGTTACTGGAAGCAAAATACCTTTGGACGCATTTCCTGCCAAGTTGCAGGACATGGTTCTGGCATTGGCACGTCAAGAGAACTATTCCATAGAATACACGATGGCTTCTCTTCTGGCTGCTGCATCAACGGCCATTGGCAATGCCGTCAATATCCGCATTCGTGGCGGTTGGATTAGCAGCCCTATCTTATACATGATTTTGGTCGGACGGCCTGGCATGGGTAAAACGCCACCGTTGGATTTTGCTTTTCGTCCTATACGGAAGCGAGATGCCAAGACCATAAAACAATTCAAGGCAGATATGGAATATTACGATTCAATACTCGAAAGTCAGAAAGGCAAGAAAGACGAGAGACCACCATTGCCGCCTAAGCCAATTTTAAAACGAACCATCATTTCGGACTTTACTCCTGAAGCTCTTATACGTGCGCTTGACGATAATCCGAGAGGAGTAGCTGTATATGTGGATGAAATAATGGGAATGTTCAATGCCGTGAACCAATACAGCAAAGGACAACTGATAGAGCAACTACTGACTGCCTTCAGCGGTAAACCACTCGATGTGTCAAGATGCAGTATGCCGATACCCATCCATATTGAGCGGCCTTTTATAAATATAGTCGGCACGATGCAGACCACCCGTGTACATGAATTGGTGGATAAAGGCTACAAGGACAACGGTTTGTTGGATAGAATCATATTCGTCTATCCGTCATCGCAGGAAATACCTGATTGGCAAATGGATGAAGATTCCGCATCCTCATCATTTGAAAAATATTCTGCCTTGTGGGAGGATGTAATCAACCGTATTTGCGAGATTAGTTTCATATCGGATGAGAATAATGATTGTACTTTACAGAACGTACTGAACTTTTCCACAGAGGCTGGTGCTTATTTCACAAACTGGCGCAATGAATTAATCCACAATGTAAATCAAATCAAAGATGATGGTTTGGTGGATAGTCGGATAATGAAAACACCAATAATTGCAGCCCGTCTGGCTTTAGTATTCCAAATACTCCGATGGGCTTGTGGCGAGATTCATAAGGATTTTGTGGATATTGACTCTACGAAATCGGCAATCAGGCTGACTTCCTATTTTGAGGATTGCTATTCCAACATCCAAAGATTCATGATTATGGAAAGTATAGAGCCACAAAAGAAAGGATTGCTTGACCTCGTGCCGTCACTGTTCACCACAGCCGAGGCTGTCCAGGCTGGAAAAGAAGTCGGAATGTCGGAAAGGACTGTGATGTATGTGTTGAACGACCTTGCCGCGAAAAAAGTAATCAAGAAAATTAAGAGAGGCGAATATGAGAAACTGCAATAATCAGTACAGTCTGCACCTAGCAGTATTTGCAGTTTGCAGTTTCGGTCATCGATGCTCCTGCAAAACTGCAATAATTGCAAACTGCACGGACTGCATTTATAAATGTAAGGCTATGACTGAATACAGATTTACACTTCAAAAATACAAACGAGGCTCGAAGTTGACTTGTCCAAAATGTGGAAGGAAGCAGTGCTTTGTCAAGTACATTGATACAGAGGGGCAAATCATATTTCCTGATTATGTAGGTCGGTGCGACCACGAACATTCATGTCAATACCATTACAAGCCATCGGACTATTTCAAAGATAATCCTATTATATTGGAGGAAAGGAAGCCGTGGAAACCACAGGCAAAAGTTATACAACCAAAATCCACAGACTACATTGACAGCAACTTCATGCGCCGTTCACTTACCAACTATGAAAGAAATCCCTTATTCTCATTCTTTACGAGATTGTTTGGCAAAAAAGAAGCCTCTCGGCTGTTCCAATTATACCATGTCGGGACATCCAAGAAATGGGGAGGCTCCACGGTGTTCTGGCAGATTGACCGACAAGGAAGAGTGCGAGCCGGAAAGATTATGCTGTATAATCCGGCGACAGGACATCGAGTGAAAGAGCCAAGAAGTTATGTGAGTTGGGTGCATACGGAATTGGGATTTGAGCACTTCAAAATGAAGCAATGCTTGTTTGGCGAACATCTGTTAACCGACTTTCCGACAAAAGCTGTTGCCATTGTGGAGAGCGAGAAATCTGCTTTGGTGGCCACCCACTTCATGCCTGATTTTGTATGGCTGGCCACCGGAGGAATACACGGCTGTTTTAAGGCTGACACCGTTAGTGTATTGAAAGGCCGTGCAGTTATGCTATGCCCAGACTTGGGTGCAAAAAACGTTTGGCAGGAGAAAGCTCATCTGCTTTCTTCCATTTGTTCAAAAGTTGTTTTCAGTGAAATATTGGAACGGTACGCAACAGACGAACAAAAGGGAAAAGGTTTGGATATAGCCGACTTCCTGCTGATGACCGATACCCCTACAATGGCACTTCAAAAAATGATAAAGAGGTGTCCGAGTTTGCAAATGCTCATTGACCGATTTCAGTTAGAATTAGTTGAACAATAAATAGAGTTGAAGATGAAAAAAGAAGTTTATTATTGTATAGTGCTTTCCAGTACCCAGCTTGATTTTCTGGCAGGAAGTAAATATGGTATCGACCGCATGAAAGTATTGAAATGCCTTATTGACGCTGCTGTTATTACGGAAACGAAATACGAGAAGAAAGGCTTTACCATAACGCTACACATCGGGCAAGCTGCCCTTTCGGAAGTGGAATTGGCCACCCATTTAGGCTATGACAAGAAAACCGTTTCAAGGTTGCTTGACAAGATGGCGTGGTTGGGTATTGTCACATCCGAACAGACCAACCGCACGAGCATACACACCATTCATTGTGTGTCGGCGTGGTATGCGGACAATCAGAAGATACTCAACCCGTATTATATGAGCATGAAAGAGCGGTATAATCATTCCTGTGAGATTGGCAAGGATGATTGTGGCGGGAACGATATTGCTACCGATGTGTCAAATGCTGAAAATATAAAGTCGGACACCTCCGTCTGTTGCGACAGAGGACAACCTCCTTTATCCCTTATTTCGGCCGATAACGTTCAAGGTAAAAATGAATCGTAAAACATGGTGAAATCGATACCATTGCAATATGCCATGTATTGGCTTTCAAAAGACGGTTTCTTGCATTGCGAAACGTGGCCTTTCACGCTTCAATTCATGGCCTTTTGGAAAAGCATTAGTTTGTGTCGGTGGTTGGGCCTATCAGCGATACAGTCTGGAGTCGCCTTTTTACGGATAAAATGTAGCGGAGTACGTTTGTTTTAGACAGTTATAAGGATTCAAGACAAATCGCCCATTCTGTGAGTTGTGGCCTATCCGACGTTCGTGTCTGCTCTGTTACAAGAATTGCCTATGTCGCACAAAAACGCTTCACGTTTCCATGCCACATAAGCTATTACTGCCGCTCGCAAGCTCGCAACGGGCTGACCAATTTTAATCTGTTGTACCACCTTATATATTAGACATGACATTAACAAACGAAGACGAAAAGAAAAACGGGAACAAGAGAAAAGTTATAAGACGTACCCGACGTTTGGAAGCTCGGGTAACGGATAACGAGTATGCAAAGGCTGCAGAACTTGCCGAAACCTGTGGTCTGTCATTGAGCGACTACATCCGCAAATGTGCTTTGGGACAGCGTCCGAAACGGCGGCTGACTGAAAAGGAAGTGGAAGCACTTTGTAGTCTGTCCGATGCACGGGGCGATCTCATGCGCATAGCCGCTGCCGTCAAGTCTATACAGGGCAGCAGGCGGGCGCAATACTTTGCAGACACACGTTTCGTAGAACAATGGATGCGTGCTGCCATTCCTCTTATAGCCCGTTGGAATGAAATACAGGAATACATTACCCAATAAATACTCAATCAAATGATAGCAAAAGCGGCCACCATCAGCCACGGAGGAAATGCCGTCCGCTATTCGGTCAATAAGAACAAAGCCGAGATAGTGAAAGTGAACTTTCTGCCAGATGACATATCGGCGGAAGCCATGTATCAACGCATGGTACTCAAACAAAAGGAGTTTGCCAGTACAATTAATAAGGGCAGACCGCTCAAACGTAATGTGATAAGAATGGAAATATCCCCAACCAAAGAGGAATCCGCAGGGTGGACGTTGGACGATTGGGCAAGGTTGGCAAACGAGTACATCCAAGTTTTCGATTCTATTGACCTGTCGAAAAAGGCTAAACGTGCCAGTGCTAAGTCCACTAACGTAAGGAACAGCCAGTACGTGGTTGCGCTCCATCACGATGCGAAAAGTGGCATTCCCCACCTGCACATTGACGTGAACCGTGTGGATATGTACGGCAAAGTTAATGACGACCATTTGATTGCGGAACGGGCAATGTCTGCTGCGTACATTATAAATGAACGGCGTGGATGGGAACAGCCGAAAGACATTTATGAACGCCGCAGGTTGGAGATTGCCGTTACGTGCATGAATGTGCTACGGTCGTTGCCGGAGTTCAGTTGGGCAGGCTATGCAGCCGGACTTAAAGAGTATGGCTATGGCATACACATCCAAGAGGATAACAACGGCAATGTGCGCGGTTATTCTGTCTTGTCAGGCAATTCCGCTTACAAATCGTCCATTCTCGGCAAGGGTCGACATCTAATGCCGTCAAAGATAAAAGCGACATGGGCACGTCTGCATGGAGGCCAGAATATTCAGGCAAATCCAAATGTCGAACAAGAAAAACGGACAGCTACTACATTGCAAGGAAAAACACAAGCAAGTCCTCCGATACCAGTTGTAAAGCATTACGACATTTCAACGGATGAATACCATTATTACCACGTAGCCATTCCAGAAGAAGCGGATGAAATTATCTGCAAGGAATGTTTCGTGCCAGATGATAATCCGTTTGCGACCATAGAAAATGTGCAAAAGACCGCCCTGCTCCTTTTCGCTGAATACCTTGACGGTGCGACGAATATGGCGGCATCCAGCGGCGGTGGAGGTTCTGACATGAGCGGCTGGGGAAAAGATAAAGATGAGGATGAACGCGAATGGGCAAGGCGTTGCGCTCAAATGGCCAACCGTCTATGCAAACGCAGGAAAGGTTTACGCAGATAATTGTTTCACTATAAATCAAATGGATATGGGAATAGGGAGAGGGAAATCAGACAAGATAGACATTGACGGCCTTATAGGTAGCGTTAATAACGAAAACAAGGCTACGCAAGAAGTAAGCAGTCTTTCAGAAAAAGTTGCGGAATTGAAACAAACGACCCAAGCTCTCAATACGGCTATCGACCGTGCAGACAGCATTATCACTGGTTTCAACAATTCTGTAAAGGAACTACAATCAAAGAAAATCGGAGCGCAAGTGCATCCGCAAACTCTACAATCCTTGAATAACATCTGCACGAACTTTGTCGTGGAAGTAGGCAGGCAACTAATGGCTCATCGGGATAAACAACTCGAACTACAAAAGGAACATGAGAAGCGTATTGCCCGTATGCTTGAAAGTAATGACGGTATTTGGCTTTCCAATCGTTGGGCTACATTTACTGTGATTGTAATTGGAATCTTTTGTTTGGCAGTTATTTTATGGGCTGTCTGTAAATAATGCGGCAAATTACAATATTCCGATACGCCCCATTATGAGAATGTGCCGTTTGAAATACCTGAAGGATGGGTGTGGACAACTTTAGGAGAAATAT
>CALUKY010000005.1 GCA_944321345.1 uncultured Paraprevotella sp.
GGTAGAGCAAAGGACTGAAAATCCTTGTGTCCCCGGTTCGATTCCTGGTGGCACCACTTTGAAGAAAAGCAAAAGATAGTAAGATCCTGATTCCAAGCGAAATCGGGATCTTTTGTTTTCCCCAAGCACGCAAAAAACGGCAAAACATTACCGTTCGAGGTGGAGCAAAAACCTCCACCGAATTACCTGAATGCCTATATCGAAAATGCGAGAATCAAGTTACATCTGATTTTTTGTGAGCTGGAATTTTTTTTCAGACAGGAACAAATTGTAATCAAAGAACTTATCCTGCGGATAATAAACCGCAAATTTTGCGGCTAAGAAACCTAAAGAGGTGTGTGCCAGTTCTGACAACTGATGGCACACACCTCTTTAGGTTACATTGCAGATATATAAGGATCATTTATAGATCAAGAATATAGCCGGAATCTTACTAAGATCAGGCAAAGTTGTTTCCTTCCACTCTTTTACAGTTTTGGTTCGAATATACTCTTCGGCACAAGTGATACCAGCAGCAATGCAAAGGCGTGTAGAGGGCTTGCATGTACGCAAAATATCATCTATCATCTTAGCATTACGATAAGGCGTTTCTATAAAAAGCTGGGTTTGGTGTTCCTGATATACCTTTTGTTCCAATGATTTGATTTTTTGAGTCCGCTCACCTGGATTGATCGGCAGATAACCATTAAACGCGAAACTCTGCCCATTAAATCCCGAAGCCATTACTGCCAAAATCATAGAAGATGGTCCTACCAAGGGAATAACTCTAAGTCCCTTACGCTGGGCTATAGCTACCACATCAGCCCCCGGATCGGCCACAGCCGGGCATCCGGCTTCGGAAAGCACTCCCATCGGAACACCTTGCTCCAACGGCTTCAGATAAGAAGAAAATACATCATGAGAGGCGTGCTTTCCCATAGGATAAAAGGTTAGTTCGTCAATGACTATTGAACTGTCAACCTTTTTGAGAAAGCGACGTGCAGAACGCACATCCTCAACAATGAAATGCTTCAGACCTAAAATGATTTCTTTGTTATAGGCAGGGAGAACCTGACTGACAGGGGTATCTCCTAAAGTTACCGGTAATAAATAAAGTGCTGCTTCCATTTTATATTTTACGGATTATATCCTGAATTTTGATAAATAATTTTTGAATCGGTATGCAGCAGCTCTTGCCATTGTATATTCTTATTATGCTTCATATAACTGTCTACAATCTGAGCACCGAGCCATAACCCCAACTGGTCTGAAGACTCCTTACCAAAAGCCGGAGTGCACTCACGAGGTTCTATAAACTCCATGGTACGCACCCAATCGGTTGTTTCCAGCAATTTGCTGTTTTTCAACGACAGCCAAACTTCTTTTTCATGATCGACACACCATTTCAAACGATCTCCGGAAAAATTCATCTCCTCGTACAATGGCTTATCCAACAAAGCCGCAATGATCCAATGCATTTTTCCTGCAAAAATAATCCGCTCTAACAAAGTACGGTTCTGAAAAGCGTCATACCGATCTGCCAGATAATAGAACAAGATGTCTGAAACAATCTGATCGCGTTCCATGCTCCGCCGTTGCCAGATATAATAGTAGCTTTTGTATAAAGGATAATCAGCTCCAAGATATTTATCCAAACCAACGCCAATTACAGAATCATTGATAATGATACTTTCGTTCAAAGCACATACTTGTGTGTAAACAGTAGGAACCACAAAAGCAGAATCAGCTTCTTTCAAAGCTGTAAAAGCATCGTACAACAGTTCTTCTTCCGTATCCATATCACCATATTGCCGGCGTACTTCACGATACAGGGCCTGCACAATGGAATCCTGATAAAAAGCACGTAATTTACGGTCTATACCGGGATCCTGTACATTACCGATCCCCAGTACGTCTTCGATCAACATGCTTGTCTGCAAAGAAAACTCAGTATTAAGTCTCATCAAAGCAGAATAGCTGTTTAATGATACAAAATCATCAACCACCTCATCGTAACGAAGAATCTTAACTTTTTCGTCTGAGGTGTCCACCCATCTTTCCCAACTTCCCGTACAAGAAACAAAAAGTGTGCACAATAATAAGAATATATACGTACTTGTTTTCAAAATGTCTATAGTTACTTCCTAAATGCAAAAATAACAAAGATTTTTTTAAAAAACAATTTTTATTCAAAAAAACAGAAAAAGTTTTTAAAACGTATTCCCTCTGTTTTTGATACGTATTAAAGACATAGAGCCGCCATATATAATATTCAAATCTTCAATGCATTATTGGCTGTTATTTGTGAAAAACGTTTCCGACCTCGAACCATATAAAGCCATACCATACTTTGAGGCAGAACACATGAGAGTGTCTGACAGACAGCCCTTTTCTGTACTTCCTGACGCTTTATCTTATATTGGGGCTTACTATCACGGAACGCATTATGAGCCTGAACAACAGCCTTGAAATTTCCCCACTGTCCTTTCAAAAGAAATTGCAATGCCGCTACACCATCAAGCAACATTCTGATCCATAAAATTTTTTTCAGATCTTTATCGGGCAAATTCTTATAGAGCATCAGCAAGTTATTGCGGAAATTAAGATAGGTTTTGCGGGGATTTTCTTTAGGCAAAGTTCCCCCACCCCAATGATAGGCCACAGAGTCGGGAATACAAACCAACTTGCGCCCCATAGCATTCAAGCGCCAACAAAGATCGATCTCTTCCATATGGGCAAAAAAATCACCATCAAGACCACCCGCACTCCAATAATCTTCACTACGAATCATCAAAGCCGCTCCGGTTGCCCAAAAAATCCGCGTAATATCATCATATTGTCCCCTGTCTGTTTCTACTGTATCCAATACACGTCCACGACAGAAGGGATAACCCAAATAATCAAGATAACCTCCGGCTGCACCTGCATACTCAAAACTGTCTTTCTGAAAATAACTCAACAGCTTTGGCTGGCAAGCGGCAACCTCGGGATGCGCATCCATATAGCGCACCAGTGGTTCCAACCATCCGGGAGTAACCTCTACATCTGAATTCAAAAGCAGATAATATGACGCACTGATTTGCTTTAACGCGCGGTTATACCCTTCGGCAAAACCATAATTCCGGTCAAGAATAACAAGCGGAACTTGCGGGAATTCCTTCCTCAAATAGTCAATGGAATCGTCGGTCGAGGCATTGTCGGCAACGTAGACAGTACCCATTGGTTCGGTATGAGCAACGACACCGGCCAGAAACTTTTCGAGCATCTTCTTCCCATTCCAATTCAAAATGACCACTGCCACGCGATCCTTTCCTGTATTACTTTCCATAAAAATTAAATTAATTGGGCATTGACCATACCATTCTCCTGGTTCAGATCCAGCAAACGGACTTTTACAATACGGTTGTCATCCAACGGGATTTCAGGATGCAATTCTACCTTGATATAATTATCTGTAAAGCCATGCATCACCAATGGATTTTTAGAACGCTCGAGCAACACACTACGTTCCTGCCCCAAATAACGGTGATAGAAAGCATTTAGTTTTCGGTCCGAGAGTTCCAGAAGGATCTGGCTACGGCGATGTTTTTCTTCAGCACTGACCTGATGATCAATCTCAAGAGCCTTGGTACCCGGACGCTCGGAATAACTGAACACATGCAATTGAGAGATATCCAACGACTCGATAAAACGACAGGCATCCTCGAAATAAGCTTCAGTTTCACCTCGTGTTCCGACAATAACATCTACACCGATAAATGCATCCGGCATCAGTTCGCGGATACGCTCTACCTTGGAACGGAACAAAGCCGTATCATATTTACGACGCATAAGACGCAACACCTCGTCACTTCCGCTCTGCAGCGGAATATGAAAATGCGGCATGAAAGCACGTGATGTAGCGCAATACTGCAATATCTCATCCGTAAGCAGATTCGGTTCTATGGAGGAAATGCGATAACGCTCTATACCTTCAACCTGATCGAGCGCACGGATCAGATCCAGAAAACTTTCTTTTGTAGTACGGCCAAAATCACCGATATTCACTCCGGTCAATACGATTTCCTTTCCTCCTTCACGTGCCACACCTTCGGCCTGCTCAACCAAGGAAGCGATAGATCCGTTACGGCTGCGTCCACGAGCAAACGGAATGGTACAATAGGTACAATAATAATCACAACCATCCTGAACCTTCAGAAAATAGCGGGTCCGGTCACCACAAGAACAGGAAGGCGCAAAAGTACGTATATCTTTCACCGCAACCGTAAATGACTCATGTGCGGCATCAGCCGGTTTCCTTTCCTGAGGCAATAAAGGCAAGCGCTCTTCAAGATATTTCAGAATATCCCCTTTCTGCTCAGCTCCCAAAACCAAATCCACTCCTTCTATGGCAGAAACCACTCCCGGCTTAAGCTGGGCATAACACCCGGTCACGACAACAAAAGCTCCCGGATGCTGTTTCACCATCTTGTGGATAGCCTGACGACACTTATGATCAGCCACCTCAGTTACCGAACAGGTATTGATGATGCAGATATCGGCTTTCTCACCATCACGTACGGTTTCAACCCCCATCTGCTTCAACAGTTTTCCAACAGAAGATGTTTCGGCAAAATTAAGCTTACATCCTAAAGTATAGTAAGCAGCCTTTTTATTTTGAAAAATAGATGCTTCGGTCATATTTTATTATATGGATATTAATTACAAAATTAGAAAAAAACGTCCATATACCTCTCCTTTCTCCCTATTTATTAGATTTTAATAAGAAACAAAACAGTATTCCAGCTGTCAAAACAATCCTCATAACAAGAAAAGACACTAATAAAGATTTTATTTTGAAAGAAGATTCATTTTTAACATTTTACAATTCATTGAATTACAGCACATTATAAAGAAAGCAAAAAAAAGTATGAAAAAAAAACGCCCAAAGTAGTACAACGTATCAAAAAACTCCTTACCTTTGCAATGTTTTAATAAGCAATTGATTGTTTTACAGATTTAAAAAAGCAGAAAAATGAAAAAATTAGCATTTGTTTTCGTAGCAGGTTTGGCTATGACTTTCGCATCTTGTGGTGGTAACAAAACTGAGCAGGTTCCTGCTACTGACAGCGTTGCTACTGACTCTGTAGCTGTTGAGACTATCGACAGCGTTGCTACTGACTCTGTAGCTACTGACTCTGTAGCTGCTGACACTACTGCAGCTCCTGTTGCTGAATAATTTCAGCTTACGAAAGCAAAAAAAAGAAATGAGGTTTGTCCTTTAGAGGACAAACCTTTTTTTATATCCATACCTTTGAACCCTTATATAAGAAACAGGCTCGCTTTATCTGTAGCGACACCAAACACAAGACACCGGGAAAACTATCTGAAAAGCCCCTCATTAGCACACTATTAGAAACAGAATCTTACAAAAAAACAAAAAAAAGAAGACGCCTTCTCAAAGCGTCTTCATATAAAAGAAGGGCAGGAGTTATTCCTGCCCTTCCTAAAATATAACATAATGATTAAGCCTCTTCTGCAACAACTTCGAAAGGAATCTCAACAGAAACTTCCTTATGAAGCTTAACAGTTGCTACGTATGAACCTACAGCCTTAACATCCTTAACGATGATGATCTTACGATCGATGCTGAAGCCCTTCTTCTGCAACTCTTCTGCAATCTGCAAGCTGTTTACAGAACCATAGATAACACCGGTAGCACTTACCTTTGTAGGGATAGTCAATGAAACCTCACCCAACTTGGCAGCCAATGCCAATGCATCGTTCTTGATTTTCTCCAACTTGTGTGCCTTCTGCTTCAAATCCTCTGCCAAAACTTTCTTAGCAGACTCAGAAGCGATAACACCTTTACCAGTAGGAATAAGATAGTTACGTCCGTAACCAGGCTTTACATTTACAATATCATTCTTGTAACCCAAGCCAATAACGTCTTCTTTCAATATAATTTCCATGCTTACTCCTCCTTTATTATTTCATCATATCAGTTACAAATGGAAGAAGAGCCAAGTGACGAGCTCTCTTAACAGCCTGAGCTACACGACGCTGATACTTCAAAGAAGTACCGGTGATACGACGTGGAAGGATCTTACCCTGCTCGTTCAAGAACTTCTTCAGGAACTCAGGATCTTTATAATCGATGTACTTAATACCGCTTTTCTTAAAACGACAGTATTTCTTTTTCTTTACGTCAACTGTGGGCGGAGTCAAATATCTGATTTCTGATTGCTGTGCCATGATTAATCCTCCTTTTTAACTTTGTTATTTCTTCTCTTCTCAGCATATTCTGCTGCGTACTTCTCCATCTTTACAGTCAAGTAGCGAAGTACTTTCTCATCACGACGGTAATTTACTTCCAAAGTCTTAATTACCTCAGGCTGTGCCTTGAACTCAATCAGGATATAGAAACCTGTTGATTTCTTATCAATAGCATAAGCCAACTTCTTCAGGCCCCAGTTCTCTTCGTTGATAACCTCTGCACCATTGCTGGTCAGGATACCCTTGAACTTGTTGACCGCTTCCTTCATCTGATCATCAGACAAAACGGGAGTTAAAATGAAAACGGTTTCGTATTGATTCATAAATACGTTAATTAATAGATTAATTGTTAATTTTTAAAATGCGGTGCAAAGATAGTATGATTTGGCAGATTCTGCAAGAGTTGAACTTATTTTTTATGATTTTTCATGGAAGTTAATATAAATCAAAACGAAAAAGGCCGTCAAAAGGTTCAAAAATCTATAATAATAAGGATTTTTTCCACTCAGTTGACAAAAACATTGTATATTTGTCCGATTTAGGAATTTATAAAATCAAGTATCAGGCAGTGGAACATTTTAGTTTTGACATCAAGTTAATCTTTGCCATCCTTAACGGGAAGGTATCTGCAGCCATAAACCGTAAGCTGTACCGCAACTTCAGAGAATATAATCTGGAAATAACTCCGGAACAATGGACTGTCCTACTCTATCTTTGGGAGAAAGAAGGAGTAACCCAACAAGAGTTGTGCCATGCCACCTTTAAAGACAAGCCCAGTATGACCCGTCTGATCAATAACATGGAAAAGCAGAATCTGGTAAAGAGAACCGACTGCGAAGAAGACAAAAGAATAAACCTGATCTATCTGACGGCATATGGGAAAAGCCTTGAAGACAAATCCAGATATGTTGCCAACAAAACCCTTAAAGAAGCATTATGCGGTTTAGGTCTTGAAGAACTGCGTATCAGTCAGAATGTATTAAGAAAAGTATTTTCAAATACAAAAGATTGACTTTATCATAGCATTATTGTTTTTTTACTTCAAAAAGTTTCTCTTTTTAAAGAATTATGCTTTAATTTGTGGAATAAATCAAGAAAAACAATTTAAAATAACAATAAACAGTATGAAGTATTTAGGTCTGCTCCTTATTATACTGGGAGCTATCATTTTGATTCTAAGCTATACATTTGGCTGGGTAGACAACAATATGGTTAACGGTGGCGCCATGCTCCTGATGATTATCGGATTGGTGGCTCACATTATTCTGAACAAAAAATATCAGGACTAATACTCTGTGTTTCTACCAAATCATCTATCTAACCGGAGATAAAAAAACAGGCAATCAAATGATTGCCTGTTTTTTTATCTGAATTTATTCCTCATCTCTAGGAACAATCAAACGATATCCCTTACCGTGCACATTGTTAATTTCAATAGACGGATCATCTTTCAAATGCTTACGCAACTTAGTAATATATACATCCATACTACGTGCATTAAAATAATTGTCGTCTATCCAAATGGTTTTCAGAGCGAGTTCACGCTGCAGAACATCATTGGCATGAGCACACAACAAAGACAGCAACTCACTCTCTTTGGTAGTAAGCTTAGTCTGTTTTTCACCAATAGACAGAATCTGACGCTGTGTATCAAAAGTAAAGTTACCTAACTTATATACACTGGTTTCCTTAACCTTCTTACCTCTTACGCGTCGCAAAATAGCTTCCATACGGAATACAAGCTCCTCCATAGAGAATGGCTTGGTAATATAATCGTCCGCACCAATCTTGAAACCATCAAAGATATCTTCCTTGAGATTTTTTGCTGTCAGGAAAATAATAGGTACTTCCTGATTGATCTGACGGATTTCCTGAGCCAAAGCAAAACCATCCTTCTTAGGCATCATGACATCCAATACACACATGTCATATTTATTTTTCAGAAAAGCCTTATATCCGGCCTCTCCGTCTGGATGTAATTCTGCATCATATCCTTTTGCCTGTAAATATTCACGGAGCAACATACCCAAGCTCTCATCGTCCTCGCACAACAGAATTCTTAATTTATCTTCCATAATTTCAGTTTTTTAATATCGGTATTGTTATTATAAATTTAGTTCCTTCTCCAATTTCGCTTTCGGCCCGAATGGTCCCCTTATGCAAATCTATTATCTTTTTGACATAGGCCAATCCCAAACCAAAGCCTTTTACATCATGTTTGTTTCCGGTATGCACCCGGTAGAATTTTTCAAAAATCCGCTTCAGATCATCTTTCTGGATGCCGATTCCATTATCCTCAACACTAATATATAACTTGCCGTGTGAGTTCCAGGTACGCAAAGTAAGATGCAGCTGTACATCATCACGCTTATATTTGACGGCATTATCCATCAGGTTAAAGATTACATTGGTAAAATGCATCTCATCCACATAAATCTGTGCTTCTTTTGCCTGCAGATCTGAAGTAATTTCACCTCCATTCTGCGAAACCTTCAGGGTAAAGGTCTTGATAACACCTGCTATCAACGCATTTGCATCAACCTCTTTTTGCTTGAAAGCAATATTATCCCGATCATATAATGACATCTGCAACACCTTCTCTACCTGAAAGCGCAAGCGCTTGGTTTCATCATTAATGACTCGCGAAAGACTCTCATACATCTGGTCGCTCTTCTTTATAGACTGATCGGCCAACATCTGAGCCGCCAAAGATATGGATGAAAGCGGCGTCTTGAACTCATGAGTCATATTGTTAATGAAATCATTCTTCATCTCTGATACTTTTTTCTGCCTCAAAATCATATAGAGCGTGAAGATGAAGGTTATGATCAGAATCACGGTGAAAACCAGTGATGGAATCATCATACGGACAGTACCCAATATATAATGGTTCATATCCGGAAAATGAATCCGAACAATGCCCATCTTATTGGAAGAGTCATTACGGAACAGAACCTGTGAATAGGTGTATTCCTCTCCTTTTTTCTCATAATCCGGACAACGATACACCTCGCGTCCGTCGCTCGTGCTTACAGTAAAATGATAAGGCAAATGAATACCATTACACTCCAACGCCGAACGAATATCCTGATCAAACAGTTTAAAATTGATACGCTCCGACAGAGGACGATTACTTGCCTGATACAAGATGGAATAAATCACTTCATCCAGAACTCCTTTCTGATATACATAAGCATTCTTTACAAAAGCCTGAAAAGCCTTGGAAGCTTCGTTTATGGAATTCTTACTCTTTAACGTCAGAGCCTTATGCATTTTAGATGGCTTTTTTATCTTGCTTGCCACTTGAAACGAAGAATTGAACTTCACAGCACTGTCAATCAAAGGACCGCTTTGCAACATAAGCAAATAGTCTATAGAATCAAGCTGACTGCGATATAATTCCGACTCCAAAGATATTTTTTCCAAATACCGGAAAGTTTCGTTCTGCTCCAAATTACGGGCAGCCTGATCCAGACTCCGGAAGACCGATTCGTCAAACTGCTCTTTACGCATCTTGGTCATCTGCCTGATATAGGTAGTCTGTAAATAGAGTAACGCCAATAGCGAACACCCCATAATGACGCTGATTATCCAAATAGTAGACTTTTTCATATCCGCAAATATAAAACTCGCTTTATAGAAAATAAATTGGAATAGCAAAAAAAAACGTTCAATTTAACCAAATTAACCAAAAACAGGTTTGTTATGTATGTATAGCAAACTAAACATAGAACAAACAGCTTTTAAGGATAATAAAAGCTGCATCTGATTCTTATGGTTCAGACAAGAAACAGATGCAGCCCTAATTAATATCTGCAACAAAACAATTTTTCCATCCTATTCTGCTCCTTCTGTCATTTCAAACTGCTTGATAAGCTGAGCCTGAACATCAGCAGGAACCAGTTCATAGCTGGCATATTTCATAATAAACGACGCACGACCTCCAGTAAGCGAGCTCAAGGAAGTGCTGTAATTAGACATTTCCTTCAAAGGAACTTTGGCAACCAGTTTCTCATAGCCGTTTTCACTGGACATACCCAGAATCATACCACGACGTCCTTGCAAATCGCTCATCACATCACCCATCTTATCTGAAGGTACAAACACTTCTACATCATAAATAGGCTCAAGCAATTTCGGAGCAGCATTCTTAAATGCCTGACTGAAAGCATTGCGACCTGCCAGCATAAAGGACAATTCATTAGAATCTACCGGATGCATCTTTCCATCATAAACAATAACGCGCACGTCACGGGCATAAGAACCAGTAAGAGGTCCTTGCTCCATACGCTGCATGACTCCCTTCAGGATAGCTGGCATAAAGCGTGCATCAATAGCACCACCTACAACTGAATTAATGAATACCAGTTTACCGCCCCAATCCAGAGATACTTCCTCTTTACCTTTAATATTAATACGGTACTCCTGACCGTCGAACTTATAAACATCCGGATCGGGCATTCCTTCATAATAAGGTTCTACAATGAGGTGTACCTCACCAAACTGACCAGCACCACCGGACTGTTTCTTGTGACGGTAATCGGCACGGGCTGCCTTGGTAATCGTTTCACGATAAGGAATACGGGGTTCATCAAACACAATATTGATCTTATCGATATTCTCCATACGCCACTTCAAAGTACGCAAATGGAATTCACCCTGACCATGAAGCAAGATCTGGCGTAACTCCTTGCTCTGCTCAACCATCCAAGTCGGATCTTCCTCATGCATACGCCACAGAGCATTCATCATCTTCTCGGTCTCGGCTTCGTTCTGGGCACGTACCGCACGGGTATACTTCGGATTCGGATATTTGATGAAGTTGAAACGGTTCTCGGCATCCTTGGCATTCAAGGTATTTCCGGTCTTCACATCTTTCAACTTCACAGTACAACCGATATCACCGGCTACCAGTTCCTCAACCTTGATACGGTTTGGACCGGCACAAACAAACAACTGCGACATACGCTCCTTGGAACCACGATCGGCATTGGTCAGATCATCACCTTCGTGTACTTTTCCGCTCATCACCTTAAAATACTGTACTTCACCGATATGCGGTTCTACAGCAGTTTTAAAGAAATAAAGAGAGGTCGGACCATCAGAATCAGGTACCACTTCAACACCACGGGTATTGTGTACTTTAGGCATCTCATTTACAAAAGGTACCACATTGCCCAAGAATTCCATCAAACGGCGCACACCCATATCCTTTCCGGCACAAACACAGAATACCGGGAACATACTGCGGGCAGCCAATCCCTTACGGATACCTTCACGCATTTCATCTTCAGTAAGACTTTCGCTTTCAAAGAATTTCTCCATCAAAGTTTCATCGTTTTCAGCAGCAGCCTCAACCAAAGCCTTATGCATCATCATAGCTTTCTCTTTCTGCTCTTCCGGAATCTCTTCAATAGTCGGTTCACCGCCATCCGGACCCCAAGAATATTTCTTCATCAACAAGACATCAATCAATGAGTTGAACGACGGACCGGTTTCTATAGGATATTGAACCGGAACGACCTTATTGCCATAAATAGAAACCAACTGATCCAGAATCATGTCGTAATCGCATTTCTCATCATCCAATTGGTTAACCAGGAAAATCACAGGTTTACCCAACTTTTCCGTATATCGGAAATGATTTTGGGTACCTACCTCCGGACCATACTGTCCGTTCAGCAACAAAATCGCCGTATCGGTAACATTCATTGCGGTAATCGCACTTCCGATAAAGTCATCAGCTCCCGGACAATCAATAATATTCAGCTTCTTGCCATTCCACTCTACATGGAACACAGAAGAAAAAACAGAATATCCATATTCCTGCTCTACCGGAAAATAATCACTCACTGTATTTTTGGCTGTGATTCTTCCTCTGCGCTTGATCAGTCCGCTCTCATAAAGCAATGCTTCTGTTAAAGTAGTCTTACCTGAACCGTCATTTCCTAATAAGGCAATGTTCTTAATCTCATTTGTCTGATATATTCTCATGATGTAATATATTTTTAAGGTTTTATTTTTTAAGCGAGGGCAATTTATAAAAAATCATCGAAGATGCCATAAAAAAAAGAACTTATTATTTATGTTATTCAACATGTTCCATATTCCTACAAAATCACTAACTTTGTATCAAACTGATAATAGAACTTTTATGGCCGGAATTTATATTCATATCCCTTTCTGCAAACAACGTTGCGTATACTGCGATTTTTATTCTACAACTCACCAGGAGAAAGAAGACCGCTATATTGAAGCTGTATGCACGGAACTGAAATGGCGCAGACAAACACTATCCGACCAGATTCATACTATATATATAGGTGGAGGCACTCCTTCATTACTTCGCCCTCAGTCTATTGAGCAACTCAAAAAAAACATATACCAATACTATCCGATAGCCCCAGAACCGGAATTTACCATAGAAGCCAATCCGGATGACATTACCCCGGAATGGCTGGAAGCAATGAAATGTATTGGTATAAATCGTATCAGTATGGGAGTACAAAGTTTTCATAATGATATGCTAAAACTGATCCACAGGAGACATAGTGGCGAAAAAGCAATTGAGGCCGTAAAACTTTGCCAGAAACATGGATTCAAGAATATAAGCATTGATCTGATCTATGGTCTGCCGGGACAAACGCTACAAGACTGGCAAGAAGATGTAAGGCTGGCTATAGCTCTGAATGTGCAACATATCTCGACATATGCTTTAATCTATGAGGAAGGCACCCTCCTATGGCAATGGCGGGAACAAAAAAAAGTATATGAAGCGGACGAAGAATTAAGTCTGGCCATGTTTGAATATCTGATTACCCAACTCAAAGAGAATGGCTTTGAGCATTACGAGATATCAAATTTCGGCAAACCCGGATTTCACTCCCGCCATAATTCTTCTTACTGGAACAATATACCTTATCTGGGATGTGGTGCAGCAGCGCATTCGCTAATCGGCACGGAAAGGATGTATAATGTGGCCAACCTAAATCAATATATGGACAATATGAATCAATATGATAAAGGCAACCTGAACTACAAAGATGTATGTCATTGTGAAGAACTCAGTTTCCATGAACGTTATAATGACCGAATCATCACTTGCCTGCGGACAGCGGCCGGACTTAACCTGAAAGAACTGGAAACTGATTTCGGTACGGGCCTGAAAGACTATTGCCTTAAAATGGCAGCACCACATCTGAATGAAAAAACCTTGCAGATAACCGATACTGACCGTTATCCGCAAGGTGTACTGAAATTAACTCATCAAGGAATATTCCTGTCTGATGGAATTATGAGTGATTTACTTTGGGTCGAATAGATTCTTTCGCAAGAATCCTACTCTTCCTGATAACTGATTTCATAGAAACAAGGATAAACCCGGTTGCTGGCATCTTTCTGTCCCTGAGAATGAGGTACGATCAAACGCACTTTGGCTATCGGCTGAGCCGTATTTTGCCGTCCGATATTAATATAAGTAAAAGGAACCAACCAACCCGAAGGAACCGATTTGTCTCCATAAGACGTATACATAGCTCCCCATCCGGCTTCTCCCATTACAAAACTTCCGGAAATAGTACCCGATGTATTGTTTGCCTCTATAATATCCGGACGCGGCTCCCAATAGAAGCTGTTATTGGTAGTCTGCAAACTGTCTGCCATAATATTATACTCCGTATAACGGCAATAAACCCGTTTCGTCTCACCAGACTTTAATTTCTCACCGGGACCTTTTGAAAGAATCTGCATGTACACACCGGTACTCTTAAAAAGAACATATTCGTTCTTCTCTACATTGGTTGTACTGTCCTGCTGATAAAACTGTGATTCTGAAATCACATTAATCTTGCCAATATGGATCAGAGTATCGGTTTCACTTTCCATTACCACTGCATCTCGCTTTAAAAACGCAGCAATGGCATCACGCTCTTTTTCTTTCTGCTCTGCATAGGTTTCTCCGTCATTACATGCTCCGAAAACCGCAAGCATCAACCAGCCGAAGCATAAAGCCTTTATTTTATTTTTCATTCTAAATTATATTCTTATGATTTTAATAAATTCGCATACTTCCGTACAGCCTTCTTGGCCAATTCTATAGCCTCGTCCAGACTACAATATAATGTACCACCGGCTGCGTTCAAATGCCCCCCACCATTAAAAAATTCAGCAGCCATCTGATTACAAGGAAAATCATCTACAGAGCGCAACGAAACCCGTATATTGTCCTGTTCCGTATTCTCACGTAAAAAGATACTCAATTTATTACCTTGTATCTGCAGGGGAATATTCACAAAACCCTCCGTGTCACCTTTCTTATGCGAAAAGCGTTTCTGCTCCTCACGATCCAATGAAAGAATCACCGAATGGTATTCATGCAACATCTCCATCTTTACATAAAGTACATATCCCATCAAGCGGAAACGCTCTGCCGAGTATTCATAGAATACATTCCGATAAATTTTATCCTTATCGATTCCTTTCTCCAAAAGTTTCCCGATAATATAGTATATGTCACTGCGCGAAGAATTATATGTGAAGGCTCCGGTATCTGTCATCATACCGGTATACAGACATACCGCTTCATCATAGCAGATAAAATCTTCACCATAAAGAGCCACTAGCACACGATACAATAACTCGCAGGTGGAACTCATCTGTGGAAAGGATATCAGGCAAGCTGAAAAATCTTCAGGGTTCGGATGATGGTCAATGACAATCTTAGGAGCCGGATTTGCCTGAACCACATTTTCCATGGCCGACATACGCGACGGTCCGTTAAAATCAAGACAAATAAACAAATCAGCCTCTTTCAACAATGGATCCAGCTGTTCCTCATTTTTTTCATAAACCAGGATTTCGTCTGCACCTGGGAGCCACTTTAAGAAATCGGGAAATATATTCGGTGTGACAGCACAGACATCCTTGTTCTGACGCTTCAACGCGCTTAACAAAGCGGTCAAAGATCCCATGGCATCACCGTCCGGCGAAACATGACAAGTCAAAACAATCTTCCGTGCTTCATTCAACAGGCGCTTCAGGTCTACCAGCTGCTTATCTGAAACTAGGGTTTCAATCATATTATCAATTTTATTCCATTATATAAAATTCCACGCAAAGATAGCACATTTATTGGCTTTCCATATATCAGAAAGCAACTTTTAACGCTCCATCCCGACGCATGTCATGATATTTCCATTTCAATTGAATACACAGATAAAGATAGCGTTTGTATTCATAATCTGTCAGAGAACGATCCAACACCACAAGCTTTGGCGCAAGCTTCTGGGCAAGTTCTTTCAGATTCCCCTTGAACCCACGCGCTAAAACCAGATAATCCAATTGTCCGATTCCTGTCCAACTGACATTTTCCGGAATATTTCCATGCAGAAATCCCAATTTAAAGTCACGCGTAAAAAGCAATCCACCGGCACAGCAAAGATAATCATCAGAAAACCGACGAGCAGACAGCACCATAGGCAAAGAATCAGTAAACCGGTTCCAAAAGTTTTCCTTAATATAGGTATAATCATTCCAGTTTACAGTATCTTTACTCTGAAGCAGATAACTGCGCTCCGGTGAATAAATAATATGCACCGAGGGAGCCCGATAATTATTGTAAAAAATCAAGACCGGAAAAGAAGACGCCAAACGATACGACTCAACCGCCCGCCAAACCAGACAACCGGAAAATGCGACTACCAGCCCCAAAGCCGGAAGTAATTTATGGCGTAACCTTAAAAACAAAACACCCATCAACAAACATAAGTAAACAGCCATGACTTCCTGCCAGGAAAGATAAAAAGGGCCAAGCATTGATGAAGGCCACGATGAAAACCATCGCAAAACCGAATGCTGCCAGCCAATCAGAACCGACACCCCTTGCAACAGAATACCGGAAATCCATTCCACCTGAAAAAACAAAAGATAAACAGGCAGAATATAAAGCAAAAAGGAAGACAAAAAGGACAAGACCAATGTAGCCCAAATACTGGTAGTAGCCACATAATGAAAATAATACACCACTAAAGGTAATGTCATGATCTGCGCCGCCAAAGAAACGGCTATGCCTGACCACAGACTTTGCAAAACGGTCCAACGGAAACGAATCAGACGTTCGATCTGCTTTTGAAACAACAGAATGCCCAACATAGCAGCAAAAGAAAGCTGGAAACCGACATCCAGCAAGGTATCCGGATCGACCCAAAGCATCAGACTTGCCGTCCAAAACAAGATATTCAGGGAAAAACCTCTGCGAAGCATCATCATACCACATAGAGTAAAGGTATACATTACCGAAGCGCGTACCAGAGAAACCGGCATACCGGCCAATAAAGTATAAGCCCACACCAGCATAACCGCCAGGAAGCAAAAACACCACTTCCAAGACGAATATTTCAATCCATGCGCAAAAATGTAATAAAAGAAAAACATAAGAATACTCAGATGCATCCCAGAAAGAGCCAATATATGGGTTGTACCCGTTTGGGAATAAAGTTCCTCAGTTTCTCTAGACAGAAAGGCTTTCTCCCCCGTTGTCAACGCTGCATACACAGCAAAAGCTTCTCCACTCAACCCATCGCCCCTCATCTGTTCTACCAACTCCTGACGTAAAGTCAGAAAGAAAAGTTTTGTGCGTTGCCAAAAAGGAACTTCCTGATACAAACGGACATAATCCCTACTTTCCCGTGGTATATTCTGCCAATCCCGTTGAAACAGCATCACTTCGCCCACAAAACCAGCCCGTTTCAAGTAGCCGGCATAATCGAATTCATAAGGATTTCCTGACGGACGAAGCGGACGAACCGATGCCCGAATACTCAAAGCATCACCTATAGTCAAACGCATACTGACCGTATCCTTCCATAGTGCCAAACGAATCTTTCGTTTTGACTCCCAAAGAGAGTCTTCGGAAAAGCGATACAAGACCAAAGCATCCGCCCTCATCGTCTTTGCTGTCGGCTGGGGTTGTGTAAGCAAAACAACCTGATACCCCTGTTTTTCTTCGGGAAAAGAATAATCTTTCTGCTTTTTGGAATTCAAACCAGCACATACTCCTAAAGAAAACCACAACAGGAAAAAAGCCAGGTTCCATCCTAAAACAAAATAGCCTGTACCGTGTTTGGACTTTAAAACGCCTAACACGATACAAGCCAATAATATCATCAAAGCCAAAGCAACATAAGTTCCGGTTCCACCTGTTTCGAAGGTAGAAAAGCCTATCCCAACGAGCAAAGGCAACAGCACCTTCACTCCGGGATAAGCCTGCCCGATGTGCCCATCCCGTTGCAATGCTTATAAATTATTCAAGAATTCAATTTCTTCCAAAGGATTCTCTGCCTTGAAAACGGCATTACCCGCAACCAAAACATCAACTCCGGCTTCAACCAGCTGTTTTCCGGTTTCACGGTTTACACCACCGTCCACTTCGATCAGAGCTTTCGAACCGGTACGTTCAATCAAAGCACGCAGTTCCTTTACTTTCTCCAAGGTATGTGGAATGAATTTCTGACCACCGAATCCCGGATTTACAGACATCAGCATCACCAGATCCAAGTCACCGATGATATCTGCCAGCATGCTTACAGGTGTTGCCGGATTAAGGGTTACTCCGGCTTTCATTCCAGCCTCCTTGATCTGCTGTACCACACGGTGCAGATGCGGGCATGCCTCAAAATGTACATTCATCGTATAGGCACCCAAGGCCTTAACCTCTTGGATAAACTTCTCGGGCTGCACAATCATCAGATGTACATCCAGTTTTTTTTCACACAACTCGGCCACATATTTCAACACCGGAAATCCGAAAGAAATATTCGGAACAAACACTCCGTCCATCACATCAATATGCAACCATTCACATTTACTCTGATTAATCATTGCCAGATCGGTTTTCAGATCTCCGAAATTCGCTGACAATAAAGAAGGGGAAACTATTGTACTCATAGGTTTTTATTTACAAAGTTAGTGAAAATCCGGAGAATATATTCCGCACCTGCTGGAAAAAACAAAAAAAAGATGATCTCAGCTCAATAAAAGTTCCAGATATTCATCATTTTCCACTTCCACAGCCCTGTAATTTCGGGCAAACTTCTTCAAAAAAGCTATTGTTGAGGGTTTAGGAGCAACCTTTTCTTCTTTAGTAAAATAATCCATAGGCATCAAACCGTTTATTTATCATTTTATGATAATAACGTGATCCTCTGCATTATATTATCTATTAGGACTTTTTTTTACGTTCTTTATGTTTTCAGGAAGCAACAGTTGCCAAAGAGGTACGCCGCCTTGTATGCATTTTCCGCAAATTAATCAGCGCATAACGCATACGCCCCAAAGCAGTATTGATACTGATATCCAAAATATCGGCAATTTCACGAAAAGAGAGATCCTGATAGAAACGCATAAATACGATTTCACGCTGACTCTGCGGAAGGAGTTCTATCATCCGTCGTAGTTCCGCATGCGTCTGTTCACAAATCATACTCGTTTCCACATTATCCTCCAGCAGATTTCCATCATAAACACGGTTTTGCTCTACAGAATCGAATAGAGAAACAGATTCTTTCTTATCTTGACGGAACTGGTCTACAATATAATTATGAGCAATACGCATAATCCAGGAAGAAAACTTTCCGCTAAACACATAACGATTCTGTTGCATCATCACAATGGCTTTCACAAAAGTTTCCTGAAAGACATCGTTTGCCAACTCTTCATCACGCACCAGAAAGTAAATATAGGAAAACAACTTATTTTGATGTCTTTCCAACAAGACATCAAACGCTTCATTATTGCCTGCAATATATGCCTTAACCAACTCATCGTCGGCGGCATTTGAAAATCGCTTCATTACTATGTCATTTAAAATTAAAGTAATGTTTTCTCTATAGGCAATATGGTTTTTAAAGTTTGTAATTATTTTGCTTTCTGGGGCAAAATAAATCAATTTATACATAAAATGCAACTTTATACGGGCATAAAGTTGCATTTTAACATTTTCAATATCTGTAGGCTAAACTACAAAATAGTTTTCATCAATTCTGGCTCCTCGCAGAAAATCAGTAACCGGCATGCGTTTCTTTCCAGATATCTGAATCTCCTGAAGCACAAGGAAACCTCCGTCAACCGCAATCTTCAGATAAGATTTTCCATCAGTACATACGGCTCCGGTTTTCATAGAATGTACTGCTGACTCCTTGGCTGTCTGATAGATTTTCATCACCACCGGCTTTTCACCTTCCGCACGCAACAGTTCGGTCCACGCTGCCGGATAAGGTGACAGGCCACGCACAAAGTTATAAAGCTGCTCCAGATTCTTTTGTTCCCAGTCTATACGACAGGTTTCCTTGAAAATCTTCGGGGCTGGCTTCAATTCCGTACCGGGTTCCATTTCCTCCTGTGGTATTGCCTTTACGGTTCCATCCAGAATACGATCTACGGTATCGGTCACCAACTGTCCGCCGAGCATCATCAGTTTGTCATGCACATCGCCCACATTATCGGTTTCTAAAATCGGAATACGTACCTGCTGGATCACGGCTCCGGTATCAATCTCATGTTTCAGGAAAAAGGTGGTAATACCGGTTTCCTTTTCTCCGTTGATCACCGCCCAGTTGATTGGAGCGGCACCGCGGTACTGTGGCAACAGAGAGGCGTGCAGATTAAAAGTACCCATTGGAGGCATGTTCCAAACCACCTCTGGCAACATACGGAAGGCAACTACGATCTGCAAATCAGCCTGAAGCGAGCGCAATTCTTCAATAAATTCCGGATCTTTCAGGCTCACAGGCTGAAGAATGCGTAATCCTTGTTCCACAGCATACTTTTTAACGGCACTGGGCTGAAGTGTTTCCTGATGACGTCCCATCGGTTTGTCGGGCATGGTAATAACACCCACCACGTTATACCCTCCTTCTACGAGGCGTTTCAGACTTTCCACCGCAAAGTCCGGTGTGCCCATATATACGATTCTCAAATCTTTCTTTTCCATAATTTCTTCATATTAATCATCAGACAAATCTGCCAACAATTGTCTGTAATTTGTAAACACCTTAGACTTGCGGATAAATCCGACAAAAACGCCATCGTCATCCACCACCGGAAGCGTCCAGGCATTGGTTTTGTCAAAAGTAGCGACCACCACATCCATGGAATCATTAATGCTCAACCGGGCCGGATACTCCTGCATCAACTCGCCCACTGTAAAGCGATGATACAATTCCTGACGGAACATGATGTGACGGACATCATCCAGATAAATAATTCCAATCAGCACATTACTCTTGTCCACCACCGGAAAGACATCTCTTTTTGATGAGGAGATAATGCGCACCAACTCACCCAAATTCATCTGAGGGGTCAAATATTCATCATATTTGTCGATCACCGTATCCAAGCTCATCAAGGTAAGAATGGCACGGTCTTTATGATGGGTAAGCAACTGTCCTTTCTTGGCCAGTCGCATGGAATAAATACTATGCGGTTCAAAGGCGATGATGGTAAGATAAGAGCATACCGAAACAATCATCAGTGGCATAAACAGTTGATAACCTCCCGTCAGCTCGGCAATCAGGAAAATGCCGGTAAGAGGCGCGTGCATCACGCCACTCATCAGACCACACATGCCCAGCATGGCAAAATTCTTCTCCGGCACATATACATTCATCAAGGAATTGATATTCCACAAACGTGAAAAGATAAAGCCGGAAATACATCCCAAGAAAAGACTTGGCGCAAAAATTCCTCCACAACCACCTCCACCGTTGGTAGCAGTAGAAGCAAAAACCTTGAACAGAAGTACCAGAGCCAAATAAAGCAACAGCAAATCTCCATGCCCGTAAAACAGTGAATTTTCCATTGCACTGTTCCAATCCTCCGGACCGTTGCCATTCATCAAGAGAGCAATCAGTTCATAACCTTCGCCATAAAGTGAGGGCAACAAATAAATCAGGATACTCAGAATGGAACCACCGATGAGTAGTTTCATATATGGATTGCTGTATTTACGGAATACATCCTCCAAGGAATTCATCGTCCGGGTAAAATACAAAGATACCAAGCCACAGAATACCCCTAAAAGGATATAAGCCGGAATACGATCTACGCGGAATGCATCCTGCATATGAAATTCAAAGACAGTACCCATACCCGACACGGCAAATGTCAGACCGGCAGCCGTAACACAGGAAATCAGCAATGGCAACAGGGAAGCCATCGTCAGATCGATCATCAGAACCTCCAGCGTAAACACCAGTCCGGCAATAGGAGCCTTGAAAATGCCCGATACAGCGCCGGCAGCTCCGCATCCCACAAGCAGCATCAGTGTCTTGCTGTTCATGCGGAATACACTTCCCAAATTCGAACCGATGGCCGAACCGGTCAGTACGATAGGAGCCTCCGCTCCAACCGAACCACCAAAACCAATGGTAATAGCACTGGCCAAAACGCTGGACCACGTGTTATGTCCCTTGATTTTGCTTTGTTTCTGAGCAATGGCAAAAAGGATTTTGGTAACACCATGACTGATATCGTCCTTCACCACATAACGCACAAACAAGCCTGTCAGGAAAATACCGATCACTGGATATACCAGATAAAGCCAGTTGGATCCGGTCGCATCAAACTGATTGGTCAGAAAATACTGAATCTTATGGATCAGCTCCTTTAGTATCAAGGCTGCACAAGCTGTCAGAATACCCACCATAAAACTGAGCATCAGAATAAAAGTACGCTCACTGAAATGTTTTCTACGCCACAGGAGCAAGCGCTCGAAGATGGTCAGTTCTGTCTGTTCTGCTTTCATAAGGCCTTAATCTTTACTTACGAATGATCTGTATCTCCCCATTCACACCCAACTTGATGATGCTGCTGGAATGGCATTTGCGTGTATCTTTCTGGCGTGATCCCATAATATAGTCTACTGCTCCACGGATTTCTTCAGAAATCTCAGCAAAGCAGGCAGCCGAGGGTTCACCGCTGACATTGGCCGAAGTGGAAACGATCGGTTTCTGAAAACGATAGCACAAACGGTTGCTCACTTCTTCACGGGTAACCCGGATGCCCACGCTACCATCCTCAGCCAACAGATTTGGAGCCAGATTCTTGGCCCCGTCAAAAATAATGGTCAGAGGTTTATCGGTAAGTTCCATCAGATCCCAAGCCACAGCCGGCACTTCACGTACATAACGCTGCACGCGGTCGGGCGAATCTACCAGACAGATCAGAGCCTTACTGTCGGCACGTTTCTTAATTTCAAAAACCTTACGGACAGCCTCTTCGTTTGTGGCATCGCAACCGATGCCCCATATCGTGTCGGTGGGATAAAGGATTACCCCACCCTGCCGCATCACTTCTACGGCTTTCTTAACGTCTTCGTCTAATGTCATACCACTTTATTTTTTAGAACTCACTGGTAAAATGGAATTTGATGTGCTCAAAGTCGGCCTGAGCCATTTGGAGTACATAACCGCTGTCGGCCAGGAACACATCGCGCCCCTCGCGGTCTTTGGCCATATACTGGTATTTTCTTTTCTTGAATGCCTCCAGTTGCTGCGGATCATCGCTTTCAATCCAGCAGGCCTTGTACAGGCTCACCGGTTCCCAACGGCACTTGGCATTGTATTCGTTCTCCAAACGATACTGGATTACCTCAAACTGCAACTGCCCCACAGTACCGATAATCTTGCGGCCGTTGAACTGGTTCACAAAGAGCTGGGCCACACCTTCGTCCATCAGCTGCTCAATACCCTTGTTCAGTTGCTTGGTCTTCATCGGATCGGCATTCTCAATATATTTGAACATTTCCGGAGAGAAGCTGGGCAATCCTCTGAAGTGCATCACCTCGCCTTCGGTCAGTGTATCACCGATTTTGAAGGTTCCGTTATCCGGCAAACCGATGATGTCGCCCGGATAGGCCTCTTCAATCGTGCTCTTCTTCTGCGCCATAAACTGAGTAGGCGATGAGAAACGCAAGGTTTTTCCCTGGCGCACGTGCAGATAAGGAGCATTACGGACGAACTTACCGGAGCACACCTTACAGAAGGCGATACAAGAACGGTGGTTCGGGTCGATATTGGCGGTAATCTTGAAGATAAAGCCGCTGAACTTCGGTTCCTCGGGCATGACAACGCGCTCCTCGGCCTTCGTAGGACGGGGGCTTGGAGCAATCTGCACGAAGCAGTCCAACAACTCCTTCACACCGAAGTTATTCAAAGCCGAACCGAAGAACACCGGCGCGGTCTTTCCGTCCAGATATTCCTGTACGTCGAACTCCGGATATACTCCATCTATCAGCTCCAGATCCGTACGCAGTTTCTCGGCATCGGCCGTACCCACATGTTCCTCCAACTGATTGCTGTTGATGTCTACCTCTACTTTCTCGGTCACTTTCTGTTTGTCGGGAGTGAACAGGTTCAGATTCTGCTCATAAATATTATATACACCCTTGAAGCGCTGTCCCTGATTGATAGGCCAACTCAGCGGACGCACCTGAATTTTCAACTCAGCCTCCAGCTCATCAAGCAAATCAAACGGATCTTTACCCTCACGGTCCATCTTGTTTACGAAGATGATTACAGGTGTATTGCGCATACGGCACACTTCCATAAGCTTACGGGTCTGTGTTTCCACACCTTTGGCACCGTCCACCACAATAATTACACTGTCCACCGCTGTCAGTGTGCGATAAGTATCCTCGGCGAAATCCTGGTGACCCGGAGTATCCAGAATATTGATTTTATAATCATTGTAATCAAACTCCATCACGGAGGTAGTTACCGAAATTCCACGCTGTTTTTCGATATCCATCCAGTCGGAAGTGGCTGTTTTCTTGATCTTATTCGATTTTACGGCACCAGCCACCTGAATCTGTCCTCCGAAGAGCAACAATTTTTCGGTAAGCGATGTCTTTCCGGCATCCGGATGCGCAATGATTGCAAAAGTTCTTCTTCTTTCTATTTCGTTCATCATAATTTATGGAAGTTACTTTTTATTTTTCTAAAATCTGAATACATTCGGCCAGAGCTTCTTCCCAATATGGAATCTCCAGACCATAGGTTTTCTTTATTTTGGTCTTGTCGAGGATTGAATAATGCGGACGTGCTGCCGGTGTTGGATATTCCTCCGTATGCAAAGGCTTTACACGGCAACCGGTCACTCCGCCCAGACGATGGACAGCTTTGGTAAAATCATACCAGGAGGCCACTCCCTCATTGCTGTAATGGTAAACACCGGGTACCAGTCCTTTGTTCAGAATCACGAGAATGGCACGGGCCAAATCGCGTGCATAAGTCGGTGTGCCCACCTGATCGGCCACCACTCCCAGTTCGGGTTTCTCCTGTCCTAATCGCAACATGGTCTTCACAAAGTTCTTGCCATAGGAAGAATACAGCCAGGCCGTGCGGATAATCACAGAATTCGGACACGCTTCGGCCACAGCCCGCTCGCCGCCCAGTTTGGTTATACCATATACAGAAACAGGACAAACAGCATCGTCCTCACGATAAGGAATATGCGCTGTACCGTCGAACACATAATCCGTAGAAATCTGAATCATTCCTCCTTTTCGGCCGGCAACTGCTTTCGCCAATATAGCCGGAGCGGTTTCATTCAGGGTGCGGCAAAAATCGGCCTTGCTTTCGGCCAAATCCACTGCGGTAAAGGCAGCACAGTTTACCACACAATCTATCTCATGTCCGTTTACAAAACGGTTTACGGCTTCTTCGTCGGTAATATCAAGTTCCTCAATATCCGTAAAGAAAAACGTCAGTCCGTTTATCCCTTTCTGCGTCAGATAACGCAATTCGCTGCCCAACTGACCGTTGCAGCCTGTAACCAAAATATTTTTCATTGAAAAATCAGTCAAATTTTAAATTTCCTTGTTTATCTTGAACATAATAATCGGAAAGCATACCCAGCAGCTTGCTGATATCGGCCACCGCTTTCTGGGTATCGGCACTGACGACCTTTTTCTGCATCTTCAGCAGCATCACTCCATACAAAATCTCAAAACAGGATTCCAACTCCGGAAGATCGCGGTTGTTGCTGCGCGCACGAATCTCCACGATATAAGGTAAAGCTTTGTAATAGGCTGCCGAATAAAATGGGAATTTAGGAGAGTTGAGCAACTGCAAATGCAAATCGGTAAGCAAAATGATCATGTTCTTGTTTATCTGTAAATGCCCTTTTTCCTGCACTTGCTCAGAACGCATCATTTCTATCAGATTAGCATACCACTCCACCATCTCCTTTTCCTGTTCGGGAGAGGGGTTGAATTTGCTGATATAATTGGTTTTCAGTTCTTCGATTTCCAAATGATTGGCACGGATCAAATCCTCCACCTGCCACATATAGAGCAGATATTCTGCCACATTCTTTTCTTTCAGTTGTTTAGCTATATACATTTAATATAATGATAATCCGGTTAGTGTAACGAACAGTCCTAATACGGCTGCAATAATAACAATGGTTCCGATCACTTTATTCAGCATCCAAATACCTTTTACCTCAAAACGTGACTTGAGTTTGGCAATACCATATCCCAAAGCAAACCACCAAAGCAAAGCACCAACAAAAATCGACACATAGCCCAACGATTGTTGCAACAGATGATCAGGAACAACAAAAGCAAAACGGGCAAACAAAGCCACAAAAAGGAAAATAATCAACGGATTGGAAAAAGTTACCAAAAAACCGGTAACCATATTATGAATCAATGTTCCTTTACGATTTGACGGCGGGCGCATAGAACTCACCGGATTAGTCCGATAAGTATAGATACCAAAAAACAAGAGCATTACACTTCCGGCCAACTGCAAATAAAACATGTTGGTTTTATTCTCGATAAACTCGACTACAAAACTCATACCGAATCCCGTAATCAAAGCATAGATAATATCGCTGAACGCAGCTCCCACTCCGGTCATAAACCCATACCAGCGTCCTTTATTCAGAATACGCTGAATACACAACACTCCTACAGGCCCCATTGGCGCAGACGAAACTATGCCGATGATCAGGCCCTTTAATATCAAATCTATTGTATTGACTTGTTCAAACCACATAATAGTGCAAAATTCGCATTTTTTTGCGAAAATAGGAAAAAAGCAGAGATCTTTTTCTATTATCTAAAAATAATGAATCAAAAAAAATGATTTTTAAATACTATTTTAAAGCATTCTTTCTATCTTTGCTCAAAAGCAAACTAATATACAAATTCAAATTATGGAACAAGAACAGAAACCTTATGTAATCGGTCTGGATCTGGGAGGAACAAACTCTGTTTTCGGTATAGTGGACCGACGCGGGACAATCGTTGCCTCTACCTCTGTCAAGACTCAGGAACAGAATGATGTAGAGATTTATGTAGACAACTGCTGCACAGAATTAAAGAAGATCATTG
The DNA here is from genome assembly GCA_944321345.1 of uncultured Paraprevotella sp. Lineage (GTDB taxonomy): Bacteria > Bacteroidota > Bacteroidia > Bacteroidales > Bacteroidaceae > Paraprevotella. The sequence goes on from CALUKY010000005.1 coordinate 26,630, forward strand.
AAGAAGTGGGCGGAATAGAAAAGATTCAGGCCATGGGTATCGGAGCCCCGGACGCAAACTATTATACCGGAATCATTGATAATCCGGCCAATCTGCCCTGGAAAGGCGAAATTCCATTGGCTAAAATGTTCAGCGACCGTTTAGGTATTCCGGTAGCTTTAACTAATGACGCCAACGCAGCCGCCATCGGCGAAATGGCCTATGGCGCAGCCAAAGGTATGAAAAACTTTATCATGATTACTTTGGGCACCGGTGTAGGCAGCGGTATCGTGGTAAACGGACAGGTAGTTTACGGTTCTGACGGATTTGCCGGTGAACTGGGTCATGTCATTGTAGACAAATCAAGCGAAGCCCGCAGCTGCGGATGTGGTCGTAAAGGATGCCTGGAAACTTACTGTTCGGCAACGGGTGTAGCCAGAACAGCAAAAATAATCGTTTCTTCAAGTGAACGCCCAACTTTGTTGCGTAACATTCCATTAGAAGAAATTACTTCTAAGGACGTGGCCATTGCAGCCGGTCAGGGTGACGAAGTGGCCAAGGAAATTTTCGAATACACCGGAAAGATTTTAGGCGAAGCCTGCGCAGACTTTGCTGCCTTCAGTAGTCCGGAAGCTTTCATTTTCTTTGGCGGACTGACCAAAGCAGGTGATTTGCTAATGGATCCGATTAAAAAAGCATACGATGAACATGTGCTTTTCCTTTATAAGAACAAGGCACAAATGATTGTTTCCGAATTAGATGATGCAGGCGCAGCCGTATTGGGCGCCAGCGCATTGGGTTGGGAATTATAACTTATCAGATCAAGATTGCATTTTATCGGCTCCATATGGGGCCGATTTTTTTATATTCCCTATCATTCTTATGGATCATAAAGACATATTTAATAAATATTTTCCTGTCAGTAATAAATTACGGACAAGAAAGTAAATCATTACTGACAGGAAAGTAATCAACAAAAAGTGCCATGCCGAAAAATCAGCATGACACTTTATGAACAAATAGATGTAAAATATATTTCTTACCTCAATTACAGATTGAAGTTGATACCCATAGAGATACTCATATTGGCATTGTTTACAGGCAAGAACTGAGGAGTAATCTTAAAGAACTGGTGATCTGATCCGATAAAGAAGTTAAACTTGTTCGGATGGAAATTGATTAACCAGCCCAAAGAAGAGCCAAAAGAAGATATGCCATAGTTTACAGAAGCATCAAACCATTCAGTAGGAGCTACATTGGCTGAGAAACGACCTTCAGACCATGAATACTTACCCTGAATACGTGTTGAAGACAGGAAACCAAACTTCAGACCTTCATAATAAGGTAAAGTATATAAAGCGCCCAAATTCAAGGTTGCTCCTAAAGCTGTTGTTCTGCCAGAAGGCTCTCCATCTCTCTGGAAACTGAAATAATCCTCCAAACCTTCGGTCAAATCATCAATCTGATTTTCCAGACTGTTTGGTTTTTCGTTTCCGAACTCATCTTCAGAATCATATGGGACATTCTTGAAGCCATTGAAGGTCCATGGCTCCATGCTCATTACTCCACGTGTATTATTACCCCAAGAAATAAAACCTAAATCCAACAAAGAAGCTGAAAATTGCAGATCTTCACGGAATTGATAAGTAGCGCCCAAATCAATAGCCATACCAAAACCACCTAATCCAGGAGACTCGACTTCAAGGTCTGAATAATTAATGCTATTCGCCTGTTCTGGCTCGTAGTCACTAGGATCCTTACTTTCTGCATTTGTCGGTACGTTCAATCCTTTCATTGCCAGATTCATCGTTCCTGTTCCCTGAACTTTCCACTGTTCATCCGTCAGTTCTACATCCATCTGATCAATCATGGCACTCACATTATAGGCTCCCAAAAGGAACTTCAGTTTTCCACCAACACGCCATTGCTCATTGATATCCCGAGAATGGCCTAAAGCCAGTTCTACATAAGCTTTTGAAGACAAACCGATGTTTTCGATATGATAAACCGTATTATCACCCTTACCAGCGACCTTCATAAACTCAAATAACTCATAAGGCATGGTTGCAGATAAATTGGTACGCAGATTAATACCGATAGTATTATAGCCACCGAACTTACTGAATCCCATGGAAAAGATTCCATAATTAAAATCTACCCCCAAACGATTATTCTGATTGATCCCCCCCAGGAAATCAGAATAAGAAACAGATTCATTGAGGAATGTTGTCAGATTACCGTCCGGAGTCTTATACAAGAAATTAGAAACTCCGACATTACCAGACATTCCGACATTAATATTACCCAAGAACGGAAAGCTTACAAACCCTTGACGATCCGGACCAAAAGCCGGATTCATTACATGTCTGTATTCATATCCTTCCAGGAAATAACCGGAACGCAAAGCCTGTTGAGCAAAAGCAGCAGTAGGTGCACACAAAAGAGCACCGGCCAAAAAACCATATATTTTATTTTTTTTCATTTGTCCTGATCTTTAAATTTAAAACACACATCATCATTAATTCAAATCCAAAGTGACTCCACCCTTGATTCGCAATTTCAAATCATCCAATTTTAAAGTTTGGTTAGCATTAAGAGTCTTTGAATTCCATTCATTGTCCGTCTGATCTGGATTTTCCTCCATGAAAGCCTTTCCATCCAAACGCAAAACCAGACCGTCCAGATTTTTAATGCGTGTTCCATCATTCTTACTCAAATTAAACACTAAAGTTTTAGTACTCGGATTTACCTTATCACCTGCCGCAATAAGTCCTTCGGTAGTTACAATGACATCACTCATTTCATTACCTGCTGTATCAATTGCAGTGGCAGACAATGTCAGATTCAATGGAATACGGTTTATAGCACTCAAAGAAATCTCAACTTCTTTCATTTCGAAGTCTTCGATATCTTCACTCCATCCGTTGATTGTATCTTTGTAAACAATACTGAATTCCTTTCCGAATTCCAAAGGTGCATTCATATCATAATCAGTTGTGACATTATTTTTTACACCCAGATCCAAAGTATAGAAGTTCTGCAAAACTTTAGCTTCAATACTTTCAACTTTTATCAAATCAGGAATTGACTGGATCAAATCAGGCAAATCTTCAACCTTTACCCAATCATAACCTTCAGGTACATTCTCATTTAATGGAGAAATACACAGCAAATTATCTGAATTCGCCTTCAAACGAATCGTTTTATCATTATCCTCAGAAAGAGCTGTTCCGATTTTTACTTCTTTCAAGCTGTTTCCTTCTTTATAAGAATGCAATACGGCCTGGAAATTTACATCCACTTCTGCTCCATTTTTAACACGCAACAAAACTTGTGGATTTGTCAAATCGGCATTTACATCATTATCATTCAAAAAGTCCGGAAGGCTCTCAATCTTCACATCAGAAACTGTGAAATCGATCTCTGGATCTACTTTTGCACATACACGTCCTAAAATCATTTCATCTGATTCAACCGTACTAACAAGATTAAAATCAGCTTTATTACTTCCTACAGGGAAATCATTTTCTTTCAGAAAGACATCACCGTCAACAGGAATACTAATATTAAAAACAATCTTTCTTGTTTTCGGATCAAATCCTTCTCCTGATGGTATATCTATACCTTCAGATGCTTTGAAATAAATTCTAGAAAGAGAAACGTTCCATTTTCCTCCAGACGGTAACAAATGAATATTCTTTTTCAATATCATCACAGTCCCGTCATCATTCAATTTAAAACAACTTAAAGTATTTGGATCTGTCAAAGTAACTCTCAGATAATCAGGGAAAGTAAAAGTCATACCCTCTTTTAACCAGACTCCATTTGTGTTCCCTTTTATATTTAAATTCAGAGTCACCTCATTATTACGGATATCATCTGCAAATTCCAAATCCACAACATCACTCGGAACTTCTTCATTTTCATTTCTCAACTTCCATTCCGGATTCAAGTCTTCAATAGGCAATGGACTGGTTTCTCCATTCACAAGCATAGATCTTGTAAATGTCAACAAATTAGACTCGTTTGGCTCTGAGTCTGAACTCGCAACAGTCACATCACTCACCTCTACAGTTGAGTAAGTAGGCTCTCCATTTACACGAAGTACGAAATCACCATTTTCCAAAGTATCCAAATCGGAGGTTTCGTAATCTACATCAAACAAATCATTCAAAGTAATTTCCTCCGATGAGTTTCCCGGAGTGGTCAAGTCTCCTCCAACCGTAACCGTCATGTCAATGTCCTTAGACAAATCGTAGGAATTATCAACACAAGCTGAGGTGATTCCTAAAGCAGATAGCAACAAGCAACCAACTGTTCCTTTTTTCATTTTTTGTTTCATAAAATTCTATAATAAAAAACTATTTTAACATATTAATTTTATCCTGAAAGATACTATAAATATTCCCCAAACCACTAAATTTCAATCAAAAACGTATTATCCAAATCTGATACTCAGAAAGAATACATCTTAATAAATCTACAAAAACCAAGACAAAGATAAAGTAAAAAATACAAACAGCAAAAGAGATTTTAAGAAAATAATCAAATACTACGTATTTCCCTTAATATATTAGAGTACATCACAATTATTTCTTCTTCTACATTTCTTTTTTGTGTATTTTTACTAACTTTGCAAACAAAGTTTTTAATAAACACTCTATTTATGCCTATTGTATTTTTTAGAACTCCCAGCAAGAGCGTAATTGCAACAGAATGTGATCATTCGCTCAATCCTGAAGAAATTGAAAAATTGTGTTGGCTTTATGGTGAGGCCAAAGTGGAAGAAGAAAGCAGTCTGACCGGTTGCTTCGTGGGTCCGCGCCGTGAAATGATTACTCCATGGAGTACAAATGCCGTTGAGATTACTCAAAACATGAGCCTCAGCGGTATTTCTCGTATAGAGGAATACTTTCCGGTTGCCGACGAAAATGCCGACTATGACCCTATGCTCCAGCGTATGTACAAAGGGCTGAATCAGGAAATCTTCAAGATTGACCTGAAACCCGCTCCTATCATGTATATCGACAATCTGGAAGAATACAATGAGCAGGAGGGACTGGCCCTGTCTCCGGAAGAAATTGAATATCTGCATGATGTAGAAAAACAACTGAGCCGCAAGTTGACTGACTCTGAAGTTTTCGGCTTCGCACAGATCAACTCGGAGCACTGCCGTCACAAGATCTTCGGCGGAACCTTCATTATCGACGGACAGGAAATGGAATCTTCCCTGTTCCAGATGATCAAGAAAACCACTCAAGAAAACCCACATAAAATTATCTCTGCCTATAAGGACAATGTGGCTTTCGCACAAGGACCTGTTGTAGAACAGTTCGCTCCGAAAGACCACTCTACTTCTGACTACTTCGTAATCAAAGATATCGAATCTGTCATCTCTATCAAGGCAGAAACACATAATTTCCCGACTACCGTAGAGCCGTTCAACGGTGCTTCTACAGGTACCGGTGGTGAAATCCGCGACCGTATGGGTGGTGGTGTCGGCTGTTGGCCAATCGCCGGAACTGCGGTTTACATGACTTCTTATCCACGTACAGACGAAGGACGTGATTGGGAAAACATTCTCCCGGCACGCAAATGGCTGTATCAGACTCCGGAACAGATCCTGATCAAAGCATCTAACGGTGCTTCGGATTTCGGCAACAAGTTCGGACAACCCCTGATTACCGGTTCCGTCCTGACTTTCGAGCATCAGGAGAACAACGAGCGTTACGGTTACGACAAGGTAATCATGCTCGCCGGCGGTGTCGGTTACGGAACCAAGCGCGACTGTCTGAAAGGCACTCCGCAAAAAGGCAACAAGGTGGTGGTTGTCGGTGGTGACAACTATCGTATCGGACTGGGCGGTGGTTCTGTTTCATCAGTAGATACCGGACGTTATTCCTCGGGCATCGAATTGAACGCCGTACAACGTGCTAACCCGGAAATGCAGAAACGTGCCAACAATCTGGTGCGCGCTCTGTGCGAGGAAGATGTCAATCCGGTAGTATCCATCCACGACCACGGTTCAGCCGGACACGTAAACTGTCTGTCAGAGTTGGTAGAAGATTGCGGTGGATTGATCGACATGAGCAAGCTGCCTATCGGTGACAAGACTTTGTCTGCAAAGGAAATCATCGCTAACGAGTCACAGGAGCGTATGGGTCTGCTCATCCAGGAAGAGCATATTGAACATGTACGCAAGATTGCCGAGCGCGAGCGTGCCCCAATGTATGTAGTTGGTGAGACTACCGGTGACGCACACTTCGCTTTCCAGCAGGCCGACGGCGTACGTCCTTTCGATCTGGAAGTATCTCAGATGTTCGGACACAGCCCGAAAACCTATATGAAGGACAACACCGTAGAGCGCACTTACGAAAATGTAACGTACGATGCGGCTCACCTGAATGAATATGTAACCCGCGTGCTTCAGATGGAGGCTGTAGCTTGCAAAGACTGGTTGACCAACAAAGTAGACCGTTCGGTAACCGGTAAGGTTGCCCGTCAGCAGTGCCAGGGTGAAATCCAGTTGCCGTTGAGCGATTGTGGTGTCGTTGCACTGGATTACCGCGGAAAGGCTGGTATCGCTACAGCGATCGGACATGCTCCGCAAGCTGGTTTGGCTGATCCAGCAGCCGGTTCTGTACTTTCTGTAGCCGAATCTTTGACTAATATTGTATGGGCTCCGCTGACCGATGGCCTGGACAGCGTATCACTCTCAGCAAACTGGATGTGGCCATGCCGTTCACAGGAAGGTGAGGATGCCCGTTTATATAAAGGTGTAAAAGCTCTGTCTGATTTCTGCTGCGCACTGGAAATCAATGTACCTACCGGTAAGGACTCTCTGTCAATGACTCAAAAGTATCCTGACGGCGAGAAGGTAATTTCTCCGGGAACCGTAATCGTGAGCGCCGGTGGCGAAGTAAGCGACATCAAGAAAGTAGTTTCTCCTGTTATGGTCAACAAGGAAAAGAGCACATTCTACCACATCGACTTCAGCTTCGACGAGTTGCATCTGGGCGGTTCAGCCTTCGCACAGTCTCTGAACAAGGTGGGTTCAGATGTTCCAACCTGCCAGAATCCGGAATATTTCCGTGACGCATTCAACGCCGTACAGACCTTGATCAACAAGGGATTGGTATTGGCTGGTCACGACATTTCAGCCGGTGGTCTGATCACTACCTTGCTCGAAATGTGCTTCGCCAACACAGAAGGCGGTATGGAAATCAGCCTAGACGGTATCAAAAACGATGATATCGTAAAGATCCTTATGGCCGAGAACCCGGGTGTTGTCGTACAGATTGCCAATAAGAACAAGTCTGAGTTTAAGAAGATTCTGGAAGACGCCGGCGTAGGTTACGTCAAATTGGGTACTCCAACCGACGAGCGCCTCATCCAGGTTTACAAGGACGGTGCTGAATATCAGTTCGGTATCGACTATCTGCGCGACATCTGGTTCAGCACTTCATATTTACTCGACCGTAAGCAGAGCATGAACGGTTGCGCCAAGGCCCGTTTCGAGAACTACAAGAAGCAGCCTCTGGAAATGGTCTTCAACAAAGACTTTACCGGCAAATTATCACAGTTCGGTTTGAATCCGGATCGCCGCACTCCTTCTGGCATCAAGGCTGCCATCATCCGTGAAAAGGGTACCAACGGTGAGCGCGAAATGGCTTACTCTCTGTACCTGGCCGGTTTTGATGTGAAAGACGTTATGATGACCGACCTTATCTCTGGAAGAGAAACTCTGGAAGATATCAATATGATTGTATTCTGCGGCGGATTCTCTAACTCAGACGTATTGGGTTCTGCAAAGGGTTGGGCCGGCGCCTTCCTGTACAACCCGAAAGCCAAGGCCGCCCTTGATAACTTCTATGCACGCGAAGACACTCTTTCATTGGGTATCTGCAACGGTTGCCAGCTGATGGTGGAATTAAACCTGATCAATCCGGAGTTCAAGAAGAAGGCACATATGTTGCATAATGACTCACACAAATTCGAGTCTTCTTACGTCGGCCTGACTATTCCTACCAACCGCAGCGTTATGTTCGGTTCACTCAGTGGCAACAAGTTAGGTATTTGGGTTGCTCACGGAGAAGGAAAGTTCTCTCTGCCTTACGAAGAGGACAAGTACAACGTAATTGCCAAGTACAGCTACGACGAGTATCCAGGAAATCCGAACGGATCTGATTACAGCGTAGCCGGCATCTGCAGCGCCGATGGACGTCATCTGGCCATGATGCCTCACTTGGAGCGCGCCATCTTCCCATGGCAGAATGCTTGCTATCCGGCAGACCGTCGCAACGACGAAATCACTCCGTGGATGGAGGCCTTCGTCAATGCCCGCAAGTGGATTGAAGCAAACAAGAAATAAGATTAAAGCGATTCTATAGAAAAGTGCGCCATTCTTTCAAAGATGGCGCACTTTTTGTATCTTTGCAACACAAAAAAGAAACAAAATGAATATCTATTGGGAAAGCTTCAAGACTTTTACGCGCATCGGAATGTTTACAATCGGTGGTGGTTATGCCATGCTCCCACTGATTGAAGCAGATGTCGTAGACAAGAAGCAATGGATCGGTAAAGAAGAGTTTGTTGATCTGGTAGCCATCGCACAGAGTTGCCCGGGCATTCTGGCCGTAAATATCAGTATATTCCTTGGTTATAAGCTAAAGGGGGTCCCCGGAAGTATCGTATGCACTTTGGGAACCGTTCTTCCTTCTTTTCTCATCATTCTGCTCATTGCTCTTTTTTTCCAGACTTTCCGTGAAAATGAAACGGTACAGAGCATCTTTTTAGGAATCCGCCCCGCCGTAGTAGCGCTGATAGCGGCTCCAACCTTCAAAATGGCCAAAAGCGCCAAAATAGGCTGGACCAACATTTGGATTCCAGTAGTCAGTGCTTTGCTGATCTGGCAGATGGAAATTTCACCGGTCTATATCATTATTCTGGCCGGTTTATTCGGTTTTTTATATGGAAAATTTGTAGAACAGAATGAAAAATAAACTATGATCGTACTTCTTTTAAAACTGTTTTATACCTTCTTCAAAATAGGCTTGTTCGGATTCGGCGGAGGATATGCCATGATTTCCATGATTCAGGGCGAAGTGGTCACACGATATAACTGGCTCACCATGGGACAGTTTACCGATATTGTTGCCATCAGCCAAATGACTCCCGGTCCAATCGGTATCAATTCGGCCACATATGTGGGTTATACCAGTCTGGTCAATGCCGGATACAGCCATGCCATGGGAGTTATGGGAAGTGTAACAGCCACTTTTGCCGTGGTATTGCCCTCGTTTATTCTCATGCTGCTCATCAGTAAGTTTTTACTGAAATTCAAGAATCATCCAGTTGTTGAACATATTTTTCTTGGATTACGACCCGCTGTAATCGGTCTGATTGCCGCAGCAGCATTGTTGTTACTGAACCGTGAAAACTTCGGCACCTCAGATACCCCGTGGCAATTCTATATAAGCATCTTTATCTTCGTCACTACGTTTATCGGTACATATGTTTACAAGATCAATCCGATCCTGCTAATTTGTAGTGCCGGAGTAGCAGGCTTTCTGCTTTTTTAAAGAAAAGAAGATTCCAACGTTTTGCATTTTACAGACAAAAGAAGTTCAAGAAATATTCAAAAACTCCGTTCCATTATTTCGGTTCGGAGTTTTTTTATTGTATATTTGTTCATCATTCACTATTATTTATTACATCTGATGAAATCTAGACTCTTACTTTCTGCTTTTCTGTCGGGAACGCTTACGTTCTCTCTCCAAGCATTCAATCCGGAAAACCTTTGCCATGAAGAAATCATGGCACAAGATCTAAAACAACATACAGACACTCATTCCGTCTGCCTGTTCCACACTCCTGACGCCAAAGGGATTCCCTATCGCATTCCAGCAATCCTGTCCACTCCTCAAGGACGTCTTATTGCCATGTCGGACTATCGTTATTGCGGCGCAGACATCGGTTTCGGACAGATTGATATTGTCGGTAAATATAGCGACGACAATGGAAAAACCTGGTCGGAACAGTTCGATATCGTCAAAGGAAACGGCATCAAGAACGATCCGGCCTGCGGATATGGAGACGCTGCCACGCTGGCCGACAGCAAGAGCGGCGACATCCTGTTGATGTGTTGCACCGGAAACGTGACTTACTGGAATTCAACCCGTGAAAATCCGCTGCGCGCGGCACGTCTATACAGTAAGGATGAAGGAAAGACCTGGTCTGCTCCCGAGGATATTACCGAAGATATTTACGGTCTTTTCGACCAACGTGAGCAGGGCCCCATCAAAAAACTCTTTATCGGTTCGGGCAAGATTTGCCAGTCCAAGCAGATTAAAAAAGGAAAATACAAACGTATCTATGCCGCCTTGTGTACCGACGGCGGAAACTATGTGATCTATAGCGACAACTTCGGAAAGGAATGGAAGGTGCTTGGCGATGTAAACCAGTCGCCGGCTCCTAAGGGAGACGAACCGAAGTGCGAAGAATTGCCTAACGGCGATGTTCTGCTGAGCAGCCGTAAGGGATACGGACGTTTCTACAACATCTACTCTTATAAGAACAAGAAGAAAGCCATCGGAAGCTGGGGTGAAGTGGTAGCCTCGCACGATTGTCCGGGAGGAATCAAAACCGGAGCCAACGCAACCAATGGCGAAGTCGGTATCTTCAAGGCAATACGCAACAGTGACGGAAAAGAAGTGGACCTGATCATCCAGTCACTTCCGGCCGCAGACAAGCGCGCAGAAGTAACCATCTATTACAAGGCCTTAGAAAGCGAAGCAGATTATGCCACTCCAAAAGACTTGGCCTCTAACTGGGAGGGTTCCTATCTCGTTACCCATTCCGGTTCGGCCTACTCTACTTTCTGTGTCCAGAAAGACAAGAAAATCGGATTCTTCTACGAAGAGGAACCGGGATATTATAATATGGTATACAAAGCCTTAAGCGTGGAGGATATTACTTCCGGCAAGTATTCCATGAAGTAATTCTGCCCAAGAGAAATACGGAAACCCGCAAAAAGCAAGGGAAATACTCATTTCTGCCGGTTGCAACAGTCGGAATGTACTGACAAACACCTGCATGCATGAGACCTAATTTAGGGAAAGAAGACAACAGGAAGCTGTAACCGGACCATGCAAAAGAGCATTGAAGAAACATTTCCCTCCCCAAGGTTCCCCGCAATGAAACAGAAAACCGCCTTGCCAATCCTGTGAAGGAATTTTGGCAAGGCGGTTTTCTATTCTATAACTGATTAAATATTAGCAATACTCATAATGTCGGCAAAGACACCGGCCGCCGTAACACTCGCTCCGGCTCCATAGCCCTGAATAATCATCGGGTACTCATTGTAGCGCTCAGTAGTAAGCAATACCACATTGTTCGAACCCTCCAGAGAGTAGAACGGATGACTGCGGTCTACAGCGCAAAGCGAAACAGAGCCCTTTCCGTTCTCATATTTCGCCACAAAGCGCCAGCGCTTGTTTTCGGTTTCCAGTTTCTGACGCTTTTCTTCGAACTCAGCGTCCAGTGAAGGCAGTTTTGCCCAAAACTCCTCAACAGAACCTTGAAACAGTTCATCCGGTATGAAGAGATGAGCCTCTACATCCTCCTGTTCAATCTGATAGCCCGATTCACGGGTCAGGATGACCAGTTTACGGATAACATCTTTTCCGCTCAAATCAATTCGTGGATCCGGTTCACTGTAACCCTCCTCCTTGGCCATCTGTACGGTCTTACTGAAAGGAATCTCACGCGAAATCTTATTGAAGATGAAATTCAACGTACCGCTCAATACAGCCTCTATGCGGAGAATCTTGTCGCCACTGTTACGCAAATCGTTCAGTGTGCGGATAATCGGCAGGCCGGCTCCAACGTTTGTTTCAAACAGATACTTCACTCCACGCTGGAATGCCGTGTGTTTCAAACGGGAATAGTTGGCATAATCTGAAGAAGCGGCCACTTTATTGGCAGCCACCACCGAAATATTGTGCTCCAGGAAGTCCTGATATAAGGAAGCGACCTCGGCACTTGCCGTACAGTCCACGAACACTGAGTTGAAGATATTCATATTGATGATTTCATCACGCAGGTGTTGCAAGGTGCTGGGGGCAGAAGCACGCAAACGCTCCTTGTAATCGGTGAGCGAAAGTCCCTTGCGGTCGAACAACGCATTACGGCTGCTGGCAATACCCACTACATTGAGCTTGAGTCCCTTTTCCTTCATCAATTTTTCACGCTGGGCGGCAATCTGCTCAATCAGGCTGCCTCCCACAGTACCAACTCCGCACAAGAAGAGGTTCAGCACACGGTATTCGGACAGGAAGAAGCTGTCGTGAATCACATTCAGCGTCTTTCTCAAATAAGTCGATTCTACGACAAAGGAAATGTTGGTCTGCGAAACGCCCTGTGCACAGGCAATGACATTAATACCGTTGCGTCCTAATGTACCGAACAGTTTTCCGGCCACTCCCGACACATTTTTCATGCTCTCGCCTACTACAGCCACAGTAGCCAGTCCGCTGCTGGCCTGCATCGGGAACATGGCTCCGGTCTGGATTTCCTTGGCAAACTCCTCGTCCAGAACACGACATGCCTTTTCCACATCCTCGTCACGCACACCGATTGAGGTACTGCTCTCGGAAGAAGTCTGCGCTACCATGAATACACTGATTCCGTTATTGGCCAATGCCGAGAAAATACGCTGGTTCACACCAATCACACCCACCATAGACAAACCGGAAACAAAGATGAGCGAAGTATTGTTAATGCTCGAAATACCACAAATCGGCTTACCGGTACGGTCGCGCTCCACTTCTTTCTTGATAATGGTTCCCTGCGCTTCGGGCTTGAAGGTATTCTTAACCCAGATCGGAATGTTCTTGGCGCACACCGGATAAATGGTCGGCGGATAGACCACTTTGGCACCGAAGTTACAAAGCTCCATGGCCTCTACATAGCTCAACTCATTAATGGTATATGCCGTAGAGATGACTTTCGGATCGGCAGTCATGAAGCCGTCCACATCGGTCCATATCTCCAGAACAGAAGCGTCGAGAGCGGCTGCCAGAATAGAAGCCGTATAGTCAGAACCGCCTCGTCCCAGATTGGTAGTTTCACCCGACTCAACATCGCTGGATATGAATCCCGGAACCAAAGCTACTTTCGGTAACTTTCCAAAAGTTTCTCCAATCAGACGATTGGTTTCCTCAGAAGCCAACAAACGGCGCCCTCCGCGCACTTCCGTTTTAATAAATGTACGGGAATCGTACCATACCGAACCGGTAATCAGTACAGATATAATATTTGAAGAGATACGCTCGCCATAACTTACAATCATATCCTGAGTCTTGGCAGACAAATCCTTAATCAGATAAACACCCTGATAAATACTATGCAATTCTTCAAACAGGGAATTGACAATAGAAAGCAACATCTCCTTGCGAGGACCGGCAGGAATAATCTGATCTATCATCTGGTAATGACGGTCTGTCAGTTCCATAAAAGACTTCTTGTAATCCAGATTTCCAGACACAGCCAGTTGTGAAGTATGAATCAACTTGTCGGTAACTCCTCCAAGAGCAGAAACCACCACAATCACCGGTTCAGACTGTTCCTCAACAATTTTCTTTACGTTTAAGATACTTTCTACGGAACCTACCGAGGTTCCTCCAAATTTCAGTACTTTCATTTGCTGTCAATTATTTAGGTTTAAGCTGCCTGCATTATTCAAAAAGCAAAAGACAACCTTTCATGTTCACAGATGTACATTCTAAAGACAAAGTTACAATAAAAAAATCATATATAGAAAAATGAAATTAACTATTAAAAAGTAGTTCCACAAAATAAATTTAATCTTAACATTCAACAAAAAGCATCCAACTGAATATCGTTATCCCCCCTAATTTACCCACAAAACAAGTAATCCGCGTTATAATAACACAAACCTAAATCATTTGTATAAAACATAATACGAAGCTATTAAAAAGGTACTACAACGAAATGGTGATCACAATTGGGCCTCAACAACTGAAATCCCCAATCACGACCTCTGCACAGACAAGATAGATGCTACAAAGAAAGCATCAGACTAACATTAACATGGAAATGCTCTGTCACATAAGTATGTCTGTTATCCAAAACAGTATCCGATACATGCAAAAGTTCATCAATTATATTCTTTTCATCTAAAGCATATCCTTATTATAGGAATCAATAAAAAGAATATATAAAATACTTCATCCTTTAGCGTGGTTAAAAATTTTGCGCCCTTAAATTTTCAAAGATTGCGAAATGATGCAAAAGTATTAATTATTTCTCCAAAAGAAAGATGTTCCCGAAAAAAATTGTACTTTTGCCCACGTAAACCAAGGATATTAAAGCAAAAAGAATATGATCAAAAAAATATTTTCTTTCCTGTTCCTGCTTTGCATGATGCCTGTAGGAATGGGATATATCGGAGCAGACGGCAATACAGTACGAGCCGAAGGTATCAGTGCCAGCCGTTGGTACAATTACGATCGCAGTAGCTATTTGGGCATTCGTGTAGGTTTGAATGTGCCACGTTTTTACTACCGTGGTTTTAATCCGGGGCCGGAAACCCAACCTCTCTCACTCATCAATGCCGGTCTTGTTTTCGGTAACCGTGTAGGACGTACGGTACCTCTCTATTTTGAAACAGGATTGCTTTATTCGGAAAAAGGAGCCAAATTCGATGCAACGGAAGATATAGAACGAAAAACCTATAATTTAAAATATTTGGAATTGCCATTGGTCTTCAAATATAAAGCCGATGTAGGTTTTGACGATCTGACCATCCAACCTTATTTTGGCGGTTTCTTGGCTTGCGGTGTAGCAGGCAACGTGAAACTCTATGAACAGCGTATCAAAGAAAATCCGTTCTCAGACAAATATTTGAAACGTTTCGATGCCGGCTTCCGTGTCGGACTGGGAATGGCTTTTCAAAATTTTTATCTGGATTTCTGCTATGACATCGGTATGAACAATCTGGCTGGGAAAGAATTTCAGGATTACAACTATGATGATTTTGAAGGACGTATCCGTACTGGCTGTTTCACGGCCAACATAGGACTTGACTTCTAAAACCAATATTTTTCTCCAGGAAAAACAATAAGCCCCCTCTTTCCAGTAAAAATTCCACCAAACTGACTTTATGGAAAGAGGGGGCTTATTATATACAATTTGTATTGTCTCCTTACAGGCCTAGAAAATCAAGACAGACCGCTCAAATAAGCCGCTGCAGCCTCAGCGCAACGCTCACCGTCGATACCGGCCGAAACAATGCCTCCAGCATATCCTGCTCCTTCACCACAGGGGAAAAGTCCCTCTACGGTAATATGCTGTAAAGTATCTGCATCACGGACAATACGTACGGGAGCCGATGTACGGCTCTCTACTGCTATCATCACAGCTTCATTAGTCAGAAAGCCACGACTGCTCCGGCCGAAAATCTGGAATCCGCCAGCCAAACGTCCGGCAATAAAATCCGGCATCCAAAAATGCAATGGAGAAGATATCAATCCCGGTGAATAGGAACTGCGTGGCAAATCGTAACTCAATTTCCGATTCACAAAGTCAACCATGCGTTGTGCCGGTGCCGTCTGACGATATTGTCCCTGCACCCAATTCTGGCGTTCGATAGCTTCCTGAAAGTAAAGCAAAGCCAAAGGATGCTCCTCAGGAGCTCCGTTCCATATCGAATCCGGATCGCAATAATGCAAGATATCTTTCAGGCTGTCACACTCGGGAGCCTCGATACTGTGCACATATCCTTTCATAAAACGGTGCATGGATGCCTCCTGCAAATCTTCAGGGTGCAGTTCTACAACCATACCGGAATTGCTCCACTGCGAACCACGATTACTGGGCGACATACCGTTGACCACAATCTGCTGCGGCCCACTGGCAGCCGGTACAATAAATCCCCCGGGACACATACAGAAACTATATACACCACGACCGTTAACCTGAGTCACAAAACTATATTCGGCAGCGGGTAAATATTTTCCTCGGCCATTTTTATTATGATACTGTATCTGGTCTATCAGTTTGGAAGGATGCTCCAGACGTACACCCACGGCCAGGCCTTTAGCTTCAACCGGTATGCCCTGACGGAACAGATGGCGGTACACATCACGGGCCGAATGGCCGGTGGCCAGAATGACCGGCCCCTTGAAAATCCGTCCGTCGTGGGTTTCGATACCTTCCACCTTGCCTTCGTGCACAATCAGGCGATCCATGCGAGTTTCAAAATGCACCTCGCCTCCGCATTGCAGAATGGTGTTGCGCATATTTTCGATGACGCGGGGCAACTTGTCTGTTCCGATATGCGGATGGGCATCAGCCAGAATGGCTGTGCTGGCTCCATGCTGACAGAACACATTCAGAATCTTGTCCACATTGCCGCGTTTCTTGCTTCGGGTGTAGAGCTTGCCGTCGGAATAGGCACCGGCTCCTCCTTCTCCGAAACTGTAATTACTCTCGGGATCCACTTTATGCTCGCGCGAGATACGGGCCAGATCCAGTTTCCGGTCGCGCACATTCTTACCACGCTCCACGACAATCGGGCAATAACCTAATTCTATCAGACGCAGGGCCGCAAAAAGTCCTCCGGGACCGGCACCCACCACAATCACACGGCACAACCCCTCTACATTCTGATATTCCGTAGGCACATAAGCCTCGTCTGCAGGTAACTCATTAACGTAAACCCGTACTTTCAGATTGATATAAATAGTACGCTGACGGGCATCGATGCTTTTCTTCAGGATACGTACCCCCTGAATGGTCCTCTCATCCAGTCCTTTCTCACGAGCTACAAAGCGGCGCACAGCCTGTTCATTGTAAGCCTGTTCTGGCAGAACCCGCAATTGAAATTCATGTATCATTATTTTATTGCTTCTTTTTAATATATAAATTTAGAGATAACAGAATGGCACTTATCCAAACAGAGCACGCAGAGCCTCTTCCACCTTACGTACCGGCACCAATTCTATCTTCATTTTCTTATAGTCAAATCCCTGAAGGTTGGAACGCGGAACAATCATTCGACTGAATCCCAATTTCTCGGCCTCAGCTATGCGTTGTTCGATACGGTTTACTGGGCGGATTTCCCCACTCAGCCCAACTTCCCCAGCCATACAGACACCTGATTCTATACCTGTGTCCACATTACTACTCAACACGGCAGCAATGACCGACAGATCTATAGCCGGATCATTCACACGTAATCCGCCGGCAATATTCAGAAACACATCTTTTTGAGCCAATTTGAATCCCACACGCTTTTCCAATACAGCCAATAACATATTCAACCTACGCAGATCAAATCCGGTAGACGAACGCTGCGGAGTACCATAAGCTGCAGTACTGACTAAAGCCTGAGTTTCGATCAAAAACGGTCGTACACCTTCAATTGCTGAGGAAATCGCAACTCCACTCATTCCCTCATGATCCTCTGTCAACAAAAGTTCAGACGGATTGCTCACCGGCCGGAGTCCCGTCTGTCGCATTTCGTAAATACCCAGCTCTGCCGTACTTCCGAAACGATTCTTAATGCTACGCAAAATACGATACATATAATGTTGGTCGCCTTCGAACTGGAGTACAGCATCCACAATATGCTCCAAAACCTTCGGACCGGCTAAAGTACCCTCCTTATTAATATGACCGATAAGAATTACAGGAATATTACTTTGTTTGGCAAATTTCAACAATGCCGCCGCACACTCACGCACCTGAGTGATACTTCCAGGTGAAGAATCCACAGCCTCTGTCATGATTGTCTGGATGGAGTCAATGATGACCAATCCCGGTTGCTCATTCTTAATATGAAGAAAGATCTGCTCCAACAAAGTTTCGCAGACAATCATGCACGAAGACGAGGTCAGCAGATCCAGTCCTCCCGAGGGCTGGGTACTGACTATACGGTCGGCACGCAGTTTGATCTGACGGGCACTTTCTTCACCACTGACATAAAGTACACGACGTTGTGGCATATGCAACACGGTTTGGAGTACCAGAGTTGATTTACCGATACCAGGCTCTCCTCCCAAAAGTATAAGAGATCCCGGAACCAAACCACCTCCTAATACACGATTCAGTTCTTCATCTCCCATATCCAAACGAGGTTCGGCACAAGAATCAATCTCGCCGACAGACAAAGGACGAACACGTACACTACCCGAAACAGGAAGAGCCGATAATCCTCCATAGGAACCGGCCGCTATTGACGCCGAAGATTCTTTTCTAATCCGAAATTCCTTAAAAGTATTCCAGGAGCAACATGAAGGACATTTTCCCACCCATTTAGGAGATTCCTGGCCACAGTTTTCACATACATACACCGTCTTTTCCTTTGCCATAATAGCTATATACTTAATATTTCGAGCATAAAAATACAGATATTTATCGGGTGTAGCGTCATAAATCCATAAAAAAAAGCAGCAAAGATTGAACAACGTAAAAATTCTATACAAAAACAACAACGTACCCAATATTTTCATTCTTCTATTATAATAGGCTGCTTCACTTTATAAGACCATAAACAACAGAGGGTGTAAAGATGGAAAAAACACCTTTTTAAAAGATCTCGAATCTTTTGACTTGATATAAATCAAGAAAAGGTGATTTTTTGCATAAAAACTGAATAAATATTTGCTGTGTAGGCAAACAGTCACTACCTTTGCAATGTCATAAGGAAATAAGGGTAACATATTAAGGTATTAGTTAGAATCTCGTGAGAGATAGATTAGGTAAAAGATTGTTTAGTTTTAAGGGTAATTTAAGGTAATTAAGGTAGTGACTTATGACTCATGAAGAAGAATTCACTGTTAGTCATTTTTATGACTACAGTGAGCAAGTTCTTCAAGGAAGAAAATTGAAAAATATTTACTTCCAGAACAAACAGGTGCTACATACTGTGAAGTTAAGGCACCTTTAGAATGATTTTATTCATATTAACATAAAAAGCTGTATCGCAAAAACGATACAGCTTTTATTTTTATTGTTAAAATTAAAGTTTCAGGATATTATTTCCATCTTAACAGAGCACCACGACGGGTGTCTTGAACTTTTTCGTAAACAGATCCACCAATGCGTTTGCAGAGTGCTTCAATGCTAAAATCAAACAATTCAGAGCGTTACTCAGAGGTGTCATTGATGTACCGTTCTTCCTTTTCAGACTTTCTAAAATTTATGCATAATATGCTTTCCCCCACTAAATATCGGGTGAGCCGCCGTGAGCCGTCCCGATTCTGTCTACGCCCGAAACAGAAAATAGAGATAACTCGCTAAAATTCAGCTTGTTATCTCTATTTTAGTTGCGGAGGCCCGACCTTTTCTTATTTTATCGTATTTTTCCGCATACTCATTATCAGGTTGTTACCGCTTGATTTTTGTGCGTTTTAGCTTTCTTTTGTCCCGATTTTGTCCCGGTACAAACGAAAAAAAACATGATTTTATTTTTACTTTTTTACTATCTTGCAACCTTTCTTTGGATGGCTCCTATTCCACTTACACGGCATCTGCACATCCTGCACAGTCTTCCTTCTGGGCATGCATTTTTTTCAGCTCGTCCATTTGTTGTTGGACGGTCTGGCTTAACTTCTGAATTTCTTCCAGAAGTATCTTATTCTCTTCGTAGTGCCTGATCCGTTCTTCGTGCATCATTTTTACTATTTCCAATGGTATCTTAGTATCAGCTCCATTTCCCAGAGGTTTCTTATCATACATTTCTCCCCTTCCGGCGAACAGCCATTCGTAAGATACACCAAAATAATCTGCAATTATACTTGCATTATAAGCAGAAGGTTTCTGACTTCCTGATCTATAATTGTCTAAAGTCACTCTTCCTATACCTGTAGCTTTACTTACACTACTACTTGTATATGGCTTATTTTCAGCATTATTCATCTCGAATAATTGCTTTATCCGTTTGTTTATGCCCTTTTCTTCCATTGTTAATCTATCTTAATACCGAAATTTTAATTGCACAATCCCCTTGCTATCTGCAATTATAATTGCATATTTGCATTGTGCAAATAAATACGCATCACGAATATAAGAAAAAAGATTCTTAACAAGAATGTTTCATCCCTAAATATATTATATATGGTATTTATAGACTATATGAATTCGTTGAGAGATGTTCGAAGTGATGAAGTCAAAAAAATCGCTGAAATAACTTCCTCTTCTCGTGACTCTGTTTATCGCTGGATGTCAGGGAAAGTCGATCCACCGATGGTTAAAAAGAAAATTATTGCGCATTACTATGGCAAAAGTGTAAACGAATTATTCCCCTCTAACCATGAAACTGAATAACATTGAATTTTATTCTACTCCTGATGGGAATATCATGGTCAAACCTATTGAGCAACCCGTGTTTCAGTTGACTCAATCCCATCGGGATATTATCCAAAGTGTCATATCTATCTTGATAGACCGTTACCCGATTGCATTCGAACGCCTATCACAGCTCTATTCTAGATCAGAAAGGAATCGAGACTTCTTCGAATTCAAGATGGTTCATCGTTTCCTTCGATGTAATTTCGGAGAATATGATCAATATAATTATGATATTGATTCCTCTGGTGGATTCCGTTTTGAGGAAGTGCGTTGTCCGCTCCGTGGAGAATGTCTTGATGAAGATGTTATCTGTAAGCCTCAGTTGAACTCTTCTCTTACAGATCGAGAATCCCAAATCCTGGAACTGATTGGAGAAGGCTTACAAGCGCAAAATATAGCATCTGACCTTCACATCTCAATAGCGACGGTTAATCGCCATCGCGAAAATCTCAAAGCAAAGTTACATCTCAATTCTGTCGGACAAATAATCAAGTACTATCATGAAAACTGCAAAAAATAAAGCCATATTTATCACAAATCCAAATAGTGCCTTTTGGTTACGTATCTATAGGCGCAGTGGCAAATATCTTGCCTTAGGAAATTTTCTTCCTTCTGCCTATCCGTCATTTATTGACAATCTGGAAAAACTGGTTCATCTCGAGCAGGTCAGTAATTATGATGACACAATGATGGGTGTTTTTGTTTTTGGCTGTACTCGAGGTCTTCCAGTCGTTAGCATTCAGAATGCCTTGGTTCAACTCGATTATTTACCACCCCAAAATCATATTCATCATGGCCAAACAAAGCAACCGTAATTGGACGGCTGATGAAGACCGAATTCTTCGGCGAGAAATCGCAAATCATCGCCCAATCGCATCCATTGCTCGTTTATTGGGTAAGACTGAAACGGCAGTTTATCTATATGCTTATCGTCATCGTATAGCTTTGAAACCCACTATCAAAAATCCGGTTATGCGCAAACTTATTGAGATTAAGTTCGGTAGTGTGGAATATTTTTCTCCGACTCGTGACTTTTTTCAAAAAGTGAATATATCACAGAAACGATGGGCAGAATTGGTTTTCGGATATGCTCCGGCCACCACAGAAGAAATCTCAAGAGTTGCAAAGACTCTTAACTATTCCTTAGACGAGGCGTTTAAACTTTTGGACTGCAGACCTCAGAGTCTGTTCCCTGATTAATTAGTATTATGGCAAATATCATCCCACAACATATTATCGATTCCATCCAAGATGCTGCCAATATTGTGCAGATCATCGGAGAGGATATCAACCTGAAAAAAATGGGAGTTAACTATGTAGGACTATGCCCGTTTCACTCTGATCGGACACCTTCTCTCATAGTTTCACCTTCTAAAAGGTTATTCAAATGTTTCGCTTGTGGAGAGGGTGGAAATATTTTCGCCTGGTTCCAGAAGTATCATAATATGTCGTTTCCCGAAGCCGTTCGGGAAGTCGGCAAACGCTGTCACATCGAAGTGCCGACGGTGGATCTTTCGCCGGAAGAGAAGACAGCTATGCAGCTCAAAGAAGCTGCAGAACTGGTGTTGCAGGAATCTTCCCGTATTTTTCGGGCTAATCTGCAGACCAATGATCTGGCAAAAACCTATCTGGCCGAACGTAAAATCAATCAGGAGACCGCCGATCTTTACCAGATTGGCTATACTTCTGAATATAATGGCTTGACCACCACTTTGCGCAATCTTGGGTACTCCGAACTAAATATTCTAGCTTCGGGCATTGCCTATAAGAACGATCGCAATGAATTGCGCGATGCATATTTTTCACGTCTGGTCATCCCCTTCTTCTCCA
This sequence comes from uncultured Paraprevotella sp., assembly GCA_944321345.1. Taxonomy (GTDB): domain Bacteria; phylum Bacteroidota; class Bacteroidia; order Bacteroidales; family Bacteroidaceae; genus Paraprevotella. The sequence continues at coordinate 48,815 of CALUKY010000005.1, forward strand.
TATCCGGCAAAATGCTCGGCTTTGTTGGGCGTGATATTACCGGTAAGCAAGCGGCTAAATATAAGAACAGCCCGGATACCGTCCTATTCAAGAAGGATCATGTCCTGTTCGGCCTGTTCCAGGCGCGTAAAGCAATCACAGAAAAGGGATTTGTCTATATCTGTGAAGGACAGTTTGATGTGTTATCACTGGCTCAGCGTGGTGTCCGTAATGTTATTGCGGCTAGCGGAACCGCCTTCTCGGAGCATCAGCGCCGTCTTCTCCACTCAGTTACAACGAAGCTTGTGTTCATCCTCGATGGAGATGCTGCCGGCATTAAGGCGGCACTTAAACATATCCCTGCGGCTGTCAAAGATAACTTTGAAGTCATGACCGTAGCTCTTCCTGACGGTAAAGATCCGGATGATATGGCTAAAAAGCTGGAGTCAGAACTTCCCCAATATCTGCAGGAGCATACGATATCTTATGTGCAATATTACGCCAAGTATCTGTTGGCAGATAACGATGATGCATATACCAGACAAAACAAGATCAAGCAAATCCTTGAAGTCATTGCGATGGAACAGGACAGCATCATCCGGCAGAGATTCCTGTCCGAGTTATCATCCCCCTCTGGCTATGCACTGGATGATCTAAAGCAAATGATCTCCAAACAAGTGCCAGACGTGCCAGTTCAAAGCACACCTGGCTTCTATGGAATGGAGTTCGCGCAGGATTTCATCGACGAAGATCTGAAGGAAATCCATCTCGTACGAGATTATAACAGATTTCAAACGCTTCTAGGTGAACAACAACCTTATCTTTATGTTTCAGGCATTCCACCTTTGGCATCCATTCAGGATCTCTCCAGTCAGATCGAACGTATTATCTTTCATTCTCCGGTTATGGAAGCAGATGGCCGAAATGAAAGTGAAGACCTTAAAACCATGAAGGCCCTTTACACTTTTGGCTTGACAGTGGATGTATCTCTTGATAGCAAGGTTTCCGGTTTCATTTATGCTTACGTTTCTTTTTACGGAAACTTGATCACAGACTCTGCTCCAACGCCGGAAATAAAAAACACCTTCATTACCCGTTGCGCAGAGATGATTTCTTATGCTTCTCAGCCGATTCAAACGGTCAATATGTCGGCGTGGGCCAACTACCTCGGGCTTAAAGTTTCAGCTCTCAAAGAGGTTCTGAAGCCCTTTGTTCAGGAACGTAAGAGTCAACGCAAAATTGAAAAGGAGCGTGGCGATGTCTATGCCGATACGTTAGATATTGATCTGGAGAAAGTTCCGGATTATGTCACTCAGAATGATGAATACAACCGCATGCTGCAGCGTTACGGCTTTTTCCCGATCCTGAACAAAAAGCAGGAGCCGGTCAGTTATATGTTCCGTTCCGACTCCGGGAGTCTTCGCCGTGTGGCCGACTTCTATATGCAGCCTCTTTTCCACGTATATTCTGATGATCCTAATGAGAATCGTCGTGTCATCCGATTGACCTCTCTTTATCTGCCTGGAGCTAAATATGTGGAGTTCCCTTCGACGACCTTCGCCAAGCTGGGCAAATTAACTGAGCAGCTGATCAACAAAGGCGCTTATAATTTTGAGGGTGGTTCCGCAGCAGACTACGCCAAAATCTGGGCATGCATGTCGTACAACTTCCCACTGGTAAATGAAATCAAGGTCTTTGGACAGCAACCTGAAGGCTGCTTCCTTTTCGCCAACGGCATCCTGCATGAAGTTGAAGGTTGCTGGAAATTCGAATATGCCGATGAACTGGGCCTAATGGAACATCAGAAAACCCTGTTTTACAGTCCCGCCTTCAGCAAGGTAAACATGGCCATGCGTAAAGATTCAGACCGGTATGAGCAAGACCGATGGCTGGTCTATTCCGAAACTCCGGAGAATAAGAGAATCACCTGGCAGCACTGGGCAGAACTGATGGATGAAGTCTACAAGATCAATGACAACGGGAAATGGGCCATCATGTATGCGATTATGTGTGCATTCCGTAGCGATATCCATCCGATCAACCGCCTGTTCACTTCCATCTTCTTCATTGGTCCTACAATGTCAGGAAAGACGCAGATAGCAGTTTCCATCCGTTCCTTATTCATTAAACCGGATGCTCCCTGCTTCAATCTCAACTCCGGAACAGACGCGGCCTTCTTTTCCGTTCTCGAGCGTTTCCGTGACGTTCCTCAGGTATTCGAAGAGTATAATGATGATATGATATCCGATGCCAAGTTTCAGGGATTGAAATCTGTTACTTATGATGGCGACGGCAAGCAGAAGCGCAAGGCAGCTACCGGCAACGATATCGAGACATCCAAGGTGAATGCACCGGTCGTTCTACTGGGACAGGAAGCACCACAAAAAGACGATAATGCCCTTTCAAATCGTGTCGTTCTTTGCGAAGTGCCCAAAAAAGAAGAGATCAATGAGCAACACGCTCGAGAGATATTTGAAGAGCTGAAGGCTGCTGAAAAGGCCGGACTATCTTACTTATTAGTCGAAATCCTGAAGCTTCGTCCAATCGTCCAAGAACACTTCGCCCGGTTGCAAAAAGAAGCTCAGACAGAACTTCGCAATGCCATAGAATCATCAGGTTCCACGTCCGGAGATCAAACCCGAGTGATCCTCACGGTTAGTATATTCCTGGGGATGTGCAAGCTGATGACGACTTATGCAACACACTTGAAGCTCCCATTCACCTACGAAAATTTCAAAAGTCTTGCTATTGAGAAAGTTAAGAAACAAGTCAGCATGCTGACGAAAACCGACAAACTGGCCACATTCTTCTCTACGATGGACTATCTGCTTGATAAAGGCACACTCAAAGCTGGCCGAGATATTAAGATTGAAAGTCCCGGAAGGACAATTCGGCTTAAAGGAGGCCGTGAATATACTCCACCTTCTGCAACCACTCAGCTTTTATATATGAATCTGAGCAACGTCCATAAGATGTATTGCGCGGCCATGACGGGCGACAAGCCCCTTTCCATTACCACACTCGAGGTAAACCTGAACTCTCACCCTGCCTTTGTCGGCATGGTATCTAATACCCGATTCCGCTGGCAGGAAACCGAAGAAGTGCCTTACGGCGGAACCATCGTCGAGAATGGTGTGAATGTTCCGGACACCACGATGCGCAAGGTTATCAAGCAAAGAGAGAAGCAGACCAGTGCTATCGTATTGAATTACGACATCCTGAAGAACCTCTTAGGTATAGACCTCGAACGCTCTTGTCGTCAGGATCCGCCAGAAGCTATTGAACAAGAATTACCATTTTAAAAAATGATTGCTTATGAGAAACATTGAAAAAGAAGTTATCCGACATAAAGTCATCAGGATTATCAAACCCTATTGTATTAACACCCCTGAATTGACAGATAAATTAAGTGCAGATTGCGGAATAGACAGTCTTGATGCTATGGGGATATCTGTGGATCTGGAACGCGAATTCAATCTTCCATTGACTTATGATGATGCTCTGGATGTTCGTTGGTGTGACGCAACTGTTTCAGATCTGACCGAAGATATTATTAATCGTGTCGAACAAATAAACAAAGGCTTATGAAACAGATCTATATGACTCCCAAGACTTCCGCGACCGGAAAAGCGGTCAACAAAGTCTTAGACAGATGTATTGAATTTACAAAAGCAGAAAAGCACTTTAAAGAAAAATATCATGTTAAAACGATATTCCATTTCGTAGATCAGTTGTGTGGTGCTGTATGCGTCGAACTCACAGATAAGGCAAATCGTCAATTCTGGATACCCTTTTCATCTGAAAAATATATTCCAGGCAAAGACAAAGCTCTGATGAATGACTGGCATCACCTTCAATCTCTATCTGTACCTGTTGCAGACATTGATGCTTGCATAGGCGGTTATACTTCTTTCTTTTTGTGTGGTTTTGAGCGTACTCGTGACCATTTCCTTTTTACAGTTGACTCTGACTGGGATTATGTTTTACCAGACGATTTACAACTTATTACTGATGATCAATACCAACAATTACATAAAATAGAATCTCTATGAAACCACCAATCAAAGCTGAAGTATCGATTGATGCAGAATTTTATCTAAGTGAGGACGGACAAGTATATGTCCGGAAACTCGTAACGAATGAACTTCCTGTATATCTGTCTGGGCAGTTAATTGAATCTCTTTCTCAAACTCTTTTGAATTATTATGAAAAAAGAAATAATAAACATAACCATGATTCAAACTCGATATCATAATGGTCGGATTATCAATACCCCTACCAATATTTCGCTACCTCAAGATAGTCTTGAGGACTATCGGGCTACCATTTTAGCTTCTGAATCTGAAATCACTTCCGTTTTATTCACTTATGACTCTCCTTGTGAGGATTAACTTTACATTTTATTATGGAATCTGAAAAAGAACAAACTCTAATTGAATATATCTCCTATCTATATCAAACAAATAGGAGTTATGAGGTTATTGGCAGACACATTAGGGCTGTTAAAGAGTTTCTGGATAGTGATAATCCGATATCCGTAAAAGGGTATAAAGATTACGTTAAAACGAATTCTTTAAATCTGATCCGTTGTCCGCTGGCAAAAGAAGCCTTATGTCAGTTTTTAAGGTATAAAGGTGTAGGGCATCGGAAGTCACCATCGAAAAAGGTAATAAAACCACTGGAAAAACTCAGTGTTATATCCGAAAAGAACCTGAAGTTAGTCAATGATTTTATCTATTACCTGACACAAGAAGAAGACTATTCTCCACATACCTTAGATGTCTATTCGGTTTCGCTCAAGAAATATTTCGAATACGCAAACGAGATCTCCGTGGATAATTACAAACGTTTTGTGCAGATGATGGAAAATGAAGGGTATGCACCTCAGACGATAAGACTTCGTATCACGGCTTTGGAACGTTTCAGCAAATGGATGAAGAAACCGATCGAATTAAAACGACCAAAATTCCAAAGAAGGCTTAACACAGAAAATGTTCCGACAGAAGCAGAATACCAACGACTGTTGGAATATCTCAAAACAAGACCTAACCAAGATCAATACTTCTTCATTAAGATTCTGGCCACTACCGGTGCTCGTATATCCGAATTCATTCAATTTCGTTGGGAGGATATTGTTCGGGGAGAAGTAACTCTCAAGGGAAAGGGGAACAAATACCGGAGATTCTTTTTTACACGACAGTTGCAGTCAGAAGTAAAAGAATATATCCGTAACACCGACAAAACAGGATATGTGGCCGTAGGAAAGTATGGCAGGATGACACAACGAAATATATCCATGGCCATGAAGAACTGGGGCCGAAAGTGCGATATAGACAAAAGCAAGATGCACCCGCACGCCTTTCGTCACTTCTTCGCTAAAATGTTTTTGAAAAAGAACAAAGACGTGATACAACTGGCCGAAATTATGGGACATGGAAGCATTGATACAACAAGAATTTATTTGCAGAAATCGTATGACGAACAAAAAAGAGATTTTAATCGAAATGTTACGTGGTAGCATTACCCAGCTAAAAGAATTGCCACAATATATGACAGACGTGGATATATACACAGAAACCGGGCATGTAGATAACAAATTTCTGCTGGAGGCTTTGACGTGCGTCAACGAATTTATGTCGGTTAGTAATCTTGTGGTGAATACTATATCACAATTGTTGGCTCCAAATGTCGACAGTGGCAAAGACAAGAAGGCAGAGGATCAGGGTAGTAAATGGAGCGTAGAAGACATCCTGAAGCATTGCACATTAGAAGATAATATCCTCAAACTTCCGAAGGTGCAGTTTAATAAAAAATCCTATGCCGAAGCCAAGAAGTGGATTGAAGAAGCTGGCGGAAGTTGGCAGGGTGGCAAGGTACAAGGATTCACATTCCCTTTCAATGCCGATCGTGTATTCTCGATCCTTCACGAGGGTAAACGCTGTAACTTACAGCAGGAGTTCCAGTTTTTTGCGACGCCCCCTGAGGTGGCCGACTGGTTGGTAATGCTTGCCGGAGGAATCCATGAGCGTGAAACAGTTCTGGAACCAAGTGCCGGAACCGGAGCAATTATTGATGCCATTCATCGAAGCTGTGAGAACGTGGTTGTAGATTGTTTCGAGCTCATGCCTGAGAATGTTGAGATCTTGAATAAAAAGACCAACATCCGGCTCTTAGGCGAAGACTTTACAACGGCCAATCTTAAGCTGTATGACAAGATTATTGCTAACCCACCATTTAGCCGAAATCAAGATATCAGGCATGTTCGGAAAATGTATGATGCGCTAAAACCCAATGGAACAGTAGCGGCCATCACATCCTGCCATTGGCGGATCGCCAAAGAAAAGGAATGTTGTGACTTCCGAAATTGGTTAGATCAGGTCGGAGGCGTATGCTATTCCATAGATCAAGGAGAATTCGCAACAAGTGGAACAATGATCGAGACATTGGCGATTGTAATTAAGAAACAAAATTAAAATTCAAAATATTATTATGGCTTGTGACTGTTATAATAGAGTTAAAGACTTAATCCGTGAAAAAACCGGAGATCCGAAAGCATCTTTCAATGGGATGGTAGTGATAGATAAGAATGGAGCTAGATGGATTCCAACGATTGAGATATTTTATCATAAAAAGAAGAAAGATGGAACTTTTAACAAGAACCTCAGTAAAATGGATTTATCCTATGAATACTGTCCGTTTTGCGGTAAAAAATTAGAAGAAGATTACGAAGAGGAGGATTAGCTATGAACAATATAAACTTAGGAATACCATGCAACACTGATTGTCCTCAGTACTGTTCCGGAACATGCCCATTTGATGGGTATAGTCAAGAATCATGCCCCCGATGGCGAGCTGTACTCAAGGATATAAAGTATATTATTGATGCAATCAATATCCTGGATAAATATTTCGATGATTATGCAGCCATGCATGACGATATCTCAAGAATTATCGTGTCATACGATCATGGCCTATTCATTATTAATGTAGAAATGAAAACATTTGATGTTGCAGTCAAGTGGCCGATTCCTGCCGAAATGGAAACTCTTGAAAGCAACGGAAGTAAAACTGACTACATATACATGAAAGTCAGACATATCATAGATCGAATATTAAAAGGAGACTCTGATAAAACTAAAGTTCAATAAATAACTGATTAATTGGTAGAATTATGACGACACATGACTTTTTTTATTTGGCTTTTGCCATTATTGGTTTTTGGGTTCTATTGCTTATACAGCGATACTTCCAGACACGACATATTTATCGAGGACCTGTCACTCGAGAAATAGGAAAAGCATATTATACGATCATTGGCCCTCTGATTAAGCTTGAGGTACGCAGATATATCGATTCAGGAACTTCCTTCGATATCCGGAACCATCAGATGGGTATATACTTCGAAACGGAAACCGATGCAAAGCAACGCATTCAGGAAATCGAAAACTTCAACAAGGGATGACATTCAGCGGGTGTCGGCATTGCCGGCATCCGCTGCCGTGCATTCTTTGAGTGCCGACAGCCAGACATTCCTCCTGATCACAGTCAAGCATCTGCTTATTGGTGACTTCTCCTAAACAAAAATCCCCCGGGCCCCCTACCCTATAAAAGAGATTTTTTAAAGAGCCTTTGAAAAACGGCGAAAACCCCGACCAACGGACCAACAGACCAACGGGGCGTGAATTTTTCAATATAATTTATGGATAATATATTGATATATAGATAAATACTTCTTGTTGGTTGGTTGTTGGTTTTACGTTGGTTCGTTGGTTTTAGGGGGTGTTTTGTTGGTTTTAGGTGTTCTTAACACTTTGTGTTAAAACCAACAGATAGGGGTTCTGTTGGTCTGTTGGTCGCTCTGTTGGTCGGATGATAAATGCTTAAATCTCTTATTTTCAAATATTTATTATTTCTGTTGGTCTGTTGGTCGGTTGGTCGGCAAAAATCACAAAAAATAAAATCACATGAAAAATAAAACTCACTACTGTAATCTGAAGGTGACTCCTTATGTCTATCATTACTTACTCCGCAACTATGGTGTCACATGTAAACTGCCCGATGCGGTTAGTTTTTCAAAGGATCCTGTTCTTCGTCGTATCATCACCTCGATGATAAAGGCTCCCAGCAATCGATATAACAAGCGCCAGCTGGGCTACAAGTTCACAAAGCGTACCTGTCAGGTTAGCATTGTCGTTCCTGAAGCGACTCACTCTGGTTGGCTGCTGACAGATACAGATGCCTCTGATCTTGCACTTATCCTTGAGCGACGTTGCCATGCCATTATGATTGCATACATCAATATGCACTTGATTTTTGCGTCGACGCTGAAGGAATGCATTCTTGACTTCCAGAAAAAATTTGGTTTTTCTGAGGATGTCTGGAGCTATGATACGATTCGCCGAATATACAATCGGGACAATACTTTTGATCGATACAACGTCAAAAACTTTATTTTCCGCGAATTTAACAAAATTTATACTGTGCAAATGAGACGCGCAGGGCTACTTTATCAACAACTAAATGACATTGAAAATGAAACATTATGATGAATCAAATGATCAGCGGGGAGGCTTGTCATATCTGTATGTAATTCCGCTTACCTCCTTCCTTCGGTACCGACATGATTACCTTACCGGCCTGGATCATCCGGAGTTTACCCGTCGGACCGACATTATCCAGCTTCCGGTGAGTGAGGGTACAGAATGGAGCGAAGAAGAAAAAATCACCTCGGGTGGGCATCTCTACTCGATTAAAATCAACGGAACGCTCAAGAAAAGCGACCGTATCGGCCCTCATCTTCTTCGGGAACTAGAATGTGGCAGCTGGATGGTCCTGCACGTCGATAGCCTCGGAGTTTGCCGGATGTCAGGTTCTGAAGAAGTTCCTATGCGTTTCGAACTGACCTCGAAATCCGGATCAGCGCCTTCTTCCTCTAACATTCGCTCTTTCACATTCTCCTGTTCACAGGCTGCTCCTTCAGTAATTTGCTCCGTAGATCTTCCTATATTATAAGGATAAACTCCCCTTCCTTTTGTCCTCGTGAAGGGGAGTTCTTTTTTTTTATTTTGTAGGCGTATAAGTTGTATAAGCGATGAATGAGATTATTGTAGACTTGAACGGTGTGATCGATGATTATGGTTATTTCCGTTCACAGGTGAATTATCATCTGCAAAGAAATGTCGGACAACCGGTTCGCCTACGCCTGAATTCTTATGGTGGTTCAGTGGGCGAAGCTCTTGCCATTTCCAAACTTCTGGAACAGCATGGGCAAGTCACCGTTGAGTTGATGGGCTTTGCAGCTTCTGCTGCCACCTGGATGGGCTTTTCCGCTCAGTGCGTCGAAATGCACGAGGATACGCTTTGGCTGTGCCACAAGTGTTCTTTGCCGGTTACGGAATGGGGGTATAAGAATGCTGACGAGCTACAGGCTCTTATTGAGGATCTGACGAACCAGAAAAAATCCGCTGAAGTGATTGATCTGACGATCGCCAAAAAGTATCTTGACCGTTGCAAGGAAAAGAAGAAAACTTTGCAGGACATTCTGGATCTGATGAAAGAGGAGCGTTATCTCTCCCCTGAAGACTGTCTGGAATGGGGCTTCGTCGATAAGGTTATCCCGGGAATCAATAAAAGCCAGGTTAAGAATCTTCTTCCTATTGTTAATGCCATGCATTTCCCACCTCTTCCGGAACGATTGCTTCCTAAGTCCCCGGAATCCAATTATAATGCAATGGACCGCTTTTTTGAGCGTTTGGGCAATTTCTTTTCCGGCAAAAAAACAGACGATACCACACCTACACCACAAACACAAAATGAAACAGTTATGAATGAACAGTTTACCAGCGTGAATCAGTTACTGAATGTAACGGGATTCACAGAAAAAGATGGTCAGGTCACTTTGACTGTCTCTCAGCTGCAGACGATCAATGCGGCACTTGAGTCTATTTCATCTGCGGAGAAGGCTTTAGATCAGATTTCAGACCACGTTAAAAACATTGATGGCTTGGCCAACAAAGTCAATGCGCTGAAACTGGTTCTTGATCGCATTCCGGTCAGTTCTCCAGGCAACAACATCCCGAATAACCAGAGTGAAAACCCTATCGACTCAAGCAACATGAATGATCCGGTCAATACTTTTGCCCGTAAATTCAAGAAACGTAACAAATAAACCTTACTACTATGGCTGAAATGGATATGAAATCCCCTATTGACATTTCCGAGGTAATCGGTGCTGTCAGAGAGCATCAGGACCTGTTAACCGCGCTCGATGCCGAAGATGCAGCTTCTGTTCTGCAGCATTTCACTCCTATTCCTGGAGTGAAAGACTCTATTGTCCTGGGTAGAACCACCCTGATGAAAATCTCCCGTAAATACACCGGGCAGTTTATTGGAAGTAAAGAAGCCGGCAAAATTGTTCCTCGTACATTGACCGTACATCCTTGTGTGATGGAAATGGACGATGAACCAGAGCGTTACCGTCGTACATACATCACCGAAGTGGCAGGCGGCTTGAATCCGGAATCTCATCCTTTTGAAATTTGGCTGATCAATTACGGTATCAAGTGTGCTTCTCAAGAACTGCACGATGTGATCATGATCGCAGATCTTAACTCTGAACAGAGTGAATTAAAAGACTCTTTTGATGGCGTGGGTACTATTCTGATGGACGAAAAGACCGCGACCAATATTTCGGCAGAGAAGGGTAATATGATTACAACCGAAGAGTTCAGTCGTGCCAACATCGGTGATGAGCTGCTGAAGATTTACCGCAACATGCCGAACACATTCCGCAACAAGACGGACATCAAGATGTTTTTATCTTCCGATTTGGGCGATATGTATGACGACTGGCTGGCTGATCAGGGTGTTTTTGTTTTGGGTAGCAATGCAGAAACGGCAGATACCAAGTATCTGCGTAACACCAAAGGCAAGGTTGAACTGGTCCGTCTGACGAATCTTCCAGAAGGTTCACAGCTCGTCATCCTCACGACCAAACAGAACATCTGCTATGGTTACGACGATCCTTCAGACTTTTCTTCCTTGACTCCGTTCAACTCGGGCAACCCTTACCACTTTACCGCTGCCGGTAAGTATGTATTAGGCTTCCAGTTCGTGTCATTGGATAAGTCAGAATTGTGTATTAACGACAAGCCGCTGACTCCGGCTGACTAAAAACTAATTGATATGGCTACTAAACCAACACAACCCTGTGTCGCACTGGCCGACTTGATGGACTCGGTAAACTGTGTAGACTTAGACAATAGAGCCGGTGTTGCAACTGAGTTGCTCATCGGACTGGCCGACGAAGTTGCCACATGGCCGGATCTTCCAGCTCCAGAAGCTGAAACGCCTCTTACTTTCGCTGAAGCTGCCGTATGGGATGGCGCTCTCGCCTTCAATGAAGGCTGCTGTATGTATCGCGTTACCTTCACGGATGAACAGGCGGAGCTCAAGATTACAGAAGCTGGAGAAAACGGTAATGAAGTTGTTCTTTACGAGCTGGATCTGTCCCGATATCGTATGTCCAAGGAGTTCTTTGGCTTCTTGAATGCCATTAAGGGCCGCAGACTGGTTCTGATTGTTACCGACAAGAACGGCAACAAATACCTGATGGGCGATAAACTGGCTCCAGCTCGTAAGGTGGCTGGCGACGGCGGAACCTCTGGCCGTGCGGCTACCGATGTCAACAAGCACTCGATCAAGTTCCAATATTACTGCCCTCGTTACCTGATGTACGATGGCGAAACGGATTCTCTTCTTAAACCCGCCGGTGCTGGATGATCATTCAGTACTTAATTGTTATCTATCTTCATGTGAGGCAGTCCATCCCCGGACTGCCTTTTTTTTGTCCTTATTCCGCACCTGTTTTCGCACTATATTTGGTATGTTAATTTTATTTGTTTGTATATGCAGAAAACTAATTATTCAGAGCATCGCAAAGCTGCTATTGCTTGGATGAACTCAAAAAGAGATTTCAATCAAGGTATTCAGGTCCTCGAGACATCCGGTTTCCGCCCTGTCGTTGTAGCCAACCTGAAAAAACGCGGTGTCAATGCTCCGGCAGCAATGGCCAGACTGAAACATTTGATGCGCACGTTGATTAATGCCTGGGCACAACCGGGAGATGTTTGGGACGATACCGATCTGGAAGCTGGTATCCTCAACGGCAAGAAGATCACAGAAGATACGCCTGAACATGGACACATGAGCCTGATGGAAGCTTATGACGCTCTTAACTCCGGTCAGTTGGAACATTATCCGACTGAGGTTAAGAATATCATACTCGATTATCGCAATGCCTATGTGCAACGTGAAATGCTGCATCGGGAACTTGCAGAATTGGGTGAGGATAACACTGAGGAACTGTGTCAGCTTCGCAAAGAGAAGTCAGACCAAATGGCTGCCTTAGATTCGCGCCTTGAGGAACTTTATCCTCAGTTTATTGCTTATGTAGAAGATAAAAAGATACCTACTCCGGAAGATCCTGCTGAGGATAAAACTTCAGATCCGGAGAAAGTCGATGACAAGCCTGCAGAAGAGGAAGAGGATGATAATTCGGTCGACTATGACCAGACGCCGCTCGACGACCTCAAGAAACTCAAGAAGTCCTTGAGTACAAAAGTCATCCGCGCAGTGAATCGTCTGAGATATCAGCAAGAAACCAAAGCCGAAAGTGAAAACCCGATGCCGGACGGTCCGGAGAGAGTCAAGTATGAAACCAAAATCCGCCGTTTGTCTGCCCAGATTGAAGAAATTAAAATGGCCATCGCCAAACACGGATGACTTTAGTTTCTTGCCTACCGATTGATTTTTCGGAGCAGACGGCTTCCGAGCTGTCTGTTCCGAGCATTGATCTTTCCGGTTGTGATGACGAGCAGCTGGTTGAGCGGATCAGTTCTCCTCCTGGATTGGGCGCTTTACGGCAGAACTCGATAAAGCATTACTATTCGACCGGTGCCTTTAACTTGATTCAGTTGGTAATGTATATCCTCAAGCAGACCGGCCCGGCTCATGTATTCCTGGCAACTTACTCGATATCGGACCGCTCGATCACGGCGCTCAAGCGCCATCTGGACCAAGGTATAATCCGCTCCATCCGGTTCTTGCTGGATAATCGCGTTCGCTCTATTTCCCCAAAACCTTTTGATCACTTGATCACTTCTTTCCCGGACAGCGTCCGCTGTCGCGCGATACATGCCAAGGTTGCTTTGATTTATAATGATCAATGGCAGATATCGGTTGTCGGCAGCCAGAATGCCACCCACAATCCGAAACTGGAGAGGGGTATCATCCACTCCCTGCCGGAAGTTTTTGAATTCGATTATAAAATCTTATCTGATGAATTTAACTCAGGAACAGCTTAAAATCGTAAAAGAGATGGCTTATCGCCTGATCTCTCCGGAACTCATTGCCATTAATCTTGAAGTCGATGTGTATGACTTCAAGATGGCGCTAGAAGCCGACGGCCCCATCCGGACCGCCTTCTTCTCCGGCTATTTGCAGCAGCTGATCGAAACGCGCGACGCACTGATCAAATCCGCTCACAATGGCAGTAATCCCGCCCAGCTGGAACTTCTGAAATTCATCCGCGATTTGAACAGACAGATGAAATATGGCTAAAAAAGGAACACCTTCACTGAGCGAACAGCGTTATGAAGTGATTCAGGCCCACATTCTGGATCCGGAACACTCTCCGCTTCCGGAGAATCTTCGTGAGCAGTTCAACCGGGTGCTGCAGGTGGCTCGTCTTATCGATGATTATCCTGATGATAACCACATCATCAACCTGATGATGACCAAATATCGGGTGAGCCAGACGCAGATCCGCAAAGACATCGCGCTCGCCAAAGAACTTTTTAAGACCAATCACACCTTTGACTGGGACTTCTGGCAAGCCTGGCAGATCAAGGACCAGCTGGAGCTGATCCAAGAGTGCAAGTTGCGCGGCGACCTGAAGAACTGGAATGCGGCCAAAAAAGTGTTGGCGGTCATGATCGGCCAGAAGCCGGAGGCTGTAGATGATCCTCGGCGCATGGAGAAGAACGTCTTCAATGTCCAGGTGAACTATAACGGCCAGACATTGAATATTGACCTCGATAAGATCCGGAATCTACCGGCCAATGTAAAGCAGGATATCCTGCAGCAGTTGTATAGTTCGGTCGATGACATCACCGCCGAAGAGATTATGAACACATAATTTTTTAAATATGGAACGATTAACGAATAAAGAGCTGGTTGCTTACTGGATGGACCAGCGCAAAGTAAATGATATTATTATCCGTCCGACGAAGATTGTGATTCAGGTTCGCAAGTCTATGACTCCCGCAGAAGCTGATAAGCTAGTCGAACAGTGTGGCCACACTAAAGATGCACAGGCAGGAGTCAGCAATGGCCAGCATTACATCATTATTTCGAGATATTAACGGCCTATGGAATATAATGTATGGGAAGAGCCGATTTATGTCAATCCGGCTCAGCTGGCACTGATGCTCAATCCATGCAAAACCAAATATGCGTTGATGAGCCGTGCCAGCGGCAAATCATTCATCACGGGGTATGAGATCGACGAAAATGTCCGGCTCATGCCCCGTGGCATTACGACCATAGCTCAGGCTACCATCGGGCAAGCGTTGACCAAGACTCTTCCTTCAGCGTTCAAGATGATGGAGTTCCTGGGCTATAAGCGTTATGATCCGAAGACACAGACGGGTGACTATGTGGTCTGCAGACGACCGCCAGAAGGCTGGTACCAGCCATACGAGCATATCATGTCTACCGACTACCTGATATCCTTTTCCAATGGGCACGGCCTATATCTGCTGTCACAGGCTACAAATTCACGTGGTCCGAATGCCGATTACAACATCACGGACGAGGCGCTGACGATCGACAAGGAACAGTTCGATCAGGAGGTAGCACCGACCAATCGAGGCAATGAGCATATCTTTGGCCGGCAGTCTGCTCACCCTCTTCTGAAGCACCACGGTAACACCTTCCTCTCGTCAATGGCATACACGCCGGAACAGCGTTGGCTGTTGGATCCGGCGGCCTACTATGAAGAAGAGCGGGATATCCGCCTGTTCGATGTCTGGAACCGGATCGTCGGATTGCAGATGCAGCTCATCGAGGCGCATATCAACAAGGAACCGAAACTGTTCAAGGATATCTGGAATGAGATGCAGCGCCTTCGACGCACGATCACGCCGTTCGTGTCCAAGGATGGGGTGTTATTCCTGCTCGGATCTATCTTCGACAATATCGCCAATGTGGGCATGAATTACATTATCAACCAGTATAAAGTGATGGATAAGTTCTCGTTCATGGTTGAGATCCTGAATTACATTGTCGATAAGATTGATCATTGTTATTACAATATTACCGACCGGCACAGGTATTACAACGCCACCAATGACAGCTTCATCCGGGACTTTGCCGAGGATACCGATTTTAATTGGAAGCAGCTGGCTGATACCGACAGTCGCATGGATGCGGATTGTGATCCGAACAAACCTCTGGAGATTACACCCGACTGGGGGTCTTCTGCCAGCTTCCTTGAGGTTGGTCAGCCCGGTCATTTTGATTGGGTGACCAAGCGGCTTTATCCGGACCGCATCGTCGACAACAACATTAACGAGTTCTTTGTCAAGCGTGACGAAACGGACGACACCGAAATCAATACCCTGATGGATATGTTCTGCCACTACTACCGTCATCATGGGCGTAAGGTGGTGGAGTTTTACCGTGACCGCTATGGTGATGCACGCCGGGCAAACTCAAAGAAGAGTTACAACCAGCTGGCCATTGAGCGTTTACAAAAGAATGGTTGGACGGTCATCCAGCATGTGCATCGAGGCATCGAACCGCCCCAGCATGACAAGTATCTGCTCTGGTCGTACATCCTTGCGGAGACAGACACCCGCTTCCCGATTAAGCGCTTCAATGGTAACAAGTGCAAATACACACTGCTCTCCATGAATAACACTCGAGTTAGGCAGTCTACCGATGGGCGCTTCGAGAAGGACAAGCGGAGCGAGCGTAACGCATCCATCCCGGCTGAAGAAGCGACGCACTTCGGCGACTGTGTAGACAAGCGCATCTGGACAAAGTATGGCGATCTGCTCACTAAGCGCAGTACATTCGTGTCAGCGAGATATTAGGTGCGATAAGACAGCCAGTGCGAACATAAGACAGCTGCGCACCGCATAGGACCGCCGTGTCCGTTCTGGGTGGGGGGGATACCCCTTTCATATTTCCTTTTTGGGTGCGGTCGGCGGTGCGGCGGAGTTTAGGGCGCGTTTGAGTTCATTCGAAGCAACAGACTCAGCCCGATGGGCTTCTGTCTGTAATAAATTAGGAATAAATACCTTATCTTTTTTTTAACTTTTCTTTTTTTACCCTGCGAAAAGAGAGCGAAACCCTTCGGCTGCTCTCTTTTCGCATTTTTTGTATCTCCGATGGAGTTCTAACGCCGTTACGCACGGAGCGGCGGAAACGCATCCGCAAGCGTTGCTCTGTTTTTCTCTTCGGTCGTCAGGCTTTCTTATCTCCATCATAGCCGGATCGCCTTTTTGAACTGCAAAGGTATTGAGGCGGTCTGTCACAGCAAGGACGTTCCTGGTTGGCATAAAAAATCTCCACCCTCTCTCTGTTCAGGTAGTATTCAGGCACCTGTGTTTTAGCCAATCCTTGCTTTTTGTGCATCCAGCCTCCCTTTGTCAGCAGTATCAAAAGGCGAAACAAACCGGCCACGATGGTGACGGAATAAAAAAAAAACTCCCTCAGAGCAGAGCAACATTTTAAAAGGCTCACACCCAGCTCTCAGGTTCAAGAATATAAATTTTACAGCCATGACAAAGAACGATTTTAACAAACTACCTGAATGTGTGAAAAAACAATTTTCTAAGCCTCTTACAGCGCTTTATAACTATCTGCCTACAAGACAAACAGCCAATGAAATGCAGTGGAAAGTGCGCCGTTTCGTTTGGAAATTCAAGGACGGTGACCATGCCGCCGCCATGTTTGCTGCTGAAACAGTAGCAAAGAACATCATCCGACTGTATGGTGATACCGCTAAAGACCTGACTTTTGTTTGTGTACCAGCGTCAACCAGCGAAGCTAATCGCAAACGCTACAAGGATTTTTCCGCAAAAGTTTGTGAGATAACAGGCATGAAAAACGGCTTTTCTGCTGTTACCGTCAGCGGTGAAAAACTGGCAATCCACGAACAGCACAAAGGAGAAAAGAAATTCTTTTCTACACGAACTGTTGAACTCAAAAAGAAAATGTTACAGGCTAGCAAGGTGCTTTTATTCGATGATATAATCACCAAGGGTATGAGTTATGCTCAGTTTGCCGCCTCTTTGGAATCTGTTGGCGCTGCTGTAGTTGGAGGCATTTTTTTAGCGAAGACCGTTATTTCCTAACCCTATAAATATTACTGTTATGACACTTTTTGAAATCGGAACTTTTGAAACCTATAGAGTTAAAGAAACAGCAGAACTTTTTGCAGAGTTTGGGCAAAAAGGTGCTCAGTTAGAAAACTATTCCTGTTTTACGGACTTCGCAGATTCTTTGCCACCAGCCAAACGGAAATTGGTTTACAGTGCGGTAGAACTTTATAAACGGATGAACGCAGAACGGGACGAGCGGAAGAAAATCACATCGAGCGAGGATATTTTTTCGGTGATGAAACCTTTGCTCATGGACCTGATAAATGAGGAAGTTTGGATAATTTATTTGAATCAATTCTGTAAAGTTATATCGAAAAAAAGAATTTCGGTCGGCGGAATGACAGAAACAGCCGTAGACATTCGCCTGTTACTAAAACACGCAATTTTGCAAAATTCTACTGTTATAGCGATGGCGCACAATCACCCGAGCGGGAACAAGAACCCAAGCAACGAAGACAGGCGACTAACCGAAAAACTCGCCCAGGCTTGCAAAATGATGAATATACATCTTTTAGACCATGTAATAATCGCAGGAAACAGCTATTATTCATTCAGGGATGAAGGGTTATTCTAAGGAGAACGGCGACGGTGCCTCTGGGCGCCGCCGCCGATGGCTCCGCCTCACAATTTCACCGGAGCTATCGGCGGCGGGTAGAAAGCGGAATTTTTGTATTTGACGCAAAAGTTTTGCGATTTTTAGTAGTAAAATTACTATTATTTTCTTGTTTTCCTTTGCTATTAATAGTAAAATTACTATCTTTGTAGTGTAATCAAAAAGAATGGTATATGAAAGTAATCAAGGTTTCGGCCATTCTTGATGCCCTTCAGGCGGATGGATGGCAATTGGTTCACCAAGTAGGAAGCCACCGACAATTCAAGCACCCTACCAAAAAAGGTAAAGTTACTGTTAACGGTAAAAAAAGCGGTGATGTTTGGGGAGACCTACTAAAGAGCATTGAGAAGCAATCAGGGTTAAAGTTCTAACCCTGAGCTTCTCGCTCAATTCTCTTCGAGATTACAAGAGCGGTTCTTCAGGAACCGCTTCTAAAAAGCATTTGATATTTTATAATTATAGTTTTGTGGTTATGGATAAGTTATTAATGAATACAGCACGTACCGAAAACGGTTATAGCTGTTCTTGCGATTTATTGCCGGGCTGGATTGTTGCTTCTGAAGGCGATTTTGAAACCTTTAAAAAAGAAGTTCAAGAGAGCATTGATTTTTATGTCGCATGTGCAAAAGAAGATGGTGATCCTTATCCGGCGGTTCTCGATGAAGAATATGAATTGGTCTACAAATTTGACGTTCAAAGCCTGTTACAGTTCTTCCAAGGTATATTTTCTTTTTCTGCCTTACAGACGATTACAGGCATTAATCAAAAACAACTGGCTCATTATGCTGCAGGCCGATCAAAACCAAGACCGCAACAGGCGCAAAAGATTGCAGATGGTTTGCATCGGTTAGCCCAAGAGATGATGGCGGTTACTGTTTAATAATTGAAAGTGTGTCTTTTGTGACACACTTTTTTGTTCTTATACAAAAAAGCCTTGCTGTTTCTTTATTTTTCTAAAAAGAATAGTTATATTCGTGACGTACATTTATGTACGCTTTCTTTTCGTAACTTTAAAATTTATATTATGACAGAAGAAGAAAAAAAAGAATTTGAAGAATTCTTAGAATGGAAAAAAAGTAAAGCTGCTGCCAAACCAGAAGAAGGCTTAGATCAGATCAAAGTATCTCCACCACCCCCTCCTACTCCAAAATCCTCGAGTAATTCGGGTAATTCCGAACCTCCTTCTACTCCAAAAAATTCCCCTAATGGGTGTTTGATTGTTTTCCTCATATTGATCGTTGTTTGCGTCATCTGGGGCATTTCCAAATGTTCGTCCTCTCCTGATACCAAACAGATGGAAAATATTGAAGACTGGTCTTCGGATACATTGCTGACAGACTTCAGCAGTGATACTTTAGAAATCTCATCTCAACCGGCAAAAGTAGACACCGCGGCACGAATTGAGACACTGAAGCATACAGTCAAAATCAAATCAGCCTATTTGTCTTCTCCGAATTCAGCCGGTGGAGTTGATGCTATTGTCTATTATACGAATAAGTCAAAAAAGACTATCAAGTATCTGACTTGGGAAGGTTGTGCGATTAATGCCGTCGGAGATATGGTTGCTTGTGATATTCGTAATACCTATTATTTCCGTGGCAAAGATACGGGCCCAGTAAAACCTGGTAAAACTAGTGGGGGAAACTGGGACTGTGCCTGGTATAATTGGACAGCGAAAAAATTAAAACTCAATCAGATAGATATTGAATACATGGATGGTACCACCGAAACCATTACAGAGTCTGAAATAAAATATGTTCGATAATTTTTTACAGCGGAGAAAATTTCTCCGCTTTTTCTTTGCCATTCCAAAAACATTCCCCATATTTGTAGTGCTCTACATTTTTAACCTAGGCGGGGTGATGTCCGCCAATATTTATTTGCGGGCTTTTTTTATGCCCGTAACATAAACTATAATACCCTCTATGGGGGTAGACTTTCTTTCTGGTTCCGTCCCGTGCAGGTGCTTAATGGCCCTGCTGCCTAGGTCAAGGTGTAGAGCAACGGGGAGCGGAACCTCTTTTTGTTTCCGCAAGTGAAACTTTTTAATGCTCTACATTATGGCTAAATCAAGAACTTTGTCAGCTCCAAAGGCTGGCGCACGTAGCAGCTTCCAGATTTGGGCTGCACAGACCAATCATTTCTTATCTGCCCTGCTCGAGCAGAAGATCAACAACAAACAGATGCTTCTCATTCTGCATTGCCTGTTTGCCTTCTTCATGTTTATTTCCCTTTCCGGCCACCTGATCACCGCTTCCATCGGCTTTATCTGGTTTGCTTTGTCGCTCTTTTCAGCGAAGAAAGGAGGCTTGAAATGAGTCTGATTTTCATTGATAAGGTTTTAACTTACCGGGCAGTAATAAACAAGAAATGTTCAGAGCTCGAAACCTATGTTGCCGCCAATTTCACCCATGTGCTCACAGATCATAAAGGTCTTATCCATCTGGACGAAGAAATCCGGAACAAAATTGCAGATTTGGAGGCGAAGTATCCGAAAAGCACTCCCATCCGGTGTGATTCCAATCTCTCTTCGGTCAGTGGCCAGATTACTGCTTATCCCGAACATCATCCCGAAAAGACTATCTTTAGATTGTCTTACCAGGCTGTCATTGCAGACTATTTCCCGCGTGGCGTAGATCAGCAATACCGCAGACAACCTATTCAGAAAGGAGGTGACAAATGAAACGGAAGGTCGCTTTTTCTATGAATATCACCAACATCCTCAATGAAGACGGTAGTCATGAAGAATTTTACCTGATTCAATCTTCAGATTCAGATGGCGGCACAGGAATAGGAGTCAGTTCCAGCTCTGATCTGATTGCACTCCGGGATTTCCTCGATGCTCAAATTCCAAAAATTGTTTCATCTCAAAAAGCATTACAACATGAAGAAAAGTAAAGAAGAAACCACCGCTCAGCGCCTTTTTCGTGATTTCCTGATGGCCAATTATGACACAGAAGGGCCACAACATAGAATCATCCTGTTATCTACCAGAGAATTAATTTACAGATTTCGGGGAACAGCAGAGATTTCAGTCCCTGAAGCTCTTGAGATACTTGAATACCTTGGCTATCACTCCCGGCAGGATGCTTCCGGAACAGTACAATGGGTGTTGTATGAGCTGCACGATCCAATCGACAGCTGGGTTTAATCCTTTTGAGGTTGCGCAAAAATGCGTAACCTCTTTTTTTGTCCTATTTCTGCCGGTGGTCCTTTCTTATTTTTGTGTCAAACGTAATTCTTATGGCACTAACTTATCAAGGACTTGACTCTGGCGGCCTGTGGGCTGGTAACCGCGATGATATCATCATCGGCGGAGTGACGGATGATGTCCGCATCCGCTTTACCGTGAGTGACAGCAGCGGCCAGCTGGCAACCTTTACGGAGAGATATACGGCCATCGATGGCAAGATCCGTATTCTTCGATTAGGCGAGATCGCAAAAACTTACTTCAAAATGCCATCTCTGGAATCTGCATCTCAGCTTTGGGGCGTTCGACCGGTTATATCCGGAGAAGTATTTGATCTGGATGGCGGTTCGCTTGGATCATTCAGCCAGGCATATTATTACAGCGAATTCCCGATGGAGATTCCCCTTCCGGCTAATTACAAGAGCTTCCTGACACGATACTCCTCCCGGACAATCTTGCCCGGGCAACTGGAATATCTGGCCTGGATAGATCACTCTCAAGATTTGATTATCGGTATTTTATACTCTGATGAAATCCCCGTTTATGGCCAGACTGCGACACAACCCAAATATAAACAGATTTCGGTCAAGGCTGGAAATTCTCATAATATCCGCATCGAAAAGCTGTCATTATCTCGCATTCAACTTCTTCTTTCTGCGAATGGTATTTCCGTATCTGAAGACCATATCCTGTCTTTTGATGCATACCTCTACGAGGGTAATATATTGATTGATAAAATCCAGTTCCGGATAGATCGAAATTCTAAAATCCAACGTCAGGATGTTATCTACTTCAATCCCTTCAGGATTCCTGCCGCACTTATCCTTACCGGCCAAAACCAAAGGTCAGCTGATTTTAATGCGACCTATCTCAATATTGGAACACTATACCGAAAAGTAGATACCAATCTCGTAATTAAAAATGAATGTTACACTGGATATATTGACCGCCAGTCCCGTGATGCTGTCTATGATCTGGCCGTGAGTGAACCTCTTTTTCGCTTCGAAAACAGCAAGCTGCAGCAGATCACACTTTTGGATCTGGATATTTCCGAGTCGGAACCTAGCTCAGAACCTATATGCCTTAAAATCACATTCCGCATATCAGACGATGAACGTCAATTAAACTTCACTCGTCCAACATGGAACAATAATAAAGTCTTTGACATAAGCTTTGATAATTCCTTTAATTAATATGACTGAAACTACAATTACACAAAGAGAGATGCTGCAGCTGCTCGATGTCCGTTATCATCCCAACGGCAAACCGATGATCTATTCAGTAAAATTTGTGCAACTGGACGGAAAGCTTCGCTTCTTCCCGCAAGCCATAGTCTGCGGAGCCGGAAAAATGCACAACAAGGCTTATCGAATGCGTGGTTTCCAGCCTTGTGACTGCAAAGGCTTTCCTGAAGATCATGTTTACCCTGTACGCATAAACAATATTCTTGAATTCAATGGCCGTAGAGTCATTTTTACCAAAAACGAATTAAAAGATGCAGATACTGTTCAATAAAAAAGGCACTCCGCTGATGATGGATTCTACCTCTTTTTTCGGGGAAACAACCGGCCGCCCGTCGGATTATGAGGAACAAAAAAGAAAAGTCCTGGCTCCATACTCCCTGAGCAAGGTAAAAACAGTGATATATCAAGGGCTAAAGATTATGTCATGGGGAGATAATAACAAGTTCCCTCAGACTGCAGCTGCGACCATCAGCTCGACATCCGTTCTGAACACCGGTCTGAAGTTCTTGCGCACGCTGACCGTCGGCCAAGGTATCTATCCCTGCAGGGTGACCGGTTATGATGCTAAGGGTAACGAAATACTGGAACCGGTGAATGATCCGCAAGTTCAGCGAATGGTGAGCAGCCGAATGGTGCGGCGATATCTCGAGAAAGCCAGCCGTGATTATTTCAAGTTCGGTTGTGCAGCTGTAGAACTCCTGCCGAATTCAGCCGGAAAGATTGTCGGTTTGAATCCGCTCAATGCCCTCTTCTACCGCTTTTCTCTTCCTGATGCCTATGGAAGCTGCAAATGTCTGATCTCTGGCGACTGGCCGGATAAACCGGGGCGATATGACAAAAATCCCAAACTGCTGGATGTCCTGATGGAGTATGATCCGGAACTGCATGCCGACTGGCTGACACTCAAAGGCAAGATGAAGCAGCCGGTTGTTTATGCTCTTCGCGATAGTTGGAGCAATAACGATTATTATTCAGAACCGGTCTGGCTCCCGGCATATATCTTGGGATGGGTGGAGATTGCTCATCTGGTACCGCGCTTCCTACAAAAAGCCTACAAAAATCAGATCACGTGGAAATGGCATGTGCAGATTCCTTATTCCTACTGGGATAAAAAGTTCCCGGAACAGGATTTTGAATCGGTCGAAGCCCGACAAAAAGCTATACAGAAATCCATGGACGACATCGAGCGCAATCTGTGCGGTACCGAGAATGCAGAGAAGCCCCTGTTTACCCACTATGCCGTAAACGAGGCCAACGGTAAGATCGAAGAAGAATGGAAGATCACTGCACTGGATAATAAGTACAAGGGTGGTGAGAATCTGGTTACTTCCGCGGCGGCCAACTCGGAAATTTTGTTTGCCTTGCTGGTTAATCCGAATGTTTTCGGTGCCGGAATGCCGGGGGGAACCTATGCCGGTAATCAAGGCGGTAGCAATATCCGAGAAGCCTTCCTGGTGAATATTGCGAATGCCTGGATTGACCGCCAGAATCTGCTTGATCCGGTAAAAATCTATCTCAAGAGTCATGGCTATGATGATGTTGAACTCCGTTTCCGGAATACAGTCCTTACCACCCTGGATAGTGGTGCCGGAACACAAAAAACTTTGAGCTGATGAATAATATTTTTCTTTCCGACAAGATTACTTCTCTGTTACACCTCTACATTCCGGTGTCTTCAGGATTAAGCGACGAACAAATCCTTCCTTCACTTTGTTCCGCTTTCGACCTGTTCCTTGTCCCTTTGCTGGGACAGGAACTGGCCGATAAAATCATCCAGATGCAAAACACGGCAGAAGATGATCCAAAGATGGCCGTTGTAGATACCTGCCGACGGGCAGTCGCTAATCTGGCATTTTGGTACAATTACACGGAACTCAATGTCCGGATCACAGACCAAGGCTTCCAGAGACAGGAAAGTGACACCTTCAAATCACTCTATAAATATCAAGAGGATGAACTGAAGCAGCGGTTCAAGAATAAAGGCTTCAACGCTTTGGACTCTTTACTCTCCCTGCTCGAGCAACATCAGGATCTGTTTCCGGACTATGTGACCTGTCCCGCTCACACCACTCGCGAGAGAGAGCTGGTTCGCAGTGCAGCCGAAATAGACCGCATCTATTTCATTAACCGGTCGCACCTCATATATCTTCGTCTGCAGCCCATCATCCACAATACGATGATGACCGTGCTTCCGGGCGTGATCGGTCAATCCTTGTTCGCGAAGGTTCAGGCTTCCTTATCCGGCAAAGTACCGGAAGGCTTCGATTTCGAATCTCTCCGCCTTCAGATTCTTCCGTTTCTGGTGCTGCGCTCTATCTATGACCTGATCGAGTCTACCGGTAGTCTGACTGACCGTGGCCTCTATTACTCTTCCATTCTGGCCACTTCGGGCGGTACCGTCCAAACTGAACCAGTAGATCCGGAACAACGAGCACAGCAGTTGAACCAGATCAACAACACAGCTCAAGCCTACAGGCAGCAGCTGGTAGCTTATCTCAAGATACATCATCCTGATGATTTTTCAGGCAATCCGTCTTGCCTGTTCCAGCGTGACAATGATCATAAACGAACATTTTTTGCATAGATGAAAACGGTTACGATTAAATATCCTGGTCTTATCGGTGAGCGGGAACTTTCCTTTTCCGCTCCGGAGAACTGGGCTGAACTGACACCCAAACAATATCTTGAAGTCATCCGATATATGCTTGGTGAGATTTCTCCGGATACCATCTTTTTCCGACTGTACCCCATTCCTAAAAAATTGGTCGCACAGTTCGATGGCTATTATATGTATAAATTAGGGGAACTTCTTTCCTTCCTTTCTGATGATCGTATCGAAATGGATCATTTTATTTTGCCTTCGCTCAAAATTTCGTTGATTGAATCTTATCCGGCTCCGGCTCCAAAGCTAGCAGATGTCAGCTTGCAGCAGTTCATGTCTGCCGATACCTATTTCAGTTATTATTCCATTAAGCAAGAGGATCACTTCTTATCATTATTCGTTGCCAGTTTGTATAAGCCGACTGACGAAAAATTTGCTGCCATTTCCGGAAACGATCGCCTGATTAATCTCCCGATTAACGCAAGCAAACTATCTGCTCTTCCGCGTCATCAGCTTTTTGCAGTCTTCCTTAACTGGAGCTTTATCAAGATCTGGCTCGGCAGAATCTTCCCTTATATGTTTCCGCCTTCCTCTCCTTCGGCCGGTCCAACCGGTCTTCCAAAGCCAAAAGGCCCCGACTGGCTGACCTTGTTTGACAATTTTGTCGGCGACCACATTGCCGATATGCAAGCTTATCAGGCAATGCCTTGTATGGATGCCTTTCGAATTATCAACCGTAAGATCAAAGAAAACTCAAAATGAAATTCCCTGAATACCTCGAAAAACTGGCAAAAGAGCATTCCATGATCAAGCACTCAGACGATGAGTGCCATTTCAGTGACATGACTATTGACCATGCAAATAAGCTCTCTCACTTAATGCACTACCCCATGATCGCAGTGGATATGGATAGTTTCAGTCTATCCGGCGGATCCGGCCAGTACTTTTTCAATGACCAGTTCAATATCTACTTTTTGACGCACGTCCGAGATACCTGTTCACAAATTGAGATCCGCCAGGCACTCCATACAACCCGCGAGATTATGACCGATTTTATTGCCCGGTTCAGTCGGGATAAACGTCGTCAAGTGGATGCCGTCGTCCGGATTGAGTTGTCGCAAGCTGACGGAATACCTATCTTTTTTAAAGATGTTTCCTTATATGGTTGGTGTCTTTCTGTCCTGTGCCCAGACATATTAAATGATCATCTTTGTAATAATCACTTTTCAATTTGAATCTATGAGTAGCCTAAAAGAACAAGCGCAAATTATTCGTGATGAGACCCTTCCTGGAGCCAACACAGCTCAAAGGATCGGAGACATGTTCGTGAATCTCGTTAACGAAGTTGAAAAAAAACTCAGTACTGGCAGCTTAGCTCAAGCCACAGGTTCCAGCATCACAAATGCCATGAGCCAAGATGCTGTAACAAAAGAACTTGCAAAAAGAGTAAGTAAAGACAGTTTAGCTCAAGGCACAGGTTCCAGTACTACAACACCCATGAGCCAAAAAGCAGTAACATCTGCCCTCAATACAGTCAATAAGATTTATATCACTTCGTTGGATATTACCACCAAGACCACAGGATATACAATATCAGCAGCAGATAAAAAAGAGCTTGAAAATATCAGAACCAAGTCTGCTGATATGGCCATTTATTGTAAGTCTAATTCGAGTTGGTACACATTTATTTATCCGGATGGAGATATCTGGAATCCGATTCTAAAGGCGCTTGTTGGCACTAAAATATATACCGTAACCGATATAATATCTCCGACTACATGGAAGGTCACTTTTGTGGATCTGGCAGCTGGCGGCACAGAAGCAGGTAATGGAACCTATGTTACGAGCCTGAACATAAAAAACTTATCCGGACAATCTAATCCGTCACAGATTTCCGAAATCCAGAATATCATAGATGCAATCACTAAAGGACAAGTTGTAGTCTTTTATTTGGATCCCGGAACTGTAAACTATAATGAGACACTTTTCTTGTCGGCCCGTAAAACTGGAGGAACTGATAATCGGTCCTATTACCTCTCTGCGATATCAACAGAAGGTGTTATTTATAAAGCGACAGCAAATGTAACCTCTGATATTTGGGGCGAAGGTGGTGATACTTATGGTGCCTGGACTACAAGCAAGATTGATATGACTGTTAGTGGCTCTGGAGGTATTGAAGATGTAGGGCAGCAAAGCACAACAGGTTTCAGCTTTGAGCGAGTTAATAAAGCATGGGTCGCACGAAGTCATTATACAGACAGCAATATAGGTAAGATCCTAGGTGCCAGCAGTTCCGAGTATTTACATCAAGCACTTGGAGATTTTAGCGACTTTATGCAAGCCGTAGAGCAGGGGTTGAATATTTATTGTGTAGAATATTACAGCAATAAAGATGTTAAAAATTATAAAGTTCACATTCCGATTTATTATAAGTATGATCCTATTGCAGATATAAAAACAATTGAGTTATCGTGGACCATAGGAACAGTTACGACAACCATTGTAGTAGATATTACAGACGGATGGGGTGATATTTTAGATTTTAAACGCGTAGACATTGCTAACATAGAACGCCCATACATAGTGCATATTGTAACGGCTCTTAATAATGGGCGCGGAGTTGCTGATTTTGACTCGCCAAATAGAATAGAGGTAAGACTTGATAGGGAGTTACAAGAAGGGTATACCCTCGCCTTGTTAAGGAGAAAAAAAGTAAAATATCATAAAAGAAACGGACGAACAAGAATTAAGGGCATAGGTTATAGATTAGTAACTGAGGCACAAGGATTTATTGATGGTGGTTCCTTTAGAGATAGGAGCAAATTTATAGCAAAATTGAAATTTCGTTATGACGAAGTAAATCAGTATTATTGCCTCATAGATGATACTGGCGAGCCCGTATCTCCTTTTAAGTTTGCCTTGCACTATACCGAAGTACGAGACGGTGTATTGAGAGTTTCTTGTGCAGGAAGACAAAGTAAGAGCCTATATGAATTTTCTGATCCGGATAATGGCGGTAAAAGGCTAAGATATAAAATGCAATTTGGAATAGCTGTGATTAAATACCAGCACGGAGATAAAGTTGATGGCGGATATGTAGTTTGCTCTAATATCGCAAAAATGGAATTTAGTTTTAGTAATATGGCCGGCATTACCGAGCTAGACCCGGTTGTAGATGAAGATCTAGAACTTGGATTTAGAGTGCATGTTATCAACTAGAATAAAAAAATGGGGCATCGTGTACCGAAAGCCCCAAGCTTTGGGCATCGTGTACCGAAAGCCCAAGAAATGAGGCATCGTGTACCGAAAGCCTCATGCCACAAAGATATAAAAAACATATTCAAAACACAAATTAAAATGCGCAAGATCAGAGCAGAAAAAATGTTTGTTTATACCTGTTTTGACAACCAAACTAAAATAAAACATGAAAAAAATGATTGCTTGGTTGCGTGAGAGCAACCGTTGGAAACACCTCGTTGGTGGTTGTATGATTGGATTGGCATCGTCAGATGCCTGGTGTGCTACTTTGGCCGGAGTGGGCATCGCTTCGGCGTTGGAGTATAAAGACAAGGCGCACGGAGGCTCATGGGATTGGATAGACTGGGGCCTGACAATCGCCGGAGTTATTGTTGGATTTGGAGTTAAATGGATGATAGTATGATAAGAGCATTGAACACAACAGCCCCACAGCTGGCCGTGATTGGGGGCTATACCTTCTTGGGAGAAATGAAACAGGTAGTTTTTGATCTTCGATGGATGTTCTTGTTCATCCTGATACTGATTGCCGCAGATTTCATTCTGGGCATTATAGACAGTATTATCAAACGGGGTGAGGAGTTCCGCTTCAGCAGGGCCGGGCGCCGGACTATGTGCAAATTTATCGAATACAATTCCTATCTGGTTCTGGGTTTTACTTTCGGAATTGCGGTTCTGCAGCCGGTCGGCATCTGTAACTACATGATCAGTAGCGTCGGAGGATTATGTCTGGCGATATTGTTCGAGGCGGACAGTATCAAAGATCATGTGTGTGCCATCCACGGGATAGAAAACAAATTTTCTGTAAAAAAATGGTTCGTTGAGTTCCTAAAAAAGAAAATCAATAAAATAACAGACTAAATTTTAGATCTATGAAATCAAGTAATATCTTAATCGCTAAAATCAAGGAGTTCGAGGGCTTCCGCAGTCAAGCTTACAAATGCCCGGCTGGAGTCTGGACGATTGGTTATGGCCACACGGCAGATGTCAAGCCGGGAGATAAAATTTCTGAGGCCGAAGCCGAGCGTTTGTTGCGCAAAGATCTGATCCATTACGAAGCTTTTGTCGAATCGTTGAATGTCTCCCAGAAACAAGAAAAGTTTGATGCCTTGGTTGACTTTGCCTACAATCTGGGTTGTGCAGCCCTCGAAGGTTCGACCTTGCTCAAGAAGATTCGAGCTTGCCGACCCGACAAAGAAATCCGCGCGGAGTTTATGCGCTGGGTATATTCCAAGAAAAAGAAGCTTCCGGGGTTGGTGACTCGTCGCCAGTGGGAGGCAGACCGATACTTTAACCAGGTGTAATTATGAGATTGATATCTATCCTAATCATATTGCTAACGGCAGCAATATGTTCCTCATGTAGCCGAGTGCAGTATGTCCCTATCGAAAAGGAGCATATCAGCGTCATCAGGGATACGATGTATGTTCGTGACTCTATATCACATGCGGACCATAGTAGTCAGCGAGATTCGATCATCCGCAAAGATTCCATTGTTTACGTAGTCGATGAGAGCGGTAAGGTTCTGCGAAAAGAGCTGTATAGCCAAAAGGAAATATACAGTAATCTGGAGCGAGAATACAGAGCCCTTCAGGACCGATACGAGCGCCTGAAGACCGAGAAGGCCGACACCGTATATCAAGATCGGCCGGTCTATATCGAAAAGCAGCTGTCCAGATGGCAGCAGCTTCAGCTAGATATCGGTGGCTGGGCGATGGGTGGCTTTATTGTGATGATAATCTTTCTGATTTTCTACATTTATACGAAATCGGCGGGTGCCGATAAAAAGTAATCCTGATTCTTATATATAAGGTAGGCAGACGGTTGTTTGTCTACCTTTTTTGTTACCAAAAGTCAAAGCAAATATTTTGCACACAAAAATCTGTGTAAATGTTTTGCAAATAGAAATATTTGCAGTATATTTGCATTGTCAAACAAAACAATAAGTCAAACAATTAAATTTTTAGATTATGAAACTGAAAGGTATTAAAGCAGCAGCAGGTGAGTTGAAAGAAGCTAAGTATGCAAGAATCTATGTCAATATTCAGACTGGTGAAGTCATCGCAATGACTTACATTGATAGCAACTCTTTCTCTACTTTTAAAGATGAATCAATCTATGAAGTTTGCCGTTACAATTACAGATATAACAATCCTACTATGGCATGGATCAAAGAGCAGGTAGAACAAAAGTTATTCGAGTTAGGCATCCAGTAATTTTCCAGCTGTGCTATCGGCTTGACGGGCATTCTGAATAATCTTTGTACACAAAATCCATAAATCATGTACATACAAACAATGACTACGGCAGAAATCCTTGGAGAATATGACAAAGACCTGCCACAAATCTTATCTGTTTGTGATGCAAAACAGACTAAGGTAGATAAGATCATCCGCCGTTCTGCTTTGTTCCCGGTGTATTTGCATAGTTCCGTCAGGAGCAAACGAGGCAATGACTGGCTTCTGCTGTTCGAGGCGCGCAGTAAAAAAGAGATTGGAGATAATTGCCGAATTACCCTGATATCCACCTTTGACAGCACTCATGGGCGATATGCTATCATGTGGACCACAATCAAAGACAGACCGGTCCATATTATATTTCAGCCTCATTTTTTTGGCCGGTATGCAAAAAGGGCAGGGATTGATTTGTCTGGTATGGAATTAATCCATCGGTATTTTAAGCTCAATAATTCCTTTGGGTTTACGACTCAAAAGGAGCAATATGACAACAAAATATATCTTAATGCTTATGGATCATCTAGCGAAGGCATAGCTTTAGGCTACTGGCTCAATTCAGAAAGACCAGCAATCTTTTTTAAAACCTTTATCACATACGATATGTGCAAAGGTCAGCAGATTGAAAGTTTTG
This sequence comes from uncultured Paraprevotella sp., assembly GCA_944321345.1. Lineage (GTDB taxonomy): Bacteria > Bacteroidota > Bacteroidia > Bacteroidales > Bacteroidaceae > Paraprevotella. The sequence goes on from CALUKY010000005.1 coordinate 80,016, forward strand.
CTCAGGCTGATGAAATCCGAAAAGAAATTCATGAACTTTAAAATCAATTTATTATGGCAACAAAAAATGTAACTCTCCGACTTCCGGAAGATATCGTGGACTATCTGTCACGCAATAACAATAGTATTAATCAGGCTGTAATCTCAGAAATTTCTTTCCTTCGTCGGATCCGACAAGTAAGCCTGGGCGAATTAAAAGGCTTTTTTACCGTTGATGAATGGTTGTTTATGGCCGACACTTTCATCGGCGGGCTCAAAGATGAAACTTTTTGCGCGAACAAAGGTGCTTTTATCGCAGCTTGCGAAGATGCCGTAAAATTTGACGGATTGGATAAAAAGCACCAGATTGATTTTCCGGCATTCCTGAAAAAGGTAGATTCGCTTCACGGCGCAAACATTGAAGCCATATACCGCAGAATATCAGAGTTCTGGAATAATTGCAATGAAATCAAGATTGCTGATTGGGCAAAGTTTTAATAAAAAAAGGCAGAGGAAAATCCTCTGCCTGGTGTCAAACGTCACAATAAGTCTCCATAAGAAGACTGAAAGAACGCTGCAAAGATAATAAGAATCATAAAGGCGACCAATATAGGCCGCCTTTTTTGTCCTGTTTCCCTTTCTCTAACCTTTTTATTTTTGCTTATCACTAAATTGATAAGCTATATGTCCGATGAAAAACTTATGACTGTAGAAGAATTTGATACCGCACTGAAAAAATGGGCGGCACAAATCTCCTCTTTATCTCGTAATACTCTTTTCCAGACGCATGGTTCTGGAGAGCTCTTCCGTAATTTGCATGACTATGTTGATCCAATCAAAGACAACACCGGTCGCCGCGTAGCTTTTAAATTCCCCCGACATGGTGTGTTCCGCCATTATGGAGCTGGACGTGGATATGTTATTATTAACGGTAAACCAGTCCGCGGATATCGTGTGTTATCGCTCCGTGAAATTGCAAACAAGCAAACTAACGCCGAAGCTCAAGAACTCCTTAAACAAGGGTACTCGATGAGGTATGTTCGTTCTGCAAAAAAAGAATATGTTGAACAAAATCGAATTGCCCGAAAACCTCTTAACTGGCTAGATCAACATATCACGAATAATTCCCAAACACTTACAGATTTATCTGTTCGGTTCTACGGCGATCAATCGCTGGAAACCCTCCTAAAACAAATTGAACGAATCAAAATTGTAAAAAAGAAACTATGAGCGACGCAAAAAGAAGTATTAAGCTGTATATTGACGGCTCGGAAATTCCGGGCTCAGTCAAAGAAATTGAAGCGGAAATTCGTAAGCTTCAAAGAGCCTGGAAGGAAATGGAAATAGGTTCTGAGGAATATAACCAAACAGCATCCAAAATTAAAACTCTCAAAGGTGTATTGAATGATCACAAGCAGTCACTTCGTGATATCAGGCAGGAACAACAGTCTACTCTGTCCAAAGGTGTAGACCTTTTTAATAAATATGCCGCTTCTATTGCTGCAGTGATAGCGGCCATCACCGGCGTAGTTCTCAAGATTAATGAGTTTCGGAAATTGGCCAACGAGCGCGAAGATGCCTCGGCCGATGTCAAGGCACTCACAGGTCTGGATGATGCCTCAGTTAAGTGGTTGGAACAGCAAGCTGTCCGCCTGTCTACCAGCATGACCAGTTCTGGAGTCCGAATCAAGCAAAGCGCCAGCGAAATTTTGGACGCATATAAATTGGTTGGATCTGCCAAGCCCGAACTGCTTTCTAATAAGGAAGCTCTCGCACAAGTTACCGAACAGACTCTTATCCTGGCCGCTGCATCCGGCATGAAGCTCACCGATGCGGTCGATGCGGTGACACTCTCGATGAATCAGTACGGCGCTCAAGCTAATGAAGCCGCCCGCTTTACTAATGTCATGGCTGCCGGATCTAAATATGGTTCTGCAGCCGTGGAGTCTGTAACACGCTCCATTTTGAATTCCGGAGTAGCAGCTGCTTCTGCAGATGTTCCCATCGAGCAACTGGTCGGAACTCTTGAAACTCTCGCCGAAAAAGGAATTAAAGAAGAAGTTGCCGGTACCGGTCTGAAGAAGTTCTTCCTAACCCTACAGACGGGGGCCGATGACACAAATCCGAAAGTCGTGGGATTGTATCAGGCCCTGGATAATCTGGCCGCCAAGGGACTTACAGCAGCTGAGATTAAGAAACAATTCGGCGAAGAAGGTTATAATGTGGCCAGCGTCCTGATCAACTCTACCGAAAAAGTCAAGAGCTATACAGCTGCAGTTACGGGTACCAGTGTGGCCACTGAACAGGCTGCCATTAAGTCAGACACCCTTTCGAGCAAAATCGCTCAGGCTCGCAACGAATTGAATGAGCAAGGTATCATTCTGGCCAAGTCCTTAAATCCAGCTATTACCCAGCTTCTGAACGGTCTGGTAAACTGGACTCGTTACGGTGTCGAGCTTGTAAAATGGCTCAACGAACACAGGGAGATTCTTGTTCCTGTCATCGCAGCTCTATCCTCTTATTATGCTACCGTGGGTATGATCAATGTTGCCACAGCTTTGTGGAATAACCGAACTAAAGCTTCAGCCGTCCTGATGGGCACTCTCAAGAGCGGTATGGCGTTGGCTCGCGTTGCGATGATTCTTTTTACCCAGGGGTTATCAGCAGCAAAAATGGAGATGACCAAGCTTAATACGGTCATCAAGGCCAACCCTATCGGTCTGCTTGTGTCTATAATCACGACAGTTATCGCCTTGATTTGGGCCTGGAAGTCTGCTTCAGATGATCTTACAGCGTCTTTAACAAAAGAGCAGCAAATTCAGAAGGATATGGATGACATAAACCGTTCCGTCACCCAATCAACCGCCGAAGAAATCTCGCAGATCCGTATCCTTTCGGCCGTCATCCATGACAATTCTCGTTCATTGAATGATCGACGCACCGCCATCGAGAAGCTCAAAACCATCATTCCGGGATATACCGCCCAAATCAGTGATGAAGGTAAAGTCATCGGTGAAACCACCGACAAAATTAAAGAGCATATTGATAAGCTCAAGGAGATGGCATTGGCGCAAGCTATGACACGAAAAATGACCGAAATTCAGACACAACGCCTGGATCTGGAAGAAAGCCGATTGCGTCGCCAATCTGGGCTTTACAAACGTCAGAACCGGATGTCTGCTCTTCTTGCTGATAACCCTTATCTTTTGACTTATCAGACACAGCTGGATGCCGCTGCCAATGACTCTTCCGCCGGAGATTGGTTGAATGTGAAAGGTATTAGCGACTTTATTTCTAACATGGATAAATCTTTGGATAGGGACAAGGTGCGTAATGCAGTCGACAACTATATCGCTATTCAGAAAAGTATTATCGAGGCTAAAGGTTGGGTGAATGAGCGGAACAAGCAGCTTCAGGATGTAGATGCACGCGAAGCGAATCTGTCTTTGACCGCAAAAAGTCTGAAAGTGAATCTTGATTCTGTGATTCCTTCCGGAAATAACTCCACGACAACGACTCCCCCACCTGTAACAGAAAGCAGTTCCGAAAACGACAAAACCGATCCTGTGAAAGAAGAACTCCTGCAGCTTGAAGAAGATTACTTAATCAAGAAAAATCAGCTGAAAGAACAGTATCGTCGGGGTGAGATTGCCAGTCAGGACGCTTATGAGCAGCAGCTTCTCAAACTGGAGATGGATTTGCTGGACCGAAAGCTCGCGGTGGCTGGGCTGGAACCCAAGCAGCGTGAAGAGATCAAACAGCAGATCTTAGACAAGCAACTCGAATTGAAACACCAGCTGGAGAATATATCTGCTGACACGGCCAAGGCTGATACGGCGGCTCAACTGGCAGCAGCTGATGCTACCTACCAGGCGCTTCAATCCCAAATTGAATATGCCTATGAGAATGGTATCATCCCGACGATCGAAGAGAAGGAACGTCTTCTGTTGGCAGCAAAACAACAATGCGAAGAACAAAAGAAACAAATCCTTCAGGCATCCGCAGACCAGCAACTGGCAGAGCTTACTTCCGCCGAAGAATCCGAACTGCTCGCCCTGAAGGCTCAATATGCCAAAAAGTTGATCTCGGCCGAAGAGTATGAACGCCAAAAAACAGCGATCTCTCTCAAGTATGCTCAGCAACGTATGGCGGTTGACAACCTGAGTAATGAGCAAAGTACAGAAGCCCAGCAGAACTACTATGACCTGATGCTGCAAATTACCCAGAGTAATAATGCCAAGGTCATGTCGCAATACAACCAACTCAAAGACTCGCTGACACAGTTTACCACTTCTATGGGCGAAATGATCGGCCAATGGATGATGGGCGAACAGATGTCTTTTAAAGATTTTAGTAAACAGATGCTGATTATAGCACTGGAAGCGGTCGAAAAGATGCTTTTGGTAAAGTATGCTGAAATTGGGGCGAAAGACGTTGCAACTAAAGGATTCGCCGGATTGGCTACTGCCGCCGCTAAATACGCTGCAATTAAAGGTTTGTTTGCGATTGCCAAAGGTGCAGTTTCCAGTTTCGATGTCGGCGGATTTACTGGCCCGGGCGAATGGAACCAGCCTAAAGGCATTGTCCACTCCAATGAGTTTGTGGCCAATCGCTTTGCAGTTCAGAACCCGGCGGTCCGCCCGGTTCTTGACCTCATAGACCGGGCGCAGAGAAGCAATTCTATAGCTCAGCTGTCAGCTTCAGATATTGCATCGGTCGCTTCCGGACGGATGTCCTCTTCATCTTCGCCATCACCTTCAGCCGTCACTGTCAACCCTGTTGATGCCGAACTTTTGGCAATTCTGAATCGCATAGACAAAACGATGGCACAAGCTACGGAAGCCTATCAGCAACCATCTCCAGCTTATTGTTGGGCTGACGGGAAAGGCAGTGTCAATGAAGCTCAAAACCTTTTAAATCGAATCAAGTCCAACGCAAACCGTAAACAGTATGATTAATATATCCATTAATAATTCCCCCATCTATCCAGTTGATGGGGGACAATTTGAGCTTCATGAAGCCAATCCTATGTTGACTGAAGCTGGAACTTACTCTTATGACATCGATGTCGATTTATCGGCCAAAGAAAATCAGCAAGTTTATGCCCATCTTGACCGGTTAAACTCTGACAATGTTTTCAAACAAAGACAAGCTATCATTGACGATGATGGCAGGATCATTTGCATGGGGCGCGAAAGCCTTTTGGAACTCAACGGCAAAAAACTGAAGATTCAAATTGTGTCGGGCAATAGCGATCTCAATCTTCTATCTAATAACACTAAAATATTGGACCTTGACTTAGGCTCTGTCACAACTCCGACTCCGGAAGATGCGTTAAAGACTCTTGAAGATTATTTCCCGAAGTCTAATGGAGTCTATTGTCCCATCATGACCAAATTCAAAGATCTTCCACGACCGGAAACGACTACATTCGCGAATTTCATTTATCAAAATACGCATGACTCTATTCATTATGTGGAAAATACGACTTTCATTTTCCAGCCATATCTGATATTTCTTCTCGAGAAAATATTGCAAGCCCTTGGCTGGTCTATAACTTATAATATTCTGAGAGAAGATGAAAGCGCTTGTCGAATGATCGTTGTTCACGGCTATAAGACACAAAAGCTCAATGAAATGTTGCCTAATTGGGAGGTCAGTGAGTTTTTATCCCAGATTGAAAAGTTTTTTAATGTGGTTATTCTCTGCAATGTCGCCGAAAAAACAGTTTCCATTTATCGTGTGGCCGACTTCTACAATAAGGTTGCAGATACCGTTATTATCTCAGATGATCAGATATTATCTGGCGACCTTGTTGCTTCTCGTAAATTCAACTTAACTGAAACTTTCTCGACGAACTATTCGAATGTTAAATATAATTTCCCGAGTGTCTGGAAGTATCAATATGCGAATCTTTCTGATGATGTCCGGAAAATTGTTAAGGTCTTAGAATTCGATTCTTTCGCAGACTTCGATACCAAGGAATATAAATCTGCAGACTATTTCAATAAACCTTATATTTTCCGGGATAAGAGTACTTCGACAGATTTTGTCTTAGTGAACTACCGTAGAACATCGACTGCAGTCTACCATTTTGAGCCTGTTGACATATTCGCTTCTATTCAATCAGACGATAACTCAGATGAGATCTCCCTGAAAATATGCCCTGCCGAGGTCCTGGCCGTGGATCTTCATCCGGACATTGACGGGCCGAAGCTCATGGGTGCAGCCATTCCTTTTGCCCGGAATCAAGAAGTTCTGGAACAGGACTCTTCATCGGACGACGGTCTTAACCAATGGATCCAGAATGGCGCACCCGAAAAGTATGATTCTTCCAAGAATAATATTTATGTGTCTTATTATATGGGATTAATTAATGTCCTTCATGGAGAATCTTCAGATCCAGATCTTGAGAACCTGTATAACAGTGTTATGTATCCCCAATGTGTAACCTATCCATATATCATGCAATTCTATTCCATATCCGGAACACCAGGAGATATCTTTTCGTGGCGGAAAATTTTAAAGCGGACAGACTTTGCACACTTTAATTTCAATCTCAAATATTTATCGTCTGCTCTCTATGCCAATAATACCCCGATTGACAACTCGACGGAATATGAAATAAATTTCTCATTTAATGTTCGGCCAGACGTGCGTTCAAAATTTATTATTTCTAATCGATTATATTTCTGCAAAGAAATCATCTATTATTTTGAACAAGGAAAAATTTCCCCTTATGCTAAAGGGATTTTCTTCCCTGCCAAATAAAATTTTTTCCTACAAAACCTTTCATTTTTATACTTCTTTTGTCATGTGATTCTTCTTCGGCTTCTCTGATGATTTCGTTTCACATTCTCTTTTTCATACTTTAAGTTTATTGTTTTTCATCCTGATGGTTTGTGAAAATCGTCAGGATGCTTTTTTATAAATCTCCCTCATAATTTTTCAGTTCCGGATGTGCCCGCAGTTGCTCTTTCCGGACATATCGATTTGTTGTTGATATGTCACTATGCCGCGCCTGATCTTTGGCTATGGTCAAGCCTACCCGGTCTATGGTATCAGTGATTCCTGTATCTTTCAGACTGTAAAACTGGTAGCAGTCCGGCCATTTCAATGCCTTCCGCACCCGATTCCATTCTTCCCGGAAGATCCGAGCGTCAGCATGTTCTTCCGACGGCCGGAAATCAGATCCAAACAAATAATAATGCCCTGGATAAGCAAAATATCCCATATCTATCATGTGCTGCAGTACTTTGGTTGGTAAAGTGACCTTAGCATCCTTGCGGTTCTTACTGATATCCCGGCTGACAAACATAGTCTGTTCCTTCAGACTGATGTCTTCCAGCTTTATCCATGACAGTTCTCCCGGGCGTACCAGTGTGTAATAATGCACCTGGCACGCCAACAGAAATGCCGGATTCTTGTCGGCCAGATACTCCTGAAGGAGTTTCATATCTTCCTTCTCCAGTGGTTTCCTTTTCTTGTCATACTCCGGGAGCTTCTTTATTTTCTCTACGCCAGTGGCTGACACATAGCCACGATCTGTCAGCCAGCTGCAAAAGCTTCCGAGCCAGTTCAGATAGTTATTCCGGGTTCTAGGACTGTTGTTCCTGTCATAGTAGATATAATCCAGGAAACTTTCTATAAAGTTTTGATTGAATTGATACGTGTAAGTGATTGATACATCTTCATTTGTGATATATTTTTTAAGCGCGTTCAAGCGATATACGTAATCTATCTTTGTTTTGTCCTTCAGGATCTGATCTCGGTGTTGCTTCTCCAGATGCCGTTCATACAGATTAATGGCATCTGTTATCAAGGTAAATGCTTTCTGTGAGGTCTGCTCATATAGAGGGTTCCAGCCGGTCTTTAGCTTGGCTGAAACCTCACAGATGAAACGGGTGGCCGCTGCATCTCTCTCTTTCGCATTATGAATATGATTGAATTTCTTCCGCAATCGCTTGAGCTTGGGTTGTCCATCGAGAACCGATTGCGGATCTAAAACGTAGAAATAGACATATTTCTCTTTGGATTTCCGGTTATACACCGGTAGCCGGAATTTCTCCAGCTCTGCATAACTGATGCTTTTTCTTTTTGTTGAGCACATTTTTTTTAACATTGTTTGGCAACCCCAACCAATGCGATAAAACCATACTCTGAATTTTTTTGTCCCGATTTTGTCCCGGCACCTTTAAACGAATTGTGCGTAACTTGCTGATATTCAGCGAGTTACGCACTTCTTTGTTGCGGAGGCCCGACTCGAACAGACGACCTCCAGGTTATGAGCCTGGCGAGCTACCAACTGCTCCACTCCGCGATGTTATTCGTCATTCAGGAGTTTGTTTCCTGATTTCGATTGCAAAGGTAAGGCTTTTATTTATATCCACCAAATTTTTATGGATTTTTTTTGCGAGAAATACAAAAAAAATCCATAATCTCCATTTACCAAACATATTATTATACTTAATATCCTTTCCAAACTCAAAAGTTTCAAATGTAATTTTTGGCATTCTAAAAAAAAGAATTTACTTTTGCATTCATTATGGCAGTTTCAAAAACAAAACTCAAGCTAGTAGAGGTTGCAAGAATCCTTTTTGCAAAAAAAGGCTTGGAAAATACGACAATGAACGACATTGCCGTAGCTTCCAAGAAGGGGCGGCGCACTCTTTATACGTATTTCAAAAATAAAGAAGAATTATACTATGCTGTCATTGAAACAGAGCTAGACCGTCTTAGACAGAAGATGGCAGAAGTAGCCATAAAAAGTATTTCTCCCGAAGAAAAATTGCAAGAATTAGTTTTTGCCCACCTGAATCTAATAAAAGAAGCCGTTCTGCGTAACGGAAACCTACGAGCTGAATTTTTCCGAGACATATGGATGGTGGAAAAGGTCCGAAAAAACTTTGATCAGGCAGAAAGCAGTCTGATCCAGAAAGTTCTGGCAGAAGGAATCCAACAGCAAATTTTTGAAATTCAGAATCCACCACTGGTAGCAGACATCATACATTATTGTATCAAAGGTCTTGAAGTACCTTACATATACGGCAGGTTAGGAGAAGGCATAGAGCAGGAAAACTGCAAAAACGTTGTCCAGACATTTCTGAACAAGGCATTAAAAAATATATAATCCACTCTAATTGGATAAATAATATTCTAAAATCATAAAAGACAATTATGGGACTATTAACTGGAAAAACAGCATTGATCACGGGAGCTGCCCGTGGTATTGGAAAAGCCATTGCACTGAAATTTGCTTCTGAAGGTGCCAACATCGCATTTACTGATTTGGTAATTGACGAAAACGGTAAAGCTACCGAAGAGGAAATTGCAGCCATGGGAGTGAAAGTAAAAGGATATGCTTCTAACGCAGCAGACTTTGCTCAGTCTGCCGAAGTAGTAAATCAAGTAAAAGAAGATTTCGGTTCAATCGATATTCTGGTGAATAATGCCGGTATTACTAAGGACGGCCTGATGTTGAGAATGACCGAGGCTCAGTGGGATGCAGTAATCGGTGTCAATCTGAAGTCTGCATTCAACTTTATTCATGCATGTACTCCTATCATGATGCGTCAGAAAGGTGGTTCAATCATCAATATGGCTTCTGTTGTTGGTGTTCACGGTAATGCAGGACAGTGCAACTACTCAGCTTCTAAGGCCGGTATGATTGCTCTAGCAAAGTCTATCGCGCAGGAAATGGGTGCCAAAGGTATCCGTGCAAACGCTATTGCACCGGGATTTATTGAAACTGCCATGACTCAGGCTTTGTCTGAAGAGGTACGCAAAGAATGGATCAAAGGTATTCCATTGCGTCGTGGAGGTACCCCGGAAGACGTGGCAAACATTGCTCTGTTCCTGGCTTCTGATCTGTCTAGCTATGTTTCTGGTCAGGTTATCCAGGTAGACGGCGGTATGAACATGTAATTCAATGAACGTCATTTACGAAGACAACCATATCATACTGGTCAATAAGGCCAGTTCTGAAATTGTTCAAGGAGACAAAACAGGCGATATTCCCTTATCGGAAACTGTAAAACAGTATATCAAGGAAAAATACCACAAACCCGGGAATGTTTTTCTTGGAGTTACTCACAGATTAGATCGCCCTGTAAGCGGTTTGGTTCTATTTGCACGTACCAGCAAGGCTTTAAGTCGCCTGAATGAGATGTTCAAAGCCAAAGACATAAAAAAGACCTATTGGGCCATTGTAAAAAACCAACCTCCTGCATTAGCCGGAGAACTGGTACATTGGTTAGTACGTAACGAGAAACAGAACAAATCATATGCGTATGACCGCGAAGTGAAAAATTCCAAGAAAGCAATATTGGATTATAAAGTCATCGGGCGGTCAGAACGCTACTTCTTGTTGGAAATCAATTTGCAAACAGGGCGACATCATCAGATCAGATGCCAATTGGCCAAAATAGGTTGTCCGATCAAAGGAGACTTGAAATACGGTTCTCCACGCAGTAATCCTGATGGAAGCATTTGCCTGCATGCCAGAAGAATTGAATTTATTCATCCGGTATCCAAGGAAAAAATGTCTTTTGAGGCGCCATTGCCGGAGTCCGCGTTGTGGAATTGTTTTCAATAATAAAAAGATGCACGAAAAGCTGTTGTTCAGACAGTCTTTCGTGCATCTTTTTTGATATAGTTACGTTTAATCTATCCAAACAAGCGGTCTATGTTATCTTGTTCCAGAATAGTAATAATCACCTTTCCATCAGGAGTATAATTAGGAGTAGAGCAAGCAAACAGACTATCCACCAAAGCTTCCATTTCTTCATTACTCAGCACCTGACCAGGCACAATTGAGGCATTTCGTGCCAACGCCAAAGCCAAACGGTTATTAATTTCGTCTCCTATATCACTCCCCTTCTCCATAGCTGTATCAATGATATTACGAATCAAGGTTTCTGCATGCAACCCTTCGGTTCCCGACGGAATAGCATTCAAACTATAAGAGCCACCTCCCAAACTTTGCAAATCAAATCCCAAGGCATGCAGTTCATCCTGCAGATGTTCCAGAACAATCGCTTCAGAAGGCGGCAACTGGATTATCTCCGGGAAGAGCAAGCCTTGCGAAGCCCCATGATGAGAACGGATCTGCTCTAAGAAACGGTCAAACAAAACCCTTATATGTGCCCTCTGTTGGTCAATGATCATCAAACCGGATTTGACTGCCGTCATAATATAACGCCCTTTATACTGGTAATGCTGCGTAGATTTATCAGAAAAGTCTGCACTCTCCTCATAAAGTCCGCCTTCATCGGGCACAGCCGTCTCTGAAGAGTATTGTTCAAATGAGGCAGAAGCAGCTTCAGTTGGCGCACCATATAATTCTTCCCAATGTGAAGGAACATAACGGGTAGAGTTTGTATTCCGCTGTCCATACGAAGAGGAACGTGAATCAAAAGGATTAAAATCCGGATTTATCTGTGTCACCGGACGCTCAACATCCAGTTTGCTTTCCTCAAAAACAGGCAAATCAGGACGTCCTTCTGTATCAAAATCAATAGCAGGAACCGCATTGAAACGTCCCAATGCTTCTTTGATTGCCGCAATAATAATTTGCCAGATCGCCAATTCGTTCTCAAATTTGATTTCGGTCTTTGTCGGATGGATATTCACATCAATATTAGCAGGGTCAACCTCAAAATAAAGAAAATAAGATACCTGTTCTCCCACAGGTATCAACTGATCAAAGGCCTCCATCACCGCCTTATGGAAATAGGCATGCTTCATGTAGCGACCATTAACAAAGAAATATTGATGAGAGCCTTTCTTTCGTGCGAATTCCGGCTTGGCAACAAAACCTGATAATTTGACCAATGTTGTTTCCACTTCTACAGTAAGTAACTGCTCGTTCAGTTTACGTCCGAATATATTGACGATTCGCTGACGAAGAGACGAAGGAGACAATGAAAACATCATAGAATCATTGTGCGTAAGCGAAAAGGAAATATCGGGATGTACCAAAGCCACACGTTCAAACTCCTGAAGGATATTACCCAACTCTGTTTGGTTGGACTTGAGAAACTTTCGTCTCGCGGGAATATTAAAAAACAGGTTTTTAATCATAAAGCTGCTGCCTGGAGAACAAGCCACAGGTTCCTGAGATGTTACCTTCGATGCAGCAATAGATACACAAGTACCAATCTCGGCATCTCTCTGCCGCGTACGTAATTCAACCTGAGCCACAGCGGCAATAGAAGCCAAAGCTTCACCACGGAATCCCATGGTAGACAGGGCAAACAAATCGCTTGCCTGACGGATTTTGGAAGTAGCATGACGTTCAAAAGCCAAACGCGCGTCAGTCTCCGTCATCCCTTTTCCATCATCTACAACCAGTATGGATGTCTTCCCCGCATCAACCACAACCACATCTATGCGTTTGGCATCGGCATCAACAGCATTCTCAACAAGTTCCTTGATCACGGAAGCCGGGCGCTGAATCACCTCGCCGGCCGCAATCTGATTCGCAACAGAATCAGGTAACAGATGAATAATATCGCCCATAATAATTCCTTTTAATTAAAATCTCCAACTTCCGGTGAGCAGATAATGCCACAGAAACAGACAGGCGGCAATGATAATCAATGCCACACCAACTTTCATAGGCTTCTTGCCACTCTCCTTCCTTTTACGAAGATGCTTCGTTGCCTTGACAAAGGTTCCCCGAATATCTTCCGGATTGAATTCCTTGGGAGGCAGCATACCCAACTCACGTTTGGCACGCTCTTCAATTTCCTTTAACCGGTCTTTTCGTTCATCTACGTACAAATAATTATGCTGAAAAGATCTTGGTTTTCTTGTCTTGAATAGTCCCATATTATTTCTTCTTTAAAATCTGATCCAGTTTCTGCAAAGGTGCCTGATGCTTATACGAAACCTTTAATTCCGTACCCTTTTTCTTTCCTCGCCATTCAAATACGTCCATCTTATTACGTGGACGAATATAGTCAAACCAGGCAAAATTCTCCAAATAAAGTTTATTGGGTGGAATCATTCCTAAAGGATACATTGTTCCTACTGCAGCCGGCATCCAGATACGATATACTTTCTGCTCCTTCATAAACAGTTTCAGCTCACTCGTCTCGACATAGTTCATTCCGATCATCAGACTGTCACTGTCAAACGGATAGTAGTCTACGTATACATTACCTATCACCCAAGTATAGTCCATGGCACCATCCTTAAAATAAGTATGAATCTCGCGGCCTGCCACTTGATTATAATGCACACTGTCTATACGCTCCACAGACAGTGCCTGATACAGTACCTGCAACGAATCAATGGTTGAGTCATTCATGAAGACATGTATCTGTTCACCTAAAACCTGTTGAGGACCATTCCATACAATAGGATCCTTATACATACTCATACAGGAATCTTTTGTATTGTAAATCAATGAATCACATACAGCCTGAACATCTGTCCGGTAAGAACGGACTTTATGATAAGCGTGCATCACCCGATACATCGAATCCGTATCCATATGGTACGTAAAGATTTTAAATGTATCAGCATGAAGATACAAAGTATCCTTTTGCGAATAGTCTATGGCCAAAGCACTGTCGGCCGCCTCAGAGTAACCGGTATGTTCATTGTAATAACAGTAATTTCCCGTAAACATATTCTTGTTGACTTCATCCTCATAACGTATGTTTCCAAAAGCCTTGCCTATACCCGACGGACTGTCATAATACAAACTGTCACCAACCAGTTTTTTTCCTTTGTTAGTCAGTAAAGAACGTTCCAACAGATAAGCCTGATCTTTCTGAGTATCATAATAACCGGACTCGGAATAAATGTGATTGTCACCACTATCAATATTAGAAGGTCCCACAATATGGGCCATATTCGTGCGAGTATTATAATGCAAGGTATCTGAAACGATGGTAAATTTGGGATTTTCCAGTTTGACATTATAATTAAAGACAGCCTCTCGGGTTGTCGGACTATACTCACCCCAATCAGACGTCAGCACGTTGTCCTTGTCTATCAGTTTTCCCCCTTCAAAAAAATATCCCAGATCATATAACCGGTCATAATCCAGACTATCGGTATACAAAACGGACTTCAAATGTGTCAACACCACGTTATGGCGTACACGCGCCAACTGTTGCATTCCGTCATAATACAGCACATCTCCTATGAGTGACAAGGTATCCCCCTGCACCATACGCACATGTCCGAAAGCGTCAAAAGAATTATCTTCTTCATAAAAGCAGGCACTGTCACAATACATAAAGACATCATCATGCCTAAACTGAACATTACCCACCAGGATCTGAGCTCCGGGATTTCGGAACTGATCATGGCTCAACACATCAGCATGCAACAAATAAATGCGCGATTCATTTGTATCCGATGTTTCGCGTTTTTTATCATTTTGGGCTATCACAAATAACCCAAACAGGCATAGAATACAGAATATAAGTAATCTATGCCCGTCATATCTCTTTCGTGGGTTTCTTCTTGTTATGTTCATTTGATCCATCCTGGATATTGGAAGTTACAGTTCCGCCACTCTTCGTTAATTCGTATATAAGTAGTTTTCTGTTTATCCACAATCCACTGCTTTATTTTTTCCTCTCTTTTCTTTGCCAAAACAATAGCTTTCAGAACCTGAAAATCCTCAGTCATACTTGCTCTGTGTGCCTTAATCCGGGTTTTCAGTTTCACGATAGCACAAACTTCCTTTTGATTCTTCATCATCAAAAAGGGTTTTGAAATTTCACCGGTATTCATTTCTGCTACAACCTTGGCAACCTCGGCCGGTAATTCCTGCATTTCAAAGCGAGATGTACGTTCCATACGCTCACCATCCGGACTCATTTTCAAATTAATCATGACTCCGAAATTATTACGTGTATCCTTATCCTCGGAAATAATAGCCGCCGCATCTTCAAACGAAAATTTCTCGGCACGGATTTCCTCCGCAATAGAATCCAAACGAGCCAGAGTAGCGTCCACATTTTCCTGAGAAGGTTTCGGGATTCGCAATATATGACGCACCTTTACCTTATCTCCGCGTTTGTCAATCAATTGAATAATATGAAATCCATATTCACTCTCTACAATCTTCGAAACTTTTTTCGGATCGGTCAGGCTGAATGCTACATTGGCAAAGGCCGGATCCAGCATTGACTTTCCGACGTAATCCATCTCTCCTCCCTGACGGGCTGATCCCGGGTCTTCTGAATACAAAATTGCCAAAGTCGAGAATGAAGAGGAACCCGAATTAATACGCTCCGTATAATCACGCAACTCTTCTTTCACCCGATCAATCTCACCTTGAGATATAATAGGATTCAGGGCAACGATTTGTACTTCAACCTGTTCAGGTATCATTGGCAGACTGTCAGCAGGAAGTTTTTTGAAGAACTGACGCACTTCAGCCGGTGTCACCTTAACATCCTCAGCCAACTTTCGGCGCATATTCTGGGCTGTCAGATAATCTTTCATCTGATCGTATAACCCCTCCCGAATCTGCGTCATCGTCATATTCTTGTATTCCTCAAGCTTTTCCTTCGATCCGGCAAGCATAACCCATTCGTTCATCTGTGCCTCTACAGCACGGTTTATCTCTGTCGGAGTAGCCGTAATACTGTCAATGGCAGCCTGATGCAAAAAAAGCTTCTGGATAGCCAATTGTTCAGGAATCACACAATAAGGATCACCTTTTACCGGCCCGCCGGTTAAACGGGCAGCCTCCACATCCGAACGCAATATAGCTTCATCGCCGACAACCCAAATCACTTCGTCTACAACGTTGTTTTGAGCAAACAATGGCATTTGCGCCCCTAATACCAGGAGCGCAAATGCAATCTTAATGGATTTGAATATTTTCATCAAATAATTGTTATTGTAAATTCTATGTGCTAAATTACAGCAAAAGAAGCTTACATCAGTGATTATTAACCGTTTTTAAAACCTCTTCAAAAATTTCTACCGAATACTTTTTCCGAAGTTCTTCAACATATTCCTTCTCTTTAAAAGCCTGATAATCCGAAATGACCTCGCTTTTCACATCAGTCCATTTCTGTGGTCCTTTTGTCAACTTCTTCCCATAAGCATCAAAATATGGGAATGTAGGACGCTCTTTTGGCTCTTCTTTTGATTTAAACACGCAATAATCTACATAAGGATTGTCTCCCTTAACAAACATCTTGGCTATTGTACGAACCGTAGACAAAGAGTCATTATTAAAATTCTCACGAATAACCCTTACCCACTCTTTTTCATCCGTTCTCTTCAGCATTTTCCGTACCTTCTTACCAACCTTCGGTTCTCTATAAAAATAGAGAATACCACGGAAACGAGGAACGTCCCAAGCATAATGCTTTTTGTTCTTACGGAAAAACTTCTTCAAACCATCTTCGTCTTTTGCAGCCTTCTGCCAAATTTCACGTGAAGACAATTCAAACAGCAGCAAACCGTCATGATATTCTTGAATCAAATATTTCAGATCTGAATCCTGGGCACAAAAACGCTCGGTTTCACGATCGAGTACCTGATCTACTGTCAACTGCTTTCCACTGGCTTCTACCATAGAATCAAGAACCTGATCTACCATCTTATTCTGTAAACCTTGCGACTCCAGATATTTCAAAATATTATTGCGCAAAGAATCATAAGGTTCAAGCTGTTTCCGTCCCAAAAACTTTACAATATGATATCCCAACGGAGACAGGAAAGGCTCTGAAACTTCATCCGTAGCTTTCATCTTGAAAGCTACATCCTCAAATTCCTTGATCGTTTGTTTGCGGGCAAGCCACGGTAATTCACCGCCTTGAATAGCAGACATCTTATCATCAGAGTTTCTCAAGGCTAGTTCAGCAAAATTACTACCCTTCAGAATCTCCTGATAAACAGAATCAATCTTTTTCTTTGCGGCGTCAATTTGCGCTTCAGAAGCTTTTTGAGGGACCTGCACAAAAATATGAGCAACACGAACCAGACCATCAGGACCGATATTTTGCTTCAGCTTGTCATAATATTTCCGTGCCTCCTGCTCTTCAACTTTCGGATCTACCAGTAAAGAACGGATCTGTTGGTTACGATACATCAAAAACTCTTTTTTAAAAGAACTCAGTGTATCGTAACGGGCATCCTTGGCAGCCTCAACCTTCAGTTTATAATTCACAAACAACGGCACATACTCATCAATGCCTTTCGGATCAGCAACACCCGTCGTATTGTTTTTATTGTAATTGTATTCAAACTCAGAACGCGGGACATCAATCCCGTTAATTTTCATCACAATGGGATCATCCTGCCCATAGCAGGATAATCCCATTACTGTTAATGAAAATGCTATCAATAACTTTTTCATTGAATTCTCTATTATGTTACTGTGGACGGCTATAGTTAGGAGCCTCACTGGTAATGGTTACATCGTGTGGATGGCTTTCTTGTACACCCGCATTGGTAATGCGTACAAACTTGGCCTGATGCAGATCTGCAATCGTATTGGCACCACAATAACCCATACCCGATCTTAATCCACCGATCAACTGGTAAATCACCTCCTGCACCGTACCTTTATAAGGAACACGACCGGCAATACCTTCTGGAACCAATTTCTTCACATCATTGACTCCTGCTTGGAAGTAACGATCCTTTGAACCGCACTCCATAGCTTCCAAAGATCCCATTCCACGGTATGACTTGAATTTTCTTCCGTTGAAGATAATAGTATCTCCTGGAGACTCTTCTGTTCCGGCAACCAAAGAGCCGATCATGACACTATAGCCACCAGCAGCCAAAGCCTTAACAACATCACCCGAATAACGCAAACCACCATCAGCAATCAAAGGAACATCAGTTCCTTTCAAAGCGCTGGCAACATCGTAAATGGCAGAAAGCTGCGGCACACCGACTCCGGCTACAACACGGGTCGTACAAATAGATCCCGGACCGATTCCCACCTTAACGCCATCAGCACCGGCCTCAACCAACATCTTGGCGGCTTCACCAGTTGCCACATTTCCTACAACAATGTCTACATCCGGGAAGTTAGCTTTAGCCTCTTTCAGCTTTTCGATCACATATTTTGAATGACCGTGTGCCGTATCGATAACAATAGCATCAGCACCGGCCTCAACCAAGGCTTTCATACGTTCAAAAGTATCTCCGGTAACACCTACACCGGCAGCTACACGCAAACGTCCTTTGGCATCCTTACAAGCCATTGGCTTGTCCTTTGCTTTTGTAATATCTTTGTAAGTAATCAAACCAACCAAACGGCCATCCATATCTACTACCGGCAACTTCTCAATCTTGTGCTCCTGCAGAATCTTTGCAGCAGAAGCCAAATCAGTCTGGATATGGGTAGTTACCAGATTCTCGCTGGTCATCACTTCATCAATCAGACGAAGAGGATTCTGTTCAAAACGCAAATCACGATTAGTTACAATACCGACCAGTTTCTTATCGTCATCCACAACCGGGATACCACCAATATGATACTCGCTCATCAAATCCAATGCGTCTTTTACTGTAGATCCGCGCTGAATGGTAACCGGATCATAGATCATACCGTTCTCAGCACGTTTCACAATAGCAACCTGACGGGCCTGCTCCTCGATAGACATATTTTTGTGAATAACACCAATACCTCCTTCGCGCGCAATGGCAATAGCCATAGTCGATTCAGTAACTGTATCCATCGCTGCAGTAACAAACGGAATCTTCAGATCGATGTGACGAGAAAACTTGGTTGACAACTCCACGGTACGTGGTAAAACCTCAGAATAAGCGGGAACTAACAATACGTCATCGTATGTTAATCCATCCATAACGATTTTATCTGCAATAAATGATGACATAAGATATTAGGATATAAAATTATTGCGTGCAAATATATAAATTTTTTCTGATTTTTTTATGGTGGCAGCCAGATTATTTCATTAAAAAAAGCATAAAAAAATGCAGAAGAAAGTCAGCGTGTCAACTCTCTTCTGCATTTTAATTTTATCTTTTAACCCTCGCAGTAAAGGAAATTAATCGCAAATCAGTTTGCCATTTCGGAAAGGAATTTAACACGAACCAAACGTATTTCTTCTTCGGTGTAGTCTTCTCCCAATTCATCCATAGCGTCATCCAGACTGTCCGTTTCCGATTCCTTGAAATAATCATAGATATCCAGCATATGATCTTCATCCATAATCTCTTCCAGGAAATAGTCAATG
This sequence comes from uncultured Paraprevotella sp., assembly GCA_944321345.1. Classification (GTDB taxonomy): domain Bacteria; phylum Bacteroidota; class Bacteroidia; order Bacteroidales; family Bacteroidaceae; genus Paraprevotella. The sequence continues at coordinate 99,193 of CALUKY010000005.1, forward strand.
TTCAGCTTGGTACCGGAATAAACGATCGCTTCAATTTCATCCAGCAATTCAGAGAAATCAATCCCTTTGGCCGAAGCAATATCATCCAAGGCTACCTTTCGGTCAATGCTCTGAATAATGCTTACCTTCAGTTTTGACTTATTGGCCACCGTACGTACTCTCAAATCTTCCGGACGGTCTATCTCATTCTCTTCACAATGACGCTTGATCAGATCACAGAACTCCGCACCGTAGCGTTTGGCCTTTCCAGCTCCGACTCCCGGAATGTTCTGCAATTCCTCGATACTGATCGGATACACCGTAGCCATAGCTTCCAAAGAAGGATCCTGGAAAATAACGTAAGGCGGAACATCCAACTGTTTAGACAACTTCTTACGCAAATCCTTCAGCATGGAAAACAATGCCGGATCGGCAGCTCCTCCCCCTTTTTGCGGAACAGGTTCCTCATCTTCATCAAAATCATTATCCTCCGTCACCTTAAAGGATACAGGCTTTTTCATATACTTGTATCCATCGTCTGTAATTTTCAACAGTCCGTAATTCTCTACTTCCTTTTCGATATAACCGGCAATCATCGCCTGACGAATCACTGCATTCCATTTCTTTTCGTCTTCATCCTCTCCGGCACCAAAATATTTCAGTTTGTCATGCTTATGTGCTAAAATCTCTTCAGTTTCATTACCGACCAGCACATCTATAATATAGTCTACCTTAAAATTTTCCTTTACGGCACTGATTACGTCAAGTGCCAGTTTCAACATATCTTTAGCTTCCACTTTTTTCTTTGGATGTAAACAGTTATCACAATTACCACAATTTTCTACCTCAAACACCTCTCCAAAGTAATGCAATAAAAATCTACGTCGGCACACCGAAGTTTCGGCATAAGCAGCAGTTTCCTGTAACAACTGCCGACCGATATCCTGCTCTGCAACAGGCTTTCCTTCCATAAACTTTTCAAGTTTCTGCAGATCTTTTTGTGTATAGAAGGTAACACACTTGCCTTCGCCACCATCCCGACCGGCACGCCCGGTTTCCTGATAATATCCTTCCAGGCTCTTTGGTATATCATAATGAATCACAAAACGGACATCCGGTTTGTCAATACCCATACCGAAGGCAATGGTCGCGACAATAACATCTATACGTTCCATCAGGAAGTCGTCCTGCGTCTGAGACCGGGTCGCAGAATCCATTCCGGCATGATAGGCACGCGCGTTAATATCATTGGCGCGTAATATTTCAGCAAGTTCCTCTACTTTCTTCCGGCTCAAGCAATAAATGATACCGCTTTTTCCATTATTCTGTTTGATAAACTTGATAATATCCCGGTCAACATCCTTCGTCTTGTTGCGTACCTCATAATAAAGATTCGGCCGATTGAAAGAGCTCTTGAATTCTTTAGCATGAAGCATACCCAAATTTTTCTTGATATCTCCGCGAACCTTATCTGTGGCCGTGGCTGTCAAGGCAATCAGAGGTGCAGTACCAATTTCATTTATTATCGGACGGATGCGCCGGTATTCCGGACGGAAATCATGCCCCCATTCCGAAATACAATGCGCTTCATCAACAGCATAGAAAGATATCTTCACATTTTTAAGGAATTCGATATTTTCCTCTTTAGTCAAAGACTCTGGAGCCACATAAAGCAACTTGGTCTTCCCGGAAAGGATATCAGTCTTCACCTGATCCACAGCAGCCTTATTCAGCGATGAATTGATGAAGTGAGCCACACCATCTTCAGCACTGAACTGGCGGATCGCGTCCACCTGATTCTTCATAAGGGCAATTAAAGGAGAAATGACAATAGCCGTTCCGTCCATAATCAATGACGGCAACTGGTAACAAAGAGATTTTCCCCCACCTGTCGGCATTAATACAAAAGTATCATTACCCTCCAAAAGACTACGAATAATCGCTTCCTGGTCACCCTTAAAAGCATCAAAGCCAAAATAGCGTTTTAGCTGCTCCGTTAAATTGATATCTGCATTCATAAACCTAATAGTCCCTCTATGTTATCAAATTCAAGTTATGCTTGGCAAAGAAATGCCCTATAACAAAGTTATAAACAAAACCGTCATATTTGCAAATCCTAGAGTAACTATTTTTAATTTTATTGCAAAAAACTTTTAGAGCACAGTTACTTATTCTCCCGAAAAACAATTCAGGTTTGCCTTTTCAAGCTGTTGTTTCGCATAATCCAGCGTTACAACAAACTTTTTGGCTTTTTGCGAAGGTTTTTCAAACATCGCCTCCATCATAATGCTTTCCATAATAGAGCGCAGTCCTCGGGCACCCAAATTATACTCTACAGCCTTATCAACAATATATTCCAAGGTTTCATCCGTAAAAGACAATTTGATACCATCCATGGCAAACAGCTTGATCTGCTGCTTGACAATAGAATTCTTCGGCTCGGTCAGAATATTACGCAAAGCCGTACGGTCCAAAGGATTCAAATAAGTAAGCACCGGCAAACGACCGATGATCTCCGGAATCAGTCCGAATGATTTCAAGTCTTGCGGCAGAATATACTTCATCAGATTGGATTTATCTATATGCTGCATATTCTGAACAGAATTATATCCCACCACATGAGTATTCAGGCGCTGGGCAATTTTCTTTTCTATTCCGTCAAAAGCTCCGCCACAGATAAACAATATATTGCGTGTATCCACATGAATATAATCCTGATCCGGATGTTTGCGTCCTCCTTTTGGCGGCACATTGACCATCGATCCTTCCAACAGCTTCAGAAGCCCCTGCTGCACACCCTCACCGCTGACATCTCGGGTAATGGACGGATTATCACTCTTGCGGGCAATCTTATCAATCTCGTCAATAAAGACAATACCCCGCTCTGCCGCCTCTACATCATAATCTGCAACCTGAAGAAGACGCGACAGAATGCTCTCCACATCTTCACCCACATAACCGGCTTCTGTAAATACGGTAGCGTCAACGATAGTAAACGGCACATGCAATAACTTTGCAATGGTACGAGCCAATAATGTTTTTCCCGTACCGGTGCTTCCTACCATGATAATATTGGATTTCTCTATCTCCACGCCATCATCGGTAGCATGCTGAGCCAAACGCTTATAGTGATTGTATACCGACACAGCCAGATATCGCTTGGCATCATCCTGCCCGATAACATACTGGTCCAGATACTCCTTAATATCTTTAGGTTTCGGCAACTGTTCCAAATCAAAGCCCAAATCCCCCTTCCGGGAAGCAGCCCCTTTTAATGCCTCTTTAGTGATCTGATAAGCCTGCTCCGCACATTCATTGCAAATAAAACCGTTCATACCGGTAATCAGCAAACTGACTTCCTGCTCACCGCGACCGCAAAACGAACAAACTTTTTTCATTTTCATTATGGCTTTCTCATTAACACCTGATCAATCATACCATACTCTTTTGCCTCTTCCGAAGTCATCCAATAATCACGGTCTGAATCGGCCCATACCTTGTCAAAATCAGTATGAGAATGATTGGCAATGATCTGATACAATTCATTTTTCAGTTTCTGAATCTCACGGGCGGTAATTTCTATATCCGATGCCTGTCCTTGCGCCCCTCCCATTGGCTGGTGAATCATCACTCTACTGTGCTTCAGCGCAGAGCGTTTGCCTTCCTGACCTGCAACCAGCAAAACAGCCGCCATGGAAGCTGCCATACCGGTACAGATTGTAGCCACATCACTGGAAATAAACTGCATGGTATCATAAATGCCCAGTCCGGCATATACCGATCCGCCCGGAGAATTGATGTAGATAGAGATATCCTTTCCCGGATCTACAGAATCCAAATAAAGCAACTGAGCCTGAAGTGTATTAGCCGTATAGTCGTCAATCTGTGTTCCCAAAAAGATAATACGATCCATCATCAGTCGTGAAAACACATCCATCTGAGTTACATTGAGCTGTCTTTCTTCCAGAATATAAGGATTAAGATACTGATTCTGAGCAGAAATCACATCATCAAGCACCATACTGTTCAATCCCAGATGCTTTACGGCGTACTTTTTAAAATCGTTCATATATTCTATTTTTTCGTTATTCAAAAAAAGGCTTCCGAGCCTTCTCGTATCGTGTAGCAAAGATACGAAAATAAGCTCAGAAGCCTATCTTTTTACAGAAAGATTTTTAATGAGAACTCTCTGAATTATTCAGAAAACATTTTATTGAAATCCTCAACGCTTACAGTCTTGTGGTTCAACTTAACCAGACCCTTGATAGCCTCAGCCAGTTTAACCTCAATGCTTCTGTTTACCAAGCCATCAATCTGCTCTTTCTTCTTCAACATTTCCTTGGCATAGTTTTCCAGAATATCTTCCGGAATATTCATCATACCATACTGAGCGAACTGCATCTTGGTCATATCCTTGGCTGCATTCAACAGGTCATCCTGCTCAACCTTGATACCGAAGGCCTTAACCAGCTGCTCCTTAATCAGGTGCCACTGCAACTCCTCGATGCTCTGATCGTAATTCTTCTCAACGAAGTCCTCGCCCTTGTCTGCATTGTTCAACTTCATGACACGCTTCAGGATAGCATCCGGGAACTCCAATTTACCGACTTTCTCAGTCAGGAAGTTACGTACATCCAGCATCAACTTATAGTTGCTGTCAGAAACCAACTGCTCTTCCAAAGTCTTCTTAATGTGTGCACGGAACTCTTCCTCGCTGCTGACAACACCTTCACCCAAAATCTGGTTGAAGAATTCCTGAGTCAGTTCAGCCTCTTTGAAACGAGTAATTTCCTGAACCTGGAAGCTGAAATCAGACTTCATCTCAGCGGCAGCCTCTTTTGAAATCTTCAGCAGAGAAGAGATCTCTACATCATGACCGTCATAAGCCTTGAATGGATTGAATACCAACACATCGTTTACCTTACAATCCTTGAAGATAGCCTTCTGCTCATCGTTCTTCATATAGTCCGGCAACATAACAGCACCTTCTACCTGAATACCGCCTTCTTTTGTATTGCCGTTCTCATCCAACTCAGCCAACAGACCCTTCACCATATCTTTCTCCTGGTAAGAATCCACCTTCTCATAGCTACCGCCACGCTGAGCGTACATCTTCACCTGCTTTTCGATCATGTCATCGCTAACCTCGATGTCATAGTAATCCAAAGTATCATCAGCAGTCAGTTCTGCCTTGAATTCAGGAGCCAAAGCAATATCAAAAGCGAACTCAAATTCTTCCATAGTGTCAAAGTCAACCGGCTTCTGACGCTCCTCATTTGGAAGAGGCTCACCCAACATGTTGATATTATTATCCTTGATATATCCGTAAAGAGACTCGCCCAGCAATTTATTAACTTCCTCTGCTGTAACTTCCTTACCAAAACGCTTCTTCAACAAGCCCATTGGAACCTGACCTGCGCGGAAACCCGGCATGCTGGCCTTCTTACGATAGTTTTTCAAAGCAGCGTCAACCTTACCGGCATAATCAGCCTTGTCAATCTTAATGGTAAGCACAGCGCTCACCTTGTCTACATTTTCTAATGAAATATTCATTTTTGAATTTTCTTTTATGATTATTGTTGTTATTAAAATTCATGTACACCTTTTGCGAAGGGTCTGCAAAAATACTCTTTATCTTTCAAAAAATCAAATAAGTAATAAAAAAACATGCTTCGAAAAGAAAATAAGCCAGAGAAAAAACTATTCCGAAGCCTTCTTTTCCTCATCAATTTTCTGAAAATCCTTCAATCTCAGCACAAAGCTATTCGTCAGATATTTAGCACGTACCACCTCGTTCTCAGCCAGTTCCTGTGGTTTTCCCTGAAAAAGGATTTGTCCTTCAAAAAGCAAATAAGCACGATCCGTAATACAAAGTGTTTCCTCTACATTATGGTCCGTAATCAACACTCCGATATCCTTCTGCTTCAGCTTCCATACAATATACTGAATATCTTCTACGGCAATAGGGTCTACACCGGCAAACGGTTCATCCAACATAATAAACTTTGGATCTATAGCCAGGCATCGGGCAATTTCCGTACGTCGTCGCTCACCACCGGACAAACGGTCACCCAAATTTTTCCGGACTTTCTGAAGACGGAATTCCGAAAGCAGACTTTCCAACTTTTCTTTCTGATAATCCTTGGGCTTACCGGTCAATTCCAAGACTGAGGCAATATTATCTTCCACACTCATTTTGCGGAAAACAGAAGCTTCCTGAGCCAGATAGCCAATACCTGCACGCGCTCTTTTATATACCGGATAATTCGTAATCTCCAGTCCCCCCAGAAAGATACGGCCGGCATTCGGTACAACCAAGCCGGTTGTCATATAAAACGAAGTGGTCTTTCCGGCTCCATTCGGGCCCAAAAGCCCCACAATCTCTCCCTGCTTCACATCAAACGACACATTGTTCACAACCGTCCGCTTGCCATAAGTCTTGACTAACCCTTCCGTTCTCAGAACCAGACGCTCCGTATTGTTCAAATCCATATTTTCAGCCATACGCAATTCTTATTTGGATGCAAAAATACGAAAATATATAGAAAAAGATTGTAATAATAAAAAAGCAATTCATCGATTGCGGTTTTTTAGTAGGATTTTCATTATTTTTGTAACTTAAAGAATAAAGCTTTATCATTATGTTACTTTTAAAATCATTATCCACATTCGGCAAATACCTTATGCTGATGGGAAAAACATTCGGAAGACCTGACCGCTGGCGCATGTTTTTCAAACAATATATCAAAGAAATGAGCCAACTGGGTGTTGATTCCATCGGTATCGTGTTGCTGATTTCATTTTTTATCGGAGCGGTCATCTGCATCCAGATCAAACTGAATATTCAAAGTCCGTGGATGCCTCGTTTCGTAACCGGATACACCACCCGAGAAATTATGCTTTTGGAGTTTTCTTCCTCCATCATGTGTCTGATTCTGGCGGGAAAGGTAGGTTCCAACATAGCTTCTGAAATCGGAACCATGCGTGTAACCCAACAAATTGACGCCTTGGACATTATGGGAGTCAACTCAGCCAATTTCCTGATTATGCCTAAAATCATCGGAATGATGACTATGATTCCTGTTTTGGTAGCGTTCAGCATCTTTGCCGGATTCGTTGGCGCCTATGCCACTTCTGTCATTGGACATGTCATCACCATTGAAGATCTCACGTTAGGTTTGCAACACGATTTCAAGGAGTGGTACGTTTGGATGGGATTCATCAAATCCATTTTCTTTGCTTTTATTATTGCCAGTGTATCAGCCTTCTACGGCTATACCGTCGAAGGCGGTTCTGTCGAAGTCGGCAAAGCCAGTACCAATTCTGTGGTAAGCAGCAGTGTACTTATTCTTTTTGCGGATGTATTCTTAACTCAACTTCTTTCATAAACCATCATGATAGAAATCAATTCTCTATATAAGTCTTTTGACGACAAAGAAGTCTTGAAAGGCATCAACGCTGTTTTTGAAAACGGCAAAACCAATCTGATTATAGGTCAGAGCGGATCAGGAAAGACCGTTCTGATGAAATGTATTGTTGGACTGTTGCTCCCCACCAGTGGAAACATTCTTTACGACGGACGTAATTATGTGGCCATGGGCAAGAAGGAAAAAATGCAAATCCGTCGCGAAATGGGCATGATTTTCCAAAGTGCGGCACTGTTCGACTCCATGACCGTTTTGGAAAATGTCATGTTCCCGTTGGATATGTTCTCCAACGACACTTTAGGTGAACGCATCAAACGCGCACGCTTTTGTCTGGACCGAGTAAATTTGATCGATGCACAAAAAAAATATCCGGGCGAAATCAGTGGTGGTATGCAAAAACGTGTAGCCATTGCACGAGCCATAGCCCTTAACCCGCAATATCTGTTCTGCGATGAGCCCAATTCCGGTCTGGATCCGAAAACATCAATCGTCATTGACGAACTGATCCATGATATTACCGAAGAGTTCAACATGACTACCATCATCAATACACACGACATGAACTCTGTAATGGGCATTGGAGATAATATCGTTTACTTATGCGAAGGCCATAAGGAATGGCAGGGAAATAAAAATGATATTATGCACTCTACCAATGAAAAGTTGAACAGCTTTATCTTTGCTTCGGACTTGTTCCGTAAAGTCAAGGAAGCCAACCAATAGCAGACACCCTTGTGAGCAAATAATCAAAAAGTCAATTTTGCCCTGTTTCTTTACAGGCAAGATTGACTTTTCTTCATTTTTTTACTAACTTTGTCGTGAAAACATACTGAATAAAGGCTTTTATCTCAAACCATTATAATATAAAATCCAAAATGGCCAAGCAACAAGTCATCGTATCGCTGACGTCTTTTCCGGCAGCAATACCCTATGCGACACAAGCCATCCGATCTATTCTGAACGGCTCTATCCTTCCGGAAAAGATTGTACTGTATCTTACCTTTTCTCAATTCGAGGAGAAAGGGATACCAGCGGATCTGCTTGAACTGTCGGAGAATAACCCCATTTTTGAAATACGCAACTACGATCAGGACATCCGCTCATACCGTAAACTGATTCCGGCCTTACAGGACTTCCCGGACGCAATCATCGTTACAATAGATGATGATGTTGCTTACCACAAACATATGTTACGGGACTTATTGCGTCTGCACGCACAAATTCCAAAGGCCGTATTGGCACATCGGGCCAAAAGGATAAAACCGGGAAGCCCTTATAAACAGTGGAAGAAATATAGATGGTATCACTTCTTACTGAAAAAGATTCATCTGGACTACCGGAATATACAGACGGGAGTCGGAGGTGTCTTATATCCGCCCAAGGCCTTAAAGGCAGAGATGCTGAACATTGATTTGTTTACGCAAATAGCTCCTACAACAGATGATATCTGGTTTTGGGCCGCCGGAGTTGCAAACGGAATACCAGTCATCCCGGTACCATTTGGATACAATAAGCCGAAAGGTTTGAAAAAACCTCGTGAACTGTCCCTGAAAACAACTAATTTCAAAACAGGAACCGACCGTAATGCGGCGGCACTGCAAGCGATTATCGAGAAGTGGCCGGAGATAGGAAAAAGAATTGACTACAACTTAAAATAAACAAACCCTACGAAAATGAATAACGAACAAAAAATAATCGTTTCACTCACATCATTTCCAGCGGCATTACCTTACGCCGTGCAGGCAATACGTTCTGTATTGGAAGGTACAGTACAACCTGATAAGGTGGTGTTATACCTTGACACCCCTCAATTTCCGGATGGTATTCTCCCAGCCGATCTGGAAAAGCTAAAAAGCGAGTTTCCGATTTTTGAAGTCAGATTCGATCCGAGCGAGATACGTTCCTACAAAAAGCTCATTCCGGCATTAAAGGATTTTCCCAATGATATTATTGTAACCATTGATGATGACATCTGTTATCATCCTGACTTGTTACGCGATCTGATACAGGTACACAAAAAGTTCCCCGAAGCCATAATAGCCCATCGTGTTAGAAAGGTACTTCTGGATACCCCTTACCACAAATGGAGAAAATACAAGTGGTTTGATTTTATTTTCAAAAAATACCTATTTGACTACCATGCCATGCAGACAGGAGTTGGAGGAGTGCGGTATCCGCCCCATTGCCTGGACGCAACCATGATGGATCCCGAGCAATTCATGACCCTGGCTCCTACAAATGATGATATCTGGTTTTGGGCAGCAGCCGTATCAAAAGGCACTTATGTGATTCCGCTTCCAAACGGAAAACGCAAACCGTTTGAAATTGGAAAACCGGGAGCTGTATCCCTCAAAACCATTAACCTAAAACCGGGAGACGACAGAAACCGTGAGGCACTTGAAAATATTCTGAAACACTACCCTAACATCAGAAAGAAGCTATAAAACAAACATCTCACATTCACCCCATTCTGTCATGAAATACTACTTACCGAGAGATTATAAATACAAGCATATCAACGATGCCGGAAGCAAGGCCCGCATAGACATCGAACGGATTATGGAAGGTATAGGAATACAACCGATAGCCAAGCCCTATACCATCAGCAAAAACCGTATCTGCCACTTCATGCGTACCCTTGCCATTGTGATGCGCATGGCGCAGCGCATCCGACGTAACGATATACTTGTATTGCAATATCCTACAAAGTATTATTCTAATATTTGCCGCTTTGCTCATCTGCGGGGAGCGAAGGTTGTTACCTTTATACATGATTTAGGATGTTTCCGTCAGAAACACAACACCCCACAGAAAGAGATGAGACTGATGAATCAGTCTGATGCGCTTATCGGCTGTAATGACATGACCTGTAAATGGCTGCAGGAACACGGGTTTACCGGTTACAGCAATCTAGGCATATTACAATCATTAAATGCCTTCGATTTTTTATCAGACGCGATTTGTCCGGACCGGAAAAAGACATGGCCTCTGCATCAGATTGTATATGCCGGACAGCTTGCCTTACGGAAAAACCGCTTTTTATATGAGTTTGGACAATGCATCAACAATTATACCGTCAATATCTACGGCAAAGGGTTTGATTCATCCAAAGCTGCTGCACCAGAAAAATTTCATGTAAAGGGCTTTATGTTTCCAAATGATCTGATCCGTTTGGCCGAAGGCGATTTCGGACTGGTATGGGATGGGGATTCCATTGACTGTTGCAGTGGAAACTGGGGAGCTTACCTGATGATTAACACTCCTCATAAAGTTTCATTATATATCAGATGCGGTTTACCCATCATCATCTGGAAAAAAGCAGCAATGGCCAGGTTTGTCGAAGAGAATGGTATCGGAATCTGTATAGATTCACTGCATGATCTTTCTACCATTTACGATACGATTACTCCTGACGCATACAATCGGATGTGCGACAATGTGATGCGCGTCAGCCATCAGATGGCAGAAGGCTGGTACTTCAGTAAGGCTGTTTCCGAAGTCATATCCAAATTATAAACGCCTTTATAAATATGGCATGAGTGGAAATACGAGTCTGCATCGATTCATATTTCCACTCATGCTATATATACACTTCCTGTTTTTAAGAACCTGAAGAGAGGACCGAAGCAAAAGCATCTTCCACCTTCTTCCGGTCTTCCTCCAGAATCAGACGGATCTCATCCCACTTTATACTCTCGGCATACAAACTGCCGTCATAATCTTGCGCAGAAGATATTAACCGATTCTTCAGATGAAACTTGTCTAACAAGGAATGAAATCGGCTCATACCTCTTTTCTTGTTTCCAAAAGCGACAAACTGTTTTTGGAAGATCAGTGAAAACACGACACCATGAAAACTGTCCGTAAAGACATAGGCCGCCTGATGAAAAGCCTGTAACCACTCTCCCGGAGAAGATACCAGTTTGTTTCCCTTATCACGGTCATACCATTTATATGGTTTCCGCCTTACGGTAAATGGTTTCACATTCAATTCCTGAGCTATTCTTTGAATAAGATTCCATTTCTCCTCGGTCATATCCAATACGTAATAGAACAAACCACCCGTATTCTCATCATGATGACATGAAGCGGAAACCTTGATATAATCCTCTTTCGAAAGCAACAAGGTCGGATCCAATGTCTGCATCGGCGCTTTCTTGCATTCCCATCGATACACGTCATTAATGAGCGGAAGCGCGCTTTCTTCCCGAACCGTAACCAGATCAAAATCTTTTATCAGCTCACCGCATCGGTCTTTCTGTTCCTCCGAATATTCGGCAGAATCGATTCCGAACGAAGCAGAAAAAGCAATCTTCTTCATCCGCTTACAGCCGTTTCCCGTCTTTACAAAGTCCAGAAAGTAAGTTTCAAGATCCGGATAAGCATAACGCACCCTCCATACCTGATCCGAGCCTACGACAATCGCGTCAAATCTTGAAAAGTCATACTTGAGCAGGTCCTTCTTATTATAGATCGGATCGGTCAGGACGATGTTTTTATGGATAAAACCGTCTACTTTCTGTCTGGCTCCCGACTTTAAAGAGTCTATCAGTCCTCTCAGGCAGGGGATATCATATTTTTTAGCCAGCAGAATCTTCTTCAGATTGATGGTTTCCACCTCATACCCCATCTTCCGTAACGCCGTCTGCAGGGCATAGTTCTGGATAATACCGCCATAATTGATATGGAGCGGAAGAGTTAGTATCGCGATTTTCATATTGTCTTCATTAAAATCATCTTTATTCAATTCCATAGCATGGCTTTTATCCTTCTCATCAGACTGAAAGGCATCAGGAAAGCTCTTTTGGTATGGCGCGCCTTCAGCTTTTTAAAGAAAGCCGCTCTTTTCCTGTTCTCCGACAGATGTTCCGCAAATCCTTTATTATTTACAAGACACTCCTCATAGCCTGTTTCTATAAAGTTGAGATTACCGGATACAGAATGAAACAGCCGATTCCCTTTCTCCGAATGAATCAACACCAGGCTCACCCCTCTATTGTCATTAAAATCAGGCCGCACATTCTTAATGTTCCAATAATCAGCGATGACAAGATCACTGCCGGATCTTCCGTTCTTACACCGGCAATGATAGCAGGATGGCCTTAAATAAAGATTCTTCAGAAAGCCCCTGAAATACGGATCCTTTCTGTGAGGCTTTTCATACACCTTTCCATTCTCAAACCCCAGAACCACGTTGTAGTCCGACCATCCACCTTTTTTATCCCGGAAATTTATCTGTCTGATTCCAGTGCAGCGACACTCCTTCTTTTTCTGGTCCAGATACTTTTGCCAGACCATCGGACTGGGAACGCCATGGCATAATATTTCAAGCGTCACAAGATTCGGATATTCCTTCCCCAGAAACCTGTTCAGCCCCGCAATCTGGCACGACGTACCGGAAAAAAGGACCATTCGTCCCTGCTTCAGAAACTCTCTCGCCTGAAGATACGATCCGCCGATCTTGCTTTGCACATACTTTGAGCCTCTGAATGCTTCAAGTCCTTTTTCGTTTTCGGTATAGGTGTGTCTGACATTCCACTGATCATCAAAAGCAGCTCCAAAAACAACACCGTTCTGACGAATCACCGCCTCAGCCAATGGAGTAAATACGCCGCCGGAGGAACTTCTCGCTCTTACTCCTTCATCTTGATTCTTGGCGGCACAGACCTTGAGCGGTATCTTTGAAGCACCAGGATTCAGCATCGGGCAAACCCGTTCACAGAGTCCGCAGTTCACGCATTCCGAGGTATTGACAGAGGGGTATTCAAATCCCTCTTCATCAACACACATCCGTATACATTGTTTGGGACAGATCTGCACACACGCAGAACAGCCACAGCAATCTTTCTTGTCTTTTATAGCTATCATACTTGGGATATGAAACGGAAATCAGGCTCTCAGATTACAATACTTTCAAATGGAATATCATGCACTTTTGCGGCATACATGGGAAACTCACTCGGATACATATACGAAGTTCCTATTCTATAGATTTTCCGGGCCCCGCTGAGCACATAGAAATCAAGAAAGGACTTTAAATATATTTCATATTTATTCTCTACCGGCTCATCCTTGCAACCGTCCATATGAACCAGTTTTCCGGGTATGATATGCACTCCTTCTATCTGTACGGCTCTTTGCAGGAAAGTCACACTGTCCGAGGTGACCAGCAAGGCTCTGTCTCCCATATCCGCTTTCAGTGCCTTGATGGCCTGAAGACATTTCTCGATAAGTTTCTCAGCCTCACTTTTATCGCCAATGGACTTAAAGCTGTATTCCTTAAAGTCTCCCAGCAAATTCTGAAAACGGAAGACCGCGGCATCGTAGTTATCTCCCAATTCTGCAGAAACCGCCTGAATGCGTTCTTCCAGAACAGGTCCCGGACGGAACAGTTCACGGAACAGTCCTCCCCAGGTAAAAGCTCCAGGAGCATTTCCCTGCCCCAAAAAACTTTCATTGATATAAGCCAGACTGTCACGGTTTCCATAAAAGTGAATCTGCTTTTGGGTCTTGAGCTTCAGCAATCTTCTGGCCAGATATTCTTTCCGCATATACAGGATTCTGCTATATCTGGGATTATCCGTATATTCTCCTTCTTTTATCCTCCAGTCATAGGTAGCCGGAAACAGATAATCTTCCAGCTTAAACGGATATGTATACTTTATTCTGAAGGGGTTGCCCGTATATTTGCAATAGGCATACAGGGAAATAATAGCCTTAAACCGGTCACACATTCCTCCATGCACTGCGCTACCGTCAATCATGGCAATATAAACAGGCCTGTCACCGACAGGCTTGCCCATCATTTTTGATTTTAACGCAATCTTATACGCAAGGACAGTTTCCTTCAAGGCATGCTTTTTTTCCAGCATTTTATATTTTCGTCCGCAATCTACAGCCATTTCTCCAACTTAATTAAAACACGACAGTTTTGTCATTCCGATCATATGTACCGGGAAATACATTCATAAAAGATAACACGATTCGGGTGATCCGGTCAGGAATTCAATCCTCAATATCATTCTGGTCATACAGGTTAAAGTAACCGAAGTTTCGTGTGCCGTTTACCCGGGCACGTCCCCGGGCTCGCTTTGCCATAAATTCCTCTTCGGACTTGATCGCATAATGGTTTATCCGGATCACATCCTGCTGCGGTTTGCGGTCACCGAAACCTTTTTTAAGCGGCACGCCATGCGAGTCGGCAGCCTTTCCGGAAATACGGGCGGCCTCATGACATCCCACCATGGTACATACCCGTCGGGGGTCGGCGATAGACTTCACATGCGTGTTCAGTCTGTTTTCCGGAAGCGAATGCTTTCTGAATCGTTCCATCACGCCTCCCGGCTCCCGTTTCTTTTTTCCGCTGCTTCCATACACCAGCCAGTTGATCTCCACCGATGAGAATTTTTCCATACGATGCAGGAAGTCCGGTATGGACTGGTCCTTTATCGGCACAATAAACTCGTCTAAATCAATGACAGCAATCCAGCGTGCCTCCGTTCTATGACGTTCAAAACAGTCATCGTAAGCGGCCAGCTGCTGTTTCTTTCCGGGCCAGTAGGTATATTCCACCAGTCCGGCCTCAACAAAAGGAGCAAGTACTTCACGTGTACAGTCCGTGCTCTCATTATCATAGATGTAGAATTTCTCTACTCCCTGCTTATGATGCCATTCGATCCATTCCTTAAAGTAAGTACCCTCATTTTTGGCAATGGCGCAAACAGCCAGATAATATTTCGGAACGGTATGGTCACGCTTCATCCGATACTTCAGTTTGATTGCGTTCCAAAGCCCATAACGCAAAATGCCACGCCATTTGTTACGTGTCATTTTATGAGGTATTACTCCGGCTATGATTTCAGCAAGAACTTTATTCATATTCGTATCTGTTTACTGCTCAAAGAAAGGGTTTATAATTCAAAACTTGATTTTTCCGGCAGGATTGTCTCAAAAGCGTTTTTGATATTTTCCATGACCTGCTCGTAATTTCGTATATGCACATTGTCATTCAGGCAGATCAGCGAATAAGACTGTTCGTAGATAGCCCTAACCGCCTGCTTGGGTCGAACCATAAGCGGAAACATTTTCGTATCGCTGTAAGTATTGTAAGGTTCAAAGTTACCCCGGCAGATCTGCCAGGTGCGGAACAGTTCCGGAGTATAATCGTTCAGCGCGCGGAACTTGTTGACAGAAGTTTCGGTCAGTTCTTTTTCCGCCACGGCCCACACCTCTTCAAAAGTGGATTTCAGATAAGGCTGGGCATTATGCGGCGTACGCAAGGTAATAAACTTATTGTATGGTTTCAGGATATAATTCCACCGGGCCCGTGATCCGTAACTTGGGTGGAACCATTTGTCATGATCACGTCGCATAACCTCTTTCTTGTCAAAATGACGGTTGATAATGCGCAGGTTATTCTTGATTCTTTTATACCACTGCGACCACGAAGGGTTATAAAGGAAAGCGGCGATATCACACGGCAGGCCATTCTTGAAGAAACGCTCCTGACTGATCTTGTTGATGATATAGAAGTCATCGTTGAAGTACACAAAATGTTCCGCCAGACCGGGAATCCGGTGCAAGTAGCGTTCAATGACGACCGAGTTATATGTAGGCAGGAACTGCTCTGGAATATAATCCTTATGATCAACCAAATGGATTTTCGGGTTCTTTTCATCCAGCCATTCCGGTTTCTGTCCGCTGGTCACGAAATGAATCTTGCGCACCCAGGGAGCAAACTTCTCCACCCCCCGGAACCAGTATTTCAGAAAACCGTAATCGCGAAAACGAGCCTCAGATACTCCGTTTTTTGTATTTTCCTTCTTGCCGGAATATTTGGCAAACTCAACTTGCCATTTCGGATCGTTCATATCAACCCAGGTGATTACAAAATCTATATCCATATATTATAGAGTTTCTGATTATAAATTCTCCTTGTTCTATATTAATTACTTTGTTTCTTGGCATGCTTGAAACGTCTGTGCGACCACAAATACAGCTCCGGCTGGGCCTGTATGGCCTCTTCCAGCATCCGGAAATAAATCCCGGTCAGCTCATAGTCTGGCAATGTCTTCGGGTCTTCGTGCATCCGGATCACATCCGCTTCGTAAAAGCCTCTGCGCACCCGTTTCACACGTACAAACCAGGCCGCAAAGTCATAATGTTTGGTCAGTTTCTCTGTTCCTACCAGCACCGGTACCTGATGATTCAGGAAAGGCAGGAAGTAACGCACATCCTTCATTCTGGGCGACTGGTCCGCAATAAATCCCGTTACACAGACCCGATGCTCCTTGACCTGTTCGTTGATATAGCGTGCCGTTTTCCGCATCTCGATGCAGGTTGCTCCCATACGCTCGCGGTTATGCAGTATCAGCCTGTCCATATTCTTATTGCGCAGCTGATGATAAATCTGCGCGGAAGTTATCCCGTCTATAAAATGCAACGGAATGGAGGAGCACCACTCCCAGTTTCCGAAATGCCCCAGATACAGAGAGATAGACTTTCCGGCCTTGAGGTCGTCGTTAAACGCGTCCATATTGTTGAATTTCATGCGGCGTTTGATTTCCTCCTGCGATATGGTAGTCATTTTACAGCTCTCCAGCAGGTTGTCCGTAAAGAAGCGATAGAACTTTTTCTCAATGGACTTGATCTCCTTCAGGTCTTTTCCGGGAAAAGATTCCGTCAGATTCTTCCATACTACCTTTCGTCTGTATCGTGCCACATAGTATATCAGATAAAACAGGCAGTCCGATATCACATACAATATCCGAAAAGGAATTGAAGACAAGAGTTTCAAAAAAAAGGAATACAGGTAATATGCCATATCTTTATTATTCGTTCTTTTAAAGAATTGAATTTTCAAATAAATATATAGCAAAAGTAATCTAATTTTCTCAATTTATACCTATTTCACACCTCAAAATATTATAAAGATAAAAATCCTGATGCCTGCGGCTGTCGTTTGGGAACAGCCCCAGGCATCAGGATTTTGTATCAGATAAATTCGCCACTCCGGTTAGCGTGTCAGCGAGAAACGCAGGCTAAAGCCGAAGTCCTGAGTAATGGTCGGATAAGAATTCGACGAAAGCAACGGCATGTTTCGCTGACGGTCGTAATACAGCGTAAAGGTCATATATTTGCTCAGCGTATAATCAGCGCTGAATGAAGCCTTCACGGCACGGTTTCCACTGGTCGCCTCAGATAGCGAATTCTGGATATCGCGGGTAATTGAACTCTGCGAACGGTAAGAAAAATCAAACTGCAGATTCAGCTCCCGGTTAAATGAATTCTTTGAAGTCTGTTTCTGTTCCTCTTCATCCGATGACGAGCGCTTACTTTTCACCCGGCGCCGCTTGTTGAAGAGGCTTCCGATACGGAAATCATTTACCCGATACCCCCAACCGAATACAATGTCATCACTGCCAGACTCATTCAGCTGGACAGACGTCATACTCAGAGTCAGAATGCGGGTTTTCTTATACTCGGCTTTCAGTGTCATATTATTCTTCAGTGTTACATTGACACCGACCAAAGGAGAAAACGATTCGTTTATCGAAACCGAACTGATATCATACATACTGCTCGGCAGATAGCTTCCCGTAGTAGTATTGGACACAAATCCCAGATCACCCATATATTGCAACCAGGTACTGTATGTATTGTACGCTCCAACCGAATAAATGCTTCGATAAGCATGACTCAGCGTAACACTCTTCAGATGTTCCTTCACCCATGGCAAACGGCTCAGTCCCTTATACGACATGCTCCAATTAGGCAACATACGGAACAACGAAGGGAAGATATCCAGTTTGTCTCCTCCGGTATATGCCGAAAGAAAAGCCGGAATCATCACATCAGAAGAGTACTTGTCCACAGTTCCGTTCTCAGGATTGAATTTTCCGCTCATACCGGTACCCTCAGGATAAGTAGCTCCTATGTACTGTTTTTCCACCCGCTGCTGATAAGTGCCCAACAGATTCTGGAATTTGCTGAAACTTTTGCTGGCATAACCGTTATCGGCATTTCCTGCTCCTTCAAAAGCCGACCCGATGGATATGGTGGTCATATTAAAGCTACCACTGCGAGTCGAAGGCATACCGGCATACATATATTGAATACTGTTGCTGGCATTCGTCGTACGCGATGCGCTGAGATCTATCTTCAAATCCGGAAGAGGTTCCAACGTTACCTTCAGCTGCAGGTCTTCAGTCGTACTGCTTACCGCAGGCGAACTCACGCTGTCATTATTCAGCAGCCAGCCCCGGTCATTGGCCTTGCGGATATAATTGTCATCAACAAATCCAAAGGCAAAATCCAATCCGGGCTGCAATCCTCCGGCAGAACGCTGACCGAACATATCACCTACATTAGGCAGGAAACCCGGCAAAGCCATAGAGTAACTGTTCCGGTAACTGATGCTGGCATTACGTACCATCATCAAAAGGCGGGCGGCTCCCTGAGCATAAACATACCATGGTTTATCCTCCGCTTTAGGCAATGCAATGACATTCAACCGGACTTTCACACTGTCCTGTCCTTTGATCCGAATGGTATTCTCATCTACTTTTTTGTATTTGAGTTCATAGCGCTTGCCGTTCTCCGACACGGCTGTTACCCGGATTTTCTTGCTCTTCTGATTATGTTTCACAACTAACTGCGAATCGGGAAAGAGTGATATCTCCTTGGCAAATCCCTTGAAAGCAGTTTTTTTCTTGGCATTAGCCACTCCCTTGGCATTCGTCAGTGCTGTCAGACTGTCAGCCGCGGCAGTTTTTCCCTCAGCCAGCAGTTTCTCACGCTCTTGGAGCATCTTTTTGCGCTCTTCCTTTTCTTTCTCTTTTTCCTGAGCCTTCTTTTGGCGTTCTCTTTCCGCTTTACGCCGTCCGGCCAAAGAAAAACGCTGGTTGGCGTCTTTCAGGAAATCCCAGTGATTATACAGTTTTTCCAGATTGATCTTTCCATTGATATTCACATCACGCTGTGTATTCACCGTATTTCCCAGCGTACTGCCATCCTCCATCTGGGCGCCACGCACCCACGAATAGGTTGCGTTATAACTTCCGTCACCGTCAATCCAGTCAAAACACGGAATCTGGCTTAACGGAAGTTTATACGATCCATTAAAGGTCTGCTGATAATCCAATGGAGTTCCGAATCCTTTGATACTATGCCATACAGAATCTTTCCATGCTGTATACGAATCCGGATACAGATCCTTGTTCACCGGTGTATAAGGTTCTTCGATTTCTGCACGGGTAGCCGATGAGAATGACAAATGCAAAGCCTTTGTCAAATCCCAGCGGATATTGAAATCACGGTTCCACAGGAAATCTTGGGCAAACGACAGCGGCAATGAAGTCGGATATTCCAGATTCTCCATATCTCGTTCCTGGAACTCATAATAATTCCGCGAGATATCCGTATTGAAGCTCAAACTCTGAGGCAGATAGTTCAAATTGATATTCTTCACGATATCCAGCCACTTGCTCTTGCTTTTGATCTTCTTTTTAAAAGGCTCCAGAGGTTTGTAATTGGGCGAGTAAGCATAGCTCATACCGCCGCTCCATCTCTTTTCCGTTTCCCAAGCCGTAGTTTCTCCGGTTTTGTACGAGCTGCTATGGGCATAGTTAAACGAGAAGTTGGCCGGGTCATAAGGCATGGCATGGCGCGGAGTAACTATATTCACCCGTACATTACTCAAACTCAAGTTCTTGTTTACCGTACGCGTCGTCGTCAGATTCGACAACGAGTCACGCTCATGGTCGGTTGTCAAAGCATCCATGGCATCGCGTAACAGCATATCCGTATCCAACGGATTGTATTTGGGTTTGATAATCTCCTTACTGTAAGAATAATACAACGGGAACGACACACGTGCCTTTTCCGGAAGGAGCTTACCCAATTCCAGACTGGTAGTGATGCTGTAGTTATAGGTATCCTCATTCCGGCGTTCACTTACCGACTGTTCCAAGCCACCGAATCCGGCAGTCACGACCTGTCCTTGCAAAGTCACACTACCCAAATCGGAAAGTTGCACGTTCAGGTTTCCTTGAGCAGCCCATCCGCCGTCATTGTTAAACTCCTGCATACGCAACTCGTTAATCCATACCTCTACAGATTTCGTCACCCCGGAATTATTACGCACTCCCACCATAATGGTTTTCACCTCTCCTAAAGTGGGATTTCCCATGATACTGACCTTATTGTTCGGTTTGTCCGGATCATACTCCGAATAGAGCTGGTTCATGGATATCATTCCCATACTCTTGGAATGATTCCGGTTTTTCTTCACATTGGTCAGCAATGACAGATTTATGTCAAGCATATTTTCTTCAGGCCATACCACTTTCCGGTGCTCGGGGTTGCGCTGACCGTACTTTCCTTCCGGAGTAAGTTTCAGCGGAATCTCATACTCATAGAAATTATTCCGGTAATCCGATCCTAACCGGATAAACACGCTCATCTGATTATCCTCCAGATCCGTATAATCATCGCTCACGGCATTCGCATGCACAAACATCTGCAAATGCTTGTACTGGCGCATGTCCAGATTCATATTCTTATATACGGCACGTGCATCACCGCTACCCAAATTCTTCACGACCATAGCCAAAGCCTGTTCATTATCCTCTGCCAACTGGGCCTGACTTGGATCAACCACCCGGCTGATGCCCGGCGGTACGACATAATTCACCGGAGTCTTCTCTCCGTTTTCTTCAATATTCACCGCCGACACATCCATGGTACCGTCTGTAGCAGGAGCCTCGCCGGTATTCAAAGCCTGTTCATAGGTTCTCCACTGGCCTTGTACCAGATCCAGCGTAGCCAGACGCATGATTACCGGTTGCTCAAAATCGGTCAGGAACATACGTACAAAACGAATACTGGTAAAGTCATTGATATTTCCCACCTTTTTCTGATACTGGTCAACCGGAATACGGAACAGGTACCAGTCCACTTCTTCCGTTTCATTATTACGCAACTTTACGCTGGTGTGGCGCTTATCCACCACATAATTCTTACCCACCACCAGATCTTCAGGACGAATGCTGACCTTGTACTGAAAATAGCGTTCATACTCATTCAGGGTATAGTCCTGATTGATGTCCTCTCCATCGGGTGTCGTCTTGTATGACGTATCATACGCTTCCGGTGAACTCTCTGCCGACCGTGAGTTTCCTTCAGGATTATTGATACGCTTGTAACGGTCCAGAATACTCAGTTGCTTCTTATCATAGTCCGAACCTCGGAAATAATGATAATCATCCCCGGCAGGGTCGTTCAGCAACGAATCAAACACGGCTGGCGACACCTTACCTTGTACTGCTGCCAGAAACTCCTTATAGGCACCGTAATTCTTCTCATCGGCACTGCTTAGTCCGTTCAGACCGATATCCTGTTTGTCACGTGCTCCGCTCTCATTGTTAAAGGCATAGGTAATACTATTGGTGGTAGGCACTCTTCCCCATACAGTTTCAGAAAAATAGTTCGTGCTGCCATCGGTCGGCATACTGCTTTCAACGAACTTTTTTCCGTCCTTCAGGATGTCTTCACTCACCTCACCCAGATTAATGTAGAAATCACCACCATAATTTCCTCCCTTATCACGAGTATAAATAAACGGGTCAAGCATCCAGAATTCAATATACTCAATATTCGAGGTTTCGAAATCACTGACATCCAGTTTGCGCATCATTCCACCCCAATGCTGAGCCGGAGTAGGCAGTTTACCATTATAATCCAAATTCGGATTCAGGTTATAAGGACCGCGTTCCGAAGGATAATAAGCGATGTTCATTACAGACAACGACGTAGATGAGTTGTATGTATTTTGAGATTTGGTTGGATACAGCTCACGCTCGGGAATTTCTCGCACATAATGATTTGAAAGCTGGTTCAAGTCATTTTTGATATGCGTAGGAGTCAGAGTAGAACTGCGTCGCGTAAAGATCGGATCCACATAATACCAGCTCAACAGGGCACGGTTATATCCGGTACGCACATCATTGCTCAGCTTGCTTTCTGCAAAATCGCTCGGCACACTGGATATCGTCCACGAAGTGGGTTGCATGATGCTGATAGATGTTTCCGCACTCTCGAAGTCATCGATATACGAAGCCGATCCCTGCACTTTGTGATTCTGCCCGGCAATCAATTGGGCAAACTCTCCGGTAAAGTTAATCTGCGAAGGAGTCGTACATTGTACCAACGGAAGCATATCAAGCAGATTGGTCAGCCATTGGCTCTCATGTTTCCACGACAGATTTACGCCCCACAAGGTATTCTTCAAAGGTTCCTCTCCCATATTTACTTTACTGGTAAGAGGCTGTTCATTCAAAAACATCAAGGTACCGCCCAGCACCAGATCCTTCGAAAAGTCATATTGCAGATTCATACCCAGCATCGTTTTACGCTGCATGCCATAATTCTCGTTACTCTCGAAACTGGCGCTTACGTTTGTTCCCGCATCAATAATACTTTGATTAATGATCGTAACACGACCCATAGAGTAATCCACCGTATAGTCCACATTTTCGGTCAGCGTTACACCGCCGGCCGTAACCACAACCGATCCCTGAGGTATATTCATGGATCCCAGATCTATTTCGGCTCCATTGTTTCCCTTATACTCACCAGTCAGCAGGTATTTGTCTTTTTCGGCAATCTGCTTCGCTACGGTTTTGGTAGAATCATACAACTCCTGGAAACAATATTTATCAGCCAGGCGTTCATCATTCAGATAATTACGCAAATGGCTTCCAAACGGCTCTACTACAGGAAAATAGATACGGCCTTTGCTGATAGTATAACCTTCCAGATAATCAAACTGTCCGTTAGGATAAGGATTGTTCTTGGCATCCAGACGGTCCAGATTCATGACACGCAACAAAGGAGTGCTTTTAAATTTTTCTTCAGGCAGGTAATTCAGATACACACCGGCCGAATCACTCTGATATTTGATGTCCAGTTTGAATTTCTCTGATTGGGTTGTCGTAGCATTCAGACTGTAAACGTTCTTCATCATCAGGTCCCAGTTTCCGATCGAAGGTGATACGGCTGTATTTTTCAATGCTTTGACATACAAAGCCTGTGCATTATCTGTCAGGTCTGTCGAAAACTCACCTACCTGATAAGTCTGTCCGTTATAAGTATATTCAAAGGCAACTGCCAGAACTTCGTCACTCTGCAGCGTAAAATTCAGCGACACATATCCCAATGCTTCATTAACCGTGTATTCGCTGCTGCTCAATTTGCGTGCGCTCTGTAACTTTTCATAATCAGTTCCTCCCTGAAAATTGGGTATGGCGTCAAGGACCTGAGTCGTGGAACTGATGTTACGGGCTTCGGAATACTGGTTCACCATCGCCTCATAAAGCGAGTTCGAACGGTTTACCGGATTGGTATTTCCGGTTTTCACCCAAATAGGATTACTGATATGATCAGCCTCACCCAGATCCGTAAAAGCCACAATATTACGGTTACTTTCGTTGTTTCCGGTTTTGTTGGTCACCCAAAGCTCAATACGCTTTATAGTCACTCCGGAAGCAATATTCGGAGCCGATTTCATGCTCTTGTCATAATTGTCCCGAAAGAAATGCGCCAGGAAATAGTGACGGTTCTCTTCATAGGCCGTAGCTGTAAACTCAAAGGAATGCAGCTGCACTCCTCCTTTCGAAGAAACTGTTTTCGAGGCGGATTCCTTCTGTGATACCACAGTTTGTAATTTCAGCTTTCCAAACTGCAAATCGGTACGGATACCGAACAAGGCTGATGATCCTTGGATAAGCGAAGAATTTGAAGGCAATGAAACATTTCCAGCTTCAATCAACTTAATGATTTCATCTTCCTTTCCCTCATATTTAAGTTTCAGACTTTGGGCATCCATATCAAAGGTTGCGTCCGTATTATAGTTCAGGTTCATATTGATTTTGTCACCCACGCTACCTTTCAGACTCATATTGATATTCTCGTCAAAATCAAAGCCTAACGTTTTCCGCTTACTGGCAGCAAGTGCCGGATTCTGCACATTACGCATGTTGGCTCCGATTTTGAGTTCTGCCGATCCCTGCGTCTTGATCTGCACGCCACCGGGACCGAAGATTTTCTCGGCCGGTCCCAGATCAAACTGCATGTTGGTAAAGTCAAATTTGTTCTTTCCTTCCGAATCAAAGGCTTCCTGATTCTTCTGCCGGTAATAGTCACGCAATGACTGCTGAAGAGTCCACTGCTGATACTCTTCTGCTGTCATCAGAATCGGAGCACTCAAATAACCGTCACCCACTTTCTTTCCGATAATGTAAGTGTTGGTCTTGGCATCGTATATGGTATCCGGTTTTATATTTTCCGGACTTCTCAGATCCATGTTCTTCTTGCGCAAATCTCCCTCGTCCTGAGGCACAGTCCGTGCTACCGGAAAACGGCTCACAACCGTATCCGGCTCCTTTGCCTGAATCACATCCGTCGGCAAACGGTGTGACTGGCGTGCCTTTGCCCCGCCGATCATGGGATGATTCCAGGAAGCCCAGGCATTGATTCCCATGAACAGAAGCAGCGACAAGTAAAGAATATGTTTCAACTTGTTTTTCATTACTGCCTATCCTCGTTTATCTGAATTCTAAAGACGCTTAAGTGCCAGTTTGATTACCTGTTCCACAGGCAATTCCGGCTCTTCTTTAAGAATAGCACTGACCACTTTATGGGTCGGAGCCGGCGGAAAGCCTAACATTCCCAAAGCAGCCAGAGCCTCATCAAACACCTCTTTGTTCGGCGCTTCTTCCACTTTTTTACCGGGCAGTGCAGCCGGAGCTACTCCTTCCACAGCCACAATCTTGTCTTTCAGATCCACAATAATACGCTGTGCCGTTTTCAGTCCGATTCCTTTTACGGTTTTCAAGACTTTTTCATTTCCGGTACTGATTACCTCATACAGTTCGGCCGGAGTCAAAGCAGACAGAATCATACGCGCCGTATTACCTCCGATACCCGACACACTGATTAGCTGCACAAACAATTCGCGCTCCAGTTTTGTAGAAAATCCGAACAACTGATGCGCATCCTCACGGATGGCTTCATAAATCCACAATTTGATTTCCTGCTTACCCTGTATTTCAGAAAAAGTATTGAGTGAGATACTGATGCCATAGCCCACCCCCCGACAGTCTACCACCGCCAGCGTTGGGGTAACCTCTGCAAGTTCTCCTTTTATATATTCGATCATAATCTTATCCGCTTTACTGATATATTATTTTGAAACGTATTTTCCCGTATAATATTGTGTCGCTCTATAAAATTAATGAAAAGCAAGCTCCGGTTCTTCAGGAACTTGCTTTCCATGCATATCATTCTTCCACATTACTTTTTGGGTTCCAATCCCAATTCCTTGGCCTTTTCCAGCATAAAGGCATAAGCCGGATCATGCTCATTAGGTACCACGCCATCCAGAATAGCGTCTTTGATGGCACTCTTCAACAATCCGATTTCCCGACACGGTTGCAGGTCGAACACTTCCATGATCTCCTCTCCCGTTACCGGCGGCTGGAAATTACGGATGCGGTCACGCTCCTCCAGGTCCACCAGTTTGCGGCGCACCAGTTTGAAGTTATCCAGGAAACGCTGTTTGCGTTGCACGTTACGCGAAGTGATATCCGCCTCACAAAGCATCATCAGATCCTCAATATCATCTCCCGCCTCAAAGAGCAGACGGCGCACCGCCGAGTCCGTCACCTCATCATCGGCAATGACAATAGGACGCATGTGCAGACTTACCAGTTTCTGCACATATTTCATTTTCTCATTCATCGGCAACTTCATTTTCCGGAAAATCTCCGGAACCATTTTTGCTCCGATAAAATTGTGATTTTTAAACGTCCACCCCACTCCCGGTTCATAACGTTTGGTGCGTGGCTTGCCGATATCGTGCAGCAGAGCGGCCCAACGAAGCCACAGATTATCGCTCACGGCCGCCAGATTATCGAGCACCTGCAACGTATGGTAGAAATTATCCTTGTGAGACTTGCCCTGAATCGTATCAACACCTTCCATAGCCGCCAGTTCCGGAAAAATCAAAGGCAACAGTCCGCATCGTTGCAACTCCACAAAGCCCTTTGAAGGCGTGCGCGTCATCATGATTTTATTCAGTTCGTCGGCAATACGTTCGCGCGAGATGATCTTGATACGTTCCTTATTCCGTTCCAGCGCCTCGAAAGTTTCGTCATCAATATAGAAATTCAGCTGAGTGGCAAAACGGACGCAACGCATCATGCGCAACGGATCATCACTGAACGTGATATCCGGGTCAAGAGGTGTCCGGATCAGACGGTCTTCCATATCCCACACCCCGTCAAACGGATCTACCAGTTCTCCGAAACGCTCCTGATTCAGGCATACGGCCAGCGCATTGATGGTAAAGTCACGCCGGTTCTGGTCATCCTCCAGAGTACCGTCCTCCACAATGGGTTTGCGTGAGTCGTGCGAGTAGCTCTCCTTACGGGCTCCTACAAACTCCACCTCCACTCCGTGATGCTTCAGCTGTGCCGTTCCGAAGTTCCGGAACACCGAAACATGTGCGCCACGCCCCAGTTTGGCACCCAACGCCTCAGCCAGAGCAATGCCGCTTCCGACCACGACCACATCGATATCTTTCGACGGGCGTTCCAAAAACAGGTCGCGCACATAACCGCCCACCACATAGCATTCTAGTCCCAGCTCATCAGCTGTCTGTCCGATCAGATGGAATATCTTTTTATCTAATAATTTTATCAGGTCTTCCTTAGAAAGATTTCTCATGTTTGTTTATTCTACATAAA
>CALUKY010000006.1 GCA_944321345.1 uncultured Paraprevotella sp.
CCATAAACTGGGTTACAGAACGTACCAAACAGCTTAAAAATGTAGGCTAAATTGGGAACGTTAAACTGGACACCCTAGTAATTTTCTCTGAATTCAGAAGTTTTCAGGCTCTGAGAATATAAAATTTACGCCCATTCCTACGGTCAGGAATAAAAAAATAAAATCTCAGAAGCCGAAAAACAAGATAAATCATTCAAATACAACTACTTGAATATCTTTTTCTTGTTCACAGAATAAATTCAAAGAGAATTAATTTCCCAATATAAGTTAAAAGTGTTGCTTGAGACAATACAAGCAGCACTTTTTCTGTATCTTACATTATATGATTTAACATATAAAAACAAATACATCGTTTATTATTCCTTCTTTTATACATTTAAATAGAAATATTTCGTAACTTTGCCACACTTAAAATAAAAAATCTATTCTATTAATTAAAAATTCTAAGTGTTATGAAAAAATCAATTACTTCATTGTTTTTGATGCTGGCTTGCGTATTCGGTGCACAAGCTCAGACTGAGAGTTATCCATTCGACGCCGCTGACGTAGATGCAAACGGCTGGTTGTGGTTCGACACCGCAGAAAAGATTGAGAAGTATGTAGGTGTTTCTAAAGACGGTAAGTTGGATCCTAACGGAAAGATCTTCCAGATGATCACAACAAGTACTGCAGCAGAAGCAGAAGAACCATTCAACACAACTTTTGCATCTGACACAATCACAGGTTTTGCAAATGAAGAAAACAAGGATCTCCTGAAAAAAGGTGCAATCGTACTGAATGGAGCAAGCCAAAACGGTAAATACGACGACGGTGGTGCTGTCCTGATCAATCTTCCTTCATGCAAGGAAATGCATATGTTTTTGTCATGCAAGGCCTCAGCATGGGTTTACCTGTCTGGAACTAATGATGCAAAAACTGACACTAGTGCATATAATGTTGTATACAAACCTTTAAAAACTGAATTAATGCCAGGAATGGCTTGGTATAATCCATTATTCACCGGATTAGATAATCCATTTGAATGGACTTCACTGGAAACTTTGAACGATATGGGTGCCAGTGAATTTACCCTTGCATCTAAGGAACCAGTTTATGCATTATTACAGTCAGCCGGAACAGAGCCTGTATACATCCACGGTATCAAGGTTGTAACTGAGGGTACAACCGGCATCAATGACATTACTGCAGACGCCATCTCATTCGACGGCAAGAACATCTCATTGAGTGCTGCTGCTGAAATCAATGTATACAACCTGAGCGGTGCTTTGGTAGCTTCTGAATATGCTTCAAGCATGAATCTGTCTAACCTGACTAAGGGCGTTTACATGGTTAAGGTTGGCAACGCAACTCAGAAAGTTGTTATCAAGTAAGAGAAAACTGATACAAAATATTTTAAATGCAAAAAATGCCGGCAAGCTTTTGGCTTGACCGGCATTTTCTTTTATACCCGAAGCCGGCAAGCAGAACAAAATCAGCATATAGAAAAAATTATCTTCAGGGAGGTAATAGATTATCTTCCCGAAAGTAATCGATTACCTTCAAGGAAGTAATTAGATATATCCAGCCAGAACGCAACAAATATTCTTAAAAGACAAACCAGAAAAAGGTTCTTACATTCTTTCATTCAACGATCCATTACCGATCAGGGCACAACAAGAACCCCAAAAACAAAACTATTCCACAGAAAGTATTTCAAGAAACAAGACATAACAAAAAAAATCCTGCAAAGAAAATCTTTGCAGGATTTTTTATTCTCTCCTAACGCGGAAAGGGAGGGATTCGAACCCCCGGTGCCTCTCAGCACGGCGGTTTTCAAGACCGCTGTAATCGACCACTCTACCACCTTTCCAAACTTCTTTAAGAAGCTTTGTTTTCGAAAGCGATGCAAAGGTACGACTTTTTTCTGAGTTTGCAAATATTCCATGCATTTTTCTTCCTCAAAAATATATTTTTATGCTACTATAGACTCAAAAAGAAAAAGAAATCGCTTGTTTCTCCATTTTTTTTATTTTATTTTTGCAGTAATTAAATACACAGACGATAATCAAAAAAGAAATATAATATGGCATTGGTTAACGAACATTTTCTGAAATTCCCCAACAGCTATTTCTTTTCAGATATGGCCAAAAGAATCAATTCTTTCCGAGTGACTCATCCTAAAGCGAACTTACTCCGCATCGGTATTGGCGATGTAACCCGCCCAATGCCCAAAGTTTGTGCCGATGCAATGTGCCGTGCCGCACAGGAATTGACCGACCCGAAAACATTCCGAGGTTATGGCCCGGAACAAGGCTATGACTTTCTGATCGACGCCATTCTGAAACATGAATATGCCAGCCGTGGCATCAGTCTTTCGCCATCTGAAATCTTTATCAACGACGGTGCCAAAGGCGATACGGGCGGTATTGTAGACATTTTACGACACGACAACAATATTGGAGTAGCTACACCTACATATCCGGTATATATCGACAGTAACGTCATGTGGGGCCGAGCAGGTATTTATGAACCGGAAAACGGAACCTGGAGCAATGTAAACTATCTGCCCTGCACTGAAGAAACTGACTTTAAGCCCCAACCTCCAAAAGAAAGGGTGGATATTCTCTATCTCTGTTTGCCCAACAACCCGACAGGAACCACATTAACCAAAACCGAACTGAAAAAATGGGTAGACTACGCCTTGAAAAACGATACTCTGATTCTTTTCGATGCAGCCTATGAACGTTTTATTCAGAGCAGCGACGTACCCCACTCTATCTACGAAATCCGAGGGGCCAAGAAATGTGCCATAGAATTTCGCAGTTTCTCAAAAACCGCCGGATTTACGGGAGTTCGCTGTGGATATACGGTTATTCCTAAAGAACTTATGGCCAGCACTCTGGAAGGTGAACCAATCTCACTGAACCAGTTATGGTTGCGCCGGCAAAGCACCAAGTTCAATGGCACCTCCTATATTGCACAACGTGGAGCAGAAGCCATTTATACTCCTGAAGGCATCGCCGCCATCAATGAAAATATGAATTATTATTTGCAAAATGCCAACAGCATGAGAAAAGCAATTACCCGAATGGGACTGAAATCCTGGGGCGGTGAAAACTCACCATATATTTGGGTAAAGACTCCGAATGGTGAAAGTTCGTGGAAATTCTTTGAGCGCATGCTTTATGAGGCAAACGTCATTGTAACACCGGGAATAGGATTCGGTCCGGGAGGAGAAGGTTTTGTCCGGCTTGCAGCATTCTGTAGTCAGGAAGAAAGTCATGAGGCTTTAAAAAGAATAGCATCTGTGCTTTAAGTGCATAATTATTAATTTGCACACATTTTCTGCATAAATATTGTTATTTTAATAGCTTTTCTCTATCTTTACCGACGCAATGATAATTAATTTTCTGTTATCACATTAATAAGTAAGAATAATGATATACGATTTAAGCATGTTGCGCAGCTTCTACGCGACTTATGACAGCGAAGTGAAAAACGCAAAAAAGAATCTGAACCGCCCGATGACTTTGGCCGAAAAGATTCTTTATGCACATCTATATAACCCGGAACAGATGCAGGTTTTCAAACGAGGCGAAGATTATGTAAATTTCCGTCCGAACCGTGTAGCCATGCAGGATGCCACAGCACAGATGGCTTTGCTTCAGTTTATGAACGCCGGAAAAGAGCGTGTAGCTGTGCCCAGCACCGTACACTGCGATCATCTGATTCAGGCCTGCAAGGGAACGGCAACCGACCTGCCGGCAGCATGCTGTACCAATAAAGAAGTATATGATTTTCTGGGTAGCGTCGCCGCAAAATACGGTATCGGTTTCTGGAAACCGGGAGCCGGAATCATCCATCAGGTGATTCTGGAGAACTACGCCTTTCCTGGCGGAATGATGGTGGGAACAGACTCTCACACTCCAAATGCAGGAGGATTGGGCATGATTGCCATCGGTGTAGGTGGAGCTGATGCCGTAGATGTAATGACAGGAATGGAATGGGAGTTGAAGATGCCGAAGCTCATCGGCGTGAAGCTTACCGGAAAACTGAACGGATGGGCCGCTCCTAAGGATGTGATCCTGAAACTGGCTGGTATCCTCACCGTAAAAGGCGGTACCAATGCCATTATCGAATATTTCGGTCCAGGTACCGAGACACTGTCGGCCACCGGAAAGGCTACAATCTGTAATATGGGTGCCGAAGTGGGTGCAACCACCTCGCTCTTCCCTTATGATGAAGAAATGGCTACTTATCTGAAAGCTACCGGAAGAGCAGAAATTGCCGAGCTGGCCGATCAGGTAAAAGCCGAACTGAAGGCCGACGAAGAGGTAACAGTCAATCCGGAAGCCTATTACGACCGTATCATTGAAATAGATCTCTCTGCATTGGAACCTTATTTGAACGGTCCGTTCACTCCGGATGCCGCCTGCCCGATTTCCGAGTTTGCGGAAAAGGTAAAGCAGAACGGTTATCCTCAGAAGATGGAAGTGGGACTGATCGGTTCGTGCACCAACTCTTCTTATCAGGATCTGAGCCGTGCCGCTTCACTGGCACGTCAGGTAGCCGCCAAGAAGATCAAGGCAGCCGCACCGCTTATCATCAATCCGGGTTCGGAGCTGATCCGCTGCACTGCCGAACGTGACGGCATGATTGCCGATTTCGAAAGCATGGGAGCTGTGATTATGACCAATGCCTGCGGTCCGTGTATCGGACAGTGGAAACGCGAGACCGATGACCCTACCCGTCCGAACTCCATCGTAACTTCATTCAACCGCAACTTCGCCAAGAGAGCAGACGGCAACCCGAATACACATGCCTTCGTGGCATCTCCAGAAATGGCAATGGCCATGACCATTGCAGGAGATCTGACCTTCAATCCGCTGACAGACACTCTGATCAACGAAAACGGAGAAGCAGTCAAGCTGGATCCTCCGACCGGTGACACGCTTCCTAAAAACGGATTTACCGTTGAGGACAACGGCTATATAGCGCCGGCAGAAGACGGTAGCAATATCACCGTGAGCATCAGCGCGGACTCTAACCGTCTGCAAAAATTGCAGCCGTTTGCTCCGTTCTGTGCAGCCGATTTCCAGAATATGCCACTGCTGATCAAGACTAAGGGGAAATGTACTACCGACCATATTTCCATGGCTGGCCCGTGGCTCAAATTCCGCGGTCATCTGGAAAACATTTCCGACAATATGCTGATGGGAGCAGTCAATGCATTCAACGACAAGACCAATGCCGTGCGCAACAGTCTGACTGGTGCTTACGAAGCCGTATCTGCTGTAGCCAAACAGTATAAGGAAAAAGGCATTTCCTCGATTGTAGTTGCCGAAGAGAATTATGGCGAAGGTTCCAGCCGTGAGCACGCCGCCATGGAGCCGCGCTTCCTGAATGTGAAAGTGATTCTGGCCAAGAGTTTTGCCCGTATCCACGAAACCAATTTGAAAAAGCAGGGTATGCTGGCACTGACCTTTGCCGACAAGGCGGACTATGACAAGGTGGGCGAACAGGACAAGCTCTCAATTCTGGATGTTGAGAACATCCTCCCGGGAAAGAACCTCACCGTGGAAGTGACTCACCCGGACGGCAGCAAGGAATGCTTCGAAGCTACACATACTTATAACGATCTGCAGATCGAATGGTTCAAAGCCGGATCTGCTCTGAATATTTTCACTAAAAAATAAAAACTGAACAAGAATAATGGAAAACAAAGCATATATGCAAGACGGGAAACTGGTGGTGCCCAATGAGGTGACCATCCCGTTTATCGAAGGCGACGGCGTGGGAGCCGAGATTACTCCCGTTTGTCAGAAAATTGTAAATCAGGCAGTAAGCAAGGCTTACGGTGACAGCAAAAAGATCCTGTGGAAGGAAGTGCTGGCCGGTGAGAAGGCCTTCAACCAGACCGGTTCCTGGTTGCCGGAAGAAACCATGGAGCAGTTCCGTGAATATCTGATCGGTATCAAAGGTCCGCTGACTACCCCGGTTGGCGGTGGCATCCGCTCGTTAAACGTAGCCCTGCGCCAAACCCTCGATCTGTATGTATGCCTGCGCCCGGTACGTTGGTTCAAGGGTGTTGTTTCTCCAGTCAAGGAACCACAGAAAGTAGACATGCACATTTTCCGCGAGAACACGGAAGATATCTATGCCGGTATCGAATGGGAGCAGGGAACTGACGAGGCACAGAAATTCTACCGTTTCCTGAAAGAGGAAATGGGTGTCAGCAAAGTACGTTTCCCGGAAACTTCCTCTTTCGGTGTGAAACCGGTTTCTGTAGAAGGAACCAAACGCCTGGTGCGTGCCGCCATTGAGTACGCGCTGACCAACAAGTTGCCTTCTGTCACTCTGGTACACAAAGGAAACATCATGAAGTTTACCGAAGGCGGTTTCAAGAAATGGGGTTACGAAGTGGCAGAACAGGAGTTCAGCGCACAGACTTTCACCATGAACCAGTTTGACGCTCTGAAGAAAAGCGAGGGCGAAGATGCCGCCAAAGCCGCTCTGAAAGAGGCGCAAAAGCAGGGAAAGATCATCATCAAAGACTGCATTGCCGATGCATTCCTGCAAAACACACTGCTGATACCGGAAACCTACTCCGTAATCGCTACCCTGAACCTGAACGGCGACTATGTTTCAGACCAGCTGGCAGCCATGGTAGGCGGTATCGGTATCGCTCCGGGTGCCAACATCAATTACCACACCGGTCACGCTATTTTTGAAGCCACACACGGCACCGCTCCGAACATCGCCGGAAAGAATATCGTGAACCCCTGCTCTCTGTTGCTGTCATCCGTGATGATGCTTCAGTACATGGGATGGAACGAAGCGGCCGACCTGATTACCGACGCTCTAGAAAAGGCTTTCGAAAGCGGAGAAGCCACTCACGATCTGGCCCGCTTCATGCCAAACGGAAAATCACTCTCCACACAGGAGTTCGGAGAAAAGATCGTGTCTTTACTTTAATTCATTTACTTTAAATTCGGATTGATAATATGAAGAAAGAATATATCGTTTACAAGCTCTCAGAATGTGCCAAACAAGCGTCGAGAATCGACAACGGACTCTTTACCAAGTTCAACGTAAAGCGTGGATTGCGTAATGAGGACGGTACGGGTGTACTCGTAGGACTGACCAAAATCGGTAACGTAGTGGGTTACGAACGTACCGAAGAAGGCGGTCTGAAACCGATTCCGGGAAAACTGTTCTATCGCGGATATGACCTGGACGACATTGCACACGGTCTGCTCCGTGAAAAACGATTCGGATTCGAAGAGGTGGCCTATCTGTTGCTTTCCGGCGAGTTGCCCGACAACGAGCAGCTGGCAGCCTTCAAGGAGCTGATCAGCGACAATATGCCGCTAGACAAGAAGACGACCATGAATATTATCGATCTGGAGGGCCAGAACATCATGAACATTCTGGCCAGAAGCGTGCTCGAGATGTATACTTTCGACCCGAATCCGGACGATATCTCACGCGACAATCTGATGCGTCAGTCCATAGAGCTGATTTCACGCTTCCCGACAGTAATCGCCTATGCGTACAACATCTACCGTCACAGTACCCGCGGACGCTCTCTGCACATCCGTCTGCCGAAAGAGCACTACGGACTGGCAGAGAACTTCCTGTATATGCTGAAGAAGGATTTCACTCCGTTGGAGGCTCGTACGCTGGACTTGCTGCTGGTACTGCATGCCGAACACGGTGGTGGTAACAACTCTACGTTTACCGTACGTGTGACCAGCTCTACCCGCACAGATACTTATTCCAGCATCGCAGCCGGTATCGGTTCTCTGAAAGGTCCGTTGCACGGTGGTGCCAACATCAAGGTGAGCGATATGTTTGAACACCTGAAGGAAAACATTTCCGACTGGACCAATGTGGACGAGGTGGATACTTACCTGACCCGCATGCTCCATGGAGAGGCATACGATCACACCGGACTGATTTATGGTATCGGCCATGCCGTATATACCATTTCCGACCCGAGAGCTGTGCTGTTGAAGGAACTGGCCCGTGAGTTGGTAGCCGAAAAGGGACGCGAAGAGGAATTTGCCTTTCTGGAACTGATCGAGGAGAGAGCCATCAAGTGCTTCAAGAAGGTTAAGGGCTGCAAGAAGAGCGTTTGCGCCAATGTAGACCTTTATTCCGGCTTTGTATACGATCTGATCGGTCTGCCTCAGGAAATCTATACTCCGCTCTTTGCCATGGCACGTATTGTGGGATGGACGGCACACCGCATCGAGGAGTTGAACTTCGAAGGTCGCAGAATTATCCGTCCGGCCTACAAGAATGTCATCGACGAAATGCCTTATACTCCGATCAACGAGCGCTAAACAAAGGGCTGAACGGCCTTATACCACATAAAAGAACAGCCATAACGACCTCGTTTTCTGAGGTCGTTATGGCTGTTCTTTTATCCTTTCGGAAGGGGGCGTCGGGATATATTCTTCCCAAAGCTATAACCCTCATAAATCAGACATATAGAATCCAGACTTTCAAAGTATTCTGATTCAAAACAGATAAAGGGATTGTACCCTTATACGGACACAATCCCTTTATCTGTTATTTCTGTTTTCTATGATTTATGAAAGAGAAATCAGATGCGGATATCCAATTCTTTCAGAATGGTACTGATCTTCTCCATTGTAGTCAGACGCGTTGGCACCAATGGCAAGCGCAACTGATTTTCAATCATACCCATAGCATGCAACATGGCTTTCACTCCGGCCGGATTTCCATCTACAAACAGAAGCTTGAAAAGCTCGGCAAACTTATGGTGGATGTTGCGGGCACTCTCGTAATCACCGTTCAAGGCAAGACGCACCATGCGACTGAACTCGGCAGGAAGCGCATTACCGATTACGGAAATCACACCTACGGCTCCCAAGGTAATCAGTGGGAAAGTTATTCCGTCATCACCGGAAATCACGTCAAAATGAGACGGCTTGTTCTTGATGATGTCATCCATTTGGGTAATGTCGCCACTGGCTTCCTTAATGGCTACAATATTCTGGAAATCGCGCGCCAGACGCAACGTGGTTTCTGCTGTCATGTTCACTCCCGTACGGCCCGGTACGTTATACAGCACCACCGGAACCGGAGAAGCCTCGGCAATAGTCTTGAAATGCTGATACAAGCCCTCCTGAGAAGGTTTGTTATAGTAAGGACAAACGGAAAGAACACCGTCAACACCCTGCCAGTCGCCTGTTTTCAGTTCGTTGACCACAGCGGCAGTGTTGTTTCCACCGCATCCCATCAACAGGGGCACTCTGCCGGCTACACGCTCCACAAGGAGTTTCTTCAACTGGGCCTTTTCCTCTAATGACAGACAAGGAGTCTCGGCAGTTGTTCCCATAATGCATAAAAAGTCCGCTCCATTTTTTATCTGATATTCAACAAGACGTAAAAGTGCATCATAATCTATACTTCCATCTGCTTTGAACGGAGTTACCAGAGCAATACCTAACCCCTTAAATTTATTCTGTATCATATATAAATGTGATTATATTCTGTTGCAACGGCAAAAATAATAATTAATTCTGACTATAACAACTCTTTTAAGATTCTATTAACTGAAGAAATTGGTCTTCATTCATAATCCGGACACCCAGTTTCTGCGCCTTCTCCAGCTTGGCAGGTCCCATGTTTGCACCGGCCAGCACAAAGGAAGTCTTGGCCGAAATGCTTCCCACATTCTTACCGCCATGACGTTCGATCATAGCCTTGTATTCATCACGCGAATGATGCGTAAACACTCCGCTGATGACAATGCTCTGGCCGGCCAGTGTATCGGAATGAGCCGTCAGTTCTTCTTCGCTCAAGGCCATCTGCACCCCATGGGCACGCAAGCGCTCAATCAGCTGACGGTTTTTCTCGTCGGCAAAGAAAGACACCACGCTCTGGGCAATCACCTGCCCCACTCCGTTCACCTTCATCAGGTCGTCGAGTGTAGCGGATGCCAGATTGTCCATCGACTTGAAGTTACGGGCTAAAGTCTTGGCGGCAATCTCGCCCACAAAGCGGATTCCCAAAGCAAAAACCACACGTTCGAACGGTACCGCAGCCGAATCCTGTATCGAGCGGATGATCTTTCGGGCCGATTTTTCACGCCCGCCGTCTTCACCGTTAATCTGTTCCACCTTCAGGTCATAAAGATCGGCTACATCGTGAATCAGACCACGTTCATAGTATTCTTCTATGGTTTCGGGACCTAAACTATCAATATTCATGGCCTTACGGCTGATGAAATGCTCGATACGCCCTTTGATCTGCGGCGGACAGGAAGTCTGATTCGGACAGTACCATGCCGCTTCGCCTTCATAACGCACCAACGGAGTACCACACTCTGGACAATGCGTCACGAAGCGCACCTCCGGCGAAGCCATAAAGCTGCGGGCTTCGTAGTCCACACCGACAATTTTCGGAATGATTTCTCCACCTTTTTCCACGTAAACCATATCTCCCAGATGCAGATCCAACTGCTTGATAATATCAGCATTATGCAACGTGGCACGCTTCACAACCGTACCAGCCAACTGCACCGGGTCCATATTAGCCACCGGAGTAACCGCTCCCGTACGGCCAACCTGGAAGGTTACCGCATTCAAACGGGTGTAAGCACGCTCTGCCTGAAACTTATAGGCAATGGCCCAACGCGGACTTTTGGCCGTATAACCCAAGGTTCGCTGCTGACGCAAAGAGTCTACTTTGAGAACAATTCCGTCGGTTGCCACCGGAAGATTCTTGCGTTCCACATCCCAATAATCGATAAAATCATAGATTTCCTGAAGCGTAGACACCTTGCGCACGGCATCCGACACCTTGAATCCCCACGAACGGGCCCGCTCCAAATTCTCATAATGACTGTCGGAAGGGATTTCCTCGCCCAACAGATAATACAGGAAACAATCCAGCTTTCGCTGAGCTACTGTAGCAGAATTCTTGCTTTTCAAAGTACCCGAAGCCGCATTTCTCGGATTGGCAAAAAGCGGTTCCTCACGGGCTTCGCGCTCTAGATTCAGAGCCTCAAAACTGCTCCAAGGCATCAGAATCTCACCACGGATCTCGAACGACCCGGGATAATCTCCGGGCTGCAACTGCAAAGGAATACAGCGAATGGTACGCACGTTGTCGGTCACATCATCACCCTGCACACCATCACCACGGGTCACGGCACGCACCAAGCGTCCGTTTTCATAAATCAGTGAGATGGAAAGACCATCGTACTTCAACTCACAACAGATTTCAAACGGCTCGCCCTGAAGCCCTTCGGACACTCTTTCATAGAATGCCGCTACCTCCTGCTGGTTGTAGGTATTCGACAGCGAAAGCATGGGATAACGGTGAGCCACCTGCACAAAATCGTGGTTCAGATCACAGCCCACACGCTGGGTCGGCGAATTAGGATCCTGCAATTCGGGATGCTCCTGCTCCAATTGCTGAAGACGGGCCATCATCTCGTCAAACTCCCGGTCGGAAATCTCCGGAGCGTTCAGTACATAGTAATTATAGTTGTGCCGGTGCAGCTCATCGCGTAAATTCCGGACTTCTTCTTTTATATCCATTTGCTTTGGTTCTTAGAAATTGAAAGACACAGTGTCTTGACTATTTTTTCTGATATACCCTTACATAATCCACCTCATAGCGCATCGGAAGAGCATTCTCGTCAATGCGTCCTCCAGTGGAGCCCATCGCCAGATTCAACAGAAGATACATCGGCTTGTGGAAAGGATTCTCATAGTTTCCATGCTTGCCGTTTACGGTCTTGGTCAGGTCGATGGTATTCATCAGACGGTCATCCAGGTAAAGGTCAATCTTCTTGTCGGTCCATTCCATAGCCCACACATGGAAACGTGTGGCCCATAGAGAGTCTTGCTGCGTAAACTCGGCATAAGGAACTGCCGCCGAATCCCATACGCTACCTCCTTTGTCGTCTCCCCAACAGGCGTTGGCATGCAGCAACGCATGTCCCTTACGCGGATAAAACTCCATGATGTCTATCTCGCCGCATGAAGGCCAACCGTAGTTTTTCTTGCTGCCCAGAAGCCAGATGGCCGGCCATGAACCACGAGCCGCCGGAACGCGTGCACGCACCTCGAAATAGCCATACTGGAACTCACGCAAGCCTTTGGAAATGACCGAAGACGAGGTGTATTCTGCATAAGGACGGTTTTTCTGCCAACTATCGGATTCTGCCTGATAGGCCGGATTCTTCACTTTTTCTTTCTTGCCGGTGATGACCAACACTCCGTCGCGCACCTCGGCATTCTGCGACTGATACCACTGAAGCTCCTTATTGCGGACAAACCCCTGTTCGTAAGTCCAGTTCTTCGGATCGGGCTTTCCGTCCTGATCAAATTCGTCCTGCCATACCAGTTGATAACCTTTCTGCA
Organism: uncultured Paraprevotella sp.; assembly: GCA_944321345.1. Lineage (GTDB taxonomy): Bacteria > Bacteroidota > Bacteroidia > Bacteroidales > Bacteroidaceae > Paraprevotella. The sequence continues at coordinate 12,387 of CALUKY010000006.1, forward strand.
TCAAAGAATCGGCACGTTGGGCCAACACAGGAGAAGCCAGCAGCAATCCGGCTCCAAACAATAAACTTATGTGAATGACTGATTTTCTCATGTTTTTTATTTCAAAGTTATAAAAACGAAATGCAGCAAACAAATAAAACCGGGCTTTTTTGACCAACATTCCGATTGCGGACAGGGAGAATCCTAAAAGTTCTTTATCATAATCGGTTTTAGGCTGGGTAATAAGGAATAATCCGGGGAGTATTATTATCTTTGCAACTTAATCGAGAAGGAATACAGTAAGAAAATGAGAATAGATATCATCACCGTGCTTCCAGAATTACTGGAAGGTTTTATGAACGAATCCATTTTGGGACGCGCCCAGAAAAAAGGCCTTGTGGAAATACATATCCACAACCTGCGAGATTATGCCACCAACAAATACAAACGTGTGGACGACTATCCTTATGGCGGTTTTGCCGGAATGGTGATGCAGTGTGAACCGATAGACCGCTGCATTTCGGCCCTGAAAGCCGAAAGAGATTATGATGAGATTATCTTTACCACCCCGGACGGCGAACAGTTTGACCAGCCGATGGCCAATTCATTGTCACTGAAGGAAAATATCATCATCTTGTGCGGACATTACAAGGGTATCGACTACCGCATCCGGGAGCATCTGATCACCAAGGAAGTGAGCATCGGCGACTTTGTACTGACCGGAGGAGAACTGGCTGCGGCCGTAATGACGGATGCCATTGTCCGCATCGTGCCGGGAGTGATCGGTGACGAGCAAAGCGCTCTGTCCGACTCATTTCAGGACAATCTGCTGGCAGCACCGGTATATACCCGCCCGGCCGACTATAAGGGTTGGAAAGTTCCGGAAATCCTGCTTTCGGGCCACGAAGCCAAAATAAAGGAATGGGAGTTGCAGCAGTCTTTTGAAAGAACACAGCGCCTGCGTCCGGATCTTTTGGAAAATACAGGAAAGTTACCGGAATAAAATAGCCTTAATTTAAGGAAAAAATAAGGTTTTGCATTTGCTTTTCTCAAAGCGAAAACCTATATTTGCTCTAGGAATCTAAATTTTTATACCATTATGTCAGAACAAAAACACAATCTTTATATCATTGCCGGCTGCAACGGGGCTGGAAAAACAACCGCCAGCTTCACAGTGTTACCGGAAATGCTGCATTGCCGGGAATTTGTCAATGCGGATGAGATTGCAGCCGGGCTGTCGCCTTTCAATCCTGAAGGGGTGGCCATCCAGGCCGGAAGACTCATGATAGACCGGATTATTCAACTGCTGAAAGAAGGTGAAGATTTCGCTTTTGAAACTACATTGGCTACACGTTCTTACGTGAAGCTGATCCAACAGGCTCAAAAAAGAGGTTATTTCGTAACCTTGCTTTTCTTCTCTCTGGCCAGTCCGGAACAGGCAGAAATGCGCGTTGCCAAACGTGTCAGCCAAGGCGGGCATAACATTCCTATCGATGTGATTCACCGCCGTTACGACAATGGATTACGCAACCTGTTTGAGTTGTATATGCCGATCTGTGACTATTGGGCACTGTACGACAACAGTTCCTGCCCAACCAATAAAGTAGCCTACGGATGGAAGGACACACGAATAACAGTCCTGCAACCGGGCATTTTTGATAAATTTAAAAATGAATACTCTAAAAGATCAGACGATAATGAATGAATTTGAAGTAGCTGAGATGCAACGTAAAATAGACGAAGGCATTTTCTTGGCACAAGAAAGACTGGTCAAACGTGCCAAACATGACAACTTAACATTAGTCATCGTCCGCAACGGACAAGTTATGGAAATTCCAGCAGAGGAGCTCTAAGAGCTCCTCTTTTTTTGACTTATACTGATTCTGCTATGCGCTGAATGCGATTTCGGTTTGGAACCCATTGCATAGAGTCATCAAGCATACACAAATCTATCAGACGGTAAATATTACGGGCTTCGTCCTGAGATCCAATACCGATATTACGGAATAAATGATTGTATGGATCTGTTATTTCTATCAGATCCATACAATATTCCACATCCTGCAAACGCCGGATTTCCTGTTCTACAAAACGACAAAGTTCTTCTTCCAAAGAGTACATACGGAATTATTTAACAGGAAGGTTCTGATTAAACATACGTACACAAACCGGTATGGAATCTGAAGCCAAACGGGTGGTCTCATCCAGATTACGGACCGGAGCATACAAAGGGCCATATCCATAATCAGGCCAATAACGGTCATAATTTCTCAATGTAAAATAAGTAGACGATCCGTAATTGTCAACATACCCCTGAAAATAAGAAGATGACAAGCGATAGTTGGAAATACGGCAATTCAAATCCGGATTCCGGAAATACATATAAATATTACGGTCACGTATCTCCCAATCAAAGGTATACTCTATTGCCTCCAGATAACCGAAACGATTATAATAGTAATCCGTTTCACGGCCATAACCATATAAATAGGAAACATCATCCGGAACAAATTCAAGCACCGTTCCATAAGCCTGATCGCCGTCAACATAAACACCAAAATCTCCAAACCAACGGCCGGAAAGGGTGTAACCACGATCGCTGTCACCATCATATCTTCCCCCAAAATGCCAATAGGGATCGCAAGAAGAAAACCAAAGTATGGTTCCCAAAAGCAACAATATATTTTTCAGCTCAATCATTGTTCTAAATCTTTAGTTCTGATTTCAAAAATACAAAACATCCACCTAAACGGCAATAGAAAAATCCGATAAGTTCATAGGGATTTCCCTATTTGGCTTCCTCTACACTGATGGAAAACGAGAAAGTATCACTGCATTTCACATGAATCATTCCTCCGAAACGGTGGTCGTAATCATACAATCCCCACGTACGTAGCGGTGCCGGAATACGGGAAAACGGTAAAATCCGTTTTGAAGCATAAGCCCCCAATGTCACTTTATCCGTAAGCTGATAAGCAGTCATCCCCGAAAATCCCAAAGAACGGTCGTGCCATCCATTCCAATGCTGAGTATCCAGATAGATGCCTCCAATCAAACGGAAACGGGATGTTACCGGAAAAACATAAGCTCCCGAAGCCTGCGTAGAAAACAACGCCCCGGGAAAGCGGTCACGTCCTATGCCGACCGTCACAGAAGTTGAAAGCAGAAAGTTCAACCCGTCGTGCAGATACCAGGGAGACGCTCCTGAGAAGGCATACAGATCATTCCAATACAACACCGAAGGAGTAACCGGCATCAAAGTGCCGGGAAAGGCAACCGTCACCGAATCACGCCAAAGGGAATCGGTCAACTCACTGCGCCATATATTCTGACTCTGCGGCATCTGTACAGCAACAGAGTCGGAATCATTCTGTGCCGGCATTGCAGAAGCAAATACCAAAAACTGTACTAAAAACAAAAGTCGCTTCATCGAATTTATCTTTTAATGAATTATTATCGCAGCCAGATTATATCATTCGGTTTAGCCGCATAATCCTTTGGCAAATCATTGATTTTATACAGACTTTCCAAACGAATGCCATATTTCTGAGCGATACTGTACATGGAATCGCCCGGTTTGATGATATGAGGTTGGCGTTGCAGGCTCTTATGTCCTTTCTTTTTCTTTTTTTCCAGGTAAATAATATCCCCTTCCTTTAAACGATAATCGGAAGGCAACTCGTTGTACTTACGCAACCGACGAGGTGAAACTTCGGTTTCGGCCGCAATCGACTCAAAAGTATCTCCGGCCTTGGCAATCACGTAATAATTGTCATTATTCCGATAAACGGTATGATTGCTTTGAATCACTGTAATGAGTTGCCCTTCGGTATAATTTCCGGATTTAAGTCCTTTCAGCGAACTGTATTTGTCGTACTGAGTCAAATCATAACGCTCGATAATGTCTATAAGCGAATACGCATAGCGGGGATTCGTTGCATAGCCACAACGCTTCAGACCGTGTGCCCAACCTTTATAATCCTTAGGCGACAGGTTGAACAAGGAGCGGTAACGGGGCTGCTTTAAAAACGCAGAATGATCTTCGTAAGACTCTTTGGCCGACTTGTACTTCCGAAAACGTTCATTGGGAGCATCATCATTGGCCAGGACATAAGGCCCATCCCAATATCCTCCGCATTTGATTCCGAAATGATTGTTGGCCTCGCGTGCCAGACGGCTTTTTCCCGCAGCACTTTCCAGCAATCCCTGTGCCAACGTGATACTTGCCGGAATCCGATGCTTGAGCATCTGATCCACAGCCATATACTTATATTGATCAATATAATTCAAATAACTTTGATTCTGCGCCTGCGCAAATGCTCCGAGCGAAACCAGACAGGCCAACAGACAGAACAGTGAGAAACGAAACTTCATCGTATTTTAATAATAAATATATTCAAGAATCTATGATGCAAAAATAAAATAAAAACCTCGCATTTCTCAAAAATCAGAATTATATTTGTGATTGTTTTAAAAAAGATTACATATTATGAAAGAATTCACGATTCATACTCAGGTCAAAGTTTATCAGGAAGATGAATTGAGTGACGAAGACAGAGCATTGGTAGCAGCCGCCCGTGAAGCGACCAACCACAGTTATGCCCCCTACTCCCAATTCTATGTCGGAGCAGCCATACGCCTGAGCAACAAACAGATTATATGTGGCAACAATCAGGAGAATGCAGCCTATCCGTCGGGCACCTGTGCCGAACGGACCGCAATGTTCTATGCAAACGCACAGTATCCCGACCAACCGGTAGAGGCTCTGGCCATAGCCGCACAGACTAAAGGGAGCTTTATGGCCAAACCGATCTCGCCCTGCGGCGCCTGCCGCCAGGTAATCCTCGAAACAGAACACCGATACGGCAAGCCTGTCCGAATTTTGCTTTACGGAACAGAAGGAATATACGTTCTGGAAGGAATCCAGTCTATTTTACCACTTCAGTTTGACCAAGACTGTTTGCTATAGAATAATTTTTGTATCTTTGCAGGCAAAATATAAAAATCCATTCAAAAAGAATTATGATAACAGTATCGAATCTAGCCATCCAGTTTGGCAAACGTGTCTTGTACAAAGACGTTAATCTGAAGTTTACAAACGGTAATATTTACGGAGTCATCGGTGCAAACGGTGCCGGTAAATCAACTTTATTGAAAGCCATCTCTGGAGAACTGGACCCTACTAAAGGAAAAATCGAACTCGGTCCGGGAGAGCGCCTTTCTGTATTGAGCCAGGACCACTTCAAATATGATGAGTTCACAGTATTGAATACCGTACTCATGGGCCACACAACTCTTTGGAGCATCATGCAGGAAAAGGATGCGCTTTACTGCAAGCCCGACTTCTCGGATGAAGACGGAATCAAAGTGGCTGAATTGGAAGAGAAGTTTGCCGAAATGGGCGGATACAATGCCGAAAGCGACGCAGCAGCCTTGCTGAGCGGTTTGGGCATCAAGGAAGACAAACACTATACGCTGATGAGCGAACTGAGCGGTAAGGAAAAGGTACGCGTCATGCTGGCACAGGCCTTGTTTGGCGAGCCTGACAACCTGTTGCTGGACGAGCCGACCAATGACCTTGACCTGGAAACCGTACAGTGGTTGGAGTCTTACCTGTCTGAATTCGAGCACACCGTATTGGTCGTAAGTCACGACCGTCACTTCCTGGACTCTGTATGTACACACACCGTAGACATCGACTTCGGTAAGGTTACCCTCTTTGCCGGTAACTATAGCTTCTGGTATGAATCCAGCCAGTTGGCTTTGAGACAGGCACAGAACCAGAAGGCTAAGGCCGAAGAAAAGCGTAAAGAGCTGGAGGAGTTCATCCGCCGATTCTCTGCCAATGTAGCCAAGAGCAAGCAGACTACCAGCCGTAAGAAGATGTTGGAAAAACTGAATGTCGAAGAGATCCAGCCTTCTACCCGTAAATATCCGGGCATCATCTTCCAGATGGACCGCGAGCCGGGAAATCAGATTCTCGAGGTAAAAGACCTGAAAGCTACAATGGACGATGGCACTGTGTTGTTCGACAATGTAAACTTTACCGTCGAGAAGGGAGACAAGATCGTATTCCTGAGCCGCAACCCGCGTGCGATGACCGCACTCTTCGAAATCATCAACGGTAACCGTCAGCCGGATGCCGGTACGTTCAACTGGGGTGTGACCATCACCACAGCCTACCTGCCTTTGGATAATACTGAATACTTCAACTCTGATTTGAACCTGGTTGACTGGTTGAGTCAGTTCGGCGAAGGCAATGAGGTATATTTCAAGAGCTTCTTAGGTCGCATGCTCTTCTCTGGCGAAGAAGTTCTGAAGAAAGTAAATGTACTCTCCGGAGGTGAAAAGATGCGTTGTATGATTGCCCGTATGCAGCTTAAGAACGCAAACTGTCTGATTCTCGACACTCCGACTAACCATCTGGACTTGGAAAGTATCCAGGCATTCAACAACAACCTGAAGCTTTACAAGGGAAATATATTGTTTGCCAGCCACGACCATGAGTTTATCGAAACAGTGGCCAACCGTATCATTGAGCTGACTCCAAACGGTATCATTGACAAGATGATGGAGTACGACGAGTACATCGCCAGCGACCACATCAAGGAACTGAAAGCAAAACTGTATGGAGAATAATCACTCCATACATACATTTTAAATATGGAACAAGCCTTTTGGCAAGATATTTGTAGTATTCCCTGAAAATGAAACTATAAATTAAAGGACATGAAACCAGAAGAAAAAATCAACGAAGAAATAGAACAGAACGAAGTAACTGACACTCAGAACGAAAACATGGAAGAAACTGCCGCTGCTGAGGAAAAAGAGCAGAAAGAACTGACAGATGCTGAAAAACTGGCAGAAACCGAGCAGAAGCTGGCAGAATTGCAGGACAAATATCTGAGACAGGTTGCCGAGTTCGATAATTATAGAAAAAGAACCATCAAGGAAAAAGCCGACCTTATTCTGAACGGAGCAGAAAAGACCATCACAGCCATTCTTCCGGTGCTCGATGATATGGAGCGTGCCCTGAAGAATATGGAAACAGCCGAGGATGTAACCGCCGTAAAAGAAGGTGTTGATCTGATTATGCAGAAGTTCATCAAGATTCTGGAGAATCAGGGCGTCAAGAAGATTGAAACCGAAAATGCAGATTTCAATACCGATCTGCATGAAGCTATAGCCCAGATACCGGCACCGGCAGATGAAATGAAAGGCAAGGTCATTGACTGTGTTCAGACCGGGTACACGCTCAATGACAAAGTGATTCGTCATTCAAAAGTAGCAGTTGGACTCTAACCTTATTAAATAAAGATGGAGAAGAGAGATTACTACGAAGTACTGGGGATATCCAAAACAGCCTCTGATGCAGAAATCAAGAAGGCCTACAAACAGATGGCCATCAAATATCATCCGGACAGAAATCCGGGGGACAAAGAAGCTGAAGCCAAATTCAAGGAAGCTGCTGAAGCATATGATGTGCTGCGCGATCCGCAGAAACGCGCCCGTTATGACCAGTTCGGTCATGCCGGAATGGGCGGAGCCGGAGGTTTCGGTGGCGGCGCCAGCATGAATATGGACGACATTTTCTCTATGTTCGGCGATATTTTCGGCGGTCACGGAGGATTTGGCGGTTTCGGAGGATTCGGTGGCGGAGGCGGTCGCCGCAAGCCACAATATAAAGGTGGCGACCTCAGATTAAAGGTCAAGCTGAATTTGTCTGAAATCGCAACCGGAGTAACCAAAAAGTTCAAAGTAAAGAAAATGGTTACCTGTAGCCATTGCCACGGAACCGGAGGCGAAGGCGATCACAGTACCGAAACCTGTCCGACCTGTCACGGAAGCGGTTACGTAACCCGCACCCAACAGAGCATCTTCGGAATGATGCAGACTCAAAGTGCCTGTCCTACCTGTCATGGAGAAGGAACCGTTATCAAGAACAAATGTAAGGTCTGTGGCGGTGAAGGAGTGGTCAACGGAGAAGAAGTTATCGAAGTAAACATCCCTGCCGGAGTTGCTGATGGAATGATTGTCAATGTACCGGGAAAAGGTCATGCGGCCAAACGCGGCGGAATTCCTGGAGATATTCAGGTCTTCATCGAAGAGGAACCGCACCCAGAATTACTTCGCGAGGACAACAATCTGATTTACAGCCTACTTTTGGACATCCCGACAGCAATACTCGGTGGAGAATGCGAGATTCCGACCATTGACGGAAAGGCAAAGATCAAGATCGAACCGGGCACACAGCCGGGCAAGGTTGTACGTTTGCGCGGAAAAGGACTGCCAGCCGTACAAGGTTATGGCTATGGAACAGGCGACCTGATCGTAAACATCAGTGTATACATTCCGGAAACACTCAACAAGGAGGAAAAGAAGTTTTTCGAAAGCGCACGCACCAGCGAAAACTTCACCCCCAATCCATCAATCAAAGAGAAAATCTTCAGAAAATTCAAAAGTTTTTTTGAATAATACTTTTACTCAACTATGGGGGATCAGCACAGCGCCATGCGTTTGTGCTGATCCCTCTTTTTTCAGAATCATATGACTTATCAGGAAGCTACAGAATATCTGTTCAACAGTACTCCCCTTTTCCAGAATGTGGGAAAAGACGCTTATAAAGAAGGCTTGGAAAACACCCTTCTTTTGGATAAACACTTCAACCATCCGCACCAACAATATCAAACCATCCACATAGCAGGCACCAACGGTAAGGGTTCCTGCAGTCACACTTTGGCCGCAATTCTTCAGGAAGCAGGCTACAAGGTTGGCTTATACACTTCTCCGCATCTGGTTGATTTCCGGGAACGTATCCGTGTAAACGGCACTTGCATTCCAGAAGAACGCGTAGTGCGTTTTGTCGAAGAAGAACGCGCATTCTTTGAACCATTGCATCCGTCATTTTTTGAGATCACCACAGCCTTGGCTTTTCTTTACTTTGCCGAGCAGAAGGTAGACATCGCCGTCATCGAGGTCGGTTTGGGTGGTCGCCTGGATTGTACCAACATTATTTCTCCCCTACTCTCCGTCATCACCAACATCAGTTTCGACCATGTTCAGTTCTTAGGAAACACTCTGGATAAAATCGCGTCCGAAAAAGCTGGTATCATCAAGCCCAACACTCCTGTAATCATTGGTGAAACCACACCCGAAACACGTCCGGTATTCGCTGAAAAAGCCTCGCAATCTCACGCACCTGTCCGTTTTGCGGAAGAAGAACATGAGATTCAGACTATCAGCGAAGCCAACGACGGAACCCGTGCATACAAAACCCTTCATTTCGGTACCATCAACGGTGTGCTCAACGGCGACTGCCAAATCAAAAACACCCAAACCATATTAGCTGCAGTAAGCGAGCTTCAGAAAACGCTTTGTATTACCGAGCAAAACGTTCGGGACGGATTCCGGAACGTATGCCAGACTACCGGTCTGAGAGGCCGCTGGCAGAAACTGGCAGACAGCCCAAAGACCTATTGTGATACCGGACACAATGTGGGCGGCATTTCCTACATCGTAAAGCAACTGGAACGCATCCCCTGCACACAAAAACGCATTGTAATCGGTATGGTGAACGACAAGGACATCGCTCATGTGCTCGAAATGCTGCCCAAAGACGCCATTTACTACTTTACGCAAGCAAAAGTAAAACGCGCCCTGCCTGCCGACACACTTTTAAGTCAGGCAAAAGAAAAAGGGCTGAACGGAAAGGCCTTCCCCTCTGTAATAGAAGCATATACGGCGGCACGTAGCGAAGCTTCTTCCGACGATCTCATCTTTATCGGTGGAAGCACCTTTATCGTGGCAGATTTGTTTACGGATATTTTTAAATAAAATCTCGTTTTTTCTGCCACAAAACCGCTGGAATATTTGTTAAAACGGAAGTTTTTATTTTAATTTGCATAACAATCTATCAACTTTAAAATCACCATAAACAATGGATAAAATGAATCTCTCAGGTCTGAACCCTAAAGATTTCCAGACCGAAATTGACGGAAAAATGACCGACCTCTACATTCTGAAAAACAAGAATGGTTATGAGGTGGCAGTAACAAATTATGGTGGATCGCTCGTTGCTATCATGGTACCGGACAAGGACGGACAGGTGGCAAACGTGATTCAGGGACACGACAACATTCAGGATGCGATCAACAGTCCCGAGCCTTTCTTAAGTACATTGGTTGGCCGTTACGGTAACCGCATCGCTAAAGGAAAGTTCACTTTAGAGGGCAAAGAATACAGCCTTTCTATCAACAACGGCCCGAACCACCTGCACGGCGGACCTACCGGTTTTCATGCCCGTGTATGGGACGCAGAACAGCTTTCAGAGAACAGCCTGAAACTGCATTATCTTTCAGCCGATGGCGAAGAAGGTTTTCCGGGTAATCTGAACATGACCGTTGTCTATACATTTACTGATGACAACGAATTGGTCATTGACTATACCGGAACCACCGACAAGACCACAGTGGTCAATATGACCAACCACGGCTTTTTCAGTCTGACTGGTATCGCCAACCCTACCCCAACCATTGAGGATCTGGAGTGCGAAATCAACGCCGACTATTATGTACCTATTGATGACACTTCCATTCCAACCGGCGAAATCGAGAGCGTGAAAGGAACTCCTTTCGACTTTACAACCCCGCATGCTGTGGGTGAACGCATCGATGCCGATCATATCCAGACCAAGCGTGGAGCCGGATACGACCACTGTTTCGTATTGAATAAGAAACAGCCGGGTGAGTTAACCTTTGCAGCCCGTGTCGTTGAACCGAAAAGCGGCCGAATGATGGAAGTATATACCACTGAGCCTGGTGTTCAAGTTTACACAGACAACTGGGCCGACGGCTACAAGGGCCAGCACGGAGCGACATTCCCACGCCGCAGTGCCATCTGCTTCGAGGCCCAGCATTTCCCAGACTCTCCCAACCACCCTTATTTCCCTTCAGTAGTATTAAAACCGGGAGAAGTATATACCCAGAAAACCATTTATAAATTTGGTGTAAGAAAATAATTAATTACTAATCAATCATCAATAACTAACAACTTTAAAAAAATGAGTCAAGAAAAAAAACAATGGGGTGCCATTATCATCATGATTGCACTCTTTGCTATGATTGCCTTCGTTACCAACCTGTGTACGCCAATGGCAACCATCATCAAGAACCAGGGTGAAATTTCTAACGTACTGGCCCAGATCGGTAACTATGGTAACTTCGTTGCTTACCTGATTATGGGTATTCCAGCCGGTATGCTGATCTCAAAGTACGGTTACAAGAAGACAGCCCTGATCGGTTTGTTCGTAGGTATCGTAGGTATCCTGATCCAGTGGTACAGTGGCCAGCTCAATGCACAGGAAAACCTCGGTCTGGTATTTGGTGTTTACCTGATCGGTGCATTCATTGCCGGATTGTGCATGTGTATCCTGAACTGTGTCGTTAACCCGATGCTGAATATTCTCGGTGGTGGCGGTAACAAAGGAAACCAGTTGATCCAGATCGGTGGTGTATTCAACTCTACCGCAGCTGTTGCCTGCTACATTCTGATGGGTGCTTTGATTGCCGACGCTACAAAAGCCAAGATCTCTGATGCCACTCCGGCACTGATGATTGCACTGGCTATCTTCGTTGTAGCTTTCATCGTAATCCTGATGACTAAGATCGAAGAGCCGAAACAGGCTCCGGTTAAGCTCGACTTGATCAAAGGCGCCATGAGCTACCGTCACTTTGCTTTGGGTGCTTTGGCTATCTTCCTGTACATGGGTATTGAGGTAGGTGTACCTAACTTTGTTCAGCAGTATCTGATTGCCGACAACATTCCGGCTTCAACCGTGGGTATGTTGGTAGCCGTTTACTGGTTCATGATGTTGATTGGCCGTTTCGTTGGTGCCAGCATCGGTAACAAAGTAAGTAGCCGCGCTATGATTACTACCGTATCTTCATTAACCATTATTCTGGTATTGTTCGGTATGTTCGCTCCAACAGATGTATTGGTAAGCTTCCCGGGTGTTGACTGGGGTAAGCTGGAAATGATCTGGCAGGAAATTCCGGTTGGTATCTTTGCTTTCCTGCTCGTAGGTCTTTGCACATCAGTTATGTGGGGTGCTATCTTCAACATGGCTGTTGAAGGACTGGGCAAGTACACTGCCATCGCCAGCGGTATCTTTATGACCATGGTATTCGGTTGCGCTGTGATGATGTTCATCCAGGCTAGCGTTGCCGATATGACCGACTACATCACCAGCTTCTGGGTAGTAGTATTCTGCGCCGCTTACCTGTTGTTCTACGCATTGGTAGGTAGCCGTGTAACAAAACGTGAAGAATAATCTCTCTTTAGTAAAACCATAAAATTATATTCCTATGAAATTGACAATTGACGATGTACGCAGTCGTTTTATCGAGCATTTTGACGGTACAACAGGATCAGTTTATGCTTCACCAGGTCGTATCAACCTGATTGGTGAGCACACAGACTATAACGATGGCTTTGTATTCCCGGGAGCTGTTCAGCAGGGAATAATTGCCGAACTGAAAGCAAACGGAACCCGCAACGTAAGAGCCTACTCTATCGACCTGAAGGATTACGTAGAGTTCTCATTGGACGATGAGAAGGGACCAAAAGCAAGTTGGGCACGCTACATCTTCGGTGTATGCCGTGAGATGATGGCTCTGGGCGTTCCAGTAGAAGGATTCAACACTGCATTCGCAGGTGACGTTCCATTGGGCGCTGGTATGTCTTCTTCTGCCGCTTTGGAAAGCGTTTATGCTTTCGCTCTGAACGATATGTTCGGCGACAACAAGATCGACAAGATGACTTTGGCTAAGGTTGGTCAGGCTACAGAGCACAAGTATCTGGGCGTTAACTGTGGAATCATGGACCAGTTTGCATCTGTTCACGGTAAGGCCGGTAACCTGATGCGTCTGGACTGCCGCAGCGGTGAATTCGAATACTTCCCATTCAACCCACAGGGCTACAAGCTGGTGTTGGTTAACTCTTGCGTAAAGCACGAGTTGGTTGGTTCTCCTTACAACGAGCGTCGTTTGAGCTGCGAGCGTGTAGCTGCTGCCATCAACAAGCTGCATCCTGAGGTAAAGAGCCTGCGCGATGCTGACTGGGGTATGCTGTATGAGGTTAAGGAAACCGTATCTGAAGAGGATGCTAAGCGTGCCAAATATGTTATCGGCGAAAAAGAGCGCGTACTGAAAGTTTGCGACGCTTTGGAGAAGGGCGATTACGAAACTGTAGGTGAGATGATGTATGCCACTCACGAGGGTCTGAGCAAGGACTACGAAGTATCTTGCGTTGAGCTCGACTATCTGAATGATCTGGCTAAGGAAGCCGGCGTTACCGGTTCACGTATCATGGGTGGTGGTTTCGGCGGTTGCACCATCAACCTGGTAAGCGAAGAGCTGTATGACAGCTTCGTAAACGAGGTAAAGACCAAGTTCCGTGAGAAATTCGGAAAAGATCCGATCATCATCGATGTAGTTATCGGCGACGGATCACGCAAATTGTGCTAATTCAAGGACATCATATCCGGATAAGTCAGGCGGAGCCTTTTTCTAGGCTCCGCCTTTTTGCATACCATAGCAGAATATCACAAAGACCGGATAGGAGCAAAAAAGCATTCCTGCCTTCCGGAAGCATGTTCACAGAAAGCAGGAATGCTAAAACATGAAAGCAAAATACTTGCGTATCTGGTATTCTTACTGAATCCCTAGAACGGCAGATCATCATTTGAATCCCCTCCGGCAGAAAAGTCTACCGGTGCAGCAGCAGGAGCCGATGGGGCGAAAGGAGCTTCTACAGCTGTTGGAGCCGGCCCCATAGCCATATTCTCACCACGCACTACTCTCCAGGCACGAATACTGTTAAACCATCTGCCCTGATATTCGCGGGCATCTATATCAAAAGACACCGTGAGCACTTCACCCAGCTGAATATTGAACTGATCAATCTTATCGCTTCCAAACACATCGAAGCACATTTTGCGCGGATACTGTTCCTGTGTTTCCAGAACATACTCCTGAACTTTCCACTCAGAGCCTGTGCGTGCAGACACCCCACTGCGGGCCGGTAATACGGCAATGATTTTTCCTGTAATTTCCATTTTTTCCTAAGATTAATATAAGTGCGAAATTACAATTTTTCCTGTAGTTTTACTAATTTTTAATGGAGATTTTTTTGAAAACCTTGCTAAAATCTGTAATTTTGTTCTACATATATATAAAGATAAAAACAGCTATAATTTATGAAATTTGTCGTATCCAGCACCGCTCTTCTCGGTCGCATACAAGCTATCAGCAAAGTCATTAATTCAAAAAACGCTCTGCCTATTCTCAACAGTTTTCTCTTTGAAATAGAAAACAATACCATGACCATCACAGCTTCGGATCTCGAAACACGCATGGTCACTTCCATGGAAATCATCGAAAGTGAATCGAACTTCCGTTTCTGTATTAATGCCAAGACCATGCTTGACTCCATGAAAGAAATCTCCGAGCAGCCATTGACATTTGATATCAATACAGATACGATGGAAATCCAGGCACAATATCAGAACGGACGTTTCAGCATTATGGGACAGGACGCCGACGAATATCCGCAAGCACAGCCGGCTCCTGAGGCCAACACACTGACCCTTTCGGCCGAATCTCTGCTCAAGGGCATCAACTACTGCCTTTTCGCTACTGCTGACGACGAGTTGCGCCCTATTATGAGCGGTATCTACGTAGATATTTCTACAGAGGATGTCACTTTCGTATCCTCAGATGGACAGAAATTGGTGCGCAATAAGGTGCTCAACACGCATGGTGACGAGAAATGCGCCTTCATTCTGCCAAAGAAACCCGCCACTTTACTCAGAAGCATTCTGCCGAAAGAGAGTGGCGACATAGAAATCAAGTTCAACCAGCGCAGTGCTATAATTATGATGAACGATTACACGCTGTATTGCCGACTGATTGAAGGACGTTATCCTAACTACAACATGGTCATCCCGCAGAACAATCCATATTCGGCCATCATCGACCGTGTGAATCTGCTCGGCGCTCTAAAGCGTGTGCTGATTTTCTCCAGCCAAAGCAGTTCGCTCATCAAACTGAGTCTGGACAACAATACATTAGTCGTTTCCGGCCAGGATTTGGATTTCTCAACTTCTGCCGAAGAAAAGATTGCTTGTTCTTATAGCGGCAATGCCTTCAAAATCGGCTTCAATGGAACTTATCTTTACGATATATTGAATAATCTGAACTGCACAGATGTGACCCTTGAACTGGCCGACGCAAGCCGTGCCGGTGTAATTGTACCAACGGAACAGGAAGAGAATGAAAACACGCTGATGCTGTTAGTCCCTCTGATGCTTAACGAATAAATATAGATGTCATGAAACTGAACCTTAAAAATCCCCTAGTGTTCTTTGATCTGGAAACTACGGGGATCAATATAGCTACCGACCGTATTGTGGAACTTTGCTATATCAAAGTATATCCAAACGGCAATGAAGAATCCAAAAGTATGCGTATCAATCCGGAAATGCATATACCGGAAGCTTCTTCTGCCATTCATGGCATTTACGATGAAGATGTAAAAGACTGCCCTACGTTCAAGCAGATTGCCAGAGAACTGGCCAATGCCATTGAAGGATGTGATCTGGCCGGATTCAACTCAAACCGCTTTGACATCCCGATGCTGGCCGAAGAATTTCTGCGTGCGGAAATAGATTTTGACATGACACGCCGCAAGTTTATCGACGTGCAGAATATCTATCATAAGCTGGAAAAAAGGACTCTTTCTGCAGCCTATAAATTCTATTGCGGTAAGGATCTGGAGAACGCTCACTCGGCATTGGCCGATACACAAGCCACATACGAGGTATTACAGGCACAGTTGGACAAATATCCGAATGAACTGCAGAACGACATGCAATTCCTGGCTGATTTTTCACGCATGACCAACAATGTGGATTTTGCGGGACGCATTGTCTACAATGAACAGGGCGTGGAAGTATTCAATTTCGGCAAATACAAGGGTATGCCTGTTACCGAAGTCCTGCAAAAGGATTCGGGCTACTACGGATGGGTCATGCAAGGCGACTTTACCCGTAATACCAAACAGGTTCTTACCCAGCTACGACTTAGAGGAAATAAATAAACAGAGAATTTTCATGGAATCTTTCTTCTACCTGATATGGCAGAGGAAAGATTCCTTAATTAAATTATGTATTCATGCTAAAAGGCAAAAAAATAGTATTGGGCATCACCGGCAGTATCGCCGCCTACAAATCGTGTCTGCTCATCCGTAATCTGATCAAAAAGGGTGCCGAGGTGCAGGTGGTCATCACTCCTGCGGGCAAGGAATTCATCACGCCCATCACCCTGTCGGCACTGACCAGCAAACCGGTCATCAGCGAGTTCTTCTCACAGCGTGACGGAACGTGGCACAGTCATGTGTCACTTGGCTTATGGGCAGATGCCATGATCATCGCACCGGCAACTGCATCGACTATCGGCAAAATGGCACACGGTATTGCCGACAATATGCTCATCACCACATATCTTTCCATGAAAGCCCCAGTATTTGTGGCTCCTGCCATGGACTTGGATATGTTTGCCCACCCCAGCACCCAGAAGAATCTGGACATCCTCCGCTCTTACGGCAATCACATCATCGAACCGACCAGCGGTGAGCTGGCCAGTCATCTGGAAGGCAAAGGACGTATGGAAGAGCCAGACGTAATCGCTCAGGTGCTGGACGACTTTTTTGAACAGCAGCAGGATCTGGCCGGTAAGAATATCCTGATTACAGCAGGACCTACTTACGAAAAAATTGATCCGGTACGCTTCATCGGCAACTATTCTTCAGGTAAAATGGGATTTGCACTGGCCGAAGAATGCGCTTCGCGCGGTGCTAAAGTAACCATGGTATGCGGACCAACCTCCCTGAATTGCCATCATCCGAACATTCACCGCATCAATGTGGAATCGGCCGCAGAGATGTATGAACAAAGCGTGAAACATTTTCCGGACACGGATGCCGCTATCCTATGCGCAGCCGTAGCCGACTTTACGCCAGAGCACCGTGCCGACAACAAGATCAAGCGTGAAGGCAACGAACTGTGTCTGCGTCTGAAACCGACACAGGACATCGCCCGCGAGCTAGGACTGATGAAGAAAGCCGGACAGGTACTTGTAGGCTTTGCTTTGGAAACCTGTGACGAGGTAAGCCATGCGCAGGATAAACTGAGACGAAAGAATCTGGATTTCATTGTTTTAAACTCACTCAATGATGCCGGAGCCGGTTTCCAGCATGACACCAACAAGATTTCCATCATCACAGCCAATGAACGGACAGAATACCCATTGAAAAGCAAAACAGAAGTAGCTCACGATATTATAAACCGGCTCAGCACCTGTCTCTGAGTTAATATGCACAAATCTTACGGAAGACCATGATGAAGAGCATAAACTGGATTAAAGCGGCTTGCATGGTGTGTCTGCTTTGGAACTCTCCTATTCTGGCAGACGCACAGGAACTGAATGCGCGTATCACCATCAATCACTCCCAGATTTCAACCACACGCACCTCGGTCTTTGAAGCTCTGGAAAAAAACCTCACACGTTTCATGAACGAGCGGCAATGGACCGGCATGAAATATCAGCCGGCAGAACGAATCAACTGCACATTCAGCATTACGATCTCTGAATATAAGGAAGACGAAAACCTCTTCACGGCACAAATGCAGGTGCAGAGTACCCGTCCGGTATTCAACTCTACCTATACCACGACTGTATTCAGTATAAAAGACAGCAAATTTAATTTCAATTTTCAGGAATTTGACCAACTGAACTTCATACCTGAGCAGATAGACAACAATCTGACCGCCATGATGGCCTATTATGCCTATCTCATTATCGGTATGGACATGGACACTATGGCCCCCTTAGGTGGAACAGAAGTGTTACATCAGGCTGAAAACATTGTAACCGGGGCTCAGAATCTGGGCTTCGAGGGATGGAAAGCATAT
Source organism: uncultured Paraprevotella sp. (assembly GCA_944321345.1). GTDB lineage: Bacteria > Bacteroidota > Bacteroidia > Bacteroidales > Bacteroidaceae > Paraprevotella. The sequence goes on from CALUKY010000006.1 coordinate 30,394, forward strand.
GATGACAACCGAAACCGCTTTGCCATCATCAATGACTATCTGGACGGAGGAATGGAGCCTTTCCGGCAGATGCAATACCAATACTACCGCAACGGACTGGACATCATGGCCGACCAGGTAGAACAGGGACGCGCAGCCATTACCGAAGCACTTACTCTGCTGCAAAAGGCACACGACAACAAGGCACTGAGCCAGTTGCCCCAGATCTTCACGGATTATAAGCGAGATGAGATCGTAAACATCTATTCAAAGAAGGGGACTTCCGAAGAGAAACAGAAAGTATACGATATTGTATTCGGCATTAATGCCTCACAAAGCAACTATTGGGATAAAATCAAACAATAACCTTATGCTGAAATCTTTATTCATTCAGAACTATGCGCTGATCGACACGCTGAATATTGAGTTTGAAAGCGGCTTCTCGGTCATTACCGGCGAAACGGGTGCCGGAAAATCAATCATTCTGGGAGCCATCAACCTGCTGCTCGGACAGCGGGCAGAAAGCAAGTTTATCAAAAAGAACGCCAGCAAATGTACCATCGAAGCCGTCTTCGATCTGTCGCGTTATGGCATGGAGGCTTTCTTCGAGCGCAACGATCTGGACTTTGACGGCGAATGCATCATCCGGCGCGAGATTTCAGCATCGGGAAAAAGCCGTACATTCATCAACGACACCCCGGTACCTTTGGCTCTGCTCAAAGAATTGGGAGAAACGCTGATTGACATCCATTCCCAACATCAGAACCTGCTGCTCAACAAGGAAGACTTCCAGATGAATGTGGTAGACATCATGGCCAACAATCGTCAGGAGCGCGAAACATATACCCGGCTTTACAAAAACTTCCGTAGCTTGTCGGCCAACCTGAAGAAAGCCATTGAACAGGCGGAAAAGACCCGGGCAGAAGAAGATTACATCCGTTTCCAGCTGGAGCAGTTGAATGCCGCGCAACTTCAGGCCGGCGAACAAAAGGAACTGGAAAAAGAAGCGGAGATGCTGGAACATGCCGAAGACATCAAGCATGCCCTGTTCTCGGTAGACGCCAAATTGAACCATGAAGAGGAAGGAGCCGTTACGGTCTTACGGGAATGCCAGCATACCTTACAGAATCTGCAAGAAATGTATGCTTCGGCCGAAGAAATGGCCAGCCGTCTGCAAAGCTGTTATATAGAACTAAAAGATCTGGCCAAGGAAATAGCCTATGAGGCTGAACAGATTGAATATAATCCGGAACGGCTGAGTTATGTAAACGAACGCCTGAACACCATTTACTCACTCCAGCAGAAACATCATGTAGACACACTGGAAGAACTCATTGATTTACAGGAGGATTATATGCGCCAATTGGATAACATTGAGAACAGCGAGGCGCATATCCAGCAGTTGGAACGTGAAAAGGATGCAGCCCTTGAGGAAGTCAGAAAACAGGCTGTGGTGCTGACCGGACAGAGAAAACAGGCAGCCGCACTGATCGAAGAGAAGATGAAAGAATTGCTCATACCTTTGGGTATTCCGAATGTACGATTTTGCATTGATCTTCAACAAAAGGAAGAACCGGACGAAAAAGGAATGGACAAGATATCCTTCCTGTTCAGTGCCAATAAAAACGGCGAACTGCAACAGATTGCCCAAGTGGCCTCCGGAGGAGAAATCGCACGTGTCATGCTTTCACTCAAAGCACTGATTTCAGGTGCCGTGAAACTGCCGACCATCATTTTTGATGAAATAGATACAGGAGTGTCAGGCTATATTGCCGAAAAAATGGCACATATCATGCAGGAAATGGGAGCCAATAACCGACAGGTAATCAGTATCACCCACCTACCGCAAATTGCCGCTTTAGGGGCCACTCACTATAAAGTATACAAAGAGGACAACGAACACGGTACTACCAGCCATATCATCCGCCTGAATCAGGAAGAGCGGATACAGGAAATTGCGCATATGTTGAGCGGAACGACGCTGACCGACGCCGCCATCAATAATGCCAAAGAATTATTAAACATGAAATAAAATGAGAAACAGATTGACAGGACTGCTGATTGCCGGTTGTTTGCTGACCGGCAATGCAATGGCCCAAACACCCAAATGGTATAAAAAAGCACAAAGATCTCTTCTAAGCATTGTCACATTTGACGAAAATAATAACATACTGGCCTCCGGAAACGGTTTTCTGGTAGATGATGAGGGAACAGCCCTGGCAAACTACGCTCTATTCAAAGGAGCATATAAAGCCAAAGCTGTAGACAGCGAAGGAAAAGAGCATGAAGTAAAATGGATCTGTGGTGCCAATTCATTATACGATGTTGTAAAATTCCGTATAGAAGGCAAGAAACTACAGCCGGGAATCTCCATCGCCGAAAAGCCGGCAGGCAAAGGAGAATCTGTATATATCCTTCCTTACGCCACACAAAAGAAAAAAGAATGCGTTTCAGACAGCATACTCGAGAGTTCTGTCTTTGAGAACAAATATCATTACTACACTCTATCGGGAACTCCCAGCAAGATGATGGTCAATGTACCTGTGATGAACAGTCAGGGAGAAACCATTGCCATGCTCCAAAGTTCAAGCGACCAGCAAAAAAACTATGCCATCTCTGTTCGGTTCGTTTGTGATTTGAAGACAACTGCCCTTTCTGTATCTGATAATGATCTGAATGCCATACATATAGCCAAGATGCTTCCGGAAGAAGAAACCGATGCGACCACATTTCTACACCTTACCTCTTCTGAGGACAGCACCCAATATGTCAACTATCTGCAACAGTATTTAAACAGATTTCCCAAAAAATCCAGTGGTTATAGTACAGCAGCTGATTTTTATGTTCAAAGAAAGGATATGAAAACAGCTGAAGAATATATGTTGCAGGGAATGGAAGAATCTGATGAGAAAGACCAGTTGCACTATGCCTGGAGCAAACTGATTTATAATTTGAATATGCTTCCCGGATACAAAACATATGGTGACTGGAACATGGAGCGGGCCTTAAACGAGGCGCAGAAAGCTTATCAGACTCACGATCTGCCTATTTATCTGCTTCAGCAAGGAAACTGCTTTTATGCGCTGCACCAATATCAGGACGCCTACAACGCATATATGGAAGTCAATAAGACCAATCTGAGGTCCAGTGAAATTTATTTGTATGCGGCACAAAGTAAAAAGATGCTTCAGGCACCACTGGAAGAGGTGCTGGCATTACAGGACTCTGCGATGAATCTGCAAAGCAAGCCCTATAACACAGAAGCAGCCCAGATTTTATTGGCACGTGCCAACACATACATTGAAATGAAGGAATACAAAAAGGCAGTTGTAGACCTTAATGAATATGAATCGTTGAATTACGGAAAGCTGAATGCAAATTTCTATTATTTGCGCTCTCAGGCGGAACTGAACGGAAAGATGTACGAACTGGCTGTAAATGATATCGAAAAGGCAACACAACTTGAACCGAAGAATCCCCTCTTATGGGCTCAGAAAGCAGGTACGCTTTATGCTGTCGGTATGATCAAGGAAGCGATAGATGCAGCCCGCGAGAGCATCAAACAAAATCCGGTATTTGCCGACGCACACCGTATCCTTGGAGTATGCCTGATTCAGAACAATCAAAAAGAAGAAGGTTTGGAAGCATTACAAAAAGCCAAGGAATTGGGAGATACATTGGCAGAAAGTCTTATAAACAATGTAAAATAGAAAAAACAGGAAGCAAAATATGCAGAAAGTCCTGTCATGCACGCAAAGTGTACTGACAGGACTTTTTTGTATATCTCAATTCAAGCAAGCAACGTCTTATTTCTTTTGTGAAAGTTTCTCCAGAAAATAAACCAGGAAGAAACCGATAATGGCCAGAACAATAGCCTCTGCAAGGTAAGCGTTCGGCAGGATATTCTTTTCCAGTTCGAATCCGCCGGACGTCATGATTTTTTCTTTCCAAGGCCATACTTTATTCAAAGAACCAAGCATAAATCCGGTCAGCAGTGCCAAAGTAGAATTACGGAAACGAGCCAACGCAAAAGAAAGCACGCGTGAAAATGAAGTGATACCAATCAGGGCACCGGCCGCAAATACGAACAAAACCTCAAGTTTTAATCCCTTTACAGCATCCATGATATAAAAATACTTACCCAGCAACACCAGAATGAAACTGCCCGAAATACCCGGCAAGATCATGGCACAAATGGCAATGACTCCACACAGGAAGATAAACAACAGATTACTGGGTGTCTCTGTCGGAGTGGCTACTGTAATATAATAGGCAACTGCAGCTCCTACAATAAATGAAGCCACAGTCTTTACGTTCCATTCTTTTATATCCTTGGAAACGAACCAGGTAGAAGCCAGAACCAAACCGAAGAAGAAAGCCCATACCATAATCGGATGCGTCACAAGCAACCAAGTAATCAGTTCTGCCAAGGAAAAAACACTGATTCCGATACCCAATAAAATAGAAAAAAGGAAATTGCCATTGATCGCTTTCCAGAAAGAAGGTATCTTCCCGGTAAAGAGCAGTTTAAGACTGTGTGCATTGATACTTTTGATCGAATTGATCAACTCATCATAAATACCTACGATAAAAGCAATCGTTCCTCCGGAAACGCCAGGAACAACGTCCGCAGCACCCATAGCCATACCTTTCAGTGCCAACGTAACGTAATCTTTAATTGTTCGACTCATAGTTAAAAAGAATTTGTTTGTAAGATTATTAAAGATATTAATTATAATTCTTCCTGAGTATAAAGTATAAAAGGGTGATCTGTAACAAATACAGATCACCCCTTATCGTAAATCTTTAAAAGTCTTTCAAGCTTACTTTACTTTAGCAACAATAGCCTTGAATGCCTCAGGATGATTTACAGCCAGATCGGCCAAAACCTTACGGTTAATCTCGATACCAGCCTTATGCAAAGCACCCATCAACTGAGAGTATGACATACCCTCCAGACGTGCAGCTGCGTTGATACGCTGAATCCACAGAGCACGGAAGCTGCGTTTCTTGTTACGACGGTCACGGAAAGCGTAAGTCAAACCTTTCTCCCAAGTATTCTTGGCTACGGTCCATACATTCTTACGAGCTCCGTAGTAACCTCTGGTTAAACCTAAAATTTTCTTTCTTTTTGCTCTAGAAGCAACATGATTTACTGATCTTGGCATAATTTTTAATCTTTTTGAATGGTTAGCGCCGCTCAATGATTACAGAGCGAACTTTAGGCTAAATCACTCGGTTAATAAATTTAAAATAGTTTACCGCATTTAAGAAATTAACGTAAGCAAAGCAACTCGCGAACCTGCTTCAGGTCAGCCTTTACCACGATATCATCGTGAACGAGGTTTCTTTTACGCTTCTTTGATTTCTTAGTCAAGATGTGACTGTGAAATGCATGATGTCTTTTTACTTTACCGGTTCCGGTAAGAGCGAATCTTTTTTTAGCACCGGAATTAGTCTTAACTTTTGGCATTTTGTTTAAATTTTAAATTATTATTAATATTAGTGGCAACGCATATACCAGGGCGTTACGCACGTTCTTTTTCTTTTACTCGCCTTCTACCCTTGGTCCCTGATATTCCTTTGGAGCATTAGCCTTAGGCTGAGCCTTCTCGGCTTTAACTACAGGCTGGGCAGAGACTGTCTTGTCAGCCTTCTTAGCACCTAATTTCTTTGGCGCAATGAAGATAGTCATACGTTTTCCTTCCAGAACAGGCATCTGCTCTACCTTACCGTATTCCTCCAGATCATTGGCGAAACGCAACAAAAGCACTTCACCTTGCTCCTTGAACAGAATACTTCTTCCTTTAAAGAATACGTAAGCCTTAACTTTGTCTCCGTCAGAAAGGAATCCCTGAGCATGTTTCAGCTTGAAGTTATAGTCATGGTCATCAGTCTGAGGTCCGAATCGGATTTCCTTCACATCAACCTTAACTTGCTTGGCCTTCATCTCTTTCTGGCGCTTTTTCTGCTGATAAAGGAACTTGCTATAGTCTATCAAACGACAAACAGGAGGAGTGGCATTCGGTGAAATTTCAACTAGGTCAACCCCTTGACTCTCGGCTAACTGCAATGCTTTGCTTGTCGGCATGACAGTTGATTCAATTTCATCGCCCACAATACGGACTTCACGCACACGTATCTGTTCATTGACACGATATTGCTGCTTCAAATTGTCTTTCTTCATTAATTCTAAATGATGTTCTCTTCTGTTTTTTTGATTGATTAATAAACTATGTTCTTTATTTGTGGCGGCAAAGTTAGTAATTATTTAGCATATTACGCACTTCTTCGTTGATTTTCTTTGCAAAATCTTCAAATTTCATGCTTCCCTGGTCACCTTCACCACGTTTTCTTACAGAAACGGTGCCTTCTGCAGCTTCTTTCTCACCAACAATCAGCATGTAAGGGATACGCTTCATCTCGTTGTCACGGATCTTGCGACCGATCTTTTCATTACGGTCATCCACAATAGCACGTACTTCCTGCTCGTCAAAATATGCCTGCAACTGCTTGGCATAGTCATTGAATTTCTCAGAAATAGGAAGAATAGCCACCTGATCCGGAGTCAACCACAACGGGAACTGTCCGGCAGTATGTTCAATCAACACGGCGCAGAAACGCTCCATGGATCCGAACGGTGCGCGGTGAACCATTACAGGACGATGCTTCTGATTGTCTTCTCCGGTATATTCCAACTGGAAGCGCTCCGGAAGGTTGTAGTCCACTTGAATGGTACCCAACTGCCATCTGCGACCCAATGCGTCCTTCACCATAAAGTCGAGTTTAGGTCCATAGAAAGCTGCCTCTCCATATTCTACACGAGCCGGCAAGCCCTTCTCCTGACAAGCCTCGATAATAGCACTTTCGGCTGCATTCCAAACTTCCTCAGAACCGATATACTTTTCTGTGTTGTTCGGGTCACGCAAAGAGATCTGTGCCTCGAAGTTCTCGAAATCCAATGCCTTGAAGATAATCTGAATAATCTCCATTACACGGATAAACTCATCCTTTACCTGATCCGGACGGCAGAAGATATGCGCGTCATCCTGAGTAAAGCTACGTACACGGGTCAGTCCGTGCAACTCACCGCTCTGCTCATAACGGTAAACCGTACCGAATTCAGCGATACGCAATGGCAGATCTTTATAAGAGCGCGGTTTCCATGCAAAAATCTCGCAGTGGTGAGGGCAGTTCATCGGTTTCAGCATATATTCTTCGCCCTCTTCCGGAGTATGAATCGGCTGGAAAGAATCCTTTCCATAATGTGCATAGTGACCAGAAGTTACATAAAGGTTCTTACCACCGATATGCGGAGTGATTACCTGCTGATAACCATAACGTTTCTGAATCTTCTTCAGGAAGTCTTCCAAACGCAAGCGCAAGGCAGTTCCCTTCGGCAGCCAAATAGGCAATCCCTTACCTACACGCTCAGAGAACATGAACAGTTCCATCTCCTTACCGATTTTACGGTGATCGCGCTTCTTGGCCTCTTCTACCAATGCCAGATATTCATCAAGCAATTTCTTTTTCGGGAAAGAAACTGCATATACACGAGTCATCTGCGGACGTTTCTCGTCACCACGCCAGTAAGCAGAAGATACGGCCATTACCTTCACGGCCTTAATCGGAGCTGTAGAAAGAAGGTGCGGACCACGGCACAAATCTGTAAAGTTACCCTGAGTATAGGTAGAAATATGTCCGTCTTCCAGTTCTTCAATCAGCTCATTCTTATATGTCTGTCCTTTCTCGGTAAAGAAAGCCAAAGCATCGGCCTTGGAGATTTCCTGGCGCACAACAGCTTCCTTACGCTGGGCCACTTCGATCATTTTCTTTTCGATCTGGGCAAAGTCTGCCTCACGGATGACAACACCCTGAGGAGGCATCACGTCGTAATAGAAACCGTTCTCAATAGCAGGACCGATACCGAACTGCATGCCCGGATAGAGTTCCTGCAAAGCCTCTGCCAACAAGTGGGCAGAAGTATGCCAGAAAGCATGCTTGCCTTCTGGTGAATCCCATTTGTAGAATACAACAGAAGCATCTTCCAGAATCGGTCTGTTCAGCTCAACGATTTCATCATTTACGCTGCAAACCAAGACATCCTGTGCCAAACGGCTGGAAATGCTTTCTGCTATCTGTAAACCTGTAACACCGCTCTCAAATTCGCGAACGGAGTTGTCTGGAAAAGTAATTTTAATCATCATTCTTAAAGATTTGTTCTAAATGCAAAAATACTACTTTTTTTACGAAAACAAGATTTTATCCGGAAAAAAGGCGTTACACGGCATCAAGAAAGTCTACTTCCGATAATCGGCATACTTCTTGATGAGACTGTAGGAGTCATAAAGGCCCAATTCTCCGGCACGGCTCAAATCAGAAATTGCCTGTTGCAGTTTCTCCTGCTTAATATAAGTCACGCCCCGATTGAAAAGAGCCTCGCCAAAGTCCGGATCAATTTTCAATGCTTTTGTAAACGCTTCTTCAGCCTTGACATAATTCTGCTCCAGCATATAAATATAACCTATATTATAATAGGCATACTTAAAGTCAGGAATCCTTCGAGTCACTGTTTCCAGATCTGACAATGCCGCATTATACCCGATTAGCAAAGCTGCAGTCGATTTTTCCTGTCCAGTACCGGCAAATGCCTCCAACTGACGGATCTTGATCTGCGCACGCAGGAAATAGCCTAATGTACCCTCCGGAGCAAGTTCCAGATATTTGTTGATATCTTCCATGGCCGCATCATAATCCTGCACGGTATAATATTCCAATGCGCGCTCCAGGTACAACGTTGTTGCAGGAGCCATTGCATCCAGTTTCTGAGCCAAGACCTCTAGGCGTGCAAAATGCTTTTGCACCAGATTACGGTCCAAAGTCTGTTCATGATTGGCCATAGCAACCCGTTGTGGCAACCACCCTGTCTGATTCAGGGCTTCTAGTTCCGGATGAAAGGCAACCGACCGCTCAACTCCTACCCTCTGCGGATGATATGTCAACACAAACATAGCCTCCGGACGCATTTCCACCTGCTTGTTCTGTATTTTTCCACGATACTCACTGCTATACTTCTGTGTATAGACAACGGTATCCTCCTCGACTAGTTTATCATAGTCGTTCATATCACGGTCGCTTTTCTTTCGGGTAGTAGCTGCTGTTTTAAATTTCTTTCCCTGATAGCGGGCTTCCATCTGAGCCTTCATGACTTTAAATTCATCACGCTCAGCTCCATTAATATCTCCCAATTTGCGACGGATAGACGCCCGCAACTGATAGCCGGTCCAGAAAGTAGGATACTCTTTGATTACCGCAGTCAGGTCCTTCAAGGCGCCACGATAGTCTCCCGTATTATTACGCATCAAGGCCCGGTTAAAGAGCGCAATCATATTGTCGGGCTCAATTTCCAAAACATAGTTGAAATCCTCGATAGCCCGGTTATCATCTCCCACCTGAGCACGAAGCAAGCCGCGATTGAAATGTCCGATATAACTTTTCGGCTCCACTTCGATCGCTTCGTCATAGTCGCTCATGGCTCCACGCAAATTACGCTGGTGATAGCGGGCCAACGCACGGTTCACATAATAATTTGCGTTCCGCTTGTTGATCGAGATGGCCTGTGTCAATTGTTCCTCTCCAGCCTTATAATCCTTTCGGCTCAGACTGATCATTGCCAGCATTTCCCAAACACGCTCATCATATTGATCCACCTCAAGAGCCTGTTTCAAGGCCTGTTCTGCCAAAACCGTATCTTTCTGTTGAAAGGCCACCTGAGCCTTTACCGTATAGAATTGCGCTTCGGCCGGCCATTTCCGGATTACGGAATCCAGGCTGTTCATTGCCTGCTCATAATGCTCCGTTTCAGCTTCACACAAGATGTAGTTATACCATCCGTTACGGTTTTCCGGTTCCAGCCTCAATAATTTCTGATAAGCGTCACGTGCTTCTTCATACTGTTTCAGATTGATGAAGCACAAGCCCAGCAATTCATAGTTACGGGCCACGAAAGGATTCTTTTCAACGGCTTCCTTGCAGTCCAAAGAAGCCCCCGAAAAGTCTTCCAGATAAAATTTTGCCAGTCCGCGATAGAAGTAAGGCTCTGAAAGATATGGTTTTGCATTTATTACCATATTGAAATACTGCATCGACAGCACGTAATCCTCATAGTAAAGAGCATTACGCCCCATCAACATCACCCGGTCCGCGTTGATCTGAGACCATCCCAGTTGCGGACAGGCGAGGAGCACAAACAGCGCCTTCTTGAAATGTCGCATTCTCTGTATTACTTTCTAAGTTTAATCTTGTAAGAACAACGGAAATTTCCCTTCAGCAAACTGTTGAGTTTGCCCTTGATCATCTGCTTACGCAACATGCTCAGACGATCAATGAACATGGTTCCCTCCAGATGGTCGAACTCATGCTGCATTACACGGGCCAGATATCCCTCGGCCCACTCTTCGTGTTCTTCAAAATTTTCATCCTGATATTTCACATGAATACGAGTCGGGCGACGTACACTTTCATGGATTCCCGGTACGCTCAGACATCCTTCTTCCATCAATTCCGTATGTGTATCATCGTATTCCAGGATATGCGGGTTAATAAAAGTTTTGATATAACCTTTGTATTCGGGCAGATCATCTGATATGATATCCAGATTAATTACTACCAAACGGATATCCAGTCCGATCTGCGGAGCAGCCAGTCCGATACCCTCGGAATGCTCCAAAGTTTCATACATATCCTGAATCAATCCTTTCAAATTCGGATAATTTTCATCAATATCCTCAGCCACTTTTCTCAATACAGGCTGACCATAAGTATAAATAGGTAAAATCATATATTCTTCTTTATTTATGCGCTTCCATCCAACCTTGCAAAATGATTGTGGCACTGACTTCATCTACAAGCGCCTTATTTTGCCGTGCCTTTTTCTTCACTCCTCCGGCCAGAATCGCTTTCTGGGCCAATACCGAGGTAAACCGTTCGTCAAAATATTCCACCGGAATATCGGGTAATGCCTTCTGCAGTTTGGCGACAAACGGTTTTATATTCTGCATATTCTCGGAACACTCTCCGGTAACGGTTTTCGGCAAGCCGACAACGATCCGTTCCACCGGTTCCTTTTGAATGTAACTGAGTATAAAATCCATCAACTGGGCCGTCTGCACGGTAGTCAGTCCGTTGGCAATGATCTGCAACGGGTCCGTTACAGCCAGTCCGGTTCGTTTACGTCCGTAATCTATGGCTAAAACTCTTCCCATACCTTATTATATAAATGCCATGCGCAAGCTCAAACCATTCCTATCTATAAAGGCCGACACAAACTGCCGGCCTTTTCAGACATGGATTCTGTTATTTCTTATAAAGCAACCAAGCATCCGGATAAGTTGCTCTGAGCTTATCTCTGGACTGTACGGCAGAGTGCTTGTCTGCAAATGTAGTTGCTACTACACGATACATGCTATTACCTGAATTGAAGGCAATCTGTGCAGCATATCCGGCATTTTTCAAAGTTGCCTGCAATCTTTCAGCATTATCCTTATTGCCGAAGCTACCGCAAACTACGCTGTATGCGTTCAATCCGTTTCCAGATACTACAGTAACATTTTCCTGACGAACAGGAACATTGCTGACATCCACAGTAGTAGTGGTTGTTGTAGGCTGTGTCACTGGAGTTACCGGAGTAACTTCAACAGCGGTGTTCTGCTGTGCACTGTTGTCAATGGCAGCCTGCTGCTGTTGCTTTGCCTTTTCATACGCTTTCTTATAAGCACTCTCCTGGCTCTTACATGAAGTCATTGCAAAAGCAAGACTCAAGCCTACACCTAACAATAATACTTTCTTCATCTTTCTATGTGATTTATTAAACTGTTTATTTGTCAAGAATCGGCCGTTCAGACACGGCACATCAAGTTTACGGACAAAAATACATATTATAATGATAGGAAGCACAAAAAACTTAGAAAAATTTGTTAAAACCTTTTTTTTCACGGAGCCACAAAAAAAAGATAGAAAAAAGTTTTGTTCCATGTATATTTTTCCTATCTTTGCTATATCCAACTTAACTTAAACAAATAGGAATTATGAAAGCATTGAATTTTTTGGCAGCATTTGTTGGCGGCGCAGCCGTAGGTGCAGCATTCGGTATTTTATTTGCTCCTGAAAGAGGTGAGGATACTCGTGAAAAGATCGCAGAAGCTCTTCGCAAAAGAGGTATCAGATTGAACCGTAAGGAAATGGATACTCTCGTTGACGAGATTGCAGAAGAACTGAAGTCTGGCGATGAGGATTAAAAACGAAGCACATGTTTTCAGTAAACAAAAATGTAGAAAGCATTCAAAAACTTCTTTTGGAGTTTAAGAATTACTACTTGCTCCAAAAGAAGTTTATCCGTTTGGACACCGCCGAAAAACTCACGGTAATCCTTTCGGCAATAGGAATTGCTTTGATCATTTTGGTACTTGTTGCGCTGATTTGCTTTTTCGGAACCATGGCACTGGCCTTTTATTTAGGCAATACGCTTAACAACATTCCGCTAGGCTTTATTATCGTAGCAGGCATTATCGCTTTCGTACTGATCATATTCTATTGGAACAGAAAAAGATTTGTTGTAGAACCATTGGCCCGTTTTATCGGCCATTTGTTTGCGGCAGAACCCAAAAACACTGAGAATCATGGAACAGAATCCCAAAATGCTGAATAACAGCAAAGTTTATACACTAGATCTGATCCGTGAAGAGAAAAGACAGGTACGGAAGCAGATCCAGGAAAGCAGTGACCGCATCCGGAGCACTTATCAGAATATGGTAGCTCCTCCCAAACAGCCCGCCACCAAAATGGAATCGTTTATGAATGCCTTTGATCAAGGTATGGCCATATATGACGGGGTCATGATGGGAATGCGCATTGTAAGAACCATACGAAGCATATTCGGTTCTTCAAGAAAAAAGAAGAGATGGTAAATGAATTTTCATCGCCATCTCTTCTTTTTTACTTTATTGTTTCTTGCCGGCTTTTTTCACCGCCTCGGCAACCTTCAGTTCCACATCACCATCATAAGCCACAACATAAGCTCCCGGAAAATCATCGGCCAGACTCTTCAGTTTCTGACGTACAGCCGCATAATCGGCACACTCAAAATACAGGCATTTATAAAAATCTCCCTTTTTCACATAACGCACCGGCCAAAGCCCCTTCAAACGCTTGTCCTTTTTCGGCAATTCCTCACGCACCGCCATCAGCTGAACATAAAAACGTATTCCATTTTCCACAGCTTTCATTTCTCCGGACTTTTGCCCGGATTCCTTTTTCGTTACCTTCGTATCTGATTGCCTGGATTCATTTTTCTCCGTCTTTTTATTACGCTCTTCCAGCCTGCTACGTTTCTTGTCTACAGATTTCTCCTCGGCAGTTTTAGTCACGTTACCTTCCTGTCGTTCTTTTTCTTTTGGCTTATCAGTCTTTCCGCTCAGCGCCAACTGATGCGTCACCTCGTCGTATATCCCCATGGACGGATCCAGTTTCATCGGTACATTTTCTGTTTTTTGCGCATTGAGAGATATTTTCAATTCTGCCAACCGTTCTTTTGCCTTTCCGGCCTGTTGCACATTTCTATATGCCAGAATAGCATTAAAAATAGAAGCAGAAACCTCTTCCACTCCTTTTTGCGATGTCAGATAGCTCTCTTCATCCCAGGTAGAAATAAAGCCCACCTCTGTCAGGATGGCCGGCATCATCGTATTCATCAACACATAAAAACGCGCCTGTTGTACTCCCCGGTTTACACGCGCACCAGCCTTGATATATTCTTCCTGCACCAGGCGCGCCATCAGCTCACTATTGTCCATATTCCGCACACGGGCAGATTCCAACAGTAAGGTATTCTTGTATTTTTCCTCATAATCCTTCTCGTACTTATGGGCAGAGCTGTTCTCTTTTTCTGCTACCTGTCCGGCAGTATGGCACACGGCATCACCTACAAAATAGGTTTCCGTCCCTCGGGCTATCTTATTATTTTCAGAAGAATTTGTATGAATTGAAACAAACAGGTCGGCTTCGCGTTCATTGGCAATCTGAGCCCGCTCGTCCAAAGTCAGATAAACATCCGACTGCCGGGTCAGCACTACCGTAATGTCGGGATAAGCCCGCAAACGGCGCACCAGATCCAATGCTATATTCAGATTTATATCTTTCTCCAGAGCATATTCGCCTTGTGCTCCGATATCATGTCCTCCATGCCCTGCATCGACCACCAGTACAAAATCATCTTTTGAAATGTCGGCATTTTCTGCAAAGCCTGACCATGAAAACAGACAACAAGCCAACATACATTTTGTCCTCAACCTGAGGAGCATCATCTTTCCTTTAAAAAACATCCTAATTTTATTTTACCGGCAAAGGTACAAATTTTCAAAAAAAACATATACCTTTACTCTCGAAATAAAGAATAAACACGAATTAATTAGAAAAGATATGAGCGACGGAAATTTCAATCGTAACCTACTCCCTTATACTCCTTATCAGAGCGGGCTGAAAGCCGGAAAATCCATGGCGCGCATGAAAGCATTGGAAGCATTCCAAACTTACCTTCAGGACCAGGGAATATTAGATGCAGAAAATATCGAGAAAGAATGTACTGTATTTAAAAGGTTACTCGAAAAAACCATCATTTAATAAATTCGAAGCCGAAATCATGCAAAAAATACGTTCCGACCTTAAAAAGGCACGCTAAAAGTTTGCATAATCAAAAAAAAAGTCGTACCTTTGCATCGCTTTCGAAAACAAAGCCTTCTTAAAGAAGTTTGGAAAGGTGGTAGAGTGGTCGATTACAGCGGTCTTGAAAACCGCCGTGCTGAGAGGCACCGGGGGTTCGAATCCCTCCCTTTCCGCGGAAAGAACAAAAAGGTGATCATTTTTGATCACCTTTTTTATTTATCCCCCCATAAGCTCTTCTATATTGTAACCCAACGGAAACAGTCCGCTGAAGGAAATGATTTGCCATTAGAGCCTTTGGACTATTATTTGCACGCTTTTCACAAACGTCACAACAAGGGTTCTTGTCCTCTGCCCAAAGGACTGGAGTACTTCCCTGAAAGGACTGGAGTCCTCTGCCCGAAGGACAAGAGTACTCCGCCCAAAGGATTGGATGGTCCTGACCCTAAGATTCCAGAGTAAAAGAATATATCCGTTAATCCTTTGCCTTACACCTATTTACCTTCTCGATATCCTGACAGGTTCTTTCTGTTACAACATCATCGTTTGGTCACAGTTATCATAAAAGTAACAGCCACAACCGCAATAGAAATTCCAACAAGGATATTCGTTGTCAACGGCTCATCAAACATCAAAGTGCCAACGACAATAGCAGTTATGGGTTCAAACACCCCTAGCACAGACGCCTTGGTGGCTCCGATATTCCGAGTGGCAATCGCAAGTGTAGCTGTTGAAACGATAGTAGGCAACAACGCAAGCCCCACAAGATTAATCCAGTCTGAGCTCTCCACAATCCCTGCAGTTATCGCTGTGTCCGAACAAACAATCTTTCCTAAAAAGATGACAGCTCCTACCATAAGCGCATAAAAGGTCAACACTGAATTAGAAAGGCCGGCTATCGCCTTGCTGCGGTTAATGATAACAATAAAAAGAGCATAAACCAGAGCCGAAGCGAGCGAAAGGACTACTCCTATCGGATTGACAGTCTGACTGCCACTTCCTTGAGTCATAACAAGCACTCCGCCAAAAGTTGCAGCAATGGCAAGCCACACCGGCCATGAGGGAACCACCTTCAGGAACACCATGATGATGGCCACAAGAACGGGATATAAGAAAATGAGTGTCGTGGCCAATCCGGAAGCGATGTAGTCGTAAGAAGCAAAAAGAAAAATACTGCTCGAGGTATATAACAGTCCGAGAAGGAATAAGATGCCGGCCTGCTTACGGGAAACGTGGAAACTCTGCTTACGGAACACCAGGAACACACCCAACATCAATACGGCAAAAGCATAACGGAAAAATAAAATAGATTCTGTAGCCGCACCGTTTTTCATCAAGGGAACAGCAAACAGAGGATTCAACCCATAGGTTATACCGGTAATGATTCCCGCCGGATAACCGATCATCGCATTTTTACTCAGTTTTTTCATATTCATAAATCAGATTTCTTTTTCGGGACGCAAAATTAATCATTAAAGATGAAAAGCAAGATGTCCGGACAAACATTATCCGTTTTTCACTAAAAATATCAGCCATTCGGAAAGTGGAGCGTGTATCTCCATTTCCCGAATGGCTGACATTTCTCAAAATCAAAAAACACTTCGGATCGCACTCAACTTATATGCCGCATATGCCTACGGCATTTTTCTTGTCAGGCAATCCAGAAGTGCTTCCGGAATCTTATTTTCTATAGATATATTTTGCCAATCCATAAAGGTATCTCCGGAATCCCGGACGATACTTGAGCAAACGGTCAAACCAGCCCAAATGATGCCCGATAATACGTACGGCAAAACCCACATAATACATGGCAAACAGTGTTCCTATTCCTATAATGTGCCACTGCCACTCTCCAAAGAAAGCATAGCAGGCTATGATTCCCAACAGAACCAGCGAAGTGTCTACCGCAATCTTGACTCTAGGGAAGTCCATCCCCAACACACGGCTTACAGCCACCGGAAAACCTTCTCCCGGCATCGTGACACTACCGCATCGCACCTCCAAGGCAACTCCGGCGGCCAAAACAGTACATCCAACCAACTGAGCCACTATCTTTTCCCAAAAAGCAACCGGTTCCAGCCAGGAAGTCAGATACATATTAAAGTCCAACAACATACCGAAAACAAAACCAACCAGCAACTGAAACAACTGAACCGGATCAAATTTACGACGAAGCACTCCTATCTGACCGAAAACCAGCACTCCATTCATGATATACGTATATTCGCCGATGGTCAACGCCGGCACCATTCCGTCGGCCCCAGCTTCCTGAAATACATAAGGCAACACACTGATCACGCTTGATCCTAACATGCTCTTCACGCACAGAGCCACTCCTAAAGTCATAATAAACAACGAAACAAGCAGAAGCAAATGCTGCCATACAAATGATACAATTTTTTCTTTTTTTGTCATTTTATTTTGTTTTAATACAATACAGTCAAGCATAAAATCTACAGGTCTGCATACAAGATAAAGTTTCCTTTGAAAAGTGCGGTTTCGAAACTAGCCTGCAGTTTTTTTATAAGAATTTGCTTTCAAAATTAAGCAAAAAAATGGGAATTTTCGTTTTTTTAGAGAAAAATAAGAATCTGATTATAATATAATTGAAAAAATCAACCAATTGTTGACGACCTTCGATTCGAATCACAAACAAAAGATCGCAAGAAAACTTCCGGACCAACTTATAAAACAGAAATCCAGACGAGCAAAGAAAAACAATATGTCAAGATATGCCCAAAGCAATATCTAAGGCAAACAGATTATTTTACCATCATAAAGATACAAACCAGCCGGAAGCTTACGGGTAGCCTCGTATTTGGTGACAGAGCGTAGCAACAAGAATCCACTTACAGAATATACATCTGATTGCACCTAGGAAAGAAACACATCATCAATATCTGTTGTTTCCTATTTAAAAGCTTCGATATAATTGGAATATAAATTAATACTGGGTAGTACGGTCAATTTCATTAATCAAGACTTGCCCTTTTGTGTATGCTTCATTAAAAAGCGTATCTCCACGAGTTACAGTTGCTGAAACCTGAGAAACAGATCCTGTTATCAGCAAAAAGAATAACAGACCGGCCAAGATAAATCGCTTCTTCATAAAATATAAGATTTTATTAAAACAAAATGTGCGGCCAAAATAAGCATTTTCATGGAAATCTCACTATTTTTGAAAAAAACAAGGAAAAATGGTGCAACATATTTCGGATTTCCGCGTCTTTCACATAAAAACGGATCCGAAATTTCAAACTTATGTTTCACTTTTAATACCAGTATTTATGAAAAAATATGCGCCGATCTGCCTGCTTTTTCTCGCCCAAAGCACTTTTGCGGGTAGTATAAAAGATATATTCAAGGAATTCAAGAAAACCGAAAACGCAGAGTTTGTCCATATTCCCAACATTGTCATGCGCAGAGCAGCAATCTCCTCCGAAGACGATGAATTCATGCGGCATATTAAAGAGGTCAGAATCCTTACTTTGGACAATTGCAATGAAGAAAAGATTGCGAGATTTCTGCAAAAGACCAAGGAACTGGAGCAGCAGGGCTATGATCCGTATGTTAAAACCAAAGAAGACGATGAGAACATGTCTGTCCTGATTAAGGAAAAAAGAAATACAATCCGGGAGGTAGTTCTGGTAATGATCGACGGTCAGGATCTTTGTCTGATTCAGGTAGAAGGAAAGTTCAAAATGGAAGATATCTCCGGACTCAGTGTTAAAGTAACGCCGTTAGGACATGGAGACAAACGAGTTCAAGAATAAATTTCTACCCCATCATGCCATGATGTACCGAACGGCTTATGCCTTTCTTCGCAACAGTCAGGAAGCGGAAGATATTCTTCAGGAGGCTTTTTTGAAACTGTGGCTCAAACGAGAGGAGCTGGATGCCATCGACAATACGGAAGCTTACTGCATCACTCTGGTGCGCCACCTGTGTCTGGACCTGATCCGGAACCGGAACAACCATCCTCACGAGGGCATAGAGGAATGTCACGCCATACAGCATTCCGCCAACCTGCAGAAAGAACTGGAACAGCATACCGAAGCGGAAACCGTGCGGACACTCATCAACCAATTGCCCGACACGCAACGGAAAGTGATCTGGCTTCGCGACATCAATGAATGTTCCTTTGAGGAAATCTCCCGGGTCACCGGACTGAACCCCATAAACATAAGGGCCACTCTGTCAAAAGCCAGAAAGAAAATACGTGAACAATTTAACCGATGGATCAAGGAAATATGAAAACGGATGATATAAAACAACTGCTGCAACGCTTCTACAACGGGCAGACCACACTGGAGGAAGAACAGCAACTGATGCTTTTCTTCCAGGATGAGCAGGTTCCGGATGAATTGCAGGCAGACCGTGCCCTGTTTCAACAATATCTTTTTTTGAAGAGTGAAGAAGCTCCACTTCCCGCGGCACTGGAACAGCGCCTGGAGCGCCGGATCGACGCCTGGGAAAGCAACCGACAGACCGTATCATCCGGACAGCGGCGGAAATGGTACTGGATCAGCGGATGGGCGGCGGCTCTGATTCTGGCCATCGGCATCGGGTTCCATCAGACAAGACCGCACACAGCGGTGGAGATGCAGGACACCTGCAAGTCGCCCGAACAGGCTTATGCCGAAACATGCCGTGCCTTAAAACAGCTGGCCGAGGTTATGGAAAAAAGCGAAGACGAGCTTCAAAAAGCCAACAAGGCCAACCGGCAAATAAAAGAAGTGTTACACTCAATAAACAATCTGAAAAAATGAAACATCGTATTCTTATCCTGTTATTATGCCTCATGTGTGGCATAGCTCATGCCCAGAGGCAGGACGACGTTTTCAAGAAAATATCTGATATGGATCATGTAACGTCTGTCTACATATCTCCAAGAATGTTTCAGCTCATGAGCAAAATGGAAGATGAAGACAAGAGTATGAAAGAACTGATTTCTCGCATCAGAAACCTGCAGATTCTGTCGTCATCAACCCCTTCTGCCATAAGCGTCATGCGCCGGGAAATGAACGCGCTCCATAAAAACAAGGGATATGAGGAACTGGTCCGCGTCAAGGAAGGCAAAGAATCCTCTGTCATTTCCAGTAAAAAGCAGGGCAATATGTATGACTATATACTGACCTCCGACTCCCCGGACGAGTATACCATCATATTCCTGCAAGGCAACTTCTCGCTCGAGGAAGTTCAGTTTATCATGGACAG
The DNA here is from genome assembly GCA_944321345.1 of uncultured Paraprevotella sp. Taxonomy (GTDB): domain Bacteria; phylum Bacteroidota; class Bacteroidia; order Bacteroidales; family Bacteroidaceae; genus Paraprevotella. The sequence continues at coordinate 50,305 of CALUKY010000006.1, forward strand.
CATGCCGTAACCTCAGAAGATTCTTGTCCGTAAAAACGCATCCACCGTATGAAAAGATATATTTTTGCCGGTACGCTCTTCATAGTCCAGCAGGCGTTTGCAAACAGCGACGCTTGCCGGGCGTTTTGTATTGGAAAAAGTGCCCCATTGCCCCAAACGGAACAAGCGGACAGCACCTCTCAGAAACTACGCCATCATATTGCTTTTGATTTCCGGCCGGACTATATCTTGCCCACCAACAACTATCAGAGAGGAGCAGGCGGCGTAGTCCCACCAAGCACTACGCTGGCCGTGAATCTGAAATATGGTTTCCGTTTTGCGCCGGATTCATATTTCGGCAGGAATTATCCGCACACGGTGCAAGGAATCGGCGTGGGCTACCACACCTTCTTCAATCCGTCGGAGATGGGGAATCCGTTGGCGGTCTATGTATTCCAGACCTCACGCATCGCCACGATCTCGCGCCGGCTGTCTTTGGATTATGAATGGAATTTCGGCGTTTCTTTGGGATGGAAAAAATATGATCCGGAAAAGAATCCCACAAATACAGCTGTTGGCTCTTTTGCAAATGCGTATATCAATCTGGGGCTGTTGCTCAACTGGCAACTGTCTTCGCGCACTCAACTCCTGCTGGGGGCAGGATTCACGCATTTTTCCAACGGAAACACCCGCTACCCGAACGCAGGCATCAACACGGCCGGAGCCTATTTGGGCATCAGCCAGGAACTGGGTAAAGACAAATCTTACGGCACTACCCTGCTCTCACCGGATCAGGAGTGGAAAAGCAAATCCTTTCGGGAACGGATGACTTACGACGTGGTGCTTTACGGCGCTGTACGCAAAAAAGGAATTCTTCCGGACGGGGTAACTCCGGTCATCGCTCCGGGAGTATTCGCTGTGGGCGGAGTCAACTTCACGCCCCTTTACCGGGTGAACCGTTATTTCCGCACCGGAATCTCGCTCGACGTGCAATATGATGAAAGTGCCAATATCGTAAATCATATAGCCAATCCCGATGGTGCGACTGCCGGCTTTGAAGCGAAATTCTACAAACCTCCTTTCCGCGAACAGTTTGGTGTGGGACTGTCTGCCCGTGCGGAGCTGGTCATGCCCATATTTTCCATCAACTTCGGCATCGGAAAGAATCTGATTTGTAAAGGAGCTGACACCAATGCCTCTTATCAGATTTTAGCTCTGAAAACGGACATCACCCGAAGATTCTTCATGCATGTGGGCTATCAACTCTACCGTTTCAAGGATCCCAACAATCTGATGATCGGCATCGGCTACCGTTTCGGCCGGCGCACCACAAAACCGGAGAGCAGACACCAAAGCACACCGGCTCCGGCAAAGAAAATAAAGAGCAGGGTGCCTTGACCCAGACAGGTGTAGATGCGACCGGTATGAATCTCCTGCGCCACATTCCAAAGCGACATGGGGAGTAAAGAGAGTTGCCGGGGCATGGGCAGCTTGTCGGTGCCACGATTATACTCCACCGCAAACGGAGCACCGGAGAAATCGGCACTATATCCCGACACGGCGTATTTGCCAAACGGAGGACCTGCCGTTTCCAGGGCCGGTTCGCCCGTAAAATAGTCATAAGACACACCTTGCCGACGATCCCACACATACAGACCGCTGAAAGAACCCATCAGCCAACACCCGGCAGTATCTTTCTGCCATACATTCAGTCCCATGACACTCACCGGAGGAGTCTGTGGCAAGGGCTGTGCCACCGCATCCAAGGACGAAAGCGAATAAATGCCTTCTGAGGTGGAAAGCAGCCAGTCGCCGCAAGCCTCATCATAGCGGAGCATACGGAGTTTGTCCTGCCAGGGATTGGAATCATCGAGCGAAGTATAGGGCACGATCGGAGCACGCCCGTAAACCAAAGCGATGAGCAGAGGCGGACGAAGGCACCAGCCGCTAAACGCTACGAAGAGAAGCAATACAAAGGTGTAGCGCCCGAACCGGTCGTGCAGGTTCAGGCTGTGTTTCAACACCTGAAGAGACAAGCGGGGATTACTTCCCGTACGTTTCTTTCTGCGGATATGCTTCGGCAAAAGCCAGTAAATTACTCCCGTCACGCAAAGTATGATAAAAATCACCGCCACGGCATCGACCACTAATTTTCCTCCCAACCCGAACAGTTCGCCACTGTGCAACAGCCATACCAGACAAAACAGAGATACCCGTCCGTCATAATCGGACGGAGCCGCCAACTGAACCTTCTGAAAGGTAGTATATGGAGCCGAAGAAATGTACAGGTAAGAACGCCCCACCGCAATCAGCGTATCGCCACGAAAAGTCAGATCGGAAAGTTTCTCGTCTTTACCCAAAGAAAACGGACAGGTACGCCAACAATTGCCCGCCTTATCATAACGATAAAGTCCGAACTGCCCTGCGGCCCACAGCGAGCCGTCGGGCAAAGACGCTACGGCTTTGATATTACGGTAATCCGCTCCAGCCGGCAATCCGGCATTAAAATCCGTCACGCTGCAGCCCGTTGAGTCCGTCAGCCAAATACCACTGCCACCATAAATCAGAACATGTTTTGCGGAATCGGGCGTTACATAGGGACAGGTGCCACGCAAAAGTCCGCGGTTCCAGTTACGGTACAAATAATCATCCGGCAACAGCGAACGGCTGACCTGATAATCCGCCACAGCCCGACGATGATTCAGAATGATACCGCTCACTCCAAACATCAGCATAAAAAAGCAAAAAATCAGTCCGAACCATTTATGATGTTTCTTCCAGGTTATCCGTTTCATTTTCTCTTTAAAAGGTTTTTAAATGGGCTTTAAAAGCATTTTAAACACAACTGCAAAAGTACAACCAACAAGAAGCTCGATGCAAGATTCTATCATTCTTTTAACAGATGTTTTCATGGAGTATCCTCATTTATGAGGACTCAGAGAGTTTTCCTTTGAAACAGTCAACTCTTATTCTCCACTTTTCTCCATAGTTGAAGTTGCACAAATAAGAACTGCAAATTATCTTTGTTTTATTTTCTCATGAATAATGATCCTCAAAAGAAAAACTATGGATGAAATGGAACTGATGATGCACCTGCATCTGAATAACGAACGACAAGGTCCCGGTAGCGAAACTACTACCCTGCTGGCCTTGCAACTGGCACAAGTAGACCGAAACCGCTCTTATAAAATAGCAGACATCGGTTGCGGTACAGGAGCCCAAACCCTCACTCTGGCCCAATCTCTTCAAGGAGAGATTCTGGCCGTCGATTTGTTTCCAGAGTTCCTGACCAAGCTGGAAGAACGCCTGCAAAGCCAAACGCTCACCGCCTCGGTAACCCCAATCTGCGCTTCTATGGACCAACTGCCCTTTGAAACCGGAACACTGGATCTGATCTGGTCGGAAGGAGCGGTATATAACATGGGATTCCAGAAAGGAGTTATTTATTGGAAGGATTTTCTAAAAAGTGGTGGCATACTGGCAGTTTCCGAGATTTCATGGACCACCAACCAGCGCCCTCAGGAGCTGGAAGAGTTCTGGAACGGAGAATATCCGGAGACGGATACCGCTTCGGAGAAAATAAAGATTCTAGAGGATGCCGGCTATAAGGTACTGGGACATTTCATACTGTCTGAAAACTGTTGGATGGAAAATTATTATGAACCGCTCCTGAAAAGTCATCCTCACTTTCTAAAAGAATTTGGCAACTGCCATACAGCGCATAAAATCGTAGCGACCGATCTGCAGGAAGTTGAATTCTATAAAAAGTACAAGGATTATTACAGCTACGGTTTCTACATCGCACAAAAACCATAAGCACAGACCGTTTCGGACTTGACCAGCCGAAACGGTCATTTCTTTTTGGGCGCTCGCAGTTTTCTCAACGCATGTTGACGGGCAGCCACGACACTTGGTGCCGGATCTTCAGAAAGATACTCCAAAGACAATTCCAATTCCTGTTTTAATTCCGGATAGAATCCACAAAGACAGGCCGCCAGATGAATCATATAGGAACGGTCGCCTGCCGTGTATTTCCGGTCAGCCAAATGGCATAGACAAAAATCCAACAGATCGCCCCGTAAGTTCTCTTTTGTAGAAAGATCCTGCAATAACGAAAGGACCAAGCCCAACCGCACCGGAACTTCGGGCGACAAGGCCAGACGGACAAGCTCTTCATAACGGGAGGACAGATACAGCGTTTTGTCCTCCAGACTCAAATGACTGAATATCCAAGCGACATTCGTACAGGTCCGAGTATCGTCTGCCCGAAGCAGAAGATCGCAGAGCTCCGAAATTCCCGCCTCATCGTGATGCAGATTCTGCACCCATATCAGCACTTCGGCCTTGGACATTCTTCTTTCCAACACATGAATATCTTTCATCGCTTTTCTTTATTGTTTTCAGAAAACAGACTGGGGTTGGCAGCACGTAGCAGATCCTCCTGCGGAAGCATATAGTCGGAAGCTCCGCCTGTTGCCACAAGGCTCAACCGTTCTTTCAGACGGGTGTTGCGCTGTTGCACCGTCATATTGCGTACAGCATAAGCCAAAGCCTTGGCCGTACCCACCAGCACACAGATTTTCTTGGCGCGGGTGATGCCCGTATAAATCAGATTGCGTTGCAGCATCACATAGTGCGACATGAGCACCGGCATCACCACAATGGGATATTCCGACCCCTGCGACTTATGGATTGTAGTAGCATAAGCCAGCGTCAGCTCATCGAGCTCCGAATATTCGTACTCCACCAGCTTTCCGTCAAAATCCGCCAGCAAGGTACGGTCGTCCGTATCAATCTCCTGCACGTAGCCCAAATCTCCGTTGAACACTTCCTTGTCGTAGTTGTTGCGTATCTGCATCACACGGTCGCCCTGCCGGAAACTGTATCCACCCCGGCTCAATGCCGTTTTCGAAGGATTCAATGCCTCCTGCAAAAGCATGTTCAGATTGGCGGCACCCACATGACCCCGCTGCATGGGAGTGAGCACCTGAATCTTGTTCTGATCCATATGATAGGCCTTGGGCAGACGGTCACGCACCAGACTCACGATGGTTTGTGCCACCTGTTCCGGGTCTTCCATCGGCATGAAAAAGAAGTCACTGTCCGCTCCGTTGCTGACATTCGGATAAAGCCCGCGGTTAATGGCATGGGCATTCATCACGATGCGGCTGGACTGCGCCTGACGGAAAATGCGGGTGAGCCGCACCACGGGAATACTCTCCGACTCAATGATGTCGCGCAGCACATTGCCGGCGCCCACACTGGGCAACTGGTCGATATCGCCCACTAATACCAGACACATGGAATTGGGTATCGCCTTCATCAGGCTGTTCATCAGAATGATGTCTATCATCGAGCACTCGTCCACAATCAGTGCATCGCCTTCCAGCGGATTGTCCTCATTACGTTTGTATCCGTCCATCGGGTTGAACTCCAGCAGGCGGTGGATGGTCTTGGCTTCCATACCCGTAGCCTCGGTCATACGCTTGGCCGCACGTCCGGTAGGCGCCGCCAACAGGATGCGGAGTCCGGCCGAGCGTAAGGAAGCGATGATACCTTGCGTAGTGGTGGTCTTTCCGGTTCCGGGACCTCCCGTAAGTACCATCACTTTGGAAGACAGCGCCTGACGGATGGCCGCCAACTGCACTTCATCATAGGTAATGCCGCTCTGCGCGCTCAATTTCTCGGGACCGAAACAGCCGGTCACCTGCTGATTGCATGTGTCGGACAAAAGAGTCCGCAAACGGTTGGCCGTACCGCATTCTGCATAATAGAAAGGAGGCAGATAAATGGCCTCGTCCTCCAGAATCACATCCTTGGTAGCAATCATGTCGGCCAGCGCACGGCGCACCGGTTCTTCCTCGGCTTCGAGCAGCGAACAGGCGGTCTTGACCAACTGTTCCTCCACGGCATACACATGTCCGTCATTCGACAACTGGCTCAGCGTATAGGCTATTCCGCTCCGGCAGCGGCGCAGATCGTTCTTCTCGTAGCCCATCTTTCCGGCTATGGTATCGGCGGTCTTGAAACCGATGCCCCAGATGTCGTCGGCCAGGCGATAGGGATTTTCCTTCACCTGATTGATGCTCTCCTTGCCGTATGCCCGGAATATCTTGGCGGCAAAAGCCGTGCTCACACCGTAACTTTGCAGAAAGAGCATCACATTCTTGATCTCTTTCTGCCGTTCCCAACTCTCGCGGATTTTCTCCACCCGTTTGGTTCCGATACCGGGCACCTCGAGCAGACGCTCTATATCGGTTTCGATCACCTCTATCGTATCCAGTCCAAACTGACGCACGATGAACTGGGCATACTTCGGACCAATGCCCTTCACCAGTCCGCTTCCTAAATATTTTTCAATGCCATAAAGAGTGGCGGGCATCACTTCCTCCCAACTCTTCACCATGAACTGACCGCCGTATTTCTTGTCCATCTTCCAGTTGCCTTCGCAAAGCAACACACTGCCCACGGGCACATCGAGCAACGTACCTACCAGAGTTACCGGTTCGCGATAACCCTTTACCTGAGCCTTCATCACCGAATAACCGTTTTCGGGATTCTGATAGGTGATATGCTCTATGACACAACGGATCTTTATCATGGTTTCCTTGTTTCGTTTTTTCCTTTCTTGCCTACAAAATTAAGACTTGTTTCGTTTTCAACCAAAAATGAAATTCTGATATGAGCAGAAAAGACTGAAAATATTCGGAAAGCGGTACGGATTTAAAAAGGAAACAACAGGTCTGGCAGCTTCAGACAAAAATCATCAAAATGACTCTGATTTTTGTCTGGGATGTTTTTTGAAAGTCATCAGGATGATTTTTCCATAGGGATTGTTTCAAAAAAATGTCCTTCAAAGATACCCACAAAATGGTAACAAAAACCGTAATCGAGGTATTCCTGTTTTAGTGTATTTTCAATATGTTTGCCATGTCAAAAGAATTTCATAACAACTATAACCCAAAAAACAGAATATGCTACCCAATAATAGAATAAAATATCTGTGTCTGCTTTCTCTGATCCCCATTCACATGGCCGGGCAGGAAAACAAAGACTCCATCCGTTCCAGACATCTGGATGCGGTAGTAATAACCGGAGCACGAAACGAAACCGACGTGCGTCATCTGTCGCAAACTGTTTCCGTAATCAACCGGAAACAGATTGAAGAGGCCATGCAGCCCTCTCTGCTACCGACATTGAACGAACAGGTTCCGGGATTGTTTGTCACATCGCGCGGCATTTTGGGCTATGGCGTATCAAACGGAGCAGCCGGGAACATTTCTTTGCGCGGCCTGAGCGGTAGTTCCGGCCGTATGATGGTTCTGATAGACGGACATCCGCAATATGCCGGAATCTTCGGACATCCCATTTCGGATGCTTACCAGTCATTCCTTGCCGAACGGGTGGAAGTATTGCGCGGACCGGCTTCGGTTCTCTATGGCTCGAATGCCATGGGTGGCGTGATCAATATCGTTACCCGAAAGATGCCGCAGGACGGAATCAGAACGCAACTTCGTGCAGGATACGGCTCCTACAATACTTTGGAAACAGAAGCCACAAACCGTGTGCGTAAAGGGCGCTTCACAAGTGTGGTGTCCGCTTCGTACAACCGTACGGACGGTCATCGTGCCGATATGGAATTTGAACAATACGGAGGATACGCCAAACTGGGCTATGAAATGACACCACACTGGAATCTGCGCGGAGATGTCAACCTAACCCATTTCAACGCCTCCTATCCCGGTCCGACTGATGCTCCACTGGTGGATGGCGACCAACGTATCACTCGGGGAATAACTTCCGGAGCTGTGGAAAACCATTATGAAAGGACCTCCGGAGCTGTAAGCTTTTTCTACAACTGGGGCAACCACTGGATTAATGACGGGTACACTCCCAGCCAGGGTGAGGGACCACAGGATGACCGTTTCCGTTCATTCGACAACATGATGGGGCTGTCTTTATACCAAAGTATGCAATGCTTTGCCGGAAACCGCATAACGGTGGGATTTGATTGGTTCCGCTATGGCGGACACGCATGGAGCCAATATGTCAGCGGGGACAGGAACGGCACCCGGTCTGATCTGGTAGACAAACACGAAAACGAACTGGCGGGATATATGGATTTGCGCCAGGATCTGGCCCGATGGATCACCCTGAATGCCGGACTCCGTGCCGATCATCATTCCCGTATCGGCACAGAATGGGTTCCGCAAGCGGGCATGGCCTTTCATCTGCCTCATGACATAGAACTGAAGGCATCAGCTACCAAGGGCTTCCGCTATCCCATTCTACGGGAAATGTATATGTTTCCTCCGCAAAACCCGGACCTGAAACCGGAATCCATGTGGAACTACGAACTGGCTTTTTCCCAACAGTTGTTTCACGGCAGACTGTCCTACGGAATCAACCTGTTCTACATAGACGGCAAAAATCTGATACAGACACTGCCCAATCCGAATGGAAGCGGTATGCTAAACCAAAACTCCGGAACTTTCAAAAATACAGGGGTGGAAATACAGACCTCATGGCACATCAACAGACACTGGTCGGCCGATGCCAACTACAGCTATCTGCACCTGAAAAATCCGATTGTAGCGGCTCCCGAGCATAAGTTATACGCAGGAGGCAACTTCACACAAGGACGCTGGCATGCCGCAACCGGCATACAATATATAGCAGGACTCTATACCAGTGTATCTCCTGTCAGAACGGAGCATTTCGTGCATTGGAACCTGACCGCCTCTTTCCGTCTCACCAACTGGTTCAACATTTATATGCGCGGCGAGAACCTGCTGGCTCAGGAATACGAAATCAATGCGGGTTATCCCATGCCACGTGCTACGGTAAGCGCCGGCTTCAATATACAAATCTGATCTGACCATTATGAAAAGAATAGCGGATATTATCAACCAAAAACACAGAAGTATGAAAAAGAATTTTATCAGTATGATGCTGGCCGCACTCTTTACAGCCATCCTTCCGGCCTGTGCCCAGAACAGTATGAGCGGACAACAGGAAGCCTCTCCGGCAGACACAAACAAGGTTCCGGAAGTATATCTGTTTCAAGAAATCTCCTCCGAGAATCTGATCAAGATCTATGAGGCTTTGGGACGCAAAGCCACGGGTAAAGTAGCCGTAAAACTGTCTACCGGAGAACCCGGAGGACACAACTTTCTGCAGCCCGCACTCATCAAAGGACTGGTACAAAAGGTATACGGAACCATTGTGGAATGCAACACGGCATACGGCGGAGGACGTTCCAACACAGAAAGCCACCTGAAAGCAGCCAAGGACCACGGCTTCACAGCCATAGCTCCGGTAGACATCATGGATGCGGATGGCGAAACAGAACTGCCGGTTAAAGGCGGCAAACACCTGACCCGAGACATTGTGGGAAAGAATTTTCTGAATTATGATTTCACCATCGTCCTGTCGCATTTTAAAGGACATGCCATGGGAGGCTTCGGAGGTGCCATCAAGAATATGTCCATCGGCATCGCTTCTTCCAACGGCAAACGCCTGATCCACTCTGCCGGAACCAGCACAACCGACTGGGGACATCCGGAACAGGATGACTTTCTGGAGTCTATGGCAGAAGCCGCCAAAGCTGTAGCGGACCACTGCGGCAACAGGATTCTTTATATCAGCGTAGCCAACAATCTGTCTGTAGACTGCGACTGTGATTCCTCTCCCGAAGATCCGAAAATGGGCGATATCGGTATTCTGGCCTCACTCGATCCCGTAGCCTTGGACCGTGCCTGCACAGATCTGGTGCGCAACTCTAAAGACCACGGAAAAATTCATCTTATAGAGCGGATTGACTCACGCCACGGCATGCACACTCTGGATCACGCAGAAGCCATTGGTTTGGGAAGCCAAAAATATCAACTCATCCCGTTAGACTGATGTTTCACACCAAAACATAATGCCTATGAAAAAACTTGCATTCTTCTTGTTCATCCCCATGGCCTGCACCTCGCTGCCGGCATGCAGCCCGATGGATGACGAGCCGGTTCCTCCTCCTATTCAGGAAGAGCAGACAGGGAATGACTCAACGGATGTGTCGGACGATGAAGCAACAAATCCGGAAGACAGCATTCCGGAAACTCCGACATCCAATGACAGCATTCCAAGTGTAAACCCACCCGAAGACAACGATAATGAAGAAGGAGAAATTATGGAAAGCAACAAAATCAAACTGACCGTAAACGGCAAATCCTTTACGGCAACCTTAGAAGAGAATTCCTCGGCAGAGGCACTAAGAGCGCTGCTTGAGTCTGGAGATCTGAGCATACGGATGAACGATTATGGCGATATGGAAAAAGTAGGATCTTTAGGCACGTCACTTCCGCGTAATGACAGGCAGATTACCACACGACCGGGAGATCTGATTCTTTACTTAGGAAACACGCTTACCATCTATTATGATACAAACTCCTGGAGCTTTACCCGTCTGGGAAGGTTGGATGGAGTTTCTACCCGTCAGGAAGTGCTGGAACTGCTTGGCGGAAAAGGGGAAGTAACTGTAACCCTTTCCATCAAATAAAGCAGTGTACAAAATTGCGTCTTGTTTTTGATTCTGTTAAAGCCCCCCGCAGGGTTCTGATGCATTCCTGTCTCTACGGGAAGAATCAGGACCCTGTTTTTTTTATGAAATAAAAGGGAAAAACGAAATCCGGTTTACAGAACATTTTGTACCTTTAACTGGAAAAACAAAAATGACCGAATAATAAAAATAAAAACAATGAAAGGGAAACTGATTTTTATCACCGGAGCCACAAGCGGCATCGGCGAGGCCTGCGCCCGAAAATTTGCCGATATGGGCAGCAATCTGATACTGAACGGACGAAACACCGAAAAGCTGGAAGCTCTGAAAAAGGAACTTACAGCACGGGGCGTGGAAGTGCTCACCCTGCCGTTTGATGTGCGTAATCGTGAGGACATGCGCCGCGCCGTAGACTCTTTGGAGGGTAAATGGCAACAGATAGACGTGCTGGTGAACAATGCCGGACTGGTGCTCGGCATGGACAAGGAGCATGAAGGATCGCTCGACGAGTGGGACATCGTAATCGACACCAACATCAAGGCGCTGCTGGCCATGACGCGTATGATTGTGCCGGGCATGGTGGAGCGCCAGAGAGGACACATCATCAACATCGGTTCCATTGCCGGCGACGCGGCTTATGCCGGAGGCAGTGTGTACTGCGCCACCAAGGCAGCCGTAAAAGCGCTCTCGGACGGACTGCGCATTGATCTGGTAGACACTCCGCTGCGTGTGACGAATGTCAAACCGGGCATGGTGGAGACAAACTTCTCCGTAGTGCGTTTCCGTGGCGACAAGGACAAGGCCGATGCGGTCTACAACGGCATCCGCCCACTCACCGGTGAGGACATTGCCGAAGTAGTATACTATGCGGCTTCGGCACCCGAACATGTGCAGATTGCCGAAGTGCTGGTCATGCCTACTTATCAGGCCACAGGTACTGTTTGTCACCGTCAGTTATAGTCACCTTCTGAATCATGACAGAACTGACGAAAAGAAATCTTACCGAAGGAAGTATCACGGGTACGATGCTGCGCTTTGCCTGGCCACTGATGCCAGACAAAGCGCAGACGTCATGGTGAGTTTATCATCTGCACATCCGAGAACAACTGTATCAGGAATTTTGAGATTCAATCTTCATCGTCTGCATCTGTTCCTTAGTAATACCTAAGCGTTTGCCGTAAATGGTCCAATATCTATTGGCCGCCCACTGGAAAATCTTTTTCGGCAAAGGCATTGTAGCGCAGAAAGTTCGATAAGTACCTCTCTCTATCGAACGGGCAAGTTTGCGAATGTTACGCACCGCAATAAAACGGAAAGGAGAGTCCAGAATGGCTTCACCGCTGCCCAGCATCAACTGCGCTCCCAGACGGTATCCGTTACGGCGGCAGAACAGTTCCATCATCTGCATGGCTACTTTATTCTGTTTATACTCCAGAAAGCCACAATTGATTAGAATGGATATTACAGGTCTATGCTGTGGCGGATTCGCCTCGAGTACTTTTAAAAATTCAAGTACCCCTACCGGAAGAGCGTCTGCATATAACGGAAAGACCAACAACAAATCGGAATATCCATCTAAAGTAGCACAAAGTTCCAGATGATTTTTTCGGGTAATATTTTGATAGGTCACCTCGTTGGAAGAATAACGCATAAAGATTTCAGCATAGCGTTTTGAATTGGATTTCGGAGCCCGTGGGCTACCATTTAGGATCAGTACTTTTTCCATTGTGCAACAAATTCTTTAGCCAGGTCGTTTACCTGGGATTCGGTAGTAAACAGTATCTCAAAACTCTCAAAATTCATGTTATAAGCATTGCGTATAACAAGCTGGCGGAATATCTGACGCTCTTCCTCTTCTATTTCTGTGTCTGCATAAACTATAATGGTTGCCTTCTTCGGTGTCACGGCACGCTGTACATGATGCGTTTCCCGGCAATGGATGCGGATAAAAGCCTGTTGCACCGGAATGGCCCGTTCGAGCATGGTCTTCATGACACTATCATAGCTTCCATAACGCAATCGGCTCACATAAAGAAGCCTGTCACTGGCAGCGATACAAGGATAAATCCGTGTAGCGTCATCACGAATCACACAACGGCCGGGAGTCTTCGTCCAGCAACCAAAACAACCGACACAGTTGGCAATCTTCAACGCAGACAGATCAAAGTATCTGATATCATCAGCAAGAATTGGAAAATGTAACGGCCTGTCACTTAAAATCAGTTTCATAGTTATGGTTTTAATATTTTAGTTATGACTACCTTTCAGGCTTTAAATGCAGAAAGAAGCCAAATGCAAATATAAAAGTTCAAATTGCTATCAGAAATAATCACCTGGACAATCTCTTTAAGAAATAAGTTTTTTTCACAGAATAGCATCAAAATAATACTTTGAACTTCAATTTATCAGAAAAACAATGTTTTTCAGAACAATCACAAATCAGGCATATAATGAAAAACATAACGGACAAATCAGGCAAAAGAAAAGGACTAAAAAGGACCATTTGACAACAAACAAAAACTCCTTAATTTGCAAAAATTACACATAAATGCAAAAAGGAATAAAAAATTCAGACATTATCTATTTACGCCATGCTATCGAATCTGCTTTGGACAGAAAGTTTCAAACTCCAAAAGATTTTACTTTCTTATCCGAATGCATATTTGAAAGGCAACATGTAAACATCAGTCCCACTACACTGAAGCGCCTATGGAATTATCTGAAGAATGAGCAGGTCGTCCCCAGCCGATCCACTCTAAATATCCTTTCTTCTTTTCTGGACTTCAACGATTGGGATGACTTTCGGAAAAATGCATTTGAATGCGAACAGAAATCTGCCACACGTATTATCAGAAAACCTCTGATCAAAGCAGAAGGACTTACACCGGGGCAGTTCATCCGATTATATTGGAATCACAATAATTCCTGCGAACTGGAATATATAGGGAAACAACAATTCCATGTAATAGATACTTCGTGTGAGTTTCTGAAGCCAAACGACCAATTTCATTGTTCGATAATCATCAAAAACGAACCTCTTTATGGTACGAATCTGCAACGCGAAGGCAATTTGATAGAAGCGTTTGTCATTGGTACACAACGTGGAATTAATTTTTCAATAGTCAACAAAAAAGAAAAAAAAGGGAATAAGGGATGAAGCTTGAAATAAAGCTTCATCCCCTACTTTTTTATCTCCTTGCATACTCAATCTTCCAAAAGATTTTTCTATCTTTATTCCAAAATAAACAAGATACCTGCTATGGAACAAAATCCTCACTTATTAGTATATCGCGCCTCGGCCGGTTCGGGCAAGACCTTTACTCTGGCTGTGGAATACATCTGCCAGCTTATCGAAGATCCGTTTGCTTACCGGCGTATTCTGGCCGTGACCTTTACCAACAAGGCAACCACAGAAATGAAAGAACGCATCCTGAGCCAGCTTTACGGCATTGCCCATAATGATCCCGCCTCAAAAGATTATCTCGAAAAAATCAGGGAACACTCTTCCAAATCGGATGCTGAAATCCGCGAAGCTGCTGCCCAGGCCTTGAAAAACATCATCCATGACTACAGCCGCTTCCGCATCGAAACGATCGACTCTTTCTTCCAGTCGGTGATGCGCAATTTGGCTCGTGAACTGGAATTAGGTGCCAACCTGAATATCGAGCTGAACAATAGCGAAGTGCTGAGCGATGCCGTCGACTCGATGATTGAGAAACTGGACCGCCGTTCTCCGGTGCTTCACTGGTTACTGGAATATATCGAAAACCGCATCAGTGACAACAGCCGTTGGAACGTGTCGGGCGAAATCAAGTCGTTCGGAAAAAACATCTTCAACGAAGTGTATCTGGAAAAAGGACAGAATCTGCGCGAGAAGTTAGGAGATACTTCATTCATAGCCGGATATCGCAAACGCCTGAGTCAGCTGAAACAGGAAACGGAGGAAATTATGCAGGGATTCAGCCAGCACTTTGAGGAAGTACTGCAACAGCATGGTTTGGAACCTAACGATCTGAAGAGCGGACGAAGCGGCATCGGAAGTTATTTCCGGAAACTGGCCAACGGCAACTTCAAGGAAGATGTGCGGAACGCTACTGTTGAGAAATGTCTCGAAGCACCGGAAAACTGGACCACCAAAACCTCTGTCAACAGAGATGTCATCATCGGGCTGGCACAGTCGGAACTGATGGAGACGCTGGCTACCGCTGAGGAACTACGCCCCCGGGCGAACTTGAAAGTGAACTCCTGCGCGCTGGCCTCACGTTATCTGTATAACCTGCCCTTGCTGGTGCATATTGATCAGGAAGTGCGCCGCATGAACGAAGCGCACAACCGTTTTCTCCTGTCGGATACGAACGCTCTGCTTCACGGACTGATCCGCGAAGGCGATGCCTCGTTCATCTATGAGAAAATCGGTACGACCATCGATGTGGTGATGATCGATGAGTTTCAGGACACCTCGCGCATGCAGTGGGAGAACTTCCATCTGCTGTTGGAAGAGTGTCTGGCACAAAAGGACGGCAGTCTGATTGTGGGAGACATCAAGCAGAGTATCTACCGCTGGCGAAACGGAGACTGGCGTATTCTGGCCGGATTGGACCACGACCCGAGCTTCCGCGTACATACAAAGCCACTGAATACCAACTGGCGTAGTGAAGCGAACATCATTCATTTCAATAACCTGTTCTTTACGGAAACCTGCCGACAGATGGCTAAGGAGGATGCCAGTATCGGCAAGGAGGGTTATCCGCAAATACGAGATATTTATAAAGATGTGGTTCAGGAAACAGAAAAGCAGGAAAAGGGTTTTGTGCGCGTTTCACTCATTCCCGACAACCATGACCGGGAGACTTATCAGGAAACCGTTTTGCATGAATTAGGCAAGCAGGTGGATGAACTGGTACAGAGCGGTATTCAAGAGAATGAGATTGCCATTCTGATCCGAAAGAACAACCTGATTCCGCTCATCGCGGACTATTTCGACAAGAATACACCTTATCATATTGTATCGGACGAGGCTTTCTGCATGGATGCCTCCACGGCGGTGTGCATGCTGGTGGACTGCCTGCGCTATTTAGCCAATCCGGACGACCGCATCGCCTGTGCCCGTCTGGCTGTGGCTTACCAGCACGACGTTTTGGAAAAGGATATAGATCTGAACACCGTTTTGCTGAACCGGGTGGAAGACTATCTGCCGCAAGCCTTTACCGAACAAATAGAGAAATGGCGTCTGCTACCGCTGTACGAACTGCTGGAACAGCTCTTCATTCTCTTTGAAATGAAACGGATACAGAAACAGGACGCTTATATCTGTGCGTTCTATGATGCCGTGACCGAATATCTGCAGAACAAATCGTCGGAACTGACGGCCTTCATCACCTATTGGGACGAGACGCTGCATTCCAAGACAATCCCTTCGGGAGAACTTTCGGGCATCCGCATCCTTTCCATTCACAAGTCCAAGGGACTGGAGTTCCACACGGTACTGCTACCGTTCTGCGACTGGAAAACGGAGAATGAAACCACCAGTCATCTGATCTGGTGCACCGTACCGCAAGACCAGCAGGTGGCTCCCGTTTTCGATGAACTCGACCTCATTCCGGTAAACTATTCATCGGCCATGAAAGAATCCGTGTTCCGCGACAGTTATCTGGATGAGCAGCACAACCTGTGGGTGGACAATATGAATCTGCTCTACGTGGCGTTCACCCGTGCCCGCCAAAACCTGTTTGTGTGGGGACGGCAGGGAGGAACGGGCATCGTGTCGCAATGGTTGGAAGAGGCCCTGAAAAAACTCTCGGAAAAAGGAGAAGTCACTCAGCGCCACAAAGAAGCCGCAAGCAAAGCGGACAGCGAGAAAGAGCAGGTCACTACCTCCGTCTTCGAATACGGAGCGCTCGCGGCTCCCGAACGGAAGGATAAGGAGAATGACAAGGCAGCCTCGGGCAACCGTCTGACCACCCCGCGCACAGCCGTTACCATCTCTTTGGATTCCTTGCAGGAGCAAACCGACATTGAGTTCCGACAGTCCAACCGTTCGGCCGCTTTCATGGATTCCGAAGGCGATGAGGACGAGGTGAACTA
Source organism: uncultured Paraprevotella sp. (assembly GCA_944321345.1). Lineage (GTDB taxonomy): Bacteria > Bacteroidota > Bacteroidia > Bacteroidales > Bacteroidaceae > Paraprevotella. Next base: position 66,914 of record CALUKY010000006.1, read on the forward strand.
TGCCGACCGAGGAAGTCTCCTGCACTATCTTTTTGCCTGCATCAAACAGGCCGATGACTTGGAGGGAGCCCTCGAGCAACTGCGCTTCGAAGGTCTGTTCCGCTCGGAAGAAGAGGAATCCCAGGTGGCTCGCATTGCCCGAAAGGTATTGGAGATGCCGCAAATCAAGGATTGGTTCGGTCCGGAATGGGAAGTATATAACGAGTGCACCATCATCAGCCCGACAGCAGACGGCGGTGTCCGCTCCGAGCGACCGGATCGTGTGATGAAAAAGGACGACCGCCTGGTTGTGATTGATTTCAAGTTTGCCCGCAAGAATCCCCGTCATGCCGAGCAGGTACGCGAATACATGCAACTACTGCATCAGATGGGTTATGCGCAGGTAAACGGATACCTGCTCTATGGATACAGTCAGGAACTGGAAGAGATTACGGAATAAAGTGTCCCACATAAACGAATAGCAAATGGAAACTTTCTTAAAGCAAGTAGCAACAGACCTATATAAAAAGACCGGCGGCGACCTATCGCACACCGCCGTGGTCTTTCCAAACAAACGTGCGGCCCTGTTCTTCAACGAGTATCTGGCACAGGAAGCCGGTCACCCCATCTGGTCACCGGCCTATGTAAGCATCAGCGAACTGTTCCGCCAATGCTCTTCCCTGCAAATCGGCGACCCGGTAAAGCTGGTGTGCGAGCTCTATAAGATTTTCCGAAACGCCACAGGAAGCCAGGAATCCCTCGATGCCTTTTACTACTGGGGCGAGCTACTCATCAGTGATTTTGACGATGCGGACAAGAATATGGCCGACACAAAAACACTGTTCAGCAACCTGAGCGAACTGAATGAACTGACAGACCGTGTGGAGTTTCTCGAGGAGGGACAGAAGGAGGCACTGAGCCAGTTCTTCCGGAACTTCTCCATCGAACAGAGCACAGAACTGAAAGACCGCTTCTCGCGTCTGTGGTCGCAGTTGGGAAACATCTACCGCGAGTTCCGGGATGTACTGCACCGTCAGGGACTGGCCTACGAAGGAATGCTCTATCGGGAAGTCATCGAACAGCTGGATGTCACGACGCTTCCTCATCAGCGCTATGTGTTCGTGGGATTCAACGTACTGAACAAGGTGGAGCATACTCTCTTTACCCGCCTTCATGAAGCGGGCATGGCCTCTTTCTACTGGGACTATGATGAATTCTATCTGCAGAAGCATCCGCACGAGGCCGGCGAATTCATCCGTCGCAATCTTCGGGATTTCCCGTCCGAACTGCCTCCGGAACTTTTCCGGAATCTGAACAGCCCGAAGGAAATCACTTATGTGGAGTCCTCGACCGAAAACGCCCAGATCCGTTATCTGCCCCAATGGCTCGGCGAAAATCTTACCGAACAGGAAAAGGAAACAGCGGTAGTCCTCTGCAACGAGGCACTGTTGCCTTCCATGCTTCATGCCCTGCCAGGCGAGGTGCGCCATGTGAACATCACCATGGGATTCCCCATGTCGCAGACACCGGCCTACAGTTTTCTGAACGCGTTGCTGCAACTGCACACCGAAGGTTACAACCCAAACAACGGACGCTTTCTCTTTGCCGAGGTTGTGAGTCTGCTGAAGCATCCTTATACCCGCATGCTTTCGGAGCAAGCCGATGAGCTGGCCCGCAAGCTTATTACGGACAACCGTTTCTTTCCGCACCCCTCCGAACTGCAACAGGATGAGGTGCTCCGATTGCTCTTTACCCCACGCACACAGAATGCCGCCCTGTGCCAACTGGTGAGCGATGCGCTGAAACAAGTAGCCTTGGTATATAAAAATAAACCGAAGGAAAAGGACAACGAGGCCTTTGACCAGCTCTACCGCGAAGCACTGTTCAAAGCCTATACCCAGATTAACCGTTTCCACTCTCTGATCGAAAGTGGAGAGCTGGAAGTCACGCCACAGACATTGGTGCGACTGGTCAATCGGATGATGTCTTCCAGCAGCATTCCTTTCCACGGCGAACCGGCCATCGGACTGCAGGTAATGGGTGTGCTCGAAACCCGTAATCTGGACTTCCGTCACCTGATTCTACTTTCCGTGAACGAAGGACAACTGCCCAAAGCCGGCGGAGACACGTCCTTTATTCCATACAATCTGCGCAAGGCTTTCGGCATGACCACCATCGATCATAAGATTGCGGTGTTCGCCTACTATTTCTACCGCCTGTTGCAACGCGCCGAAAAAGTCAGTCTGGTTTACAACACCACCAGCGACGGTCTGAACCGTGGAGAAATGTCGCGCTTCATGCTCCAGTTCCTCATCGAATGGGGCTACGATATCAAACGGGTCAAACTCGAAGCCGCCCAATCCCCACAGGGAAGCGAAGAGATTCTCATCCGCAAGACCCCGGAAATCATGAAGCGTCTGCAAAGCATCTACGACCAGCGGGTGAATCCGCGGGCCCTGATTTCCCCGTCGGCTCTGAACTGCTATATGGACTGTTCGCTGAAGTTCTATTATAAATATGTAGCCGGCCTCACCGCCCCCGAAGAGGTCAACTCCGAAATCGACTCGGCTCTGTTCGGAACCATCTTCCACGATGCCGCCGAGCATATCTATAAGGATCTGACGACCCGCAACGGAGTCATCACCCGCCAGCTGTTGACGAACCTGCTCAGTAAAGAGCAGGAACACACGCTGCGAGAGTATATCGACCGCGGATTCCGTGAGCACTTCTTCAATCTGCCAGAGAACGAGCGACCGGAATATAACGGTATCCAATACATCAATTCCGAGGTAATCTACCGCTACATCCGTCAGCTTTTGGAGAAAGACCTCCAATATGCTCCTTTCTCGCTGGTCGGCTCTGAGGTGAAAGTACGCGAAAACATCCGGATTGCCACCCCGAAAGGTGAGATTCACAGTTGCATCGGCGGTACGATCGACCGCATGGACTTAAAGGAAAACTGTCTGCGCATCGTAGACTACAAGACGGGAGGAAAGAGCGGTTCCACCACCAGTGTTGAGGCTTTGTTCGAACCGTCGAAAAACCGTTCGGGCTACATTTTCCAGACATTCCTCTATGCCGCCATTTTATGTGAGCAGTCTGAAGAGAAATTCAAGGACAAGGACATCACACCGGTATTGCTCTATATCCACGAAGCAGCCAATGAAGACTATTCTCCGGTCATCAAGATGGGTGAAGCCCGCAAGAAAGAAGAGGTAACCGATTTCCGGAAATTCAATACGGACTTCCGCACGCATCTGAAAACACTGCTCGAAGAGATTTTCAATCCTGACGGTGAATTCCGACAGACTGAGATAGAAGAGAAATGCGCTTACTGCGATTTCAAGAACTTATGTAAGAAATAAACAAGGCTCAGATAAGACGATCAGCCAGTCATTCTTATAAATGATAAAGAAAAACAGATCATGGAACATCAAACAATACAGACTCCCGATTTTCAGGGAAAAGTGTGCGTGATTACCGGCGCGGCTGCCGGTATCGGCCGCTGCCTGACCGAAACCTTTGCCACCTTGGGCGCACGTGTGTACTATATCGACAAGCAACTGCATGACAAGCCTCATCCCGAAACCGTACGGGAACGGATATTTCCTTTTGAGGGCGACATTGCCGAAGAAGAAACCCTGAACCGTTTTGCCGACTGGGTGCTGGAACGGGAGGACCAGATAGACATTCTCATCAACAATGCCTGTCTGATGCTCGGAGGTGTTCTGTCGGGATGCAGCTATGCCGATTTCCTGTATGTGCAGCGGGTTGGAGTCGCCGCCCCATACTGGCTGACCCAACTCTTCAAGGAACACTTCCGCAAAGGAGCGAGCATCGTCAACCTCTCCTCTACCCGAGCGTTCCAATCACAGGCCGACACCGAAAGCTATTCGGCCGCCAAAGGAGGCATCACAGCGCTGACTCATGCCTTGGCCGTCAGTCTGCGAGGCATAGCCCGGGTTAACGCCATAGCACCGGGTTGGATCGAAACGCAGCCTTATCATCCCGAACAGAGTGGTGAAACTCCGGAATATGCTCCGGCTGATCTGTTGCAACATCCTTCGCAGCGCATCGGTACCCCCGAAGACATTGCCCGTGCAGCTGTATTCCTCTGCCAACCGGAAAATGATTTCGTAAACGGAATCTGCCTTACGGTGGACGGAGGCATGACGCATCAGATGATTTACCACAACGACTGTAACTGGAAGATGGACGTATGAAACACATTGAAATCAACACACCCGAAGAAGCTCTCCAACTGTTGAAGAGCCAAAAACACATCAAAGGATATGCCTTCCAAAGCATCGATTTCAGTCCGTTCAAGGCAGAAGCGGCAGGATGCACCTTCCAAAACTGTCTGTTCTTGGGCGGTCATCTGCCTTTGGACATGCAGCGGGCCGTAGAAACGGAGAATCTGGTTTTTCCGAACATACAGGTGCCTTTCAATCCTTTTATCGGGCATCTGTATGATGCCTCCACGCTCTATGCCCACTACGTACCCGGACAACCGGAAACTTTCAAGCAGACATTCGATCAGATTGTCTACCGTCATTACCTCACGCTCGGCAAGGAAATGTCATCGGCCATCGACATTAAGGAAACTCTGGCACGCACCCTGCACGACCATTCCATCAGCAACGCCCTGCATGAGTTTCTGAGTCAGTATGACGAGCGGAGTATTGTGGGCATCATGGGCGGTCACGGTCTGAAACGCACGGACACCTGTTACCGGCAAATCGTCAGCCTCAGCAAACAGCTCACCGAAGAGGGTTTTCTGATGATCAGTGGCGGAGGTCCCGGGGCGATGGAAGCCACCCATCTGGGTGCGTGGATGGCCGGAAAGACAGAAGCAGAACTGAAAACAGCGCTGGAATTTCTGGAACAGGCCCCAACCTTTGACCATCCGCTCTGGCTCGACACCGCCTTCGGGATAATGCAACGCTTCCCTCAGACACAGTATCAAAGCCTGGGCATACCCACATGGCTCTACGGTCATGAGCCGGCCACACCCTTTGCCACCCACATAGCCAAGTATTTCGACAACAGTATCCGCGAGGACGGTATTCTGACCATTGCCAAGGGCGGCATTGTCTACACCCCGGGCAGTGCCGGCACCATGCAGGAGATTTTCCAGGACGCCACGCAGAACCATTACGAAAGCTTCGGTTATGCCAGTCCGATGATTTTCATGGGCGAGGAGTTTTGGACACAGGAAATTCCGGTCTACCCCTTGTTGAGTTCTTTGATGGAACGGGGCAGATACCGGAATCTGTTACTTACTCTGACCGACAAACAAGCAGAGATGGTACGCGTGTTGAAGGCATTCCGTAACGCATCGCCCCAAGGGTCCTAATCCCACGTGAACTCTTCGTTACTTCGATCATTCAGGTCTATACATGCCTCTTCAGCAAACAGTGCTTGCTCCTCTGAACAACATTCCTGCAAAAACAACTGAAAATCCGGATGACCGTAAAAAATAAAAGTTGTGTGAATACCCGGAAAAAAATTCCGAAGCCGGTTTATCTGCCGTTTTATCGCCTGGAGCTTATCCAGGCGGTAATTCGGTTCCGGAAAGGCAATCAGTATCACCTTGGGCATTGATTTCTCCAGTTTCGCAGCCACCTGCTTCCAACGTATCTCTCCCGAGATCAGATCGTCAATACTCAGTTCTGCTATCGGAGCAGAATAATAAGAATCATCATTCAGATAGGCTCCCAGAATCTTTTCGGCGAAATACCGCGCTTCTTCTTTTTTTCCGCTTACAGCCAGAAATCTTTCGGAATCCGTCTGCAGATATCTGCGATGCAGCAGACGGACAAGCTTGAGCGGTACAGACCGATTGAAGTTCTTCCGGCAGAACTCATCCCACGCAGAGCATTTCATCATATAGGCCGCAAAGAACCATTTCTCGGACGACGGATCCAATAATACCAAATCCGCCCTACTAACCCCTATACCCGGATCAGAAAACTTTCCAAACCAAGTTGGACTACCATTCCGATAAACGAAAATATAAAATTCTATATAATCCAGAGAAGATACTACAGGCACCTGAAAATGAATTCGTCGCGGCCCCTTCCCACCCAAATATCGGGCATCTACTCCTTCCAGAATAAAGTTTTCCGAGAAAACACGCACCGCCAGTTCATAGGTTTCGGGAGGAAATTCCGGGAACACAACCTGAATATCATAAAAGTAGTCCATATATTCAGGCTGATATTTACTGTCATCGTCCAAAGACAATTCAACACGTACATAAGGTTTTCTTTCCATAAAACAACAAATTAATAGGATTAAACATACATTTTTGATAAAAAAACATGTTTCCCAAGGTTATTGTATTTCCTCAGTAACGCCTCCTTATCGGACACATTCATCAGAAACTTTTCTTGGGAAACATACAAAAAGACCTCTCCTTCCCCAGTCGAAAGAGAGGTATGCAGCCAGTAAGTCAAAGAGCACAGCAATCCTGTCCGCCACAAACTGCGGCAGCATTCCGGATGATGATTTCCTTTTCACTAATGGAGTTTTCTACCACCGGAATCAGCAAAGCATAAAGAATTGCTTGTTTTGCATCTTTGAATACTGTTTGTTGTTTTATGTTTTATTGAACTAAAGGATAAGGCGCACGCTGCGCCCTACTCCGTTGCAAATATAGTTTGTGATTTCGCGTTTTGCAAGAGAATTTGAAAAAGAAATTACTGATTACGTAAAAAACTATCCTTCTCTCTCATTTCTCAAATCACTCAGTTTTTTCCCCTGATAACTGAAATATTTAGGCCCTTGATAAGCACCGGAAGCGATTTGCTTTTCTTCCGGAAGGAAATTCACTGTAAAAGCAGAAAGACTGTACAGACGTCCTTCGTATTCTATCTTATCATCACTGGCCACACGGACAGAAAGATTCAGAGGATCAAAAGTTACGGTATCACCTACGTTCAAACCGATCATGTGGAATTTGAATGGCGGTTTGGGTGCTTTACGCTGTTTCTCTTTTTTCTCCTTTTCGAACTTATGGTCCTCTTCCTTATTTTTACTGACAACAGGTTTACCGTCTATGTATATCGTCAATTCTGAATCATCCAGCAAATCCGCAATATCACGCATGATATCCAAGGCGACAGAAGGAGCAATATTGAAGAACTCGCGGTTCTGTCTGATGCGTAAATCGGTCAACCGGTCGATCTGTTTATGTATTTGCTTCTCAACTTCAGAATACTTGCATGTTTTTAAAGTGGCATAAATTTCAAAAGGCAAAGGCACCGCCGTATTGTCCAACTCCTTACTGCGAACATCTACCGGCCGGGAACTTTTTCCTATTTTTACCCAATCCACACGGAAACTGGGATTGGTCAATATATATACATACCCTAATTTGTCTTTTTCCATAATTTCGTTTTTCATTTCATATTACAAAAATAGGCAAATGAATTTATATGCCTTATAAAAAGACTCTTTTTCTTTGTTTTTGTAAAGCTGTGACTTTTCTTTTATACCTTTGCATGGAGAAAACAAAAGCAGAAAGTCATGAAGATTGTATTGGCCATAGATTCATTCAAGGGATGCCTCAGTTCGCAAGAAGTAGAAGAAACATTTGCCGGAGCTCTGCAACAGCAGGGTGCCGAAATCATAGCCCTGCCCATGTCAGACGGAGGGGAAGGAATGCTCGAAGCTTTTATCTCGGCTCTGCAAGGCAGCTTTATAGATGCACCAGCTCACGACCCGTTGATGCGCCCTATCCGCGCCCGTTATGGACGAACTGCTGACGGTACCGCTGTCATCGAAACGGCACGGGCTTGCGGACTCACTCTCATGACCGCAGAAGAACGCAATCCGCTTCTCGCCACGACTTATGGTGTCGGTGAGCTGATTGCCCATGCCATAAAACAAGGTAGCCGAAACTTCATCATCGGATTGGGAGGAAGCGGAACCAGCGATGCCGGAACGGGAATGCTTCAGGCCTTGGCTGATAACTTTACCACCAGTCAAAAAATAGAGGAACTTCCAGACAGTTGTCTGAAGGAATGCCACTTTACATTGGCTTGCGACGTTCGCAATCCATTGTATGGTCTGCACGGAGCCGCGCATATCTTCGGTCCACAAAAAGGGGCTACACCCGAAATGGTCAACCAGCTGGATGAACGGGCCAAACGGTTTGCCCAAGAATCGGCCAGACGAATGGGAATAGACTTATCGCAACATCCCGGTGCCGGAGCTGCCGGCGGACTGGGGTATGCCTTTCTGCAATATTTCCACACCCGCAAGGAATCGGGAGCCGACCTTCTGCTCGATCTCATACACTTTGACCAACAACTAAAAGGAACAGATCTGGTGATTGCCGGAGAAGGACACGCCGACTACCAAACACTTATGGGTAAACTGCCCGAACGTGTTCTGCGCCGTGCCCAAAAGCAGAACATTCCCGTTTGGCTTTTGGCCGGACAGGCTGACGATACCCCCAAATTACTTGAAGCCGGCTTTACTAAAGTGGACAGCATTACTCCTAAAGAAATGCCACTTGAAGAAGCTCTGCAAGCTGAAACGGCAAAAAAGAATATCAGAAAGTTTATACAGAAGATACAAAAGCAAGAATAGAATCTATTCTTTTCCCAGACAAAAATTATTTTTCCAGTTCTTCGTATAAAGAGACTGGCCCCAGATGCCATTTTTTTGTATGCTCTTCCTCCATCTCCCGATAGAGTTCAGAGGCGTAAACTTTTTTAAGTGCTTCCACAATGCTGACTTTCTCATCTTCTGCCAAGAAGCAAGTTAGCCAGCTAACCTTTGAAGGAAGCAACAAATACAAATTATCTTGATTTATGGATAAATTCATCATAAACGAACCTCCTCGACCTCTATATAATTAAAATACTTCAATGCCAGCTCTGTATGAAACAGACATTGATCCACCAACTTATAAGTTTTCATCTCTGCAATCAATCCTAATAAAAATATCCGTATTTCTGAAACAAAAGCGGACAGCCTGATCATGCAACAAACTTCCTAAAAAGCCAAAGCTGAAAAGCCATCATATTTTATAATGGGGGATTTCTTTTAGCTGTTCCTCAATCTTACTAAAATCCTGACTTAAATCCAACGTCTTTACCATAAAGATATTACCATCATGATTTGTGAACTGTGCATCCGGTTGAATATCACTTGATGTTTTTGCATATAGCAACAAGCCATCAACCAAACCTGTATGATATTGGTCTTCATTTGTGACATAAGTATGTATCTGATAAAAATTAGGAGAATGTATACTGACTTTTTCCCAATGTTCTTGAGTCGTTTTACTATAATATTTTGTATCGATAATCAATGTTCTTTCACCTAAAGCAAGTGTTATGTCTGTCTGCATTATTGGAAGCATTGCAGCAGATGTACTCTCGTTCTCACACATATTCCACTTGATCTGTTTTGCCCGTGGTCTATATTCTGGAAACTTCTTTTTATAGAACTCCATAACAAACCGTTGGAAAAGCAGATTCATGTGCGCATCTGAGAAACTCTCCATTTTCACATGACCGGTTTCGGTTGTTAGCAGTCTGCTTTGCAACAAGAAATAACATAAACTATGCAACATCTGATAAGTTCGTGTATTTCTGTCATATCGCAACATGTTCCAGCGTATTGATGCTGGTGAGATCTCGTCTACCGTTTCAAAATAAATCATCAGTTTTCTCAACTTTACTTTTCTTTCAGTTGATACATCCGAATGCCTGAGCAACAAGAACACACATGACTTAAGTATCTGATTGAATACATTATTCTCTGAGAATGTATCAAATTCACATACCAAACGCATATCTCTTGCCATACGTTTCTTTAAAGTATTCTGCAATAACAACTTCCCACGTAATGTCTGCAGATCGTCTTCCTGTACAATATATTGACGGTGAAGTCCTTGTTTCAAAAGACAGGCAATACCCAAGGAAAGAATCTCTGCGAACAAATCATGAATATCCTTAAACTCCTCGCCGGTTATATGCTCATAATTATTGTGCCTCAATTCCTTGAAAGCATAAGTAAGCATATAATACACATTTTTTATCGGTATGCCTTTGTCTATTATCATGAGAGTTTACTTTTTATAAGGTCTATTTGCATTTTACTTTTCTGCGGATCATCAAACCAATATTCTTTCAACATTGGTGCTATATCATAGTTTATTACATTTTCCAACCATTGCTCATTGACTTCTTTCTGATTGCAGAAATAACTATGACCAATGCAGAAGCCTGCTCCCAATGAATCATCATGCGCAATTTCCTTATTCAGATTCTCTACAGCTTCAATAACTTTATCGAAGATTTCATTGTGAAGACCTGACTGATATTGCCGAAAGCCATCTGTAGAAAAACCCGGCTCCATCTCAAAGAAACTGAATCGACGACGCAAAGCGTAATCTATCATAGCCAAGCTACGGTCTGCCGTATTCATCATACCAATAATGTAAATATTCTCGGGTACCGCAAATTCTTCACCGTTATAAGCCAATTTAATATTCTTCCCACGATAGCTATTCTCGATGAGCATTAACAGTTCTCCAAAAATCTTACTCAGGTTTCCTCGATTAATCTCATCAATAATAAAGAAATAATCTCTTCCAGGATTGGCCTTTGCTTTCTTACAAAAACTATAAAAGGCACCAGACCTCAACACAAAACCGCCATCAACAGTTGGCTTATATCCCATAATGAAATCCTCATAAGAGAAATTCTGATGAAACTGTACCATCTCAATCTGTTCTTCATCCTCTACACCAAGCATGGAATAAGCAAGTCTTTTGGCTGTAAATGTTTTACCCACACCCGGTGCTCCCTGTAGGATCACATTCTTTTTCAATCGTAGTAATGCAACAAGACTATTATATGATGATTCATCCATAAAGACCTCAGAAAGGAATTTTTCTTTAGTATAAAAGGGTAAAGACTTTGCAATTGGGGGATTATTCGTTTCACGAATCGTATCCAGCAACTGTTCATATTCTGATTCTGATAATGAGAAAAATGAACCTTGCGGATTCTTAAGATACTGCATATTTTGCAAACCCTCCAACGCTTTGATTGTTGCGAAATCAATTGGATTCTTCAAAGATTCCTTCTTTTTAAACTCTATGGTCTTTCCGTCTTGTTCTCTGGAAACTTCTGCAAGGGCTACAATTTGCTTTACAGGAGTAGACTCATAACCAATAACGGCATCACCAACTTTTGCATCCATAAAATTCTGAAAAACACGACGCTGTTTTCCATTTTCATTATAGAGATTATATTCTACCGGAGCACCAACGGCCAAATCATTCATACTCCATATTTTGGGATTGGATACCAGCCACCAATATCGTTTCTCCTCGGGACCATGAAACAAAGATTCCAGTTTCTGCACATATTCCGGATACTTGCTTATATCCGTCAATGTCTTCAATACCGATTTGCCCGGTGCATCCCACTCACCGATATGGGTCCATTCAACCTTGCGAATATTTTGAAAATCTTCATAACCTTCATCATAGATATAATCGGACTTTACGATACCACGCCCTACAATCTTACTGACTCCGGATTTTACATAAACAATATCACCCGGATTTACAGCATGAACAAATTCCCATACGGCAAGACCATCATTCCTAAAACTTGAATCTGGCTTATTATAAACCTCCTTCATCCGCTCCCGAACATGGTCTAAAGAACTATATTGGCTTAAATTCTTCAGGTCTTCCCAACCAATACAAATAATATTGTCATGCTGACAACGATCCCATTTAGACCCACCTTCTCCAGGAGCATACATCCAATATTTCTGACTTGACATATTCGGTTCATTGGGAGCCTTCTCTTGTTCAATCATCTTAACCAACTGATCGGCAAATGCAAACAAATCAGTACTTTCCTTCTTCTGAAGAAGAAAATTCTGAATCTCCGGTATACTTCTTTGCGTCACTTCCGTCATACCCAGCTTTGCTGCAGCTGTTTTCAACATAGAACGGTTATAAATGGGAATCAGTTTTTCATTAGAATACAAAAATGCAATCTTCCATTTGAATACTTCTCCCAAAGTGGTATTCTGATCAATTGCTTCCCATTCTCCTTTTTGAGCATGATGCGCAATCTTAACGATTTCACCTCTAATCGTCTCGTATGCTTCTTGTGCCGTATGACCATTCTTGGCATACCACGCATAAGTATCGTCGCACATGATATGTGCCGCATTTTCTTTGGGACGCTCATTATATTTATAAATGCCAAACTTATAGGAAGAACCTCCCCATATAGAACCTAGTTCCGAAGTTTTACTTTCTACCCAATAACAAAAAGAGTCTGATCTGTTCAGATTCGTATATTTCTCTAAAGGCATACTTGACAAAGTTTCCAAAGGGAATACGGACAGGAAATCATTAAGTAAATTACGTTTATCTTTCATGATGAATCTGTTTATTACTTTTTACATTTGCCACATTCTTCCTATATCAGAAGATTTACAATTAGTTTTCCACACCTATCTATAACTGCAACAGTCCGTTTCAGTTTTTCATAGGCACCTTGATAGCAAAGATATAAAATTATCTGAATAGTTCTATCTGCATAAGCATACGATATTACTTTCGATCGTTTCTCTTCAGATATTACACTCTGACAAGCTTTGGCAAAATAAACAAGACTCTTTCATATCTAATCAAGACAGAATATTCAAATCGTAGTAAGAAATGCTAAAATAAAGAGCCTCAAGCCTGATGACATGCATCTGCTTGAGGCTCTCAATCTGGAAAATTCCCCTATCGGCGATAGTATTTCTTATATTTTGATCTTTCCGATCAGTTTCCGGATCTTGCCTGTTCCGATAACCGGAGCATGCGGGTCTTCCGGCCATACGATCAGGAACTGTCCCGGATGCAGGGTTACAAAACTGGTCGGCCGATCAGAGTAAAGGGCGCAATCTCCCTCCTTCTGATAAGGCTGTTTTTCGTCTTGTAAATCCTCCAACGCTTTCCAGCCAATGGTTTCCTCTCCTTCCAGCAAGACATGAACATCGATATAGTCACGATGCACCTCCAAGACTTGCTCCTCGGCCGAAACACAGGTCGGATTTACATTGTTGATAAAAAGACGGTCACCGTCAAGTTCTATTCTGCCACACTCAGTATGCAGCAGATCGTGGCTTTTCACATAATCAAAGAACTTTTTGAACAGAGGATGAAGCCCCTCGATACGCTCACTATTCTGTAAATTGGAAAGTATCATCTTTTTTCGTTTTTAATTATTCATGAAATGATTCTTTAATCCGCATTGTCTGTTTTCGGACGTAAAAAGAACAGCAGACAGCAAACCACCACGGCGATCACGACACTCAACATGGCGAAACCGGTTCCAAGATTTCCGCCATCGGTCCACTGGCCCAAAAGATCGGTAATGGCCGCACCGGCAAACACTCCGGTCATGTTCATCACACCGTAAGCCGTGGCACGCTGACGGGAAGACACGAACTGGCAAAGTATCGGCATATTGTTTGCATCGAACATACCGAAACCCACACCGAAGAGCAAGCCCGCTCCTACCGCCGAAACCACATGATGACCCATGCCCAACAACAACAGCGAAGGTATGGTCAGTCCCAAACCAATAGCGCTTGTATAGACTCTTCCTTTAAGGTTTTTCTGTACCCAGCGGTCGGAAAGACTACCTCCCAACAACACCCCTATAAAAGAAGAAACGGCTATGGTTATCGTAGAAATCGGGCCGGCCTCGGACATCGGCATTCCCAGATTCTCAGAGAAAAGGGTCGGCAACCAGTTTTTGGTGGCCCATCCCGGCAGACTGGATGCTGCAAAATATAGCAGAATGACCCAGAACGCCCCGCAGCCCATCAGTTTCTTCAGACTGGTCAGAACGCTGTCCTTGGGCGCTGACGCTTCCTGATGCTGCAATTCGCTCTCGCGCTTTTTGTCTTTCAGGAAAAATATCAGAATCACGGCATATACAATACCGACCACGCCAAACCAATGGAAGGTGGTCTGCCAGGAGAAAGCCGCGGCCACAGTCGCCCCGAAACCACCGATTGCCTGACCGGTATAAAGTCCGGTCATATGAAGACCGACAGCCAGAGAACGTGATTTTCCGGAATGATAATCGGCTATCAGCGACAAGCCGGCAGGGATGTACAGCGCCTCGCTCACTCCCATCAAGGCACGCAACCAGTAAATCTGGTCAAAGGTCTGCGCCACTCCCATAAGGTAGGTCACGGAAGACCATACAAAAAGGCTTCCCACAATCAGCCATTTCCGGTTCAGGCGGTCGCCGATCATTCCGGCCACGGGACTCATCAGTCCGTAAATCCAAAGGAAAATAGCCATCAGACGGCCGAAATTGGTTGCCGACTGCAACTCTACAATATCAATCTGCATGGAGTCCTTCATGGTACTGAGCATCTGCCGGTCCATATAATTAAGAAGCGCTACCCCCCAAAGCAAAGCAACCACAATCCAGGGATATATTTTTTTGTCTTTCATGTTCTATGTGTAAATCAGTTTATTCATGGTAAAACAAAACACGGTTCTGTACGAGAATCTGAAAAGATGCCCGTACAGAATCCGTGCCAACGATCAGTCACGGGCCAGAATCTCCTGACAAAGCTGATAGGCCTTGGTCATCATTCTCGGAATATGGAACGGCCCTTTAAACAGATTACCCTTGGCCGGCTGTGCCACACTGCCGTCACGGTGCAGGTAGCCATACCATTCACCGTATTCGGAATCCGGGAAATGGGCATAGGTCCAGTCGCTGATCATCCGGTGCATTTTCAAATAACGCTCATTGCCGGTAAGCTTGTAGGCATAGAGAGTGGCAATGATCGCTTCGGTCTGAGGCCACCAGAACTTCATGTCCTGCGCATAATCCTGTGAAGGCAGATTCTTGCAGTCTCTGAAATTAATGATACCGCCATATTGCTCATCCCAGCCCCAGTCCCACGACCAGTCCAGAATAGTCAGCGCCAGATCGGTCAGTCTCTGATCTCCGCCACGGGCTTCGGCCACATCAAAGAGGAACCATGCCGTTTCGATACAGTGCCCTGGATTAATCGTACGGCCGCTCAGCGTATCGATGAACTCGCCATTCGGTCCGACGGTTTCGAGCAGGGCCTTGAACTCCGGATGCACAAAATAAGTGCTGAGCGCATGAACCGACTCATCAATCTGAAGATCAAGCTCCGGATCCTCAATCACCTTCTTGATACATGACGCCACATTAATCATAATCATGGTGATGGAGTGTCCCTGCGCCTGCACCGTAGGCAAATATTTCGGTTCCAGAATGCCCGGTGTATCTAGGAAACGACGCATATCCTTAAAAATGGCAAGTGCCTTACGGGCATACTCCTCACTACCGGTTGCCACCGCATACTCAGCCATGGCGATGGCCGAAAAACTTTCGCTGAACACATAACGGCGCAGGCGCAACGGTGTTCCGTCGGCCGCAACCTCAAAATACATGCGGCGGTTTTCATCAAAACAGTGCTTCTCGATAAAGTCCAGAGTCATCTTGGCGGCATCAAGCCACTCCTGTTTCTTTTCCACATGATTATAGGCAAAGCAGCAGGTAAAGGCAAAACGTCCCTGAAACCATACCGACTTGGTGGTATCCATCAGGCTTCCGTCCCGGTTCAGACAGGTATAGATGCCTCCATGCTGACGGTCCAGACCATTCTTCAGCCAGAAAGGCATGATATCTTCCGTAAGATCAGCCTTATATTTCTCCGCCCAATAGGCCAGATATATCTTTTCGTCCATCATGCCTCTTAGAATTTGTTACAACGTTCAAAGAAATTAATGGCTTCCAGCTCCTGTTTCATTCTTGCCTCTTCTTCATCGGTCATATTCTGGAACGGTGTTCTGTTCTTTCCCAAATCCAGACCGATCAGCTTCATGATACGCTTTCCGGCCACAATATTTCCACGATAATGACAAATGACATTGATCACGTCCTGTGAGAAATTCTGCAATTCACGGGCTTTCTCAATGTCTCCGGCCTTCCAGGCATCGATAATACCTACGAGATTGATACCGTTGTAGTTGGTGGTTCCGCCGATACCTCCCTGAGCGCCACCCATAGCGAGCGAAGGCAGAATGGTCTCGTCCTGACCGTGCAGCATGTCATATTTGCCATTCTTATACAGACGGCACTGGTTGTATTCATAGATACTCTCATAGGTGTATTTGATTCCGGCAAAATTTGGAATGCGTCCGTCCACAGCCTCAAGCAAAGCAGTCATAGGCAGGAAGGCGCCGTTGAAGGCCGGAATATGGTAATAATAGAAAGGCAGATCCGGAGCACCGGCCGCAATCTCCTCACAATATTTCACCAGTTCCTCAATGCGGTTGATTTTCGGAAACGGAGGAGCCATAGCACCGATTCCCCAAGCTCCGCACTTCTGAGCGTGTTCAGCCAACATCTTGCTTGATTTCACGCAACAGTTTCCCACATGCACGATTACCTTGAAGCCTTCCGGAGCCGCCTGAATCCATGCCTCGGTCAGTTTCATACGCTCTTCATCCGTAAGCATATAACCTTCTCCCGAAGAACCGTTTATGAAAACGCCTTTCAGACCATTTTTGGCCAACATCTGCGCATAGGCAGGAATCGGCTCGTAATTCACTTCTCCATTTTCATAAAAGGGAGTAAAAGGAGCATCAATCAATCCAATAATTTTTTCCATAATGTTACATGTTTAAGGGTTATATATCTATTTCAATATTTCAACAAAAATAAAAAGAAAGAAGAAAAATACAAAAGATTTATGGACGAAAAACAAAAACCTTACTGCTTCTGATACCCGGCTTGATTTCTCCGCATACCATATAAAACGCACCGTCTTTTTCCAACAGCACGCCACCGGCACGGGCCATCTGCTCCGGACCTTCAGTAATATTCCATACCTTTTTGTCCGGCTGATAAGAAAGCAGATCGCGGTTAAAACAATACCATTCAGGATCCTTTTTCATATAACCTTCCGGAGCACGTCCTTCCATGGCATCCTTAAAGATCTGATAGTTTACTCCGCCGGTAAGCAAAAGGCTGCCGCCATGCACTACTCCGACCGCTCCGACCAGACAACGGGGCATACCGGCTTCATAATCCGGCAATTCCGTCTCGTACTCCCATTGATTCTTACGGACATCATATCGCAACACATCATTAGCCAATGCACAGCTGTCCGGACGTACCGACTCAAAACCGCCAAACAGATACAGCAGACTGTCATCGGCCAACAATACCGGTTGCACCCGTTGCTGTCCCGGATAGTCCGCCAGTCGCTCCCATACCGGAGCCTGACCCGCATCCAACGGTAAAGAAAACAGGTTGCGGGCCTTGCCCTGCTGATTTCCACCGGTAACATAAATCCGGTTTCCGCATCGTGTTGCGGCTCCGTTGTCCACCAGTGACGGCATGGAAGGAAGCATACGGACCGTAAAAGAATCCTTGCCACTCACTTTCTCTATCCGGAAAACAGCAGCCGTCACCGAATCGGCATTCATACCTCCCATACAAAGCAATCCATCTTCCGTTTCAGCCATAGCTCCGTATGCCACCGGAAAAGGCAGATCGGACTGGCGGATCCATTCTGAAGAAGGATCGGCCGTATTCAGCGCATAGACTTCCCGATAATAGACTTTCTGCCCTCCCTCTGCTGCCGGTACATCCGGGAAATTACATCCTCCGGCCACAACCAGCCAGTCGCCCACAAAACCGGCAAAGGGTGCAGATACACCGGCTTCTATCGGGTAATCCGGCAACTGCGTCACTTCTTTTTTCTTATCTGTTGTACAGGCTCCCAGCAGGAGCAACATAAATAACCACCAGTTTTTTTTCATAAAGTTTTTGATTTACGTTTTTTTCAGACCAAACTTATTCCAAATATGAATATACCCTTCAAGCCGCGTCAGTACTGTGGGCAAAGTACTGAAGTACCTTGGGCAAAGTATTGCAGTACCTTGGGCAAAGTACTGAAGTACTTCGGGCAGAGTACTGAAGAAAGATTCCATGTTATTTTTCAAATGGCAAATTGCGCTGGTTCACGTTTCCCTCGTAACTGTCGAATTTAAAGTTCTCGGTAATGCCCGCTTTTTTCATTGTCCGGAACATGCCAGATAGCCACCGGCCTCTTTGCGTACCCGCCCCTGCTCCAGCAGTAAGGAAAGGGCACGCGAAAGCGACGGGCGCGCCACTCCCATAATGAAAGCCACCTCCTGAATGTTTTGGATACTGCCGTGCGTTTTCAGGTAACTCAGGATGCGGGTAGGCAGACTCTGCAAGGCAAACTCGTTCAGCTTGCGGCTGAGGAACACACTGCGGTCGGATATGTTTTCCAGAAAACGGCGCAGCACGGTGCGGTCGGCTTCCATCATTTCCAGAAACACTTCGCGGGAGATGAACCACACCCGGCAGTCGGTCGCGGCAATGAGAGTTACCGGAAAACGGTTTTCGGAACCGTACAGAAAGGCAGGGGCCAGAATCTCGGGAGCATGCAGCGTTTCGATTACGATTTCCTTTCCCTCATCATGGGTCATGCGGGCAGAGACACTACCCGAACAGAGCAGCATCAGCGAACGGCAGGGATCGCCCTGCAAGGCGATCAGGTCACCTTCGTGATAGGTCCGGATTCGGTTGGCCGATTGCTGAAGCAAACAGTCTATGCGGTTGCGGTCGGCTTCGGCAAAAAGCGAAAAATCGTATAAATCATAGAATGTAGGCATAGTTTAACTTTCATTATTATGCGGTGTAACATAGATTACGCGCCACTTTGGAAACGACGGCTATATTTGCGCCGGAAACAGTTGCCGGAAGCTGTGCTTTATCGCCGGCACAAGAGAGCAATGGTGTCCCGGGAAGCATTATCCGGAATCGGAATTTCGCAGAGCTTCATACAGTGGGCGTAATGGCGGTATAAAAATAGTGATTTTTCCATCACAACAACACAGACCGGCCCGGATAAACGATAAAAGATAACAACAATTAAAGAACGACAGATTATTATGGAACAGAAAATGTTTTGCTTCCAGTGTCAGGAAGCGGCTCAGGGAAAAGGATGTATTTTAAAGGGTGTTTGCGGTAAGACGGCACCGACCTCGGCAGCCATGGACTTGCTGCTTTATGTGGTGAAAGGCATCAGTGTGGCTACGGAAGCGCTGCGTACAAACGGCCAGCCGGTGGGCAGCGACGTGAACCGTTTCGTGACGGATGCATTGTTTTCTACCATCACAAATGCCAACTTTGATGAGGTTTCCATCTGGCAACGGGTGCAGCGGGGCTTGCTGATACGCGGCAGTTTGGCGCAGCAGGCAGCAGAAGCGGGTGTGACTCTGCCACAGGCGGATGTGCTTATCTGGCACGGTGCTTCGGACGAAGAATTGAAAGCAAAAGCGGCTACCGTGGGAGTAACCAGCGAGACAGACCCAGACAAGCGGTCGCTCAAGGAACTGGTGCTTTACGGACTGAAGGGAATGGCGGCTTATCACGACCATGCCATCCGTTTGGGATATGAGGACGAGAGCATTCATGCGTTCCTGCAACGGGCACTCAGCCGGACCACCGTGGGAAATCTTTCCGTGGCCGAACTGACGGCGCTGGCATTAGAAACGGGTGCCGTAGGCGTACAGGTGATGGCATTGCTCGACCGGGCGCATACGGAATCGTACGGTCATCCGGAGATTACGGAAGTGAGCATCGGAGTGCGCCAGAACCCGGGTATTCTGATCAGCGGGCATGATCTGCACGATCTGGAGGAGCTGTTGCGCCAGACCGAAGGTACGGGGGTGGATATCTACACGCACGGCGAGATGCTGCCGGCTCATTATTATCCGGCATTCAAGAAATACGCTCACTTTGCAGGTAACTATGGTAATGCGTGGTGGAAGCAGCGCGAGGAGTTTGCCGCCTTCAACGGTCCGATTGTCTTCACCACCAACTGTATCGTACCGCCCGCAGCCGACGCGCCTTATCGCGACAAGATTTTCACGGCCAACGCCACCGGTTATCCGGGTTGCCGCCATCTGACGGAGGATGCCGACGGAAGGAAGGACTTCTCCGAAGTGATTGCTTTAGCAAAAAACTGTCCGTCGCCGACACAGATTGAAACCGGAAGCATCGTGGGCGGCTTTGCACATAACCAGGTGCTGCAACTGGCCGACAAGGTGGTCGAGGCGGTCAAGAGCGGAGCCATCCGTAAGTTTGTGGTGATGGCGGGTTGTGACGGACGCATGAAGAGCCGCAATTATTACACGGACTTTGCACGTGCCTTGCCGCAGGATTGTGTCATTCTGACAGCCGGATGCGCCAAATACAAGTACAACAAACTGGATTTGGGAAATATCGGAGGCATCCCGCGTGTGCTCGATGCCGGGCAGTGCAACGACAGTTACTCGCTGGCGGTCATCGCGCTCAAACTGAAGGAGGTGTTCGCTCTGGAGGACATCAACGAACTGCCCATTGTCTACAACATTGCGTGGTATGAGCAGAAAGCGGTCATCGTCCTGCTGGCACTGCTGCATCTGGGCGTAAAGCACATTCATCTGGGTCCTACCCTGCCGGCCTTCCTTTCGCCCAATGTAGCTCAGGTGCTCGTAGAGCAGTTCGGCATCGGAGGCATCAATACCGTAGACGAGGATCTGAAAGCGTTCGGACTGACTTGCTGAGCAGAGTCAAGAATGGCTCAAAAAAACTTCAAAAGGTCGCAAAAGACTTCTGATTCAGGAAATAAAGAAAAACGGTTGTTTTTAATGTAACCTTTATTCAAGAACTTAATAAAGAAAACGAAAATGACAAATAAAGAAGATTTGTTGCGTACGCCCATCGGAACTCTGGTGGCACGCGATTTCAATACAACAAGAGTGTTCAAACAGTTCGGTCTGGATTTCTGCTGCCACGGTCAGGACGATCTGGTCACGGCCTGCCGCCGTCAGCAGGCAGATGACGACGAGGTGGTCCGCAGCCTGGAACAGTTGCACACCATGCCGCAAGAAGGCGGAAGCATCCCCTTCGCTTCGTGGCCGCTCGACCTGCTGATGGACTATATTCTGAAGATTCATCACCGCGGCATCCGCACACGCGGTCCGCAGTTGTTGGAACTGGTCCGCAAGGTGGCTCAGGTGCATGGCAGCACCCATCCCGAACTGTTGGAGTTGCAACAGCTGATCGAGGAATCGCTCACCGATCTGGAAGCGCATCTCCAAAAGGAGGAACAGGTACTCTTCCCTTATCTCTATGAGCTGTTCGAGGCTTCGGCCGAAGGACGCATGCTGGAGCCGATGCACTGCGGCAGTATTGCCAATCCCATCCGGGTGATGCATCTGGAACATGAGCATGAGGGCGACCGCTATCTGCACATCCGCAGTCTGACGGACAACTTCACGACACCGGCAGACGGTTGCGCGTCCTACCGCCTGATGATGCAGGAACTGGAAGCGTTTGTCGACGCGCTCTTCGAACACATCCATCTGGAGAACAACATCCTCTTCCCGGAATTTCTGAAGCTGGAGGAGCGCCACACCGCCGGAGGTCCTGTTTACCGCATCGATTGAGGTTGCCATTCAGACGGAAGGATCTGCCGTCAGACAAACGGGAAGCATCACCATCTGTAACTGAAGATTCCCTGTAAGAAAGCCGGATTTTTCCGGCTTTTTTTATAGCTTTGCAAGAAGAATCATTTTCATTTGACACACATGGAATATAAAGACTATCTGGCGGCTTTCGAACAGAAGCTGCAAAATGAATTGCTGAAATTGTGTACCACCTGCAAGATGCTCGACGGCGTTTTGCTGGCTACGGACGATATAGACGAACACTGGAACAAGCTGGCCCCGGAATATCTGGCGGACGCTGTGGGACAGGTACAGCAGTACCCTACCGTTTCGGTGGCATGGGCGGCTTATTTAGGCATGGCCATCGCCTATGGTTGGGATGCCGACTGGAATACCACTTCAAAGGCTCCTTATCAGGCGTTCTACGGAGAGCAGGGATTTGATGATATGGACGAGTTTATCGTGCGCGATCTGCTGGGCATAGCGCTCGACAGCGAAGAGGTTGCCGTATTGGAGCGTATGGTGCGCAGTTGCGCCCAGAAATGTGTGGACATGATCCGTCGCGAACAGATCGAACCACAGAGCCCGCTGGCTTACCACGTGTTTGCCACAGCTTCAAAGACCATGTATCGCATCGGCGCCGCACTGGAATTAAAGCGTTTGGGTTACAAGTTCGAGAAGATGGACCTGCCGAGCTGCTGACAGATTTCAATATAGGAACGGGCACCACGGTTCTTTTGAGCAACCCTTTTGCAAAGCGTTTAAAAGGCTTTTAAAACAGCTTTAAAACGGATTCCGGAAAAGTCGATGCAAAAGAATTATGGTACGTCTGAAGAGATAAAGGAATAAAAAGCATTCAACAAATCAACTGCAAAACAAAGACAACATGGAACAGCAACAAAGCAGTTCGCAGGCCAAAGAGCGCGTGGACCTGAAGGAACCGCGACGCTTCAAGGTGGTGATCCACAATGATGACTTTACAACCATGGATTTCGTGGTGCTGGTGCTCAAGACGGTGTTCTATAAATCGGAAGCCGAATCGGAACAGCTCATGCTGTTCGTGCATCAGAAGGGCTCGGCCGTGGTGGGCATCTATTCCTACGACATGGCACGCACCAAGGTGCAGAAGGCCACTGACATGGCGCGCCGTGAAGGATTTCCGCTGCGCCTGAGTGTTTTACCCGAAGACGAAGAACTATAGCAAAATGAAACAGACTTATTATAGCCAGAAGGCACTGAACCGGGCCCGTGACCTGGCGGAATCGATGCGCCATGAATATATCACGCCGGAACATCTCTTGGGAGGCATGCTGGTGCAGCAGGGCTTTATGATGGCACTGGATTATGTAGGAGGCGATGCCGAAGAACTGTCGATAGCTCTGTATGATTACCTGGACCACGAAATGGAACCGGTACCGGAGGGAATGGACTATGAACTGGAAGTTTCCGTTCAGACCACCCAGCTGATCCAGATGGCCTGTCTCATGGCCGAGCATGCCGATCAGGACACCATAGACATACCGCATCTGGTACAGGGACTCCTGGCGCTCGAGGATTCGCAGGCCAATTATCTGCTGCAACGATGCATCAACGGACAGAAAACGGAATTCCTCAGCGAACTGGTTACGGAATATGCGGCCATCAAGGATCTGAAAGTGCCGGATGCCGCACCAGAAGCCGATTATCCGGACGAGGAAACACCC
Organism: uncultured Paraprevotella sp.; assembly: GCA_944321345.1. Classification (GTDB taxonomy): domain Bacteria; phylum Bacteroidota; class Bacteroidia; order Bacteroidales; family Bacteroidaceae; genus Paraprevotella. The sequence continues at coordinate 90,173 of CALUKY010000006.1, forward strand.
GAAGCGGAGCCATGGCGCCGCATGGTGGTGTGCCTGAACGACCTGGTGGAGCAGCACAATCCGCTCATCGGCCGTGAAGAGGAAATGGAGCGCACCATCCGGGTACTCTGCCGTAAGGACAAGAACAACCCGCTGCACGTGGGCGAACCGGGTGTGGGAAAGACTGCCCTGGCCTATGGACTGGCTGCCCGCATCGAAAGCGGACAGGTGCCGGAACGCCTCATCGGAAACCGGATTTACGAACTGGATCTGGGAGGTATGGTGGCCGGAACCCAGTATCGTGGTGAATTTGAGAAACGGTTGAAGAACGTGATGGAGGGACTTCGTAAAGAGGGAAATGCCATTGTGTATATCGACGAATTTCATAATCTGGTGGGCGCGGGCAGCTCGAACGAGGGATCGCTTGATGCGTCCAACCTGTTGAAACCGTATATGGAAACAGGAGAAATCCGTTTCATGGGGGCTACCACTTACGAGGAATATAACCGCTACCTGGCCAAGAGCAAGGGACTGATGCGCCGTTTCCAACAGATTGACATTGCCGAACCGAGCGTGGAAGAGGCTACGGCCATTGTAGAGGGACTGAAGAAACGGTATGAGGAATTCCATGGAGTGACGTACGACGAGGGCGTTGTGGCTTATGCCGTGCAGACCAGTGCCCGCTTTATCAACGACCGCTTCCTGCCGGACAAAGCCATTGACCTGATAGACGAGGCGGGTGCTTACCGCGAAATGCATCCGGCTGCAGACGGTTCACGACTCGTAGACCGGGATCTGGTTCAGGAGATTCTGGCACGGATCTGCAAGGTGGACAATCTGACGGTGCAGGAAGAAGGAGCCGAGGAGCTGATGCATCTGCCGGAGCGGATGGCGCAGCGCATCTTCGGACAACAGGAGGCAGTGCAGGCAGTGGCCGAGGCCGTACAGCTGGCCAAAGCAGGACTGACCGACGAGAACAAACCGATTGCGAGTCTGCTTTTCGTGGGACCGACCGGTGTGGGTAAAACGGAGGTGGCCCGGGTACTGGCCGACGAACTGCATCTGCCGCTCGTGCGCTTCGATATGAGTGAATATACGGAAAAGCATACCGTGGCCAAACTGATCGGTTCGCCGGCGGGATATGTGGGCTACGACGACGGCGGACTGCTCACCGACGCCATCCGCAAAACGCCGAACTGTGTGCTGCTGCTCGACGAGATCGAGAAGGCGCATCCGGACATCTTCAACATTCTGTTGCAGGTGATGGACTATGCCGTGCTGACGGACAACAAGGGACGGAAGTCGGACTGCCGCCATCTGATTCTGCTCATGACTTCGAATGCCGGTGCTCAGTATGCGCATCAGGCTTCGGTAGGTTTCGGACGCGCAGTCGAAGCGGGCGAAGCGATGATGAAACAGGTGAAACGGACCTTCAAGCCGGAGTTCCTGAACCGTCTGTCGGGCACCATCATCTTCCATGATATGAACGAAGAGATGGCGCACTGCATCCTGAACAAGAAACTAGGTGAGCTGAACAGCAAGCTGACAGGCAAAGGTGTGGAGATGACCGTAACTGATACCGCACACGGCTGGCTCCTGTCGCAGAGCATGACGCGAGAATATGGAGCACGTGAGATGGACCGTGTCATCGGTCGTCACCTCAAACCGCTGCTCATGCGGGCCCTGATTGGCAGAAAACTGAAAGCCGGAAACACGGCGGTCATAGAACTGACCGAAGGAACCTTGCAACTTTCAGTTAAGGAGCCGCAACCGGAAAAAGAAAAGAAGCAGCGTAAAGCGAAAGCAACGGCAACAGAAGAAACGCCGCAGCTCGCCCAGCCAACAAAGGTACAGACTTCCAAAAAGCAATCTCCGAATAAAGAGGAAACTCCGTTGCCCACCCGGACAACAGAAGCGCAAACCTCTTCAAAGAAGATGCCGTCTAAAGAAGAAAAAGCATCGCCTGACAAAAAGAAGAAAACGGCTTCCAAGCAAAAGAAACAAGACAAGAAATCCAAACAAGAATAAAAAATATGGTATTCCAACTGACTGATGAAATCGGTTTCCCGGACCCGAAACTGGGTGATCCGGACGGACTGCTCGCCGTGGGCGGCGACCTCTCGGTGGACCGTCTGCTGCTGGCTTACTCCTACGGCATCTTCCCGTGGTATGCGTTTCGCGACGGGGTGATCCAATGGTGGTGCCCGATGGACCGCTTCGTGATCTTCCCGAGCGAGATTCATATCTCCCACTCCATGCGCAATCTGATGAATAAAGGTTGCTATCGGGTGAGCTTCAACGAGGCGTTTGAGGAGGTGATCCGTCACTGCGGCGAGCTGCGCATACAGGAAGAAGGAGCATGGCTCGGACCGGAAATAATGGAAGCCTACACCCGTCTGTTCGAACAGAATCTGGCGGCAAGCGTAGAAGTATGGGAAGGCAACCGTTTAGTTGGCGGTCTCTACGGGGTGTGCATCGGAAAATGTTTCTTTGGCGAGAGCATGTTCTCCCTGGTTCCGAGTGCTTCCAAACTGGCGCTCATCCGTCTGGCACAATTTCTCGACAGTCACGGAGGCATACTAATCGACTGCCAGTTTGAAACGCCTCATCTGAAAACTATGGGCGGCAGACATATTTCCTACGAAGAGTATATGGCTCTGCTGAACAAAGACAACAACAAATAAAATTCCGTCGGACATTAACTGTGCCTCAGTCCTCTGGGCAAAGGACTGGAATCCTCTGCCTGAAGGACTCTAATCCTTTGGGCAGAGGACACTAATCCTCCGGGCAAAGGATTTGAGTATCGGAAAATCAGAGTCACAGGAAAAAGAACATAGCTCCGATCATCGGAAACAGACATTACAAACATAAGGCGGTTCCAGCCAGGAAATGATCCTGTTGGAACCGCCTTATGTTTTGACTGGTCAGAGTCTATGGCCAGTCCTCTCAGACATACGCTTCACTTACCGCACGACAACCTTGTGTCCCTGTACCAGATAGACACCCGGAACATCCATGGCAATACGATTCACGCCAGCCTGTAAGGCTACGTTTCGCACACAAACTCCAGAAATATTATAAATAGACAGTGTCTGGCCTTCATGACTACGGATCAGGATATAACCGTCACCTCCAGTTACCGCCATTTCTTCCGTTTCATAAACAGAAGATACTCCGGTCGGAGTCGGATCATAATGATACTGCTTGTCCAAAAAAGCCACTCGTTCATCAATCCACTCTTTCAGATAATCCAACTCAGAATCAAAATCCATATAGATTCCGTTACTTCCATTCCATCGGTCTATTTCACGGCTGTCTGCTCCACTGATCTGGAACAGATTTACATAACGTTCAAAACGATGGTAAAGGCTATCCGGATCAAAATAAACAGGACGCAGACTGGCATATCGGGCCGCAAGCTGTTCATTCCAGTTTTCATAATCATATTCCATCAGACGCTTATAGAGAGTGTGCTCACCATGTTCGTGCGCCCAAAGGTAGGAAATAAAATCTGAGGCTGCATAGTCTCGTGTAAAGTCACTACCGTCCCAACGACGTCCCCAGGTTCCGTCCAGGTCCCAGGGCGACATACTCATCATTTTGGAGTCCTGAACATTATAGTGATGCAGGAACATATTTTTTCCATGATTATCTGTGGCCATCATCAATTCGATAAACAGATAATAATCCAAAAATACCGGAAGATCAAACTGTTCACCCACCTGTGCCATAAAAGTCATTCTGTTTCCTGCAGCAACCACATTGATGCCTTCAGCCAATGGTTCCCAGTCAATCGGTTCTCCATCCCCAAAATCAGGATACTGCATCTCCCAGTTATCCCACGTATCTCTATAGTTATCATAAGACGCAACAGGTTCCATAGGATAATACTTGCTATCCAGATCATGCCCCATCAACACGGAATATCCCCATTGTTCGGATTTATACAAAGCGCCACGGATAGTTGCAGGCTCCCATGCAACGTCACTCTCCTTGATCTTTTTCAGTTTGAGCTGTTTGCGGTCAAGCTTCTCGGTCATACAGTATAATCCGTTATACTTGCCGTTCAGGAAAGTCTCCACAAAGCGTCCGCGGGTACCGTTATGAGCTTCGGGTTCATCGACAAAATGATAGGGTGGCATGGAAAAATCATTCCATAAATCTGTTGATACGCGATTTCGCATACGGGCGGGATCAATAGCCATGGCATCGAGAATCCAGTTATTGTCTTCGCGCAAGCCAAAGAAACTGGCATCCAAAGACTCCCCGGCCTCATCCGTAATCTTCACGGCATACGCCTTTTTATTCAATCCCGATGCTGTAGCGCCACGATAACGGAACTTAGCCTGATATAAGGCATCCTCTCCTTCGGTATCGGGGTCAGTAACCCGAATGGTACCCGGCACATACTCATATCTGTTAAAACCGGAACCCGTAAATTCAACAATCGGGAGGAAGGTAAAAGTAAGCTCTGCCTGAGCTACAATCTCTCCTGTCTGAAGGTTATTTACGGTAACCGGATAATGTGTTCCACTCTGAAAATTTTCAAAAAGAACGGTTTCGGCCAAAGGCTTCTCCCCAATGCTCACCTCCATATTCTCGGAATCTTTCAGATAAGCCGTACAACTGACCTCATAATTCTGTTGTTTCATGTACTTTTCTGAAACACTCTGAAGATAGCAGTTGCCTTCGGCATCAAACACGGCCCGTTTGCCGTTGATTACCAAAGAATCTACCAATTGGGTAATATTAAACTTGCCTTCTTCTTCCTGATCCATCACCAGATTTCCAGACTCGTCATAAGCGCAAAAAAGTTCATTTTCGCCATAGGACGCATACTGCTGATAGGTTCCTACTATATAGGAATCTTTACGGGCATCCAGCACATGAGAATTGTTTTCCACACTCCGGATCACATAATAACCGTTTTCATATTCGAAGGTCCACAAAGACGCATCACCCTGAATATCGGAAGTCAGATCCACATAGCGTTTGTAGTCTGTGCGTTCATTATCAAAAGTAAGATATTTCTGGGAACTGGCATTCTGTATGGTATATTTTCCGTCAGACGTTTCTGTTACATACCAGTAGGCAGCCAGGGATTCTTCATCGTTCGTGTCATAAAAAACAGGGATACGCTGTCCTGAAACCTGACCGTCTACGACACTTCCCTGCATCCAGTAAGCACACATCAAGCGGTATTTCTTACCCTGCTCAAAAAGTGGTTTTGCCCAACTGAAAGCGGGCAGCGCAACTAGAAGGAATAAAAAAGTGCGTTTCATGTTTGTTCATTTTATGAAGATATAACATGCAAATCTAGTTTTTTTGTAAAACATTCGCAACTTTTACGGCTGTTTTTAGAAAAGATATACCCTGAAAAACAAAAAAGAATCGCATTCCGTATAGAAACATGGAATGCGATTCTTTTTTCACATAAATTACAGGAGATCAATATACCATCACTTTCTTTCCATTAACAATATAAATGCCTTTGGACAACGGAATACGCACGGTGCCCTGAATATCCCGATCAAAACAAGTCATACCGGAAACAGATACAACCCGCACGCGTTGCGGTTCGTCGGATGTAACCTCAAGAATACCGTTCCGCACAACAAAATTCAGCTTATGGTCCGCAACAGGACTTTCACATTTTTCCATGTCGGTTGTCGGGCTGCCATACTCTTCAAAGATCTTGCGGTGCAGATAGAAACGTCCTAAAGTAAGACAACTTTTTCCACTCATATTGGCGAGAATTCCCAAAGAAACCTCCTGTCCTTCTTCATGAACAATAAAGCCCAGTTCCATATTGGACAGTGGAGCGTAAGCCAAAGATTCATGAGCCAACTTCTCGGTATCAGGAAGTCCTTCGCCGGATGCAGCCACCAGATAGGAACCGTCCGCCGCAAACTCCCAATGCTTTTCGACTCCCAACAAATAATAACCCGTCGGCAAAGTCACAGTCTGATACAGTTTATGATTCTGAATGCTTTCCGAGAATCCGTCCCATAAAGTAGTCAGAGTCATGGCCGATTCCTTTCCTGCATCGACGTGGAAACCAGTAACGACCTCTGATGTACTTACTGTATTCTTCAGTTTCCATCCCGACTCTGGCGTACCCTGTTCCAATTCCAGGAAACGTGCGGAATTTGCCGTATTAACTGTGTTTTGGGTGCTTCGGAACGGTGCCACATAATTGGTGAGATATTCATCCGTACAGTCTACAAGCTTCAGGGTATTCAGGCAGAATATACCTTTCGACGAACTCCATGCATCACCGGAAGGACCGAAATTCACACGCTTACCCACATTTCCGTTCGTAGTAGCATCCTGAACATCTCCAGAGTTCTGATTAAACTGATAATAGACACTCAGTCCGTCATGCTGCATGGCCGCCGGGATATCATCGATGAGGTTATTACCAAACTCCAGAATCTTGGCATCTGTCAGCGCAGAATTCCAGACTCTGAATTCATCAATAACCGCATTCATCGGGGCCTCTTCACCGCTAATGCAGAAAGGAGCCTGAGATCCGGCGTATTTAAATCCGGACACACTGGTAGAAGTCACCCGTTGACCATCTTTATAAATGTATACACTACCCATCTTAAAGACCACCGCATAGTGATGCCACTGACCGGTAGTAACCAGTCCTACCGGAGAAGAAACGACTTCATTATTGACCGTTACCGACAAGGTTCCGTCGGCAGCTGTTTCTATCAGCACACCATTCTTATCATTTCCTATCCGATGAGCCCGGATTCCATTTCCTTTTGCATACATCCACCAGTCAATGGTAAAATTACGTGCATCGGAAGTAATCGGATCTTTTTGAAGCTGTACATATTCACGGCCACCGTTAAAATTCAATCCGTTCTTACCGTCGGCATTACAAACCACAATAGCGCGTTCCTGCTCCTGTACATTTCCGCCCTGTTCATTATAGGCTGTCAGACGAACTTTATAAATACCCGGATACTTCATTTCTATAGCCCGATTCTGATCATGCACCAGAATATAATGCGCATCATTCTCAATCTCCCACTTCCAATAAACAGGGTCATACAAGCTTTGGTCTTCCAGATTAACCTGCTCTCCCTTAATGACAATCTGCGGACTGATACTGAAATCAACCTCCGGAGCAACTTCAGAAACATGCACCGTCTTGGTCAGGACACTGCTTTCTCCAGCCGCATTCGTCACCGTAAGAGTCACTTCATAATCGCCCGGTTCAGAATAAACGGCCAAGGCGTTGACTGTGTGTGCCGTTTCTTTCTGCGCTCCCGGCATGTTCCATGTATATTGGAAACCGGATCCATTCTCTGTTTCATTGATCAGGCTGACTCCTGTACCGGCAGCCACAACTTCCGAACTGAATTTGAAACGGGCTTCCGGAACCGGCTGCTCCAAAACCGTAATCGTTTTGGAAACTGTCTTCGTTCTTCCCAGAAAATCTGATACCGTCAGGGATATGTTCTGTTCTCCGGATCTGGTAAGCAAAAATTCCGGATTTTCTACCTGCGCTGTATTTTCTGCCATATCGCCGATCTTCCATTCTCTGGACACAATGCATCCGGTAGTAAGATCATTCAGTTGGATGATAGAACCCACATAATAAGGACCGTCTGAAAGCGTAAACTGAACAGAAGGATATGGTTTCTGACGGAAGAAAGAAATATCTCCCAGCCTTTCCTGACTTCCTTTTAAGGTACGGATCGAATAATGTCCGGCAGCATCGGTAAGTTCCTCAGTTTCATCCATGCGGATGTCTGTCATAAGTCCGGTTTCTTCTTTCGGATTCTCCAGTTCTACATACATATAGGTACGTATCTGACTCTGGCTGCGAGGATAATTCCATAAACGGAAAACATCCAACTGGCCGTTCAGGCCATTAGCCGATTCGTCTCCTACTTTCAGTGTTCCAAAACCTCCTAATCCGGAATAAGCCGAAAAGATGCTGCCTTCTTTCTTACCGTTAACATACGCAATCATCTCTCCCTTATTGATGACAACAGCTACATGGGCCCATTTTCCCGGTTGCAGACAACCCTTTCGTGTCGTTATACGGTTTCCGATATCCCAACCGACAACCAATTCTCCGGCAGACGTCGTATGCAACAGGAATTGTCCCCACCCCGGACCGATCTGCTGATTCCAGTCAGAAACAGTACTTGGTTTGATCCAGAACTCCATGGTAGCCTGATCCTGCCGTGTCGGCAACAGATCCACAATCTCAAAGCCGGAATTGTCAAAAGAACGCACATAGTTCCTTTCAGGCATCACACCAGTGAAGTCAACAGACTCTGCAACAATCCGGTTCGATAAGGCCGCCTCGTCATTTATCTGATATTGAGCAGCAAGTTCATAATATCCCTTACGTTCCGTTTGATAAGAAGTTGCTTCGGAACCCAAATCAGCTATTTCCTCACCGTCACAAAACAGCTTATATCCCTTAAGCGCATAAGGAGATGATGCCGGAGCATTCCAGGAGAGTTTCCCCTCATGCAACATCAAATTGCGCGGAGCATTCAACGGTTCTCCAGGAACAACCACAGAGATGACGGTACGGTTGCCCTTGTTTTCCACCTTTACTCCTTCAGCCTTTATATCAAACGGAAATTCTATTCCATTTTTCTCAAATTCATAATCAATCAATGAACAGGCATGTATCTTGCCCTCTCCATCGGCAGACGCCTTGGAGTCGATCACCAGAAAGTACTTCAAGGGCTTACGCGTATCGAAAGAAGCGGACAGATCGGTCATGTCATAACCAAACTCCATCGGCTCATAATGCATCCCGTCGGCCCATCGGCCCAACATCGGCACTTCGGCATCCACTCCGTTACCGTCGCCGTCGCCCGCATACTTGAAATGCTCAAACTGTACCATCCGTTCCGGCTCACGCGCATTCACATCGGCCGAAATACCGCCACTGATACAGATTTCGCTTCGTTTGCTGTATGCCATTTTAATTTTAAAGGTACGGAACGGACGATAATTCTTTCTCACATGATATACTTCGGGATAGTAATAAGCATCCGAGCCATCCCAGGACACCGCATTCTTATAAGGACAATAAATAAATCCATTGTTGCACCACTGGCTACCCCAGGAATTGACCACAATCCAGGCTCCCACCTCATCCTTGTCTTTTTCTCCGGCAATACCGTTTCCGTCCAGATCAAACTCGATACGGTCATCATAGCCCACAATAGTCAGAGCATGATCGACCGTCTTACCCCAGTTCTGCACATAATATTGATTGGTAACACCGGCCTCATCATTGATATCAGTTTTGGGAATACGCTGCCAATTACCACCACTGGCCACACCAATACCGCAAATACCACCGGCCTTGAAATCCGTATCTCCGTTATGATTCCAGATCCAACTCTTTACAGCCTCACGGCCTTCTTCCGTTTGTACGCTCAGCGGAAAGTTAGCATTTCGGCTAATACGGTTGCACATAGCAGCATACCATTTGTCATAACCCTGCATCCAACCGAAATCCGGATCTGAAGTATCCTGATTTCCAAAAAGACGCGAATAGGTTCTTCCACCGTAAACCGGCACATTCGGAATACCGTTAGCCATTGCCATTCCTTCTTTTCCGGAATTGGAATTGGTCAGCAACCAGGTGAAGTGAGTAGGATACTGATTCTCTTCAAGCGAGGCATCCGCTCCGCGGAATGCATTAATCTCATAATTGAACATATAGCCGATACGCGAAGCCGAGCCGCACGAACCGCCATCTTGATTGAATACCGGAGGGAAATACGGTGTTTCCGCATTGTTCACCCGTTCCGGACGAGTCTGGGTTGCTTTGGTACGACTCACCATGCTATGCTCTATACCCAACGTCGGATCCGGGTTGAGCAAAGGAGTATAATCAGGATATTTTTGATAATCCACCGGCACCTGAGCCGATAAAGGATCGGTTGTAGCCATAGCGGCCATACAGAGCAATGTTGAAAGGTACTTATGTTTCATAAGTTTTACATGATAATTTTTAAATAATTGGCAATTAAGTTTTCGGGGCGTTAAATGTAAGAAACTTAAAGTAAAGCCAAATAGTTTTGCCGGAAGATTAACCAAAATTCAGATAACTCGAAAGGTTTTAGCACAGCTTAACCATAAATTAAAAGCAGCATCATACGTCCTTGACTTATTGCGCTAAATCAAGAAAAAAACATCTTCCGCTCTTTTTCTTTCCGGTTCTTTTTCCTTTTCCATATATTTGCAATAACCTAATTTACCCAATCTATAAAAAACAGAAAAGTCATGATGAAATACACTTTATCCAAGGGACTTGTCCTGATGGCTCTGGCCGGAAGCTTTTCCGTACCGGGGTCTGCACGAAATATCTTTTCGGGAAGCACAGTTCCGTCAGCCGGTCTTATCCAATCACCTTTGTATCCTGAATTCAAGGAAACCTCTTTCCGTTTCATGACCTACAATATCCGCAATGGAAAAGGAATGGATAACCGCACGGACTATCAGCGTACGGCAGATGAGATTATCCGTTGCGGAGCCGATTTTGTGGCCGTTCAGGAAGTAGACAGCGCCACCAACCGAAGCAACGGACGTTATGTGTTGGGCGAACTGGCCTGGTATACCCAAATGTTTCCGGTATTCAGTGAAGCAATCCCCTTGAAAGGCGGTAGCTATGGCATTGGACTGCTCTGCCGAAAACGCCCGTTAAACACATTACGTATTCCGATGCCGGGACGCGAAGAAGCCCGTACTTTGCTCATTGCCGAATTTGAATCATTCTATCTGGCCTGTACCCACTGGTCACTAAATGCAGAGGATCGGAAAGCTTCCCAGGAAAAATTACGTCAGGTGGTTGCTTCCCTGAAAAAAAAGCCTCTTATTCTGGCCGGTGACCTGAACGCAACTCCCGACAGTCCGGAAATAAAGAAACTGAAAAAAGACTTTACGCTGGTGAATGATCCCAAGCAACCTACTTTTCCGGCAAACAAACCGAAAAAAACCATTGACTATATTGCTGTATGGAAACCTACAGCCCATCAACTTTACTGGTCCAAACGACAAACACGGGTACTGGAGGCCAAGACTGCTTCAGATCATCGGCCGGTTGTATCCGAATTCCGTATCAAGACCCCGGCACACCGTTTTTTCTACGGTAAACCTTATTTACAAAACCCTAGCAATAACGGAATTACCATCATGTTTCAAACGCGCCGTCCCTCATACTGCTGGATAGAATTCACCACCGATTCCCTACTGGCAGCACATGGTGATGCAGCCCCCCAAAAAGCACGTAGCCTGATTGGCGGCCAAGTGATTTGTCATGATATAGAACAGAAAATCCGTCTGAATGATCTGAAAGAGGGCACCACCTATTATTATCGGGTCTGCGCTCAGGAGCTGTTAGAGAATCGGGCTTATTTTAAAGCCTTTGGCGACACGATACGCACTCCATATTATCGGTTTACCTTACCCGCCTTGGATACCGATGATTTTACAGCCATTATCTTAAATGACATGCACTGCTCCGATCAGGTAGAACAGAAAATGTCTGCTCTGGCAAAAACTATACCTCACGATATCGTATTTTTCAATGGAGATTGGCTGCCGGAACCGGCAGACAGATATGAAGCCATCGTAAACATCAACCGCCTGGCAGAACGGTTTGAAGGCTCTACACATCCAATTTTCTTTATACGTGGAAATCATGAAATCAGAAACGCCTATTCATCGGGCATGCCTTCCCTGTTTGACAATCCGCCCCTACCTTATATATTGGAAACCAAACACGAAAACTCGGACGCATCCGACGAACAAACCGGCTGGCAAGTATCTTCGCCAAACGAAGCCCAAAAGCCATATGGAGCTTTCAGTTGGGGAGACACACGCTTTGTTTACCTGGACTGCGGCGAAGACAAACCGGATAACACGTGGGTGTATTACGGATTAAATGACTTCACGGAGTTCCGCAAAGAACAGGCCACCTTTCTGAAAAAAGAAATCCGCAGCCGCGAATTCCGTCGCGCAGACCGCCATATTCTTCTAGGGCATATTCCCTTATGGGGCAATACGGACAAATATCAACCGTCGCCGGCCCTCTGGTGTCCTATTTTGAAAAAATCATCCTGGGACATAGGCCTTTTTGCTCATACACATCACTTTAAATACTACCAGAGAAATAGCATCAAGAATCCATTCCCGATATATATAGGTGGTGGTAAAAAGGTAGAAACAGCCACAATGGCCGTACTCCGCAAAGAAGGGAAAAGACTTACGCTGAAAGTCTACAATGCCAAAGGAAAGCTCTTGAAAGAAGTCGATTTATAAGAGATTCAAACAAATTTAATTTCAAAAATTATGAGAAAGCAAAATTTGAGATTGCGTGTTCCTTCCAAACTCTTTATGCTGGCCGCAATCTTGACATTAGGATTTGGAAATGCCTCCTGCTCCAGACCAAAAACGCCGCAGGAGAAAGAAAATGCCGCACAGGACAGCACCATTGCGGAAGAAACGATGACCCAAACGAAAGAAAATGCAACAACACAGCATACCGCACCAAAAGCGGAAAGCCGGAAAGAAAAACAGGAACTGATCATTCCGGGATCAAGCACCGATACAGAAACCGTAACCGAATTTCTGAAAATGTTTTATGCCCGCTTTGTATTTGATGGAGAAAGTATGGACAGGGTGGCTTCGGATATATGTACTCCTAAACTCCTGAAATATCTGGAAAAACAATATGACTATGACTGTTTGGGAGCTCCATGCTACGCCATATGGTGTTTTCGCACCGATATGCAGGACGGAAATACAAGATGGACGAAGTGGTTCGCGTGGAATCCCATGGCATTCTGAAATCAAATACCGTCTCCCCAAAGTTATAGATTGCAGCTATGGCACTTAAAAGGGTCGTAGCAAGCTCTGTATAGAGAAATGATACGACCCTTTCTTTTTCTTTAGCCTTTTTCAGGATGCTCATTTTTCAAATTATAAATTCATCCTTTCAGAAAATGTATTTTGATGCATCCTTTATTTATTAATAGAACTCCACCTTATTTAAGATAAGTGCGGAAGAATGTCTCGATCTTGTCATAAGGAATCACACCGGCCTGATTGTCATACAGGTCCACATGACTGGCCCCCGGAATAATCATCAGCTCCTTGTTGTTGCCTGTGAGTTTCTTGAAGGCATCCTCAGAGAAATAGCGTGAATGAGCCTTCTCGCCGTGAATCATCAGCACGGCACTGCGGATTTCGTTGCTGTAGGCCAACAGCGGCATATTGAGGAATGACAAGGAAGAAGTGACATTCCAGCCTTCGTTGGAGTTGAGCGAACGCTTGTGATAGCCGCGCGGAGTCTTGTAATAGTCATAATAGTCTTTGACAAACTGCGGCGCATCTGCAGGCAGCGGGTCTACCACACCTCCGGCACGTGCAGCCACTCCCTTGCGGGCATCCTCAGTGCGCTGGGCATTCAGCTTGCGGCGCAATTCATAGCGTCCGTCGGCATCCATCGCGTCAAAATAACCGTTGGCTGTAACACGGCTCATGTCGTACATGGTTACCGTCACCGTAGCCTTGATACGGGTGTCAATAGCTGCCGCATTGAGCGCCATGCCGCCCCATCCGCAAATACCGATAATGCCGATACGCTCCGGATCTACATCCGACCGCAAGGAAAGGAAATCCACAGCGGCACTGAAATCTTCGGTATTGATATCGGGCGAAGCCACATAACGAGGCTCGCCGCCACTCTCACCGGTATAGGACGGATCGAATGCAATGGTCAGAAAACCACGCTCGGCCATGGTCTGGGCATACAGTCCGGAAGACTGTTCCTTAACGGCTCCGAACGGTCCGCTCACCGCCAGTGCGGGCATAGGTCCCTCCACTCCTTGGGGTTTATACAGATCGGCAACGAGTGTAATGCCGAAACGGTTCTTGAACTCTACACGCTCCACCGTCACCCGGTCGCTCGGAGCAAAAGTCTTCTCATTTTCCTGTGCTTGCATATGAGTCATCATAAGCGTCATTATTAAAAGAAACAAATAAGTTTTTCGAATCATATTCTTTATTTTTCGGGGTTATCTATTCTCTTGATGATTCGTGCCGGCACACCGCCCACAATCGTATTGGCCGGCACATCACGGCTCACCACTGCCCCGGCAGCCACCACCGCATTGTCGCCGATGGTCACCCCCTGCAGGATGGTGGCATTGGAGCCCACCCAAACATTGCGTCCCAGCACAATCGATGCCGGATAAGTCGTACCGCGGTCGGCCGGTTCCAGCCCGTGATTCAAAGTGGCAAACACCACATTGTGCCCTATCTGGCATCCGTCACCCAAAGTCACGCCACCGTGATCCTGAAAATGACAGCAGGCATTAATGAACACATTCTCTCCCACATGAATATTCTTACCGAAATCGGAATAGAACGGAGGGAATACCCGCAGGGTATCAGGCACCGGGTGGCCAAACAGTTCACCCAGCAGAGCGCGTATCTCTTCCTGTGAGTGCCAGGCCGAATTCAGCCGGAAAGTCACCCGGCGTGCCTCTTCGCTCATCTCGTTCATCAGGCGGTGCATCCCTTCGGTGTTCAAAGGTCCGCGGGTAGGCACATAATCCAAAAATTCTTTTAATGTCATGTTTCTTGTTTATTATTGATTCTGTTCTTGCTCTATTTTCTGTTTATGACAAATACTGGCTTTCTTCCAACAGTCTGCGTCTGTCGAAGGCAAAAGTAGTTCAAAAATCAGAGGCTGTTTGTAGACAAATTCAAGAAGAAAGTACCCGGATTACGGATTTCAATCTGAAAACTCTTTTTCTATTCTGTGAAATATGTACTTTTGTAAGGAGAAAAAGAATGCGATATGAGTGAAAATATAATCCGATTGAACTCTGTTGATCAGTATTGCCAGCTGTTCGGTCTGCCCGACGGACATCCGCTGATCCGTGTTGCAGATTTGAAAGATGCTACACGATGGCCCACACACTTCACCATTCATTACGGAGTGTATGCGCTGTTTCTGAAAGACACGCGCTGCGGAGATATCCGTTACGGCAAACAGACGTACGACTATCAGGAAGGCACAGTAACCAGTTTTGCTCCGGGCCAGGTGGTAGAAACCATCATGGAAGAAGGTACCCGCCCCAAAGCTTTGGGACTGCTTTTCCACCCTGATCTGATTCAGGGTACGGCATTGGCACGGGAAATCAAAACCTACAGTTTCTTTTCTTATGCCTCCTCTGAAGCCCTGCACCTTTCTGAAGAAGAAAAAGGCCTGTTTCAGGACTGTCTGCAACAGATTCGTCAGGAGTTGGAACGCCCGTCCGACCGTCTGAGCAAGCGTATCATGGCGCACCACATCCAGTTGTTGCTGGATTATTGCCTGCGCTTCTACGAACGCCAGTTCCACACACGGACGCAAGTCAACCGCGATGTGCTGACGCGCTTTGAAAGTCTGCTCGACAATTATTTTCTGAGTGAACTTCCTCTGAAAGAAGGGCTGCCTACAGTGCGCTATTTTGCCGACAAGGTTTTCCTCTCACCCAACTATTTCGGCGATCTGATCAAGAAAGAAACCGGCATGACCGCTCAGGAACTGATCCGCAACAAACTGATTGAGCAAGCCAAGGAATATATTGTGGGTACGGACAAAAAACTGAGCCAGATTGCCTATGAATTAGGATTCCAGTATTCACAGCATTTCAACCGTCTGTTCAAGAAATCCGTGGGATATACGCCTAACGAATATCGCAAAATGCAATGCACACCATAAAAACATGCTGACCAAACCTAAAAACCGTCCCGACGACTTGATCAAGTCATCGGGACGGTTTTTTTAGAGTATATCCATTATTGAAAAATCCTATCCGGACTTTATTTCTCAGAATCTGCCATTTCGTAGATTGGCTCTTACAGAAAACAAAAAAGTACGGGCATCAAAACATAATGTGATATTTGGGGGTTAAGACAATGCTGTATGACGGCTTGCGTATCAATGAGTTACGAAAATAGGTGGGTATCCCCAAAAAAAAACGAAATGTGACATAACGCTACATCAGTGTTACATCTAAACGGTCTAAACGATATTCTAAACGGCATTAATGCGACATAAGAGTAATAAACGTGTAAAAGGGGCTATAATAGGCATTTACGGCTTGTTATAGCCCCTTATTCAGTGTTTAGGTAACTGTTTAGACGGCTTTTTAGACATGCCTAGATAGGAAAAAAACAAAAGGTTATTAAAGTGTTAAAAATGAGTTGGGCATACCCTTTGGGCATACCTTTGGACATACCCCCGATTAAGCGCCTTTGAAGTGCCCTTGCTTCATATTATAAAAGTTGGGCATACCTTTTTAACCGTTTTTTTGTGCGGTTTGTTATGAGGTATTTCCGCTTGAATGGTGTTTTGTGTGGTTTTTCATGTGATTTAAGGGGGGATAGTACGTTATAACATTTGTCCTTTATTCATCTATTTAGTTGATTATTATAGATTTATACAGATTGTCGTATTAAAATTGTGTGTGTGCGTTGTTTTTTATACTCAAAAGAATCTATGTAAGTATAGTTTAGATCATTATATATTGCCATAAAGTGTACAGATTACTACTGTATATTATTTGTTATTTATTTGATTATGTTTACATATATTTGCATAAAATTATACCATAGGACGAATAGAATAAATTTAATGTTAAAAAAAAGTTGGGGATACCCTTTGGGGATACCTTTGGGGATACCCCCCTATTAAGTGTTCTTAAGCGCCATTACTTCGTATCATAAAAGTTGGGGATACCTTTTTAACTGTTTTTTTGTGCGGTTTGTTATGTGGTATTTCCGCTTGAATGGTGTTTTAGGCGGTTTTTTGTGTGATTTAAAGGGGGATAATACGTTATATCATTTATTTTTTAGGTTTATATTTAGTTGATTATTACAGATTTACATAGATTGTCGCATTAAAAATGTGTGTGTCGCTTCTTAAATAATAAAAGAAATATAGTAAATTTCTTTAGTGTGATTGATTTACAAACCAAAAAAGGAAAGCCCGGAAGAATAATTCCTCCGGGCTTCTGTTTCTTATTTGTTAGCATACTATTCCGATGACTTACAGCATTCACGTAGGCTTTCCAGTAGAAAACGTACGTTGTAGACATCATTAATAATTTCATCATTACTACCGCCTCCTGTAGGGTCTAGGTAACTGATTGTAGCGGTAAAGAGCACATGATCTAACGAGGTGGCTAATTCCTCAGGGGTGCACGTACAGAAAAGTTTCTCTATTTCTTTCATATTGCAGTTTGGCTTCATGGTTTATCCCTCCTGTCCGTTTAGTTTAACCTCTGTTCTGTATTCTGTAGTTTGACTGATCTTTATCTTTAAAGCATCAGACATAAAGCTATAAACTACAAGAACAAAAGCCTGAATAGAATCATAATACAGACTTCTTAGGTTGTTAGTCTGTTCCTGTTCCTCTGCTCCAGAACTACTTAATAACTCAAAATCTCGGATTGTGTCTGCAAGGAGTACAGACAAAGCATTTTTTTTCATAATTAAAAAAGAAAACAAAAAGCCCCTTTGTTACGGTGTCCTACACGATGATAAAACGTGCGTGGCCGTTTCCAGTACCACCACCGACAAAGGGGTATAATAATATTTTCTTTTCTCAAAATCATATATTTATCATTTTTAGGATATGCAAAAGTAGGCATTAAATTTATACGAAGCAAGAAAAATGCTGTTTTTATGTTTATGAAGAATCTCAAAACGCTGATAAACAGGATATAACTATATGATAATAGAAACTATCCCCCCAAAAAAAAGTATGTAATAGTTACACACTTTTATGTAACGGTTACACACTTTTTTGTGAAACGGTTACATAGATTTTATATTTGCAGAAAAACCTAAAGGCAATGAAAAAAAATAGTTTTATAGTATCAGATGAATCAAAAAACTGTTACGGGATGGTTGTTAAAACGGACGGAATCAATCTGGAAGCGTTTCGGAAAAATCCTGTAATGTTATACATGCACGAACGGAAAACGGTTGTAGGTAGATGGGAAAACTTGAGAGTTGAAGACTCAAAACTGCTTGCAGACGCTGTTTTTGACGATACAACAGAGTTAGGAAAAAATGTAAAGGCACAAGTAGAAAAAGGTTTCTTGCGCTCTGCTTCGATAGGAATTGAAATCGTAAACGAACAAGAAATAAACGGTGTAAGGACTGTTACAGAAAGTGTTCTTACTGAAATTTCCATAGTAGACATACCAGGGAATAAAAACGCTGTTAAATTACGCTATTCAGGCGGAAATGTATATTTAAGACTTGAAACTCCACACAAAATTAAGAGCCTGAGAAATGAGCTGATCAGCCTCCTACAATTGGATGCCAAAGCAACGGATGAAGATATAATAAACCACATTCAGGAGTTATTAAATCATCCGGATCAGGCGACAATAGATGTAGAAAACGCTATCAGTAATGGATTGATAAACGCAGAAGAACGTTATAACTTTATAAGTCTGGCAAGGGTTAGCCCGTCCGTATTCAATCGTTTTATTGACGGAGAGAAAAAAAAGAATGAAACCAGTATAGAACACGTTTTAAACAAGGCTTTCAAGGATGGAAGATTGAAATATACCCAACAAAAGGATGTGTATCGAAAAATCGGTCTTAAAATGGGTTTAGACGTACTTTCTGAGTTGTTGGATACCGTTGCAATAGTCAAACCATCAGACATTCTTAAAATGGCACGGGGTACGACTTCCTCCAATCAACAAGAAAATGAAATTCCGACAGATCCGGTTGAAAAGCTGAGATATTACAGGAAATATAAACCTGAATATCTAAAGGAACACCCGGAAGTATATGAACAACTACTTAAAGCATTAAAATAAAATCAACATGGCATTAAACAAACAAATTTGGGTAAGTCAATTAAAAGAGAATTTTTACCCTGAAAGAAACTTCTTAACTAAGGTTACAGATTTTACAGATGATGTTGATGCAAATACACTGCATATAGCATCAGCCGGAATAGATCCAAAAGTTCTGATCAATAACAAAACCTATCCGATAAAAGTAATTGAACGTGAGGATCAGGATAACCAGATACCGCTAGATACGTTTGATACAGAAAATACCGTTGTGCGGCATATCGAGGAAGCGGAATACAGTTACGGCAAACTTGAAAGCGTGATCAGACAACACCGACTAACGCTCCAGACAAGCACTGCACAAAAGGCAATCCATGCTTTTGCACCTCTGAACGATACACCCGACACACCCATAGTAGAAACAACAGGTGAAGTTGTCAACGGCAGAAAAAGAATGAAGTTTGCAGATATACTCACATTGAAAGAGAAATTTGATAATGCGCTGGTTCCGCTCAACGACAGATATATAGTTCTTCATCCTACTCATGTAACAGATCTTATGCTGGAGGATTTACAGCTGTTTAAGGATCTTACAGAAATCCGTGATGGAGAACCGATTAAATTTGCCGGATTTGGTACCTTTCAATTTCCTTATATGCCTAAATATTCAAGAACAGGACCGGAAGATCCGCTTACTAAGTCTGATTTCAATGTAGAAAGCAAGAATGCGTCAATAGTCAGTGTTGCATTCCAAAAGTATGAAGTAATGAAAGCAGACGGTACACTGGATATGTTTTCACGTTTAGATGATCCGGAAGAACGTGGCAGTATTATAGGCTTCCAAAAACGCTTTATTGCTATGCCTATCAGAAATAAGGGAATCGGGGCTATTGTTAGTGTGGATGAATCACAAAACACCAGCGCTGCACCTTTGAAAACTCAAAAAAGCATGATGCAAAACGAGACTTTAAACAAGACCCTTTCAGAAAGCAAAGAAGACGATGAACAAGGCGAATTAGAATAAACAAAATATTAATCGGATAAATGAATAAGACAGAATTACCACTAAGAATAGGACTTAGTTACAAGTTCAGGCTATATTATGTTATGCAAACCTTGGATAAATATGCAAAATCAGGGCTTTCAAACCGTGAAGTTTATCGTAAGTACATTTATCCGGTTTTGGGTATTAGCGAAAAAACAATGTATAACATGATTAATAACTCGTGTAAGGAGAAATATCAGCTGACAGAAACAGAAAAGCATTATTTCAAGCAATCATTGCTGTAGATGATGGTTATGTAACGAACTGGCACGTTTAAGTGATTTTATTACTAAATGTGTCAGTTTTTATATAGTGCAAAAAAAATACAAATCGTTTTGTGTTAATGGAAATAAAGATAGGTTAATTAACAACATTTCGTTTTGCATTACAGATCACAAATCGTTTTGCGGTCTGTAAAAGGTGATCAAAAATTTGACCACCTTTTGTTCTTTCCGCGGAAAGGGAGGCTCTCGAACCTACATATTCAAGAAATATCATAAAATTGCAAATCATTAATAATCAAGCACTATTTGGAGT
>CALUKY010000007.1 GCA_944321345.1 uncultured Paraprevotella sp.
CTCACTTTCGTTCAGTCGCTGCCTCGGTTCGAGGTCGGCAATGAAAGTTATACTTTGGAACTGGTCCCCATGTCCACTACGGATCTGCACAACATCTGGACGACCATGGGAGGACAGTGCTTTTTATTTATCATCAGCAAGACTCTTGCAAGATCCTTCAATGATATCTCTTCGGAAACAGCCTTTGCCCGTAAATGATAAGTTTCAAATGTCGATTTATTACCTGATTCTGATAAAATATCAGAATCGGTAATGAAGCCATGCTCTTTCAAAATCTGAATAAGAGTATCTCTTCTGTATTTATATCTTTGCAGATTATGTCTGGCACTTCTTTTTTGGGTTCTTGCCGCATTCGTGGTTACGCTTTTACCTTTCTCAAAATCCTGAATCTCATCAGAAGAAAGAGGATTCACTCTTACACCAGCTTTGATTATATTTGACTCCTCCTGAGGATCTTCAGCTTCATTAAGCAATGCCCAACCGATACTTGTTGTACCTAAATCAAGTCCTAATATCTTTTTCATTGCTTATTGTATTTTTTATATATTTCTATTTTATAAACAGAACAATAAGCCAAGTATAATAAATATATCTATAAAAAAACAAACAAAATATTGTTTTATTAATCTACATCTATTATTTTTGCAACACTAAAATGTAGCAAATCACAATAAGGTTTATCCGTTGTGAAAACATTAGGTTCCCTCGTCCTTTAACGGGGGATTTTCTATTTCTCGAATTTATGTTATCATACAAAGCTTAAAAAAAGGAAATTCTCATATATCTCTAATATCTGATATATTAGATTTTAATTAACTTTGTAGGATAAATAAATATTGTATATTCAAAGTATCTATTATATTAATAATGAAAATAATAGATCAAATAAATAAAATCAAAGCTACTGTACTATACGTACTTGAGCAGATGAAAGAGGGAGTGGATTATATCCATCTCTTTAAGGTAATGTATTTTGCACAGCAAGAACATCTGGTATTATATGGCACTCCGATGATGGAGGATTCTTTTTTGGCAAGAAAACATGGTCCTGTTCCAGCTCTTACTTATAAAGTATTAAAGGCAGTAGAAGGAAAAATATCTGTTGAATCACAAGAACTGAAGCAGTTTGCAGAAGCTCTTTGCGTAACAATAAAGGACGGTCATCAAATAGTAACTGCTTGCCAACAATGTGATATGGACGAATTATCAGGTTCTAACATAAAGATTCTTAACAAATGGATAGCAAAATGTAAGGATGTGAAGGCATTTGATTTAAGTGATCTTTCGCACGACAAGGCATGGAAAAAGGCAAAAGCCCATTCAGAGCAAACAGGAGAAGATACAAAGATTGCAATGTGGGATATGGCAAAAGCTGGTGGTGCAAGCAATGACATGCTTGAGGTGATCAGAGAACGTCAAAGTAATAAGCGTGCATTAGAATGGATCTAAGAGAACTACAACAGAGTTATCTTCACAATGAACGCATGGTAACAGAAGACAAGGTTATACCTGGAGCATTGATTTTGACTACTCTTTCCACTGACGACGGATTAGTATTGAGCCATAGAACATCAAAGCCCAAGCGTCTGATTATAATTGGTGTAGATAAGCATAACGACATTTGTTACGGTTCGGTTCTTGTCAATACTAAAATGAGTCCACAAGCATCATTCTCAAAGGAATATTTGTCTGCTCAATATTTGCTTTAGGTTGAGAACTATCCTGAGTTTCTAAAATATGACAGTTTTGCAGACTGCGGTGAATTGTTTTCCATTCCTATAAGCAAGCTTTGTTCTGGAGAATATTATGGAATGCTAAATGAAACTGATATGAATGAAGTTTTTAATATTTTGGAAACTACAGATATATTCTCTACCAAGGAAAAGAAACGTTTTGGCATAAAAAGGCGATAGTTTCAGAATCTCCTGATATTAAACTTTTAAAAAACTCCGTCCCCTTTCCCGAATTACTCGGGAAAGGGGACGGAGTTTTTTATACAATAATATTCGTCAAGCCATGCTCAGCTTAGTGCACCGGATAATCCCAGTCCTTCAGGGCATAGCCCCAGTTATCGTTCACCAGCTGAACGGTGCGCGGCTTGTATTCATACTTGTTCTTCTTGTAGCCTTTCTTCTTGCCCACATAAGCCTCAATGGCCGGACGGGCTTCTTCCCATCCCGGAATATTCAGCTTGCGGTAAATATCCTCCGTGGTGGCCAAAGCGTCACGCTCAAACTCCTCAAACTTCACCTCATAGAGATTGCCCTCGGGGATGAACTTCTTCTGCTCCTCATAAGCACGATACAGCTGTGTATAGGCATCGAGAATGTTCTGCTCCATCACGTTTTCATCGTAAGGCTGGAGCTCCAGCGGCTTGATGGTGTTGTTGAAGAAGCTGCGGGTGCTCTCGAACACGGTGTACGGGTTACGCATCAGATAGATGAACTTGGCATTGGGGAACAGTTCCACCAGAGCCTTTACACGACCGGTGTGCGGCGGGTTCTTGGACAGATACTGTGTACCTCCGGTGTTCCACAACGAAATCTTCACCAGCTTGAGGAAGGTCTCCTTAAATACCTTCAGCTCCTCCGGTGTAATCTTCTCGAAAGTGAGGTAACGCTCGCAATACTCCATCATGCGCTCCGGGAAGAACCAGAAGTCATAATAAGAATATGGCATCATGTTTGACAGGGCGAACTCTTCCTCCTGAGGCAGATCGGGCGCCAGCTCCATGTTGTCGGTCGGACGCTTGTCCGGCATCAACCAGCCCATGGTCTTCTTGAACATAGGCTGTCCAAACATCATCAGGTGCGGGAACACAGTCTGATAAGTAGTGGTGTAACCGAAATGCTTGTCCTGCGCAAAGATGTTGTGCACGAAAGTGGTTCCGCTGCGCCAGTGGCCCAAGATGAACACGGGGTCGTTCTGCAACGGCTGTGAGGCCAGCAGCTTTTCGTACTTCTTGTCCTGCAAGCACTTGAGGGTGCTCAACAGGCGGCACACGCCCTTGGTCAGATAATATTTGTTCTTGTATTTGGAACCGATATTCTGCCCGTCGGTCATCTTCTTGAATGTATCCCAGTCTGCGCCTACGAGCGTATTGACCGGCAATTTACTGAATTCCAGTAGTCCCATTCCTTCCTCCTCTCTTATTTGATGATGTTAATGGCGATACCCTGACGTGAAAGGTCTTTCACAGCCTTCTCGATCGCATCGTAATGCTCCGGAGCAATGCCCAGCTTCGGCAGATTCAGTTCCGGAATATCTTCGTGCTCGATGTCGGTAACGGCTGTAGGACCGATGATCATACCCACCGCACTGGTGTTGTTGGTAATCGGATCGATCAGGATGAATGAACCAGTAGCCTTGTTCTTGGAATAAGCGTCGAAGAACAGGGTCTTGGCTGTGGTGATCTGCACACGGCCGATCTCGTTGAGTTTGAAGAACTCGGCCGGGCTTTGCTCCATAGTGTTCACATCTACCTTATAGGCAATCTGATCAATGGTGGCACGGGTGGTATTGGTATTGTGCTTCAGATAGAACTGCTTCTTGCGGTCCATAGGCTCCTCGTCCATCCACACAAGCATGGTTTCTACATGACGGCCGATCTCCGGCAGATTGTCGCTCTTGACAATCATCTCGCCACGGGAGATGTCGATCTCATCTTCCAAAGTGATGGTGACACACTGCGGACAGAATGCTTCTTCGAGCTCGCCCTCGTAGGTCACGATGCTCTTTACGTGTGATTTCTTCTTGGAAGGCAGGGCCATGATTTCGTCGCCCTTACGGATCACACCGGAAGCGATCTTACCGCAGAAACCGCGGAAGTCGAGGTTCGGACGCAGCACGTACTGCACCGGATAGCGGAAGTCGTCCATATTGCGGTCGGTGTGGATAGGCACAGTCTCCAGGAAGTCGAGCAATGCCGGTCCTTCGTACCACGGAGTGCGGTCGGACTTCTCCACCACATTGTCGCCGCCAAGAGCGGACAGCGGGAAGCAGGTTACGTCGTCAATACCCAGGTAATCGGTCAGCTTGCGGTACTCGCCCACAATCTTGTCGAACACTTCCTGACTGAAGTCCACCAGGTCCATCTTGTTTACAGCCAGCACAATGTGCTTGATGCCGAGCAAAGACACCAGGAAAGTGTGACGACGGGTCTGGGTGATGACACCGGTACGGGCATCTACCAGAATGATGGCCAGATTGGCGGTTGATCCGCCGGTAATCATATTGCGGGTGTATTGTTCGTGTCCCGGAGTATCGGCAATGATGAACTTACGCAAATTGGTTGAGAAATAACGGTAGGCCACGTCGATGGTGATACCCTCCTCACGCTCGGCTTTCAGTCCGTCGAGCAACAGGGCGTAGTCGATGTGCTCACCGGCATTGCCCACACGTTTGCTGTCGCGCTCCAATGCCTGCAACTGGTCTTCATAGAGCTTCTTGCTGTCGAACAGCAGACGGCCGATCAGAGTAGACTTTCCGTCGTCTACAGAACCGGCGGTCAGCAAACGCAACAGGTCTTTCTTTTCATCCTGATCCAGGAATTCCTTAATATTTTGAACTGCCATAATCTTTCTGTTTTAAAAATATCCTTCACGCTTTTTCTGCTCCATGGACGCTTCCTGGTCGAAGTCGATCACACGGGTGGTACGCTCACTCTTGGTGGTGGTCATCATTTCCTCCACAATCTTCTCGATGGTGTCTGCCTCGCTCTCGATGGCTCCGGTCAGCGGCCAGCAGCCCAGAGTACGGAAGCGGATCTTCTTCATCTCGATCTGGTCGCGGTATTTCTCCGGCAGGCGGTCATCGTCCGGCATGATGAGCTGACCGTCGATATTGACCACCGGACGCTCCTTGGCGAAGTACAGCGGCACAATAGGAATGTTCTCCAGACG
Organism: uncultured Paraprevotella sp.; assembly: GCA_944321345.1. Classification (GTDB taxonomy): domain Bacteria; phylum Bacteroidota; class Bacteroidia; order Bacteroidales; family Bacteroidaceae; genus Paraprevotella. The sequence continues at coordinate 4,902 of CALUKY010000007.1, forward strand.
GATGTACTGCCAGATGTCGAGCTCGGTCCAGTTGCTCAACGGGAATACACGGATGCTCTCGCCCTTGTGTACACGACTGTTGTAGATGTCCCACAACTCAGGACGCTGGTTCTTCGGGTCCCACTGCTGGAACTGGTCGCGGAACGAGAAAATACGCTCCTTGGCACGGCTCTTCTCCTCATCGCGGCGAGCGCCACCGAAAGCGGCATCGAACTTGTATTTTGCCAAAGCGTCGAGCAGAGCCTTGGTCTTCATCAGATCGGTGTGTACCTTACTGCCGTGGGTAAACGGACCCACTCCGGCATGGAAGGCTTCCATGTTGGACTCTACAATCAGGTTCCAGCCGTACTGCTTGGCGTAATTGTCGCGGAACTCGATCATTTCCTTGAATTTCCACTTGGAATCGATGTGCATCAAAGGGAACGGAACTTTTCCGGGCGCAAAGGCTTTCTCGGCCAGACGCACCATTACAGAAGAGTCCTTACCTATGGAATAAAGCATCACAGGATTTTCAAACTCGGCGGCCACCTCACGGATGATGTGGATAGACTCGGCCTCGAGCTCCTGCAAATGACTCAAATTATATTCTGCCATATCAATATTATTTATTGTTATTTGATTCGAAAATTAACTGAAGCACCTGGTTCACGGCTTCCTCCAAAGTAAGTTTGGAGGTGTCGAGCGAAAGGGCGGGATGCTCGGGAGCCTCGAACGGAGCGCTCACTCCGGTAAAATCCTTGATCTCGCCACGACGGGCACGGGCATAAAGGCCCTTGACATCGCGCTGCTCGCAGACGCTCAGCGGGGTGCTGACATAAATCTCACGGAAATCGTCCTTGCCGATAATCCCGGCGGCCATCTCACGGAGCTGGTTGGTCGGGCTGATGAATGCGGCAATGGTCACAATGCCGGTGTCTACAAACAGTTTGCCCACTTCGGCGATACGGCGGATGTTTTCCACACGGTCCTCTTCCGAGAAACCGAGATTACGGTTGATGCCCGAACGGATATTGTCGCCGTCGAGAATGCGGCAAAGAATGCCGCGCTTGTCCAGTTCGCGCTCCAGACTCAAAGCGATGGTGCTCTTGCCGGAACCGGAAAGACCGGTGAACCAGATCATCATACCCTTCTGGCCGAGCAGGGCTTCCTTGTCGGCACGGGTCATCATCTTGTCATAGATGGGATATATGTTATTCTCTTGTGTCATTCTTCCATACAGTTTTAGAAGTTCCAGAACATGGGGATTAATACGATGGATAATATGAATACGATGATATTCAACGGCAGACCGATGCGTACAAAGTCGGTGAACTTATAGCCTCCGATACCCTGCACAATCAGGTTGGTCTGATAACCGATCGGTGTGGAGAACGAAGCCGAAGCGGCAATACAGATCACCACAAAGAACGGCGTGGGGTCAACACCCAACTGACGGGACACGGCCAAAGCGATGGGGAAAGCCAAAGCGGCGGCGGCATTGTTAGTGATCAGCTCCGTACACAGATTGGTGATCAGGAAAATAATGGCCAGCAGGGCGTGCGGTCCCAGTGAATCGGTGAGTCCGATAATCTGATTGGCAATGAACGAGGCAAAGCCGGAATTCTCCATGGCCTTGCTGATGGCAAAGGCACAGGCAATCGTAATCAGTACATCCCAGGAAATATACTTGGTATAGTTCTTGGGAGAAAACATTTTTGTCCAGGCCATAATGACTGTGGTGATACACGCGAAGAAAAACATGTCGAGTTTGACTCCGGGAAACAGATTGGCCACAAAGGGAAGTTCGCCCACCGTGGCACCCACAATCATAAACAGCAACAGGATCATGGCAAAATAGCGCTTCTTGCGCTCCATCTGCATGTCGGCATCCATCACGGAAAGCATCAGGAAGACACGGCTGTCACCCCAGGTGGGAATGAACTTGTCGTCGGTTTCCAATACCAAGGTGTCGTTTTCACACAGACGGATATTCATCCAGTCGCCTTCCAGACGCACACCGTTGCGGTGCAGACTGCGCACCGTAGCACCGTAGTGACGAGGAAAGTCGAATTCTTTCAAAGTCTTGCCGTTACCGGGAAAACGGGCTCCGATCACGGCTTCTACACAAACAACATTGCTTTCGGCAGTGAGATCTTCCAGTTCTTCGTCCTTGGCATTTACCTCGGGCAAGAGTTTCTTCGAGAAAAGAACCAGATAGACAATACCGATTACGGTAATGATCACTCCGATTTTACCGAGTTCGAAAATGGTAAAACCTTCGTAACCCGCTTCCTGAATCATACCGTCGACAACCAGGTTGGTGGAAGTACCAATGAGGGTACACATACCGCCCAAGATGGTAGCATAGGAAAGCGGAATCAGAAATTTGGTGGCTGAGAGTCCGGTCCGTCGGGCCCAGTTCTTGATAATCGGGGCAAAAATAACGACTACCGGTGTATTGTTCAAAAAGGCTGAGATAAAGGCGATAACTGGAAGCATGTGCATGTTGCCCTTGGCCACACTGCACTTCTCCTTCGGGAGCAGCCGGTAAATGAACTGTTCCAATACCCCACTCTTGCGAATACCTTCGCTCACCAGGAAAAGCAGGGCCACTGTGATCATGCCTTTATTGGAAAATCCCTCGAGACATTCCTTCGGAGAAATGATTCCGGTGCACAAAAAAAGCACAACCACTGAGAAAAGGACCATGCCTGGTCGCATACGGTCGTTGATTAAAGCAACGACCATTGCAACCAGACATAGCAATACAAAAATGATTTCAAAATTCATACATACGCTTTATTACTTGTACTCTGACCAACTCTTGATGACAATGTCATCAGTCTTGATCTTGCAGAATGCATGGATAAATGCACTTGCCAGACGTGCGTTGGTGATCAACGGAATATTCAGGTCGATGGCGGCGCGACGGATCTTGTAACCGTTGCTGATCTCGCCTTCGGTGAGGTTCTTCGGAATGTTCACCACCATGTCAATCTGTTTCTGGTGCAGCATATCCAATGCCTGAGGATGTCCCTCCTCGTTCGGCCAGTATACCAATGTATTTTCAATACCGTTTTCTGTGAGGAAGCGGCTGGTTCCTCCGGTAGCATACAGGTTGTAACCGTTCTCTTTCAGCTCGCGGGCCGCATCGAGCATGCTTGCCTTCTGCTTGGCACCTCCGGTAGAGAGCAGGATGTTCTTCTCCGGAACACGGTGGCCCACTGAAAGCATGGCCTGCATCAGCGCGTTGTCGGTATCGTCGCCCAGACAGCCTACCTCACCGGTTGAAGCCATATCTACGCCCAATACAGGGTCGGCCTTCTGCAAACGGTTGAATGAGAACTGGCTGGCCTTGATTCCTACATAATCGAAGTCGAACAGGCTCTTGTTCGGTTTGCTTACCGGCAATCCGAGCATTACTTTGGTAGCCAGCTCGATGAAGTTTATCTTCAATACCTTGCTCACGAACGGGAAGCTTCGTGAAGCACGCAGGTTACATTCAATAACCTTGATGTCGTTGTTCTTGGCCAGGAACTGAATGTTGAACGGACCGCTGATCTTCAGCTCACGGGCAATCTCGCCAGAGATCTTCTTGATGCGGCGTACGGTCTCCACGTACAGTTTCTGTGCCGGGAACTGGATGGTAGCATCTCCTGAGTGGACACCGGCAAACTCAATGTGCTCGCTGATGGCGTATGCCAGGATTTCTCCGTCCTTGGCAACAGCATCCATTTCTACTTCCTTGGCATTCAACAGGAACTTGCTGATCACCACCGGATGCTTCTGAGATACGTTGGCAGCCAGCTTCAGGAAGCGCTCCAGCTCTTCCTGGTTAGAGCATACGTTCATGGCAGCACCGGAAAGCACGTATGACGGACGAACCAATACCGGGAAGCCAACCTTCTCGATGAAGGCGTTTACATCTTCCATGCTGGTCAAAGCGCTCCACTCCGGCTGGTCAACACCGATGCGGTTCAACATGGCAGAGAACTTCTCGCGGTCCTCGGCGTTGTCGATGCTCTTGGCAGTAGTTCCCAACAATGGAATGTGCTGGCCGTCGAGACGCATGGCGAGGTTGTTTGGAATCTGTCCACCGGTAGACACGATCACACCGTGCGGGCACTCCAGATCCAGAATATCCATCACACGCTCGAATGTCAGCTCGTCGAAATACAGACGGTCGCACATATCGTAGTCGGTTGACACGGTTTCCGGATTATAGTTGATCATGACAGAGCGGTAGCCTTCCTTGCGGATGGTGTTCAGAGCCTGCACACCGCACCAGTCAAACTCTACGGATGAACCGATTCGGTAAGCTCCGGAACCCAATACCACGATGCTGCGCTTGTCGTGCTCGAACTTGATGTCATTAGCCACACCGCTGTAAGTAAGATACAGATAATTGGTCTGTGCCGGATACTCGGCTGCCAAAGTATCGATCTGCTTCACAACCGGAACAATACCGGCTGCCTTACGGCGGTTGCGGACAATCAGGATAGCATCGTCAATGTCGAGCTCGTCTTCCATACCAAGAGCGCGGGCAATCTGGAAGTCGGTAAATCCCTGAACTTTTGCCTTGCGGAGCAGCTCATTATCGAGCAGGTTGATATTCTTGCAGGCGTGCAGCTCACGTGAAGTCTGCTTGATGTTGGCCAACTTCTCCAGGAACCAACGGTCGATCTTGGTCAGTTCGTGAATCTGGTCAACAGTATAGCCTTTTGAAAGTGCTTTGGAAATGATGAAGATACGCTTGTCGGTCGGTTCACGCAAAGCAGCGTCGATGTTCTCGATCTCCAGTTCCTTGTTTTCTACGAAACCGTGCATGCCCTGACCGATCATACGCAGACCCTTCTGGATAGCCTCTTCGAAGGTACGGCCGATAGCCATCACCTCACCGACAGACTTCATGGATGAACCCAATTCGCGGTCTACTCCACGGAACTTACCCAAGTCCCAACGAGGGATCTTGCAGACTACATAATCCAATGCCGGCTCAAAGAAAGCTGAAGTGGTCTTGGTTACCGAATTCTTCAACTCAAACAAACCGTAACCCATACCCAACTTGGCAGCTACGAACGCCAACGGATAACCGGTTGCCTTTGAGGCCAAAGCTGAAGAACGGCTCAGACGGGCATTTACCTCGATCACGCGGTAGTCCTCTGATTCCGGGTCGAAGGCGTACTGTACGTTACATTCTCCCACGATACCGATGTGGCGCACGATCTTGATACTCAAGGCACGCAGCTTGTGATATTCTGAGTTGGTCAGTGTCTGCGACGGAGCGATTACGATACTCTCACCGGTGTGGATACCCAGCGGGTCGAAGTTTTCCATATTACATACGGTAATACAGTTGTCGTACTTGTCGCGTACTACCTCGTATTCAATTTCCTTCCAGCCCTTCAAGCTCTTCTCCACCAATACCTGTGGAGAGAATGAGAAAGCTTTCTCGGCCAGTTTGTTCAGTTCTTCTTCGTTGTCGCAGAAGCCGGAACCCAGACCTCCTAATGCGTAAGCCGCACGGATGATGACCGGATAACCCAATTCGGCAGCGGCCTTGCGTGCCTCTTCAATGCTTTCGCAAGCCTGGCTCTTGATGGTCTTCACATCGATCTCGTCCAGCTTCTTCACGAACAGCTCACGGTCTTCTGTGTCGATAATGGCCTGAACCGGTGTTCCGAGTACCTGTACATTGTATTTTTCCAGAATACCGCTCTTGTAAAGTTCCACACCGCAGTTCAGAGCAGTCTGTCCACCGAAGGCCAACAGGATTCCCTGTGGTTTTTCCTTTTCGATTACCTTCTCCACGAAGAACGGAGTAACCGGCAGGAAGTAAATCTGATCGGCTACGCCCTCGCTGGTCTGCACTGTAGCAATGTTCGGGTTGATCAATACGGTTTCAACACCTTCTTCCTTCAGAGCCTTCAAGGCCTGAGAACCAGAATAATCAAACTCACCGGCTTCACCGATTTTCAAGGCTCCTGAACCTAACAGCAGGACCTTCTTAATATTGTTGTCAATCATTTAAAGTCAAGAATTAAAGAAGTTTTACAAAATCATCGAATAAGAACTCAGTATCAATCGGACCACTGCAAGCTTCCGGATGGAACTGTGCGCTGAACCATGGATTTGATTTGTGACGGATACCTTCGTTTGATCCGTCATTCATGTTCACAAACAATGGTTCCCAGTCTTGTCCCAAAGTATCACTGTCTACTGCATATCCGTGATTTTGACTGGTGATGAAGCACTTGTTGGTACCGACCATGCGAACCGGCTGGTTATGGCTGCGGTGACCGTACTTCAATTTGTAGATTTTGGCTCCTGCCGCCTTGCTCAGCAACTGGTTACCCATACAGATACCCATGCAAGGACGTACCTTGTCGGAGTTGAGGAACTTGCGGATGTTTACTACCGCGTCTTCGCAAGTGTCCGGGTCACCAGGACCATTAGCAAGGAACAGACCGTCGAACTCCATATCATTGAAATCGTAGTTCCAAGGCACGCGGATAACCTCTACCCCACGATTGATCAGGCAACGGATAATATTGTGCTTCACACCACAGTCAACCAACACGACTTTCTTTGGCGCTCCGGCGTTGTAACGGATGATTTCCTTGCAAGATACACGGTCTACAAAGTTTACACCGTTGTAGTCTGCATAAGGAATATTCTCAGGCTCATCGTCGAAGATGATCTTACCCATCATAACACCATGCTCACGCAACACCTTTGTCAGTTCGCGAGTATCAATACCTGTAATTCCCGGAATCTGTTCGCGCTTCAGCCAGTCGGCCAGACTCTCCTTGGCGTTCCAGTGGGAATACTCATTACTGTAATCGGAAACAATAATCGCAGAAGCATAAATCTTGTCGCTTTCCATAAATGTAGCCAGACCATTTTCTTCAAAAGTAAAGGCCGGAACACCGTAGTTTCCCACCAATGGATAAGTCAGTACCATAAGCTGTCCGGCATAAGACGGATCGGTCAAACTCTCAGGGTATCCCATCATTGCTGTGTTAAACACAACTTCGCCTGCCACCGGCTTCTCATAGCCGAACGACTTTCCACAAAATTTGCTCCCGTCGTCGAGGATAAGTGTTACATTTCTCATTGCACAATACTATTGTATCTAAAATTATAGTTATTATTGTTTGGTTCTTTACTTGCGATGTGAAACGTACGGACATAAGAAAGACCACTCATTCCGGTAAAGAAATACCGAAAAGGTGGCCTAACAATTAATATGCCGTAAAGTCTGTGAAACAACGAAAAGAGAAAAGGCCGACATCTTGCAATCTAAATGATTTAGTTTGCAATACCCGACTTTCTGATCTGTTGCCTTTCCGTACATTTTCGGATACGGATGTGCAAAATCCTTTTCTTTTATTTGCATCCTTTGACGTGTTTCTATTTAGTGTGCAAAGGTATAAAAAAAAACGAATAGAACAATATCCTTTTCACTTATTCTTGCCGAATGAATGAAAAATAATTGTGTTTGAACAACCGACAGGCAGACAAAGCGCATTCAACGACAGGTGTAATAATACCAATACGTTTTTCCGTAAGCCTTACGCAGTCTGTTCTTCCGCACTTCGGGAAGAGCCTTCTCACGGGATATAGACAGAAAATCGCTGTAATCTTCTTCCAAAGATTCGTCCTCATAAATGCACACCGGATTGGTCCGAAGACGCTTATAAAGCACCAATGCCTCCCGATAATGTTTCGGCAAAGAATCGTTAAGAGGATAATACGTATCTATCACCGCGGCAAACTGATCCAGTTTACGGTCAAGCAACAAGCTACACAGGTAATAGTCTGCCGCTACAGGATTCTGAAGCGAATCTGCCGCAGAACGGTCTAGAAGCATCTTGAAAAAAAGTTCGGGATTCTGCGCGATGTGTTTGCCGGGTCTTGCTCCCCACATTTTATAAAATGTATAGGCCAGACTGTCACCGGAAAGAAAATCATGTTCTCCGACCATAAGCCCCAGAGCCTTTCGGGCCTGTGCCTCACGAAACAGTTCATCACCCAAACGATGTTCCTGAGCCAAAGCTAACGCACGGATTGCACCAAAGACTGGAGCCGGTTCGGAAGAGGGGCATTTCAAGTCGGCAATTTCTTCATAACGCTCCTCACTGAGCAAGCGCTCTGCCTTAAGCTGATAATGCAACGGTTCATTAGAATTACCTACGGTCCCTACAAAGATAAAAAGCAGCAGAAGGAAAACAGCGTTTGGCCACATGTCCGTGTAATGGTATTTTTCACGGACAATATACGAAGCATACTTTCGTAACAAAGCAACAGTCAGACTGCCTAAAACAAGAACAAAAGCGAGCCATCCCCACAGAAAGCCGCCTCCATAAATCTCTCCCTGCATCGGAGTTCCACCGGTAATCAAAGCCAGCAGAACGGCCGACGGAAAATACGACAAGGCGACAAACGCCATGGGCAGTCCCCAGGCATAAGCCAGAACCTCACCGATAAAAACCAACAGCAAAGTAAGAAGCATACTGCCTACAAACGGGCTGTATGACGTCAGTCCATCGGAAAGGATGTACTGAAAACACGCCAACAGCTCCGATTGCATGCTGTATAAATAAAAAAAGGAGAAGAGGGCGAACAATAGAGTGGAACACCATTTGGCCACCCTCCACATATACTTATTCTTTTCGTTATTCTGCATGATTTACTTTTACACTTTTACTTCTTGCGAAGAACCATGGCCGATCTGGCCGGCAGATACAACTTAAGCCATCCCTTACCATCACGCGCCAACAGATCATCATGCAAAGTAAAGTGTTCTACACGATCATCATTCAGTCCATGACCGCCAAATTCAGGAGCATCCGTATTCAGAACAACCTGATAAGAACCTTCCGGCATCATGAAACCGTAGTCAGAGAATGAACGGTTGTAACTGAAGTTGAAAACAAACAGCAGATCCTTACGGCTATAAGCCAACACCTGATCGGAATCATTGTGCCATACCTCGACTACCGGAGTTCTTTCAAAGCCGGCCATATTCTTGATCAGATGAACCATTGCCTTATCAAAATCTCCCAAGAATCTAAAGCACAACTCCTTATCATCAACAAGATGCCATTGACGACGGGCATATTTATAACTCCAACCATTGCCTTCTCTTGGGAAATCAATCCATTCCGGATGCCCGAATTCGTTACCCATAAAGTTCAGATAACCACCATTGATGGTCGAAGCGGTAAGCAAACGGATCATCTTGTGCAAGGCAATTCCACGTTCGGCCTGATAGTTTTCGTCACCAATCTTGAAATGCCAATACATGTCGGCATCCACCAGACGGAAAATAATCGTCTTGTCACCGACCAAAGCCTGATCATGACTCTCACAATAAGAAATGGTCTTTTCATCCTTTCTGCGGTTTGTCACCTCCCAGAACATACTGCTTGGCTTCCAGTTCTCATCCGGAGCTTCTTTAATCAGTTTGATCCAATAATCCGGAATATTCATTGCCATGCGGTAGTCAAAACCGATACCTCCATCCTTGAACGTAGAAGCCAGACCCGGCATTCCCGAAACTTCTTCGGCAATGGTAATGGCCTTCGGCTTCACCTCGTGAATCAGCAGGTTGGCCAGAGTAAGATAACAGATAGCCTGATCATCCTGACCTCCGTTGTAATAATCACCATAATTCGTATAAGCCTCACCCAATCCATGGTTGTAATACAACATGGAAGTCACGCCGTCAAAACGGAATCCGTCAAACTGGAATTCCTCCAGCCAATACTTACAGTTGGACAACAGGAAGTGAACCACCTCATTACGGCCATAGTCAAAGCACAGGCTATCCCATGCCGGATGCTCGCGACGGTCGCCCTGACAGAAATACTGACAAGGATCACCGGCAAAGTTAGCCAGTCCCTCGATTTCATTCTTCACGGCATGCGAATGTACCAGGTCCATAATAACCGCTACTCCCTGAGCATGTGCCGCGTCAATCAGTTCTTTCAACTCATCCGGTGTTCCGAAACGGCTGGAAGGAGCGAAGAAGCTGGACACATGGTAGCCAAAACTTCCGTAATACGGGTGCTCCTGAATGGCCATAATCTGGATACAGTTATATCCATCAGCCACAATGCGGGGCAATATATTTTCACGGAATTCCTTATAAGTGCCCACCTTTTCTGCATCCTGAGCCATACCGACATGGCACTCATAAATCAGCAGAGGAGCACTCGGTTTTCTTTTGAAATTTCTTTTCTTAAACTGATAAGGATCTGCCGGATCCCATACCTGAGCCGAGAAGATGTGACTTTCTTCATCCTGAACCACACGCTTTGCCCAAGCCGGAATACGTTCTCCACAACCGCCTTCCCAATAGATCTTCAATTTATAGAACTGACCGTGTTTCAGGGCCGATTTACGCAACTTGATTTCCCATACACCGGCTTCATTGATCTTTTTCAGCTCATACTGAGGGAGTTCTTCCCATTTACTGAAATCTCCGACGAGGTAAATCGAAGTCGCATTCGGAGCCCATTCACGGAACACCCATCCTTTATCGGTCTTTTGCAAACCGAAATACAAATATCCGCTTGCAAAATCAGACAAAGTCTGAGCACCGTCGTTTGTCAGCTCATTCATTCTGCGAAGAGCATAATCATGACGATCATTGATGATCTGCTCATAAGGCTCCAGCCAGGGGTCATTTTTGACCATTTTCAATCTGGCATTATTAGGCCGTTTGGTTGTTTTTTCTGCCATAAGAATAAGATTTTTTAAGGCCTATAAAAGGTCATATCGATTATAAGTTCCTTTTTACTCCACGCACATATGTTCCTTTCTCAATGATATTGCCATTTTTATCTTTCAGAACATATGCGCCGTCCTTTTCATTGTTCAGGAAGCCGCCTTCATAACGTTGGCCTTCCGAGTCCACCAAAATTCCAGGGCCGTTTTTCTCACCGTTTTTAAAGGTACCCTTAAATTTGGTGCCATCGGCCAGACGCAAGACACCCTGCCCATCCATCTGGCCATTTTTCCATTCACCGTCATACACATCACCATTGCTCCAGGTGTACACACCTTTTCCTTCGCGGCGGTTAGCTTTCCACATTCCGGAATAGGAAGCGCCGGTAGTCCAGGTAAAAGTACCCTCTCCATCCTGTTCTCCGGCTTTGAAATGACCAACATATTTATTTCCGTTTGCGAAAGTAAACACACCCTCGCCGGTTCTTTCTCCCTGAACATAGTCGCCTTCATAAACATCTCCATTGTGGAATTTATAGGTTCCCTTTCCATGTTGGATATCGTCAACCCACTCACCGGAATAGACATCTCCATCGGAATAATAGAAAGTGCCGCGGCCATTTCTCTGATTGTTTTTCCAGGAGCCGTCATACCGTGAGCCGTCGTTCCAGTCAAAAACGCCCTTGCCTTCTTTTCGGTCGTTAGCCCATTGCCCTTTGTAAAAAGCCCCGTTGGCAAAAGTATACGTCCCTTGCCCCTCTCTCATATCACCACGCCAGTTGCCCACATAGACATCACCATTATAGTAATACATAGTGCCCTGTCCCTGCTGATAGTCGCGAAACCAGAGACCGTCATATCGATTATTATTTACAAAATAATAAATACCTCTGCCATGCTGTTGGTCCTGAAACCATTGTCCTTCATACTTTTCTCCATCGGAAAAGGTATATACGCCAAAACCCTGGCGTTTACCCTTTACATATTCTCCCTGGTAGGTGTCACCGTTCTTGTATTTCGTCAGGCCTTTTCCATAAGGTTTGCCTTTGAAAAGTTCCCCTTGATATTCACCCCCGTCCTTAAAGGTGTAATTCCCGATTGTTATTTTTTGCGCCCCTGCATTCAACGCAAGAGACAATGTCATTCCACAAAGAAAATATTTGAAGTTCATTTAAATCCGTTATTATACAATTATATATCAAAAATAGGCATAATACCTTAAACAGACAAAGTATTTACAATTATTTAATGCTTTTAGGTTATATAATATTAAAATCAACGGTTTTTAAACACAGAAACTGCTACAAAAACTCGGATAAAAGAGCAGGGAACAGAATGCTGTCGCTCTGTTCCCTGCCTTCTGTGATTTTACCGGCAAAATTTCAATCCGGCATTTATCCGGATCACGAATCAAGCACCGGCCTGTTTCATGACTCTCAAAACAAAGACATCTCCTTCCAAGATGGCATATCTCCAATCTCAGACCAAAATGATCGGCATGAACACGCACGATGGCAACACCAATCAGATTTCCACATCCGTATACAAGAAACGCTTGATACTTTTCTTTGGTGTCTTCTCAAATTCTTCCTTGTAAATCTTTATTCCCGACAACTGGCTATATCCGGGCACCATCGCGTTCAGCTCCTGACGGTTCTGCTCCATAATCTGCACCAGATCTGCTTCCTGAAGTCCCAATTTGGCAGCTTCTTCAAAATCAGGATATACCAAGCCATAAAGCTTCTCATTACGCTGAATAACAAGGCTTTCTGCTACCAAGGTAAGGTTATTGAGCTTATCCTCTATCTCTTCAGGATAAATATTCTGGCCGCTGGCTCCCAAAAGCATATTCTTGCTTCGGCCCTTGATAAAGAGATTACCGTCTTCATCAAGCAATCCCAAGTCTCCGGTATGATACCAGCCCTGCGCATCAATAGTTTCGGCTGTAGCCTCCTCGTTTTTGAAATACCCCAGCATGACGTTCATACCACGGACAAGGATCTCGCCTACTTCATTTGCCGGATCCTTGCTGTCAATCTTCACTTCCAGACGTGGAGCAGCCTTGCCACATGATCCTTCACGGAAAGTCTTCCAGTCCTGATAAGCTATGATCGGGGCACACTCCGTAGTTCCGTAACCCACGGTATAATTAAATCCGATATCCTTCAGAAAAGCCTCCACTTCATGATTCAGCGCCGCTCCTCCGATAATAACCTCATAATAGTTACCGCCCAATGCCTCGCGCATCGTTTCACGGATCCGGTCTTTAACCTTTTGACCGATCACCGGCAGTTTCATCAGCATTTTCACTTTTGAATTGACTTTTGGCCAAACTGCCTTTCTTACGATTTTCTCGATAATCAGCGGAACCGCGATGACAATAACCGGTTTTACGTCGGCCAAGGCCGCCAGCAACAATTTTGGAGTCGGCATCTTGGTCAGGAAGTATACATGACATCCCTGGCAGAATTCGAAAATAAACTCAAAAGCCATACCGTACATATGCGCCATAGGCAACATAGACAAGACACTGGTTCCTGGCGTACAATGCTCACCAAGCGCTCCTTGGGCAAAAGCATAGTTTGACCATAAAGCCCGGTAAGGGATCATCACTCCCTTTGAAAAACTGGTTGTACCGGATGTATAATTGATTACAGCCAGTTCTTCAGGCTGGTCTACATGATAACTCACATGATTGGGACGGAAGAACTTGGGAAACTTTTCGCCAAACAGACGATTCAGGTTCTCGCGGGCATATACAACCTTATCGGTACGGCTCACAAAAAGAGAATAATCAATAATGTTAATAACGCCTTCCACGTCTGGAATGGCATTTTCATCCAGCTGCTTCCATATCTGCTCACCGACAAACAAGAGTTTGGCCTCACTGTGATTCACGATATTATGTATCTGGTCGGCCTTAAACTCATGAAGAATCGGTACAGCCACAGCTCCATAAGTCAGAACTGCCAGAAAGGCCGCCCCCCAATGAGCTGAGTTCTTGTCGCACAAGGCAACCTTATCCCCAGGGCGTACTCCACTATATTCAAAAATAATATGCAGCTTTTCAATCACTCTTGCCACGTCCTTATACTGCATCGTGGCCCCTTTATAATCAGATAAAGCATCAAGGTTCCAATTATCCTTGATGCTTTTCTCTATACACGCATTAAAACTCGGTACATTCATTGCACAAAAAAGATTGGTTTGCGCAAAAATAAAAGATTTATATGGTTTATCCAAATAAAATGTCAATAAACACGCGCGCCAAAAATCTTTGATCCTACCCGAATCATGTTGCTTCCTTCCTGAATGGCCAACGGGTAATCATCGCTCATTCCCCAGGAACAGACCGAAAAAGATTCCTGACCGGAGAAAAAACATTCTTTGGCCTTTCTGAAAAAATCCGATGCACGATGAAAATCATTACGGATAAGATTCTCATCCTCGGTATTGGTCGCCACACACATGACGCCGCACAATTCAACATGTTCCAGGCTTTTCCATGCGCCGGATTCCAGATACTCCCAACATTCCGCCTCCGTAAATCCGTATTTGTTTTCTTCCTGCGCCACATGCAATTGCAACAGACATTTTATTCTACGCCCACACTTCTCTCCCTGGCGGTTGATCTCCAGCAAGAGTTTTTCAGAATCAACAGAGTGAATCAAAGCAATGTAAGGAGCGATGTACTTCACTTTGTTTGTCTGGAGGTGTCCGATAAAATGCCATTGCAAACCTTCCAGATGCAACTCTTCGGCCTTACGCCGCAACTCCTGCACCAGACTTTCACCAAAAATTCGTTGTCCGGCTGCATAGGCTTCTTCAATGGCCGAAACCGGATGATATTTTGAAACGGCCACCAACGCAACCTGTTCGGGCAACTCAGCCTTCAGATTGATAATTTCCTGAGCAACAGACATACTTTAATAAAATTTTAGGGATTAAACATTTGCAGCTTCAGGAAACTCTGGTTTCTCTACAGCAGCAGTCTTGTAATGGAACACGTCCATAATCGGAGTTTCCATGACCGAAGCGATTTCATAATCGGCCATTGTTCCTTCCATGCCCTTATCCAGACGTTTTACGGCATCGCGCAAATCAGCGGCCTGAACCAACATGTTCTGGGCACTTTTCTTTTCAACTCCTGTTTTTTCATCCAGAGTAATAAATGCCACTTTGGCCTTAAACCATTTGTCTGCGCTTTCATCGTCTGTTTCAAACAGCTCGGCATATTTCGCTCTTTTAATATCTGATACCTGAAATTCACCCGACATAAACGGCTCTATCTCTTCCAGGAAACGTCTTTCCGCCTCAGTAAAGCTCAGCGCGTCAACCAGATAAGGTTCAGTCACTTTCTTAACCATACCATTTTCCATAGTTTTCTCATACTTCACCTTACATTCAAACCATTCGTTCATCATAACTTTTGTCTTGTTTTATACTTTTAAATGGATCCTAATTAGTTGCGATCATAAATGAGTTGCAAACTTACATATTTATTTTCATTTATCATCCGCATTCTGAAATTAAGATAAGCCATTCTTTAATTAAACCCCCTTTTACTTGGCTGTTTTGCGTCAAAATAGTATATTTGCAAGTTGATAAGAACCAAGATTTACCTATTGTAATAAAGAGTAAAGACAATATGCCAAAAATTTCTACACGAGGCCAGGAGATGCCAGAATCGCCGATCAGGAAGCTGGCACCTTTGGCACAGCAAGCTAAAGAACGGGGGATACATGTGTATCATCTAAATATCGGACAGCCGGACCTGCCTACCCCAAAGGCAGCCTTGGATGCCATTCGCAACATAGACCGTACCGTATTGGAATACAGTCCAAGCCAGGGTTATTTGAGTTATCGTAAAAAGCTGGTGAAATATTATGAAAAATACAACATCAGCCTGACACCGGACGATATCATTATTACTTCCGGAGGATCTGAAGCCGTTCTTTTCGCCTTCATGTCCTGCCTTAACCCCGGCGATGAAATCATTGTTCCGGAACCCGCCTATGCCAACTATATGGCATTTGCCATCTCTGCCGGAGCGGTTATCCGCACGATTTCCACGACTATCGAAGAAGGTTTCTCTTTGCCTAAAGTCGAGAAGTTTGAAGAACTGATCAACGAACGCACAAGAGCCATTCTTATCTGTAACCCCAACAATCCTACCGGATACCTGTACACTCATCGTGAAATGAATCAAATCCGCGACCTGGTAAAGAAATACGATCTGTATCTCTTCTCGGACGAGGTGTACCGTGAATTCATCTATACCGGCTCGCCTTATATTTCGGCATGCCATCTGGAAGGAATCGAAAAGAATGTCGTACTGATCGATTCTGTTTCCAAGAGATATAGCGAATGCGGTATCCGCATCGGTGCCCTCATCACCAAGAATCCAGAAGTGCGCAAGGCTGTCATGAAATTCTGCCAGGCCCGTCTGAGCCCGCCCCTGATCGGCCAGATTGCCGCCGAAGCATCATTGGACGAGCCGGAAGAATACAGCCGTGAGGTATATGACGAGTATGTGGAACGCCGCAAATGTCTTATCGACGGTCTGAACCGGATCCCGGGAGTATACTCTCCTATTCCTATGGGAGCTTTCTACACGGTAGCCAAGCTTCCGGTAGACGATGCGGAAAAATTCTGTGCATGGTGCCTTACAGAATTCAATTACGAAGGCGAAACCGTCATGATGGCTCCGGCATCAGGTTTCTATACCACACCGGGGTCTGGACGGAATGAGGTACGTATCGCCTATGTATTGAAGAAAGAAGATCTGACCCGGGCCATTGTTGTGCTTCGAAAAGCCCTTGAAGCATATCCGGGCCGGGTTACAGAATAAGGGAGAGCTTTCCCCAATCATGAAAACAAGCCCAGAAAGAGTCACCGTATTCTTTTCGGGCTTGTTTTCTTTCCGGCTTCCGTTTCGGCCGCATTCATAAAAACATTTTTTCAAAACACCGAGAGAACTATAAAAATTAAACCGCACAAAGAATGAATTTTGTTGTTTTTGTCGCCAAACGCCTCTTCAAGAATCATGAAAACCGCAAAGGGGCCTCGCAACTGGCAGTCAACATTGCAACAGGTGGAGTTGCTATTGGCATCGCAGTCATGATCATATCCGTTTGTGTCGTCTTGGGCTTCAAGCAGGAAATAAAGGACAAACTGATCGGTTTTGGCTCGCACATACAGATCCAAAACTATCAGAGCCTGATTTCATCAGAATCATACCCTATTGCCGTCAATGATTCCCTGCTCCGCATTGTCAGAAGCACACCGAACATCGCACACTGGGAGCGGACCTGCTACAAGGCCGGCATTCTTAAAACAGAAGAACAGTTCAAGGGAGTTCTTCTGAAAGGAGTAGCCGAAGAGTTTGACACCACTTTTATTCATAAAAGCCTTATATCCGGAAGCCTGCCACGCTTTAACGACCAGAAGGCTTCGAACGAAATCCTTATTTCCGAAACTGCGGCCAAAGAAATGAAGCTGCACACCGGTGATAAAATCTCCGCGTATTTCTTCGACAATGGCATCCGTGCCCGCCGTTTCCTGGTCAAGGGAATCTACCGGACAAACCTTGCCGAGCTCGACAACAACATCATTCTGACCGACCTTTACACCTGCAACAGGCTGAACGGTTGGCAAAAGAACCAGTGCAGTTCCCTGAATCTGACTCTTTCGGATTATAGCAAACTGAAAGAAACGACACAAAAGCTGGCCAAACGCATTAACGTAGAATTGGGATCAGACATTTACGGTGCCTCATTCACAACCATGTCCATAGAAGATCTGTACCCGGAACTTTTCACCTGGCTCGACCTGTTGAACACCAATGTATGGGTCATTCTGATCCTGATGATCGGAGTTGCCGGAATCACCATGATTTCCGGTCTGCTGATCATTATTCTGGAGCGTACTTCCTTTATCGGTACTCTCAAGGCATTAGGCGCGCGCGACCGTTCCATCCGTCATATTTTCCTTTGCTTTTCGCTATTCATTGTCGGCAGAGGATTGGTCATCGGAAACCTGCTGGCCTTTTTGCTTATTTTCATTCAGAAACAGTTCGGGTTGGTCACTCTCGACCCACAGGTATATTATGTGGAGCAGGTGCCGTTGCTCATCAACTGGTCATACATCATCCTGCTGAATCTGTGCACGCTTCTTATCTCCGTCTGCGTTCTGGTGATTCCAAGCCTGCTCATATCACGCATCAGTCCGATCAAATCCATCCGGTTTGACTAAAGCCAAACCAGTCCTTATATTCGATCTCTTGTGCCGAATCCGACAAAGCGCAAGAGATCTTTTTTTTACAGCATATGAAGTGTTTTTTGAGTATAGTCGGCCATAAGTTTAAAAAAATTAAGAAATAGAGATATGACAAACCGGTTACAAAACTATGAAAATTCGTATATTTGCAACGAAAATTATTAATTCATCTTTATATGGAATTTTTGTACCTGGGAATAGTCATATTCCTCTTTTCATTGTCCATCTTTGACCTTTCGGTCGGAGTAAGCAATGATGCTGTGAATTTTCTTAGTTCAGCCATTGGTTCCAAGGCTGCCCGTTTCAAACTTATTTTGGCTGTTGCGGCAATCGGCGTCTTTGTCGGTGCCACCACCAGTAATGGAATGATGGATATTGCGCGCCACGGAATCTTCCGTCCGGAATGCTTTACCTTCGAGCAGCTGATGTGTATCTTCCTGGCGGTTGTTGCCTCGGATGTCATCCTGCTTGACATGTTTAACATGTTAGGAATGCCTACATCCACCACGGTTTCCATGGTCTTCGAATTATTGGGCGGCAGTACTGCACTTGCTTTTGTAAAGATGCTTCACGACCATTCACTTACCTATGCGCAACTGATCAATACCGACAAGGCGCTTTCGGTAATTATGGCCATTTTCATTTCGGTTGCCATAGCCTTTATTTTCGGTCTGATCGTGCAATGGATTGCCCGATGTATCTTTACCTTCCACTACACCAAACATCTCCGGTACACGATTGCCATCTTCGGCGGACTTTCTTTTACCTCCATTTCTTATTTCCTGATTGTAAAAGGATTCGGTACGGCATCATTCATGACTCCGGAAGCCAAGGCATGGATCGCCTCCAATACTTCCACCATATTGATTTCCTTCCTGGTCGGTTTTACGATACTGACTCAGATACTCCATTTCTTTAAAGTAAACATATTCAAGATTACCGTTCTGTTCGGTACATTCTCATTAGCCATGGCATTTGCGGGCAATGACCTGGTAAACTTTATCGGTGTTACCCTTGCCGGCTTCTCATCCTATCAGGATTTCATGATGCACCCGGGAGCCGATCCGACAACATACCTCATGGGATCATTGAATGACGAGGCAAAGACCCCTCTGATTTTCCTGGTTATGGCCGGTGTTATCATGATTCTGGCGCTGACCTTCTCCAAGAAGGCCCACAATGTCATCAAAACCTCGGTCGACCTGTCCCGTCAGACAGCCGGCGATGAAATGTTCGGATCATCCCGTTTTGCCCGCCGCCTGGTACGTGGTGTCATGAACTCAACCGAATACATTCTGGCCCATGTTCCGCAGAATGTCAAGACCTGGGTTAACTCACGCTTTAATCAAGATGAAACCATTCTGGAGAAAGGTGCCGCGTTCGACCTCGTCCGTGCCTCGGTCAATCTGGTATTGTCCGGTCTTCTGATTGTCGTTGGAACCTCTCTCAAGTTGCCGTTGTCTACCACCTATGTTGCCTTTATGGTGGGTATGGGTTCTTCCTTGGCCGACCGTGCCTGGGGACGTGAGAGTGCAGTATTCCGCGTTACCGGTGTCATCTCCGTTATCGGTGGTTGGTTTATGACAGCCGGAGCCGCATTCTTCCTTTGCTTCATCGTTACCATCATCGTTTATTACGGCGGCATCGTTGCCATGATCCTGCTGATGGCCACTGTTGTATTTATCCTGTGGAACAACAGCAGAAGCTACAAGAAAAAAATGTCATCAGTCAAGCGTGATGAAATCTTCACCGAACTGGTAGAGACACAGGATCCTCAGGTTGCATGGCCACTGCTGAGCAAACATTTTATGAACACACAGACAGAAGTGATCCGCTTCGTGGCAAACACCTACGCACTTATTACAGACGGACTGGTTGAGGAGGATGTGAAGAAGCTCCGCCGCGTTCTTAATGATCTGGACGACCAGAAGAAGAGCTGGAAAGTGCAACGCCGCAAGGAAATCATCGGTTTACGGAAAGTAGATCCGCTGGTTGCCGTGGAAAAGAACACCTGGTTCTATCTGGCATGCAACAGTTGCGAGCAGAGTTTCTATTGCCTCAAACGAATGTGTGAGCCTATATTCGAGCACGTAGACAACAACTTCAATCCTCTGCACGAGGAATATCTGCAGGAATTCGCTCCGATCAAGAACGACATCATCGCCTTTATTCAGGATATTGCCCAAATGGTAGAAAACAATGAATATTCCCGGGCCATTGAATTGCGTGAGAAAGGAGATGAGATGAAAGCCATTCTATCCAACCTGCGCAAACAGCAGCAGCACCGCATCGCTCAGAGCACAGCAACCAGTCTGAAGGTGGACTTCCTTTATCTGAGTATGCTGCAGGAAAGCCAGGAGTTGATCGGTCATTTCCGTCATCTGATACGTGCGTGCCGAAAATTTCAGCATTAAATCGGCCTTGAAATAAAATTGTAATACGCTTTTTACAATCATGTAACAACAAGGTTATACTTTTGCAGTAGATTTTTAAAAGTAATACATATGAACGATTACAAAATTCTGGTTGTAGACGATGAAGAAGATCTATGTGACATTCTCCGGTTCAATTTAGAGAATGAAGGGTATAACGTAGATGTTGCGTATTCTGCCGAGGAGGCCCTTAAAATGGATCTGACCCAGTATCATCTGATCCTGTTGGATGTCATGATGGGCGAAATTTCCGGTTTCCGCATGGCAAAAATGCTCAAAGAGTCTAAAAACCTGAGTCACATACCCATTATTTTCCTGACGGCACGCGACACGGAAAATGATGCAGTGACCGGTTTTACTCTGGGTGCGGATGATTATATTTCCAAACCATTCTCCCTGCGCGAAGTGATTTTACGCGTTAAGGCTGTACTGAGAAGAACTTCACCCAAAAGCAGTCCGCAGGCTTCTTTTATCGGATATAAGGAGCTGAAGATAAACATGAAGCTGAAGGAAGCCATTCTGCATGGCGAAATCCTGCAACTGACCAAAACAGAATTCGAGCTCTTGCGCCTCTTTATTGAGAACGAAGGCCGTGTCTTTTCACGCGCAGAGATTCTTAAGAAGGTATGGCATGATGATGCAGAAGTCCTGGACCGTACAATCGATGTAAACATCACACGCCTGAGAAAGAAACTCGGAGATTACGGAAAATATATCATGACAAGACAAGGCTACGGATATTATTTCGAAGCCGGAGCAAAGGATTAGGAAATGCATTTCAGACTAACATTTAGCAATAAGCTCTTTCTCTCGATCATCTTGCTGTTCTTGCTGTTTGCCGGCTGTTTCACGTGCTATCAGTACACACGCGAAAAAGAATACAAGATAGAATTACTGAATGACCGGCTGGCCATTTTCAACAGCCAGTTGTGTGAGATGCTCCACAAACAACCGGTCTCCGACTACGAAGCGCTGGTCGATACGTTTGTACATTTCTCACACATCAAGAATCTGAGAGTTACCCTCATTGCTCCAAACGGCAGGATCATCTACGACAATCAGCAGCCGGCATGGAGTATGGAAAACCATTCCGGGCGTGAAGAAGTAATCAAGGCTCTTCGCTACGGTTTCGGCTACTCGATCATGAGAACATCCGAAACCATGAAGATTCCATTCTTTTATTACGCCAGCTATTTCAAGGATTCCAAGCTCATTATCCGTTGCGCCCTGCCTTATGATTTCAGTCTGTCCAAACGCCTCAAGGCCGACATGAATTACCTTTGGGGAATTCTGTTGATTACATTCGTGCTTACTTTTGCCTTTTACAAGCTGACAGCACGTCTGGGCAATACCATTACCCAGCTGCGCCTGTTTGCCAAGAAAGCGGATATGGACGAACCGTTTGAATTGAAACAGCACTCCACCGGTGACAACGAGCTGGACATGATTGCACGGCATATTATCGACATCTATTATCGTTTGCGCCGCACAAAGGATGAGCTTTATATTGCACGCGAAAAACTGATTGCGCATCTGCAGATTTCCAATGAAGGACTGGCAATCTTCAATCCCAAACGCGAGGTCATTCTGTCAAATGCCCTTTTCACCCAATATGCCAACCTGATTATCGACAAGAATATCGAATCGATTCAGGATGTGTTCAATATTCCGGAATTCGGCAAACTGATCCAGTTCATTGAAGATACATGCAAAGACTATGCCATGGCAGAATCGAAAATGATGACCGAAGTCATTGACCGCAACGGGTATATATTCTCCATTGATGCGGTTGTCTTTCAGGACGCCAGCTTTGAGCTGACCATCTGCGACATTACCAAGCAGGAAGAACAGGCCCGCATGAAACGGCAGATCACCCAGAATATGGCGCATGAGCTCAAAACACCGGTAAGCAGCATACAAGGTTATCTGGAAACCATCATCAATAATCCGGAACTGCCCCAGGCAACCATGAACCAGTTCCTGCAAAGAAGTTTTGCCCAAAGTCAGAGACTGACAAATCTTTTGCGCGACATCACAGCGCTGACCCGTCTGGACGAGGCGTCCTCGCTGATAGATGTAGAATTACTGGACCTGAGTCAGATTATCCGGAATATTGTATCAGAACTGGCTTTACCGCTGGAAGAGAAAGAAATGACGGTTACCTGTTCTTTCCCGGACAATATGATGATCGACGGAAACTTCTCTCTTCTCTACTCCATTTTCCGCAATCTGGCAGACAACGCCATCGCATATGCGGGCATCGGGAAGAAAATTACCATCAGTTGCATCTTTGAGGACGAGGACTTCTATTTCTTCAGCTTTAAGGACAACGGAGTGGGCGTTGATCCGAGTCATCTGCCCCGACTTTTCGAACGGTTTTACCGTGTTGATAAAGGCAGGAGCCGAAAGATCGGAGGAACCGGACTGGGACTGGCCATTGTCAAGAACGCCATCATTTTCCATGGTGGAACAGTACATGCCAAACAAGGGGCCGAAGGTGGACTGGAATTCATTTTCATGCTGAAAAAGAAACACAATGCAGTCCTCACGACCAAGACATTAAATTCATAAAATAACACGACCAGACAAACAGAATAGAATCTGTTCCGTCTGGTCGTCATCAGTTTTTCAGAACCATGCAGACAAATACTTACATTCTGGGAATGGGATCGAACCATCAGGCAGAGCAGAATCTCTGTCATGCCCGCCGCGAACTGACCGCCCGCTACCCCGACATCAGGATCAGTTCCATCTACCATACCACTCCTATAGGATTCACCCGAAATAAGGACTTCTTTCTGAACCAGATGGCCATCATCCGTACCCACGAACCCATGGCAGAAGTATCCCGATTTCTAAAACAGCTGGAGAAAGAATGCGGCAGAGCTCCGGAAGACAAACCCAAAGAGATCATCAAACTGGATCTGGACATATTGCAAGTCAACCAAGACCCGATAAAGGCCACAGAATTGCAACGCCACTACTATCAGCAGGCCCTGCAGGAACTGTCTGCCCATCCGTAAGTTCTTATTTATCAATGACAGACATAAAAAAGGATCATACCACCGAGAAGTGATATGATCCTTTTTTATACGTCGCCATCCATACGACAATATCCTCAATCCTTGTTACTGTTTCCGGAATTCCCCTCTACATGAGCCGCACGCACCCTACTCAAGGTTTCGGGCGACATTTGCAGATAAGAGGCCACATGCACCATCGGAGCACGGAGCAGGATCTCTGGCTTGTTGTCCAACAGACGCTGATAGCGCTCTGTTGCGTTCTCGAAGCGCTGGCTGTCGGCATACACCTGTGAGCTGATCAGAGCATGCTCCAGAATCTTTCTGAAAAGCAACTCTATTTCACGGTTTTCTTCAGCCTTGTGTTGCAACTTATCATACGGGATACCATAAAGCACACTATTTTCCAAAGCCTCCACAATCAGTCTGGAAGGTTCCTGCTTCAGAAAACTTTCAATGCAGATCACGATTCTTCCTTCATAGGAAAAGTGTTCGGTAACATCCTTATTATTCTTGTAATAATACTGACGTACCATACCCCGGTTTACAAAATACATATACTGACAGACATGCCCTTCAGGCATAATCACATCACCTTTGGCGTATTTAAACGGTACAAGCATCTCTGCCAGCGCATCAATGCCAGCAGGCGTAAGTCTGCAATAAATTCGTGCTATTTCACGAGCAACATCTCTGGTATCCATAATTAAGATTAATCTAGTTTAAGGACGGCAAGGAAAGCTTTCTGAGGCACCTGGACATTACCGATCTGCTTCATGCGCTTCTTACCTTTCTTTTGTTTTTCGAGCAATTTTCTCTTTCGGCTGATGTCACCGCCATAACACTTGGCCGTTACATCTTTTCTGACCTGTTTCACCGTTTCACGGGCAATGATCTTGGCTCCGATAGCCGCCTGAATAGCAATATCAAACTGCTGTCTTGGCAACAGATCCTTCAGCTTTTCACACATACGGCGACCAAAATCGGTCGCATTGTCAAAGTGAGTCAGTGTAGACAGCGCGTCTACCGGCTCGCCGTTGAGCAGAATATCCAGTTTTACCAGTTTGGACGGACGGAAGCCATCCTGATGATAATCAAAAGAAGCATATCCCTTGGAGATACTCTTGAGCTTGTCATAAAAGTCTATCACAATCTCACCCAACGGCATATTGTAATGAAGTTCAACACGGTTTCCGCTGATATATTCCTGCTTGAGCAGTTCACCACGTTTGCCCAGACACAAAGACATGATCGGACCGATGAAATTCGTGGTTGTGATAATGGTTGCCTTGATATAAGGTTCCTCGATATGATCTATCAGCGTCACATCCGGCATACCGGCCGGGTTATGCACTTCCTTTACCTCACCCTGTTTGTCGTATACCATATACGACACGTTCGGCACCGTAGTGATTACATCCATATTAAACTCACGGTCCAGACGCTCCTGAATAATCTCCATATGGAGCAAGCCCAGAAAACCGCAACGGAATCCGAATCCCAAAGCGACAGACGATTCCGGCTGGAAAGTCAGAGAAGCATCATTAAGCTGTAATTTCTCCAAAGAGGCACGCAGGTTTTCAAAGTCTTCCGTCTCGATCGGATATACACCGGCAAAAACCATCGGTTTTACTTCCTCAAAACCGGCAATGGCCTTTTCGCAAGGATGGGCCACATGTGTTATGGTATCACCCACTTTAACCTCAGTAGCCGTTTTGATTCCGGATACGATATAGCCTACGTCACCGCAATGAAGTTCTTTCTTTGGCACCATATCCATTTTCAGGACACCGATCTCGTCGGCCGAATATTCCTTGCCGGTATTGATGAACACCACCTTGTCACCGGCCTTAATATTTCCGTTTACAATCTTGAAATAGGCGATAATACCCCGGAAGGAATTAAACACCGAGTCAAAGATCAAAGCCTGCAACGGCGCGTCCTCATCACCTTTCGGCGCAGGAATGCGTTCCACCACCGCTTTCAGAATCTCGTCAACACCCATTCCGGTTTTTCCGGAAGCCCGGATGATATCCTCGCGGTCACATCCCAGCAAATCGACGATTTCATCTTCAACCTCTTCGGGCATGGCATTCACCATATCACACTTATTGATCACCGGAATAATCTCCAGATCATGATCAATGGCCATATAGAGATTGGAAATGGTCTGAGCCTGAACGCCCTGGGTGGCATCAACAATCAAAAGGGCACCTTCACAGGCGGCTATTGAGCGTGACACTTCATAAGAGAAATCCACATGTCCCGGAGTATCAATCAGATTCAGGGTATATTTTTCGCCCTGATATTCATATTCCATCTGAATGGCATGACTCTTGATCGTGATACCGCGCTCGCGCTCCAGATCCATATCATCCAGCACTTGTCCTTCCGTTACCTTAATGGTATTGGTATATTCCAGCAAACGGTCGGCCAGAGTTGATTTTCCGTGATCAATGTGTGCAATAATACAGAAATTTCTGATATGTTTCATTTTTACGATTCTTTGTTTTATGCAAAGATAAAAAAAATATGTCCATGAACGAAAAAGTCATGGACATATTTTGTATCATTACGGAACAGTTTTTTTATCTTTTCAGAGAAAAAACCGGCTCCTTCTCATCACCTTCAATAGTCAGCTTATCTTCTCTAAGCAACCAACCCAAGCCAAGATAGAGTTCTTTCTCGGTCTTCAATTTTACAGCTTTCTTCAGGTCTTTTGCACTCATGGATTCTACCTGATCCAAAACATTCCAAATTGCACCTGCAATTACTCCTGCCTTTTCTTGCATAATCATTCTCCTTGATATTAAACTATTAACTTTTAATTAAGATAATTTCCTTTTCTTTTATGATGATGCAAATGTAATACTTTTTGCGTAAAAAACGGCTTTTTTTTCAATTAAATATCTCTATTTCTCAAAAAAAACAAAAGAAAATGCAAAATCATTACAAATTCAGGCATTTTTCTCTGCTTT
Organism: uncultured Paraprevotella sp.; assembly: GCA_944321345.1. GTDB lineage: Bacteria > Bacteroidota > Bacteroidia > Bacteroidales > Bacteroidaceae > Paraprevotella. The sequence goes on from CALUKY010000007.1 coordinate 31,323, forward strand.
TTCTTCCAAATATGTTGCAAAAATGCGTGCAGCCGTTTCCACCATTCTGGCACACGGACGCTTGGCGTAATACTCAGCAGTGCGGGCTTCTGCCTGCGCTACAACCGGAGTCTTCGGCTTCAGTCCCAGCAATTCCGCACAAACCAACGATCCGTGCTCCGCCTCAAAACGTCGGGCCAGTTCCTGAACCACAGCATAATTATGCGATTTCCCATCACGATCTTTACCATCTACCGCACCGCAGTCCAGACCGGCCAAAAGGAACATGCCGCAAGCCGCTCCGCAAGTCTGACGCATACGTCCGATACCTCCACCGAATGAAGCGGCCATCCGGAAAGCCTGCTCCTCAGAAAAACCATATACATCGGCAAATGCTCCAACCACAGATTGGGCACAATTATAACCCTCTTTAAAGAGAGCTACTGCCTTTGCCACTCTTTCTTCCTTATTTATTAACATATATATACTTGATTACATTGCAAATGTACGATAAAAAAATTAACTTCGCAGACATATTCAACGATAATATAATATAAAGATGAAAAGAAGAAACCTATTGCTCCCCATATTTGCAGCCTGCACCCTCCTCGGCAGCTGCCAATTTGAGAGTTTTGACAAACGCTGTGCACGCGAGGCCGAAGAATACACGGAACAGCATTGCCCTCTGCGGATAGATCCTTGCACCGTACTCGACAGTATGAAATATGAAGCCAACAGCCGCACGTTACAATATTATTATACATTAGAAGGGTTACTCGACAGTGTAAACGTTCTGACCCCTGAAGTTGTAGAAGGCTTCAAACAGCAACTGAAAAACGACATCGTCAATTCCGTACAGTTGCGCAAATACAAAGAAGAACGGATCAATTTCAATTATATTTATAAATCAAAGAACAGCGGGGCCACAGCTTTGGACATCAAGTTTGCTCCGGCTGACTACGAGAGTTCCGACACTCAGGCCAAATAAATCAAATCAGGTGCTTTTCCAACCATATTCCAAACATTGGGAAAGCACCTGATCGCATTATCGCCATCTTTTTTCAATATTAGGGCTAAAGCATCCGGATACACAAAATATGGCGCGTGGCATCCGTTACCCGGAACCGCTCGTCGGGGCGCTCTCCTACCACCCAGGCAATCTTGTCGCCACTGCAAACCAGCAATTGCTTTTCCTTCTCAAAAACATTCTTTTTCAGGTCTGTCAGGAAATCACTCACCAGTTTCATACCCTTCATCCCAAAGGGCATAAAACGGTCTCCCGTTTTCGGAGTACGCACAACCAGCGGGAATTCCACCTTATCCAGATCCATGCAGACCACATTCTTTTCACGGGGCAACGGATTGTTTCCAGAATAGGTGGAGCGCGAGATCAAGAAACGGACCTGATCGGTCACTGGTACCAGTCCCTCAAGCGGAAGCACTTTTTCCAGACAAACGCTCTTTTCCGCTTTGCTCTCCAATACCAATGTCTCCCGGTCACGCAACAGGCGATGACTGGCACTCTCGTAAACCTTTCCGGGCTCTCCGTCCTGTTGCCCGTAAATATCCGCAATCTGAGCCGGATTGAATCCCATCTTTGACAGGATTTCATATAGCACCGTTTCGGGAGCAGGTGTACGGTTCAGTTTCTCCAAAGAAATGCGGTTTCCCTGCATCACCTGCTGAACCAGCAGATCCAACCCGTATTCATAGATACGATAGGCATCGCTCAGACGGCATGCTCCCTGATGAATGCTCTCATCCGCATTCGGATAGATCTCACGCATCCGCGGCATTACATTCAAACGGATTTTGTTCCGCTGCACCTCGTCCTGCAAATTGGTACTGTCGGTTACATAGTCCTGATGACATTCTGCCAGATAATCTTCTATCTCCTGGCGGCTCACATCCAGCAGCGGGCGCACAACACGACCATTTCTATATTGTATGCCACGCAACCCTCGGATTCCTGTTCCGCGCATCAGGTTCAGCAATACCGTTTCCGTATTATCCTCCCGATGATGCGCCACAGCCACACAATCCAGATTCCGCTCTTCGAGTAACTTCTCAAAGAAATCATAACGCAAGGTGCGGGCGGCCATTTCAATACTGACATGATGTTCGTGCGCATACGCGTGTGTGGCAAAACGACGTACGTGCAAAGGAATCTGCCTGCGCCGGCAGAATCCGGAAACAAAAGCCTCATCACGCTCCGACTCCTCACCACGCAAACAGAAATTGCAGTGCGCCGCTTCAATCTTATATCCTAAATCCAAAAGCACACAGGCCAAAGCCATAGAATCGGCACCTCCGCTTAAAGCGACCAACACCGTTTTTTCACGATCCGGCAATCCATGCCGTACCATGCAAGCCTTAACTTTCTCCTTAAAATCCATAATCTCACTACATTTCATAGAACAAAGATACGTGCATCTCCCGAAACATGGGAATATTTCTCCAAAATTCTTTTTCCCAAAAGTTCCCTTTTTCGGTTTTGTCTTGCAGGAATAAAAAGATTCCATTATTTTTGAAAAAGCAAATTGTTCCATATGCCCTTAATATATGGACCCATATTTTATAGAATCATGATACAGGAAATCATTGTCATCATCATCCTGCTTTTGGCAGCTGCTTGGCTGATGCGCCGTATATACCACACATTAGTCAAACAAGACACGCACCCTTGCGATACGTGCACTACGCCCTGTAAGTTGAAGAACGAAATACACAAAAACAAAAGAAAAAGAAACAAAAAGTGCACAATAGACAAAGAAAATATGCCCAAAAATTAGTTTATTTCAAAAAAAGTAGTACCTTTGCATGCGAAAACAAAATGGTGCCCTGACCGAGTGGCTAGGTAGCGGTCTGCAAAACCGTCCACAGCAGTTCGAATCTGCTGGGCACCTCCAAAAACGACACATAAATTTGGTGCCCTGACCGAGTGGCTAGGTAGCGGTCTGCAAAACCGTCCACAGCAGTTCGAATCTGCTGGGCACCTCCAAAAAACGACACATAAATTCGGTGCCCTGACCGAGTGGCTAGGTAGCGGTCTGCAAAACCGTCCACAGCAGTTCGAATCTGCTGGGCACCTCTGAACAAAAAGAGATGATGAAGCAAGTTCATCATCTCTTTTTGTTTTTATAACTTTTTTATATTTCACTACTCATTTCTAAGTTAAGAAAACAAATTACATATAAAGTATTACTTCTCAAAAAAATCAGAGACTTTATCATTCAAATTAAGGTTATCAAAATCTTCCTTGCTTAATTCAATTTCAAGCACTATTTTCGCACTTTTCATTTCTACCCCCGCCTTCTTTTTGTTATCAAAATTTGTCTGTCCTATTTTAATAGAATACAACTGAGCAAAATCGTAATCTAAAGCCTTGGAAACACAATACAAGGTATCTGTATCTATACTCTTTCTTGTAAGTAAATAGTCGACACTTTGAGGTCTAACCTCCAATCTTCTAGCCAATTCTGCCTTTGTTATCTTTTTTGCTGACATTATTTCAGCAATTTCCTTTCCAATGAAAATATTACTTTGTTTCATATAGTAAAAGTATTGAAAATCCATAAATTTAGATTTGTTTTTTAGATCAATCTCTCTGATTAATTCGCATATTTTTATCAAAATTTATTTGGAAAGACAGATTTTTTATGATACATTTGCCAATAAATTCAGTTTATATACTTTCTTAAATATTTATTGGAATAGATTGAGATAACTAACAAACAAAACCGCTCCATTTCTACGAAGGATAAAAAATCATTTTAGAATCAATAAAAGAATCATTTACTTTTTAAAATTATAATTTATGAAACGAATTTACTTTTTTACAGCAACTAGCACCTTTTGCGCTTCTATGTTGCTTATGTCATGTGCACCCAAAGTTGTATATGCACCAACTCCTGCGAATTCTGCTCCTTCTTCTATCAGTAATCCTAACGGTGTTAAAGTTGAAGATGACATTTGTATTGTAATGCAACAAGAAAAACCTACAACACGTGCTTTCGGTAATGGCAAACACTTTAAATTGACTACTGCACGTAACATAGCTATGGCACAAGCTAGAGCTGAATTCGCAGCTAATATTGCAGCAGCCATAATAGCTGCAACTGAAGATAACTCAGACGGAGTTAGTAAATACGCAGGTGATAATGATCAAGGCATGGTTGCTGAAGATCAAAGTAGTTCAACTAAAGATATGGTAACCTCTATTGCTGCTGAAATAGTTAAAGGAACTGCAGTAATTAAAACATCAACCTATATGTTACCCAACAGACAATACAATGTATACGTTTGTTTGGAATATACTGGCGGAAAGGATGCGTTGGCAGAGCAAGCCATAAAAAAAGTCGCTGATGCAGTACCAGAAAATGACGCGCAGAAAATACGCCAACGTCATGATGAATTCAAGCAATCAATACTAAACTATTTAGAGAAGAACAATGGACAGACAAGTAACGCAGAATAAATTGGTGTTTCGGCTTGTTTTCATTCTATTATGTTTGTGGAATGCTTTCGCTACAGAATTATTTGCAGAAACTTATACTAGCCATAAAATCAAACCTCGTTGGGTTAGTGAAGTTCCTTCTGGAAACTTACCCTACACTTTTGAAGTGACGTTTGTAGATATGGCCTCCTCTTTGGATGGTGCCCGACAGGCTTCAAAAAAAGAACTTTATAACATGATTGCCAAGCGAGAAAATATTTCCGTTCAGGAAGTCTATGATTATAAAAGTCAACAGCAAGGAAGCGGTCTAAATATCACCGAAAAATCGGATGAGGTATATACAATGAAAATCCAAAGTCAGGGAGAAACCGTAAATCTCACCTACAAAAAAATAGATGAATATTGGATTGAAGAACAACACGGAAGTGTTAAAAGCTTCAAGCTCTATACTTTATATGCGGTAGCACGCTCGGGTATGTTTCCTACATATAGCGATGTAAAAATAACAGAAAAATACGGTTTTGGTCCTGTAGCTATGTCCTTATTACCCGGAGCTGGACAAATGTATAAGGGAAGTTATCTGAAAGGCGGCCTCATTTTAGGCTCTGAGGTTGCTCTCATCTCCAGTGTTATTTTATGCGAGAATCAAAGAGCAGATTATCATAATAAGGTAAAAGAACAGCCACAGTTTGCCAAAGAGTATAACACCAAATCAAATAATTGGGAAACAGGTAGAAATCTGATGATCGGACTGGCCGGAGCAATGTATGTATACAATCTCATTGATGCAGCGGTTTCAAATGGTGCACGCAGAGTTAGTTTAAATCCTATAAAAAACTTTGACATGTCCTGGAATCCATGCATTATGTTAGATCAACAAAATCAGCCGGGAGTTGGTGTACAGTTTTCACTCAAATTTTAACCATCTGTCGTTGGGTACAAAAACGTACTAAACTATTTACGCAACTACATTATTTATTTCTAAAGATCAAGATTATGAACAAAACTTATGCTATTCTTTATCTGCTGATCGGTTTACTAATTAGCAGTTGTACAAAAGACGAAGCAATCCTAACTGCAACAATCAGTGGATACGTTACTGAATACACAAATGCCAACACACCTATTGCAGGTGCATCAGTAACCATTGATACCAAAGGTATTACTAAAACCACAGGCAGTGACGGTCGTTATGAGATCACAGCTATCGAGCCAGGCACATACACAGTACAAGTAAGCGCCAATGGTTATCAAACAACCACAAAACAGATTACAGTGTATGCAGGCGAAACAAGAACTCTAGATTTCCAGTTATCTCCTGCTGGACAATCTGTAGAAATCGCTCCCCAAATGCTCAGCTTCGGACCATCGACCAACAAACTGACATTCTCTATCAAGAACAAAGAAAACTCCAGTTTGCAGTATAGCATTACTAATTATCCATCTTACATCAGCGTATCTCCAGCTGCTGGCTCTGTTTCTGCCAAAGGTGTGCAAACAATCACTGTAGAAATTAATCGCGATGCAATCACTTCAGACCAAACCTGTCAGCTTCTGATTAATATTGGTAACGATTCACATCCTGTAAATATTAGTATCAACTCACAGGAGGTAGCCCAAAAAGTTGTCGTATCTCCAGCTGTACTTGATTTTGGAAGCAATTATAACGAGTTACAGTTTACCGTTAAAAACATCGGAACTGCAGGCGATTTGACTTGGAATATTTCAGACCCAATGGAACCAAGTATTAAAGTTTCTCCTTCAAGCGGAACTACTGCAATGGGAAATTCCACTCAAGTTTCTGTTAAATTAGATCGTTCGCAACTAGCAACTGATTTACAGACGTTCTTAAATGTAAATATTCCCGGAGGCTCTGTTTCCGTACAGATTGCCGCTCAAAAGAAGGATGGAGTATCTGGTGATGGAAATACTCCAAGTGGTGATATCGCAGTCAAAGCCAATCTGTTGGCATATTATACCTTTGATGATGAAACCATGAACGATTCCTATGACTACGAAATGCATGGACTGCTATATAATAATCCGTCATTTACAGACAATACGCCCAATGGAAATGGAAAAGCATTGTTTTTGAACGCGGTTAAAGAACAATATGCCAACATACCGTATATGCCGTTTGCAAATCGTACTGCACTTTCCATATCTTTTTGGATAAAAGATCTAGGAAATGGAATATTATTTACCAGTGGTGATGACTACATATATGGTCCGGCTCTTGTTGCATTGGAAACTGGAGTATTTCAATTCATAGGAACATCATCTTCTTCAGGAAGAAATGAACTAGATTTCTCTTACAAGACCAAAGCTCTTCAGGATGGAAGATGGCATATGGTTTGCGTTACGATGAATAGCGATGGATATGTAGACCTATACATTGACGGTGTAAAAGCCGACACCGGTAAGATTGATACATATGGTTCTTTTAGAGGAAATAGTATCAAATTTGGAGGTGGAGTGTCTTCCATGTATTTAGACAATATCCGTTTTTACGGTAATAATCTGACCGCAGAAGAAGTAAAAGAAATATATTATTCCGAAAAATAAAAATAGTATGAAGAAAATAAATTTTATTAACTCTGTCATAAGTGTTTTGGGCGTTAGCTGTATATTTGCGTCCTGTTCATTTTTTGAATCTAAAGAAGAAGGTTATAAAGATGACCCTAACAGAGGCCTTGTCATGCGATACACTTTCGACAATGAAACTGCTGAAGACTCTAGTCCTAAAAAATGTGATGGAGTATTAATTAACAACCCGAACTTCATCTCAGATACCCCCAACGGTATTGGCAAAGCTCTTTTCATTAATGGAATAAAAGAACAATCTGTTAACATTCCATACAATCCTACAGCTGACAGCACTTGTTATTCCATGTGTTTTTGGTTAAAAGACTTTACTACTGGTAATATTATTGCTTCGTTTAATAGTTATGGCAACAAAAGTGCTCTTAATCTTGTTGCATTAGTAGACAACAGAAACTTTCAATTTAATACCCGACATCAAGATTATAAAGATGATGGAGTTTCTATCCTAAGCGGTTATGATTATACATCTATCCAACAAGGCGCATGGCATCATATAGCATTTGTCGTGAGTAAAAATGAAACTGAAAAAGCTCTTTCCCTATATGTTGATGGAGTTTTAACAGACAAACAAGGTTGGAAATATTCTGAATCAACTGCCATAAGGCTACAAATAGGTAATAACTCAAAGGGAAATGTCAGTTTCAAACTGGACAACTTCAGATTATATAATAGAAGTCTCACTCAGAAAGAAGTCAAGATGATTTATAATTCTGAGAAGAAATAAATTAGTGTGTAAGAAAAAGTGTCAGGGATAGGAGGAATATATTCCACTATGCTTGACACATTTCATTTCTAAAATCCGGAAAATATGAAATACAAATTACTTTCTATAATTTTACTTCTGAATGTCTGTCCTTCTCAGGCACAAAATAAATTCGAAGAATATCGAAAGCAAAAGCAACAGGAGTTTAATGCCTTTCGTGATAAACGAATGAAGGATTTCAATGAGTATCGTAGAGAACGTAATCAGCAGTTTGCTGAATATATCTCTAAACGCTGGAGTACATTCCAGGCGATGAAAGGTTTGGAACGCCCCATCTCTCCCAAGCCTAAAGACCCTATACGTTACAAAGGAGGATTAGATATACCCGACGATGAAAAGATACCAATAAAAAAAATATCTTCCATTCCGGTGGCTCCCATCAAAAAAACGCCCATTGATCTGCCACCTGTCAAAAATGATCCGATAGAATACAAGAAGAAACAAACTTTCATATTCTTGAATACCCAATATCCAATAGCATGGGATAAGTATCAAAAAGTAAAATTACGAAATCTGTCGGAGAGCGAAATAGGACGTTGCATGAAGCAAATGTGCAAGCCTCAACATGATGATTTCTTCAATGACTGTATCATTACAGCACATAACGCAGGCTTCAACGGCTGGGCCAGTTATCTTTTTGCCAAAGAAATTTCAGAAAAAGTGCAGGGAAAAACTGATGAAGCGATTATCCTGCAAAACCTATTACTCATTCAAATGGGATATGATACAAGAATATGTAAGGCTGGAAACAGCCTTCGCCTGATGATTGCATCAGATCTACCAATCGCTCAAGCTCCATACATCACTATCCGCAAACGTGACTATTATATTATGGAAGTGAAAAGCAGCAGCGTGCAAATCCATACATATGACAAGAATATGGACAAAGCCGAAAACTATATAGATTTCAACAGTTCTGAGAAAATAAACTTGAGATTCCAATCTACTCCAAAACGCATTGTTCAATCTCAAAAATACCCGGAAATGAAGATTACAGTTTCTACAAACATGAATCTGATAGATTTCTATAAACAGATGCCTATCCTGGCAGGAACGCCATGGGCATTACATTCCCGGCAAGCTTTTGAGAAGGAAACCAGCAAGCAAGTTCTTCCGAAACTGGTACAGATTCTGAACGGAAAAGACAAAGTAACAGCAACAGCAATGCTACTTGATTGGATTCAAACCGGATTCCAATATAAAACTGACGGTGAGCAGTTCGGCTACGAAAAGCCTTTCTTTAAGGAAGAAATCTTTTATTATCCATATTGTGATTGCGAAGACAGATCCATTCTTTTCAGCTATCTGGTACACAAACTTCTAGGACTTGAAACTGTATTGGTTTTTGCACCAGGTCATTTATTTACAGCCGTGAACTTTGAAGAACCTGTGAAAGGCGACTTCTTGATGGCAAACGATAAAAAATATGTTATTTGCGATCCAACCTATATTGGAGCAGGAATCGGAGAATGCATGCCTACATATAAAACAAAACAACTTAAAATCATTAAAGTCTACTAATAGTTACCTAATAATAAAAAACGCAACAAATAAGAAATATATGATCTTATTTATTCTATATAAAATCCAAGTAATCGCCAAATATTTTAGTAGAATAACAATAAGAGATACACTAATAATATTTTTAAGCATAAAATTATATGCAATAAAAATAATATACATATCATCAGACTACAAAAAAATAAAATTAAGACTATGAAACGAACTATTATTTTTTTATATATTATTTTATGTACATTACAAATGTCATGCACAAAAGATATTATTGACATAAATGGAAATATAGTTGGAATAGTTAGTGATGCTAGAACTGGTGAATTCTTATCTGGAGTTTCCGTTACCACCTCTCCCTTGGGAAAGGCATACACAACTGGTATTGATGGAAAATATGAGTTTCGAAACATTGAATCACAAGAGTACTCTATATCTGTCAGTAAAAATGGATATAATTCAGATAAGAAAAGTGTTTTTGTTGAAGTTGGAAAAGATGCCAATCTTGATTTTCAAATAACACCATCATCAGGAAAACTTTTTGTATCTCAGAATGAACTAGATTTCGGAAATGAAGTTACAAAATTATCTTTAGATATTTCTAATAAAGGTAACGCCCTCTTGTCATGGCAAATCAGTGAAGATGCAACATGGTTATCATGCAATCCCACATCAGGAACAACTCAATCAGGCAATATAACATCTCTTGTGGTAACTGTTGACAGAAAAGGATTAAATAGAGGCAATTATTCTCAAAACCTAACAATTACGTCAGATGGTGGTAGTGCTGTCATTAATATTAAAATGATTGTCCAAGGAATAACAATTAATATATCTCCTGATGAACTTGATTTTGGTTCAATCATAACCTCAATGCAACTCAGTCTTACCAATAATGGAAACAATAATATTACATACTCTATATCTCCATCAAACTCTTGGATCCAAGTATCCAAAACGAGTGGAACATTTTCAAAAACAGAGATTATAACAGTTAGTATTAACCGTTCGGGACTCTCCGAAATGAACCATGAAGGCAAACTAACGCTAACCATTGGTGAAGAGCGAATTGAGATTCCTGTACGTATGAATATCCCTTCAAAAGAGAAACCAACCGTTTCTATGCAAACTATAGAAAATATTACATACAATAGTGCTCTATTTAAAGGAGGCTTATTTTCTGTAGGTAGCTCACAAGTCTGCAAACATGGTTTCTGTTGGTCTGAACAAGAGCAACCTACAATAAGTAGCGATAACACTTGCAATTTTGGCGACACAGAAACAGCTAAGAATTTTACATACAATGCAACATCATTGAAAACGAACACAACATATTACGTCAGAGCATATGCTGAAAATAAAGAAGGAGTTAGTTATAGCAACCAATTGAAATTCCAAACGAAAGGAGTACCACAAATCGCTAAAGTAGAAACCGGAACAACTACAAAAATTACTTCATCACAAGCTTTAGTCTGTGGAAACATTATCAGTATTGGCAATGTAAGTAAACTTTCTCAATATGGTCATGTATGGGGCAAAATAGAAAATCCTACAATTTCTGATAGTAAAACACAATTAGGAGAAATAACTTCTACAGGTGCTTACACCTCAACTTTAACAGAACTTTCTCCCAATACGATTTATCACGTAAGAGCGTATGCAATAAATGAGGTTGGAATATCATACGGCAAAGACATTGTATTCACAACAGAACTTGCTGATGTTACCCTCTCAACAGAATCCATCAATAATATAACTCACAAAACAGCCGTATGTCACGGGAATATCGTATCAACCGGTGGTAACAGTATTTTAGAGAAAGGTTTTTGCTGGGGGAAAACATCTACACCAACAATAAATAATAATGTAATAGTTGCAAATACAATATCCAATTCATTTAGTGCTACTCTTAATGAATTAGATGAAAGTACAATATATCATGTACGCGCATATGTTAAGACCTCAGCCGGAGAAATTTTTTACGGTAATGACGTGGCTTTCTCAACAACAGCTAAAAGTATTAATATATCAAAAAGTGAATACGATGAAGATATCAATTGGACAAAATAAAAAAAAGGTTCTGAAAATGTATAGGAACCCAAATATAATATATTATACGCTCATTGGTTGCGTATGCTATACACTCATTGGCTGTGACACAATAAATACTCCACTAGAAGAACCTGATGAAATTCATCGCTGTCGCCTCTTATTAAATGGAAAAATTCAGCCATACAACGACACTTGTAAAACACGAACCTCGACAGAATCAAATTTGTGGGAGGACAACACATGTATTTATCTATCCTTTCTTGTTGACTCAAAAAGAGTTGATGGCAAAGCCATATATAACAAAATTGAAGATGAGTGGACTCTCTATTATAATGGAACAATAAACAATGGAACAAGTTCAATTTGTAAAGCAATTTACTTAAAACATAATTATTCAGATAACTTAGATGAGATTTCAATATCACCTCAGACTGCTATCTACAAGGACGATAAAGCAACTTATACAAAGAACTCAGAAGCTATGTTACTCAATGCCTCTTTAATCCCAACAACAGGTCGTATCAGGTTTCATGGAGATAAGGAAAAAGAAATACGTTTATCTGGTTTGAACTTTTACGAAAGATACAACATATCTTCTGGGGAGTTACAAGGAAATAGAAGTTCTGTCGATCTTGTTGTAGAAAATAATGGTTATACACCATATATATATCCTTTTTTTTCTACATCCTCACGCAGAATAGTTCTTGCATATGACAATATTTCTTTTAGCACAGAATGTGAACATCCAATATTGGATCAGGGAAAATCTGGATATATGGAGATACCTACAATAGAAAAGCATAATGGATGGGAAATGACAAAAATAACGTTACCACTTATTTCAAATGTAACTGTTTCATCCATTGGTGTAGGAAAGGCAACATTCTGTGCTAAGCTTTTAGATAACGGAAATGGAACAATACATGAATGTGGTTTTTGCTATTCTACTTCTGCAAATCCTACTACTGACGATACAAAAATCAGTTATGGCAAAGGTAATATTGAATTCACAAAAACAGTCACAGATCTTACTGAAAATACAGAATACCATGTGAGAGCATATGCTATAAACGACATTGGCATAGGATACAGTAATAACATAACATTTAAGACTCAAGAGATAACAGTTCCTAGAATATCAAACATAACTATAGGAACAATCAACAATACATATGTTGAGCTTGAAGCTAGCATACCATCACTAGGTAATGGTACATTAATCGATGCAGGTTTCGTTTATTCGTTAAATCCCAATCCTACTCTTGATGACAAAAAGGTTTCATGTGGCAAAAATATATCTCTTAAATCAAAGATTCAAGGCCTCCAACCAGAAACCCAATATTATGTTAAAGCATATGCAACAAACGAGAAAGGTACTACATATAGTAAAGAAACAACATTTATCACGACCAAAAACATTGTTAATCCATACACGACAATTACCGTAGAAACATCCTATGGCTCGGTTGCATTTGATATGGCAAAGGTTGATGGCGGGACATTCATTATGGGAGCTCAAAATAGTTTCTTATCGCAATCAAATTATGACAAAGACGCAGATGCCAATGAAAAACCTACGCACAATGTAACTTTATCTTCTTATTATATAGGCAAGACAGAAGTTACACAACAATTATGGTATGTTGTCATGGGAACATATCCCAATATCAGTAGTACTTACGGTAGAGGAGACGATAATCCTGTCTATAATGTAACCTATTCACAATGCGAAGAGTTTATAAAGAAATTAAGTACATTAACTGGTAAAAAATTCCGTTTTCCCACTGAAGCAGAATGGGAGTTTGCTGCACGAGGAGGAATAAATTCAAATGGATATAAATATAGTGGAAGTGCTACAGTTACTTCTGTTGCTTGGTACAATGGTAATACAAATAACAAAACTTATCCAACAGCACAAAAAGTAGGCAACGAAATTAATATTTACGACATGAGCGGAAACGTATGGGAATGGTGCTCAGATTGGTATGGTAATTATTCCATGTCTTCTCAGATTAATCCAACAGGTGCGCTATCAGGTCCTGGACACGTCATCAGAGGAGGTGGATACAACGATGCAGCAACCGAATGCAGAATAAGTGTGAGAAGCTATGCTGCAGCAAGTAGCTGTTTCACTACATTAGGCTTGAGGTTAGTTATGGAATAAAAAGAATTTAAAATTAAACAAAACAGAGAATATGAGAACATTATTATTAGGAACATTAACATTGATTAGTTTGGATTTTTATGCATTCAGCGGTGCTGGTGCAGGAACAGAAAGGAACCCTTACTTAATTACAAATTGTGATGAATTATTTGAAATGAGGAATGAGCTTTCTGCTTACTACAAATTGATGAATGATATTGATATGAGAAACTGGATTGAAGAAAACAGTCCTCAATATGGTTGGTCTCCAATAGGTACATCTTCTTCCCCTTTTACTGGATCATTTGATGGTAACAACAAGTGTATCCTAAATTTACGTATTTCTCGAGAAACATCTAATGACATCGGCTTATTTGGTTACGCAGAGTCAGCAACAATATCAAACCTTATCATTATTAATCCTCAAATACAGGGTAATGACAATGTTGCTGCAATATTAGGACAACGTTATGCCAGTAGTAGATATGACGAATCAGGCCCTGGTTCATTATTAATAAACAACTGTTATGTAATAGGAGGAATAATTCGAGGTAATAATTGTGTCGGTAGTATTATGGGTTATAATTATTGCAGTGGCCATGCAGGTTCATTAACAATAGAAAAATGCCACAATTCAGCTAATATTACTGGCATATCAAAAATTGGAGGAATTTGTGGTTCTATGATAGGATATGCAAGCCCTGGTCTTTACATTCGCGACAGTTATTCAATTGGTGATATAACTGGAACATCAATGATTGGCGGTATTCTTGGACATAGTGAAACAGGCTACTCTTGGATTTCAAAATATGATTGCGGCCGTCCAGATTTAGTATGTGAACGAACTTACGTAAAAGGTAATATAAAGGGGAATGAGAATACCAATGGAATTGCTGGATTCGCATCAGCACATGCATGGCAACCCGGTTCGTGGGGTAGCCCGAGCATTACAGGTGTATATACAATGTCATCAAATGTATGTGCAGCAGATTCTATACGTGGAGATTATAGAATATGTTCATCTGTATCTTCTAAAAACAATTATGCTTTAGCATCAACTATAATGCTTTTACAAAATGAAGTAGTAGATGAAGTTGAAGATAACGACAACAATGGAACGTCCATGGGAGAACGTATGTTACAAAAAGATGCAACATATGAAGGTTTAGGATGGGATTTTACCAATGTTTGGTCAGATTTATCATCCTATAACGAATTCCCTGTCTTAAAGAATCAATCGTCTGCTCCTATTGTTTCATCATTTGAAGTAAAAAGCAAAAGTGTTATAAAAGGAGAAGCATCATATACAAACGGTACTATTTATGTTATTATTAACAATGTATTATACCAATCTCCTATAGAAGATGGAAAATGGGAAATCGTTTTAGGACAGATGGAAGAAGGTACAAAGGCTGTTGTCTTTGGCGCAGAATATGGAAAAGTTCCTTCCTCTATAGTAAAAGTATTTGCAAAGGAAACAATAGAAAAACCAACTGTAATTTTGGGTGATGCCAATAATGATGGTTCTATAAATACAGTTGATGTAGTTTCTATTGTCAACTATATTCTTGGAAAACCGTCTTCTTCATTCAATGCAGAAAATGCAGATATAAACAACGATGGAAGAATCTTAATAGACGATGCTGTTGAAACTATTATTTTTATAATGAACGAACAATAAATAGAATTATGGAACTTGTTTTAAGAAGAATTTTATATCTTTCGTTATTAGCTATAATTGGCATAAATATCGCCAAAGCAGATAATGCATTCTACATCCAAAGCACAAACTTAAATGTAGGTATTCAACAAACAATTAGTATATCGTTAGCAAATACGGATGAAGTAACTAGTTTTCAATTTGATATAAAAATCCCTGACGGCATTTTTGTAAATAGAGCTATAAATGATGACGAAATAGTGCCAGACATCAGTCTTACTGATCGTAAAATGAATAAACATCTGTTAAGTTGTACACAACTGAATAATGACACTTACAGAATCATTGTTTTATCTATGAGCAATCAATCTTTCAAAGGTAACGATGGTGCTATTGTCAATATCTCCGTAACAGCTAGCCCCTCGTTACCCTCTGGTTCATATACGATAGGAATGTCAAACATTCATCTTGTACCAATATTTAATGATCAATTAGGGGATCGAATAGATCAACCAAACTATACTAGCTGTGTAGATGTTACTAACCAAACAGAAAGCAGCGACGTAAACGTTGCATTAGCTTTAGCCACAACTACATTAAAAGCAGAAAATAAGCAAACACTAAGTATTGCATTAGAAAATAACATTGAAGTTACAGCATTTCAATTTGATATAGTATTACCGAATGGAATCACTATTAACGACTCTATTAATGACGATAACGAGAATATACTAAATATTCAGTTAACTTCACGTAAATCTAGCAGTCACAACATTAGTTATAACAAACGTGAAAATGGGAAATACACAATAGTCGTATTATCAATGAAAAACCAAGCATTAAATGGAATAGACGGGGATATTGTAACCATGAACATCAATGTACCAAGCACTATGGCTGGTAGTTATGATATTGTATTGAATAATATTCATATAGTACCATTAATCAACGGCTCACAAGGTCCTCGTATTGATCTGCCAGATGCCATAACTACTATAACGATAAACAATGACGGCAGCGGAGAAACTCCCATTGGTAACAATCAACTTACCATCTCCCCACTTACACTTATATCCGGCGAAACCAATATATTGAATATAGATATGTCAAATGAGAAAAGTATTTGCTCTTTCCAATTCAATATTAAGTTACCCGAAGGAATTAACATCGTTAAAGAATATAATGAAGAAAATGAATATATAGAATCTATAAGTTTGTCATCTCGAAAGAAAAGTAGCCATGAGCTAACATTTAAACAAACAGCAAATAATGAATATTTTTTAATGGCTTATTCACTTAGTAATGCAACTTTTAGAGATAACAGTGGTTGTATAGTAAGTATAAAAATTAAAGTTAATGACGATCTACCTGAAGGTAATTACAATGTAATTCTTAGAAATGCCATTATGGTTACTCCTGACGAAGAAAAGATAGAGCCAGAAGATTACAACGGACAAATTAAAATATCATCATGTAACGATACAAGGAAAATAAATAATACACTTGGAATAATCAAGGCGACAAAACGAGGTAACAGAGTTATAATAGAAGGAGTACAAAAAAACGATAAACTATCAGTAATTGGAATAGACGGAAAAGTCCATTACTCTACAATTTGTAAAAACAATACATTGGTTATACCGGCACATCATTTACATAAAGGAATTAATATCATTAATATTTTGCACGGCAACAAACAAATCACAAAAAAAGTCAGCTATTAGAATAATACCACTATAAGTATTAAAAGAAAACAGAATTCAGATATAAGAAGAAGTTTATAACTGAATTCTGTTTCCCTCTAAAAATATAAATTAAACTGTGTCAGCAATAAAATATTAACTTTGCTAACACAGTTTTTTTATTAAAGAAAACCCTGTTTTTTTAGAGTATTAAGAAGAAAGCTATCGAACAACTTAAAAACCAGCAAACCTTTGTTTGATAAAGATAGTACTTTTGCTCCTTTATCGGAAAAATTCTAAATGCATCATTGGAAGATGAGATGAACACGCATTTTACAGATAAAGAATACCAATCGGATAATCACCGTAATGATAATATGTAGACCAGCCTCAAACGCGTTCAGTGAAACACCACCGAACCTTTTATAATTATCAAGAATACAACATATATTCTTAATCTATCGAAAATTTAAATAGGTTAAAAAGGAACGGGCACCTTGAGCGTGAGGCGTTGCCCGGTAACAGGATGCACGAATTGCACCTGCTCGGCATGAAGATACAGGCGGTCAGACGGACGGCCATAAAGTTGGTCTCCGTGAATGGGGCATCCCAATCCTTCGGGATGAGCCGCATGCACCCGAAGCTGGTGGGTGCGACCGGTCTGTGGGAAAAAGGCGATACGGGTTGTCTCCCCGTCACGGCTCAGCACCCGATAACGGGTCACAGCCGGTTTGCCATAAACCGGATCGACCATCTGCATGGGCCGGTGTTCCAGATCCGGACGCAACGGCAAACGGATCATGCCTTCGTCCTGACGGACCACACCGTCAAGCACAGCGATATAAGTCTTTCTGATCTGATGACGCTCGAACATCTGTTGCAGAGCCGCATGCGCCTCTTTTGTCTTTCCGATAAGCAACAGACCGGAAGTGTGCATGTCCAGACGGTGAACCAGCAAAGGGCTGTCACTGTCGGGATAACGGCTCTGTGCCCAGCTCCATACAGAAGGAACCTCTTCATCCTTACCGGGCGCAGAATACATACCTGCCGGTTTCGACACCGCAACAACATATTCATCCTCATAAATGACTTCCACCTCCCGATGACCGCACGCCTCGCGAACCACGGGATCGGGCTCTACCTCCAACCCTTGAAGCATAAAGCCCAAAATGGGTTTGCATTTGCTGCTACATGAGGGATAAAAGCGGCCGTCTTCACGAAACACTCCGCGCGGCGACTCTCCCCACCAGAATTCTCCCATGGCCAGCGGTTGCAAACCGTTCAGATAAGCATATTGCAAAAGTTTGGGAGCGGCGCACTCCCCTGCTCCGGCCGGTGGTTCCCCACGTCCGGCATCACAGAATATCTGTTGCAGACTCTGTTCCTCGCCCAAAGCATTACGGAATGTGAACTTCCGGAAAATCTGCTGCTGAAGCTGTTCGGAAAGGTTCTTTCTCTTCTGTTTCAGTGCCGCAATGGCCGCGTCCTGTTCTTCTACAAGCGCACGGCACCCGGCAATACGCTCTGCCCAGGCTTTTTCCCGGCGTTTGAGTTCCGCTTTCTGGAACTGGCTTTCCCGATTCAGCCGCTCCACCTCATCGGGAGTGGCCGTACGGCGCATCTGCTCGCGTTGCAGCCGGGCCTGACGGAACTCTTCCTTCATGCGCAGCAACTCTTCTTCAGCTTCGGCAATAACTGCCGACAACTGCTTATGTGCCGAAAGATATTCTTCACGGTTTTTCAGCATGGTCACCTGCCGGTTCATTTCCGTAAGCCGTGCTTCACCTTGCTTGAAGAAGCCTTGGGGATCGAGAAAATCAAACACTGGAGGTACAAAGTATGGCTGACGGTTGGAGCCTCCCAACAATCCCGAGAAAGCAGCCAGAAATCCGACTTCATTCATCTGATTGCGCACGAGCAGTACACCAAACATTTTTCCACGCTGCAATTCTTCGTGCCACGCCACGCAGGATTGCAGATAACGGCGCACGTCAGCAGCCGCCTGCCTGATGAGGGGATGCGGCGTATACTGAAAAGGATAGGTAAACAGTCGGGGCAGCTCTTCGGCCAAAGGCTGTGGACTAATCGGATGGAAACAGGAATCGCACATAAATATGTTCGTTGACGGTTAGAGATGGTAAAAATATCAAACACGAAGCACCGGAATCAGAACAGAAACAGAAAGGAATGCAACATACTGACTATCAGCATATTGAAAAAGCAGAAAAAACATCGGGAAGTTTTTTCAAAAACAACAGGGAGTTTTTCAGAAATTTTCCTGTTGTTTTTCAGGAACCTTCGGGAACATTTCTTCCGGCCTTCAAAAACCTCTTTTCCGTGTGATCTTTCCAGTAATGATTCTTAACAAAACGGAGCTGTACCCAAACTCCGGCACAGCTCCGTTTCGAATATCTTATCCGATAAGAATCAAGACAATCCTTCTATCTCACCGTTTACAATATCAATGCGCTCAGCCTGTGGCGACTTAGGCAGACCCGGCATACGCATAATCTCTCCGGCAATCAGGACAATCATTTCCGAACCGCAGTTCAGCACAATGTCCTTAATGTTGATACTGAAGTTCTTAGGTACACCGTAAGCCTTGGCATCGGCAGAGAATGAATACTGGGTCTTGGCCACACAAATCGGATAATGACCTACGCCCAACTCCTCGATCTTGGCCAGCATCTTCTTGGCAGCAGCCGAGAAGATCACCTTGTCGGCACCATATATCTTCTGCGCCAGCTTGGTAGCCTTCACTTCAACAGAATCATTGTCATCGTAAGTAAAGTTCAATGGAGCTGAAGGATTCTCTTCGATGGTCTTCACCACCAGTTCCGCCAGTTCCACGGCACCGGCGCCACCCTCTACGAAGGCGTTGTTCACCGCAAAGCCTACACCCATTTCGGCGCAGTGTGCACGGCAGAATTCAATTTCTTCATCAGCATCGGTAGCATAACGGTTGAAGCAAACCACTACGGTCTGTCCGAAACTCTGGATATTGGCAATATGCTTGTCCAGATTATCGAGGCCCTTCTTCAAGCCTTCCATATTCGGTTCCTTAATCAGAGCCAGATCCACACCTCCGTGCATCTTCAGTCCCTGAGTGGTAGCTACAAGCACAGTCAGTTTCGGAGCGATTCCGGCCTTACGGCATTTGATGTTATAGAATTTCTCCGCACCGAGATCGGCACCGAATCCTCCCTCAGTAATGACATAGTCACCATATGTCATGGCCAGACGGGTTGCCAGTACGGAGTTACATCCGTGAGCGATATTGGCAAACGGACCGCCGTGTACAAAAGCCGGTGTATTTTCCGTGGTCTGCACCAGATTCGGATGCAAGGCGTCTTTCAGCAGCACGCAAATGGCTCCGGCCACTCCCATATCCTTTACACGGAAAGGTTTGTTGTCGATGGTTGTACCGAGCAGAATATTCTCGATGCGGCGACGCAGATCCTGCTCGTCTTGTGCCAGACAAAGAATAGCCATGATTTCCGAAGCCGGAGTAATATCAAAACCGCTCTCCATGGTCACGCCGTTAGTCTTGGCGCCCAGACCGGTAACAATATAACGCAAGTTGCGGTCATTCACATCAAGCACGCGCTTCCACAGAATCTCCTTCATGGCAAAGCCTTCGTCCTTGTGCTGATAGATATAATTGTCCAGCAAAGCGGAGATCATATTATGGGCCGATGTAATGGCATGAAAATCACCGGTAAAATGCAAGTTGATCTTATCCATCGGAAGCACCTGCGCATATCCGCCTCCGGCAGCTCCTCCCTTCATTCCGAAGCACGGACCCAATGACGGCTCACGCAAAGCTACCACAGCTTTCTTGTTGATTTTGTTCAGTCCCAGAGCCAGACCGATAGAAACGGTAGTCTTGCCGATTCCGGCCTTGGTCGGAGTAATGGCGGTAACCAGAATCAGATTGCTCTGCTTCACTTTTTCGTCATCGATCAGTTTCTCAGGCACCTTGGCCACATATTTTCCATACTGCTCCAGTTCGCTTTCCGGAATATTCAGTTTGGCTGCGATTTCCGTAATGGGTGCCAACTTACATTCGCGGGCAATTTCTATATCACTTTTCATTCGTATTTTTTTAAAAGTTATCATTTCTCAGCGACAAACTTAATAAATTTTATTCAGAAAAGCTTCAAATAAAGAAAGTATTTTCATAAATTTGTCATCGTGAACATGATGTATAACCTATTTTTTAACCGTGAAAGATGAGAACACTGTCTAATGGAATATTGGAGCTTGAGGTTTCAGAATCAGGTGCCGAAATACAAAGCCTGCGTAAAGTGGCAGGCAATCGGGAATACATATGGAATGCCGACCCGAAGTATTGGGGAAAACACGCTCCCAACCTGTTTCCCATAATAGGCAATCCCGGTCAGGAAGGAATAGTCTGCAAAGGCGAAACCTATCCGATCCGCAAGCATGGTTTTGTATCGGAGCTGACATTCACCTGCACCGAAGGAGACCGTATTCTGGAATTTGTGGCTCACGACAATGAAAACACCCAAAAGGTTTTTCCTTACCACTTCCGCCTGGAAATCATTTTTCAGTTAAGCCGTAACAAAGTGATTCAGAAGTTCCGTGTCCGGAATACCGGAAACGAAGAGGTCATGCCGTTCCAGATCGGCGCGCATCCGGCCTTTTTCCTGCCCAACTTCAAGGAAGAAGACTCCGTACACGGATATCTGTCGTTCAACAGTATAGAAGAACTGCATTCCCATGAAATTAATCCGAACGGACATTATACAGACAATATTCTGCTTTTCGAACTGGATGAAAAAGGAATGCTTCCGCTGAAAAAGGACACATTCGTCTGCGACACCATTCTCGAAACCAGAGGCATCATCAACCGTACCTCCTTATACGACAAAGACCGCAAACCGGTACTCACCGTAAAGGCGAATGCAAAAGCCATGGCATACTGGTCACCAACGGGCAAGAACGCTCCTTTTGTCTGTATAGAACCCTGGTTCGGCTGTTGCCGCAAGGAACAGGAAACCAGTGTACTGGCCGACAGGGAAATGACTACCCTTTTGCAGCCGGGCGAAACCTACGAGGCAGAAGTGGAAATCATTATCGAATAAGATAAAGGGCTGTTGCCCGGATATTCAGAAAAAAATACGCCGTTTCTGTTATTTCCCCAGGGAGATACAGAAACGGCGTATTTTTATAATCGTTTCAACGGGAAGATTCCAAGGTGGCATAATAACCCAACTTATACACATTGAACAGGAATATGGAAGGACTCTTTCCCATAAGATTGTGTCGGATGAACGGAGCGAAAAGGCGATGCAGTAAAGCAAACAGGAACAGAAGATGCAGGCGTTTCAAACGCATAGCCGTGCGCGATACCGTGACATAAGCCTGCAAATCAGGCCCCATGTAATGCAACGTGCGCAATGCCGTTTCGGTCTTGGCCAGAAAAACCTCGTTGCGCTCCACTCCGGCATGGATCAGCGCATTGTCTATATGAAGAATATGCGCTCCGCAACGTTCGATTTCCATTCCGAAAAACACATCCTCATAACCGTAATGCACACAGTTTTCATTGAAACGGATTGACAGGAACAGTGTTCGGAGTATCAGGAAATTGAATGTGCTGAAACGCGCGCATGGATGCTTCATACGTTCGGCAGCCAGACGCCGCTTGCCGACACTCTCTTCGTAATAATAACGCAACGAACAGGCCGGATCATTCAAAGCCGGTATATTGGCCACCCCTCCGCAAATCACCTCGGCCCCTGTGGTATGCCATGCGTCCAGATATTTCTCCAGAAAATGATCGTCGGCCACTTCGGCATCACTGTCCAGAAACAGCAACGCTTCATAACGCGACTGGTCGGCCAGATAGTTGCGGATACGTGCCCTGCCGATATTTTCGGTCAAAGGCAGATAACGGCAGCAATCCAACAGCCCTATCGTTTCATTTTCACGCAAGACCTCGGGAAGCGTAGACGCGTCGTCTGCCACAAGAATCTCATAGGCAAAGGCTGGAACGGACGCGCGCAAGCGCTCGCATTGCTGCAGCAGGCTGTCTACCAGTTTCCGGCAGGGATAATTACAGGTAGGTATTAATATGGATATCATCTTTTTTCTATAAGTACGGCACAAAGATACCAAAAATAGGATGAAAACGGGAGAGTCTGTTTTGAAAAAGTTTTCAAGACCAGGCATCCTGAGGTTTGAATTTAATTATGTAACTTTGTATGCTGTGTTTCACAGCCATTATTTATTTAAACGGAACAAGAACAATGAATATACCTTTAGCAGAAAGAATGCGCCCCAAAACTCTGGACGAATATATCGGACAGAAACATCTGGTGGGACCCGGAGCGGTATTGCGGAAAATGATCGACTCGGGAAAGATCTCTTCATTTATCTTATGGGGACCTCCGGGTGTGGGTAAAACAACCCTGGCACAGATTATCGCCAACAAACTTGAAACTCCGTTTTATACCCTAAGCGCCGTAACCAGCGGAGTGAAAGACGTGCGCGAAGTCATCGAGAAGGCTAAAAACAACCGGTTCTTTTCCATGAACAGTCCGATTCTGTTCATCGACGAAATTCACCGTTTCAGCAAGTCGCAGCAGGATTCTCTGTTGGGAGCCGTAGAACAGGGAGTCATCACCCTGATTGGCGCCACGACAGAAAACCCGTCATTCGAGGTTATCCGTCCGCTATTGTCGCGATGCCAGCTGTATGTCTTGAAGTCGCTCGACAAAGAAGACCTGCTGGCACTGCTCCAACAGGCCGTTCAAAAGGATGTGGTTCTGAGGGAAAAGAAAATTACCCTGAAAGAAACCAACCTGATGCTGCGATACAGCGGCGGCGACGCCCGCAAGCTGCTGAATATTCTGGAACTGGTCACTTCGTCAAGCAACGACGAGGAAACCGTGATCACCGACCAGTTGGTTTCGGAACGCATTCAGGAGAACCCGATGGCTTATGACAAGGAAGGGGAAATACACTACGACATCGTATCGGCCTTTATCAAAAGTATCCGCGGCAGCGACCCCGACGCGGCGATCTATTGGCTGGCCAGAATGATCGAAGGAGGCGAAGATCCGGCTTTCATAGCCCGTCGCCTGGTCATCTCCGCCAGCGAAGACATCGGTCTGGCCAATCCCAACGCTCTGCTGCTGGCCAATGCCGCATTCGACGCGGTCATGAAAATAGGATGGCCCGAAGGGCGTATTCCACTGGCCGAGGCCACGGTATATCTGGCTTCCAGCCCAAAAAGCAATTCCAGCTACAAGGCCATTAACCAGGCTCTGGAACTGCTCCGGCAGACCGGAAACCTGCCCGTTCCGCTGCACCTGCGCAATGCTCCTACCAAACTGATGAAGGAATTGGGATACGGAGAAAACTATAAATATGCGCACGACTACGAGAACCATTTCGTAGAACAGCAGTTCCTGCCGGATGAGTTGCAAGACACTCGCATCTGGCAACCGCAGCCCAATGCCCAGGAACAAAAGCTGAAAGACCACCTGAACAAATTATGGAAAGACCGTTTTTAATTCCCGGAAACAGAAAACAGCAAAGCCATATATGCAGGAAGGGCTTGTCTCACGACAAGCCCTTCCATACTAATTAGGTATTAGTTTCGTTTAAGGTAAAAAGATTGTTTTCAGGATAACAGTTGCAAATATCGGGCTTTGTTTTGAAACTTCCAAACTTATTTTTATGTTTGATAACATATTTGCAAAAATCCTTTTATTGGACTTCCCCGGCAAACGACAAGCTAGCCCCCTGTCTCCACCCACTCCTCAGGAAACAATTCCGGCAGACAGAAAAAGCGGAACATTCTCCCGTACCTATATTAAATTTACAGAGCATGTTGATTCTATTTTGAGAAAGTTTACTAATTTTGCAATTAGAATTATAGTATTTAGATGAATATGACAACAGAAACATCAGAAAAAAAGAGTTTGAACTTTGTTGAAGAGATCGTAACAGCCGATCTGGCTGCAGGTAAGAATGACGGCAGACTGCAAACCCGATTCCCGCCTGAGCCCAACGGCTATCTGCATATAGGACACGCCAAAGCCATCTGCATGGACTTCGGTATCGCACAGAAATATGGAGGCGTATGTAACCTCCGCTTTGACGATACAAACCCCACCAAAGAAGATGTAGAATACGTAGAGGCCATTAAGGAAGACATCAAATGGCTGGGATTTGACTGGGGCAACGAATATTATGCCTCTGACTATTTCCAGCAGCTGTGGGACTTTGCCGTACGCCTGATCAAGGAAGGAAAAGCATATATCGACGAACAGACCGCCGAGCAGATTGCCGCACAGAAAGGAACCCCTACCCAACCGGGTACCAACAGTCCTTTCCGCGACCGTCCGATCGAAGAGAGTCTGGCACTCTTTGAAAAAATGAACACTGGCGAACTGGAGGAAGGCTCTATGGTATTGCGTGCCAAGATTGATATGGCCAATCCGAACATGCACTTCCGCGATCCGATCATCTACCGTATCCTCAATAAGGAGCATCATCGCACCGGCTCCAAGTGGAAAGCTTACCCGATGTATGACTTTGCCCACGGACAAAGTGACTTCTTTGAGGGAGTAACACATTCTCTCTGTACTCTGGAATTCGTGGTACACCGTCCGCTTTACAACCTGTTCATCGACTGGTTGAAAGAGGGTGAGGATCTGGACGACCACCGCCCACGCCAGTATGAGTTCAACAAACTGAACCTGAACTATACCCTGATGAGCAAGCGTAACCTGCTGATTATGGTTCAGAACGGACTGGTAAACGGATGGGACGATCCCCGTATGCCGACCCTGTGCGGATTCCGTCGCCGCGGTTACTCACCGGAGTCTATCCGCAACTTTGTGAACAAGATCGGTTACACCACATATGACGCGCTGAATGACTTCGCCCTGCTGGAAAGCGCCGTACGCGAAGATCTCAACAGCCGGGCAACACGTGTATCGGCCGTTATCAATCCGGTAAAACTCATCATCACCAACTATCCGGAAAGTCAGGTTGAGGAACTGGAAGCAGTAAACAATCCGGAAGATCCGAATTCAGGCACCCACATGATCGAATTCAGCCGTGAACTGTGGATGGAGCGTGAAGACTTCATGGAGGATGCTCCGAAGAAATATTTCCGTATGACTCCGGGACAGGAAGTACGCCTCAAGAGCGCATATATCGTGA
Organism: uncultured Paraprevotella sp.; assembly: GCA_944321345.1. Lineage (GTDB taxonomy): Bacteria > Bacteroidota > Bacteroidia > Bacteroidales > Bacteroidaceae > Paraprevotella. Next base: position 57,378 of record CALUKY010000007.1, read on the forward strand.
AATGTACCGGTTGCAAGAAAGACGAAAACGGAAACATTGTCGAGGTTTATGCCGAATATGATCCGACAACCAAGAGCGGCATGATCAACAGCAACAGAAAAGTAAAGGGCACTCTGCACTGGGTGAGCTGCAATCACTGCCTGAAAGCGGAAGTACGCCTGTACGACCGCCTTTGGAAGTGTGAAAACCCACGCGACGAACTGGCCAATATCCGCGAGGCACAAAACTGCTCCGCACTGGATGCAATGAAGCAGATGATGAACCCGGATTCACTCAAAGTGCTGACAGAATGCTACGTTGAAAAATACCTCAGCGAAGCCAAACCGTTGGATTATCTGCAGTTCCAGCGCATCGGTTACTTCACCATGGATAAGGACTCAACTCCGGAACACATGATCTTTAACCGCACGGTAGGTCTTAAAGACACTTGGAATAAAATCAACAAATAATATATGAGGGAAGAGGATTTCTCTTTTTTCGAAGAAGAAGACTTTAAAGAAAATCTGGCTCGTTACGAAGCCATGCTTTCTGGCGGTCCGTCAGCTTATCTGGAAGGGGATGAGCTGACGGACATTGCCGAATATTACCTTTCCCACGGAGAAACGGAAAAGGCCTACGCCTGCATTGACTATGCGCTGACACTTCATCCGGACAGCATTGACCCGCTGATTTTCAAGGCACGCCAGCACATGTTCTCGGGAAAACTTTCCCAGGCGCAGGCCATCTGCGACAGCATACAGGACCAGAATGACCGCGAAGTCATCTTCCTGCATGCCGAACTGCTTATCCGGAAACAGCATATCGCCGAAGCGCTACAGTATCTGACCGACCGGAAGGAATGCTTCTCCGACGACCGGAAAGACCTGCTTGCCTATCTGTATGACTGTGCCTGTATTCTGGAAGATTACGCCTATTACGACAAGGCACTGGAATGGACTGCCGAAGCAGAAAAGATTTCCGGCCCCAGCCTGAAACTGATGTTTCTCAAGGCTGAAATTTATGCCACACAAGAGAAATTTGAAGAAGCGACCGAACTGCTGGAAAAGATTCTGGATGAAAACCCTTATTCGCTGAAATCGTGGAATATGCTGGCCGACACTTATTTCATGCGGGAAATATATGACAAGGCCATAGAAGCCGCAGAATTCTCTCTGGCAATCAAAGAAAAAGGAAATCCGGAAGCGCTCTTTGCCAAAGCCAACAGCTTGTATCATCTGGGAAACTTTGAGAAAGCGCATCAGCTTTACTCTCAATATATTGACGAGTTTCCAAAATCAGACGAATACCCGTATCTCTTTGACGGGCTCTGCCTGAACCAGATGGAAAGATATGAGGATGCATGCTCCCGGCTGGAAGCCGCGGAGGAGTTTTCCAACGACTGCTCACCGGAACAGCTTCAGATCTATCTGCAATTGTCTTTTTCATACAGCAAGACCGGCAAATTCCAGAAAGCGCTGCTCTATCTGGATCGGGCACAGAATTATGATCCGGAAGGCTTTGATTACAATGTTCTGAAAGGACATATATTTCTGGAAAACGGATTTACCGAAGAAGCCATGAATTGTTTTCAGGAGGCAAAAGAAGAAAGCACAGACCGTGAGCGGGCTTATTTTCTGATTGCCGTTTCTCTCTTTGAAAACGGCTTCTATGCCGATGCTCTGGAGAATTTCTACGAACTGCTGGAATTTTGCGGACCGCAGACGGAAATGAACTGTACCCCATACATGGCTTACTGCTATTATCACGCAAAAGATGAAGTGCAATATCTGAAATATCTGGAACGCGCCTGTACCACCAATCCCGAGGGAACCAAAATGGTGCTCGGAAACCTGTTTCCCGAAGCGCTGGATCCTAAAGAATATTACGCCTATGTTATCCGGAACAGCCGTCTTGATTCATAGAAGAATAAATATCATATTCCGAAAAAAACAATAAAGGCGTCGTTACCCCCACAAACGGTAACGACGCCTTTATTGTATCATGCTGCAACAAGAAGGAAACTATAACGAAGCGGCCAAATCATCCACAGCACGGCAATAATCTGACAGAGAAGCTGACTTGCGGACTTTTTTCCACTTTTTCCGCTCCTCATTGACCAGCAGGTATTCCCAAAACGACTTCATCTTTCCGAGAAGCTGCTGCTCTCCTCCTTCAATCTTTTCAGAATAGGCAGACAACAGATTCTGATGAAATTCACGGAATGCACGGCGCTTCTGTTCTCCGGTCCAGGATTTTCCATCCTGATATTCGGCAGCCAGCCAAGGAGCCGCCAAAAGCCCACGCCCGATCATGACTCCCTTTAAACGGGGATATTTCTCGATCAGCGCTGTCAGTCCGGAAACACTGCGGACATCCCCATTATACACCAGCGGATTTACACAAAGCTCATAAAAACGCGAAAAGGACTCATCGGAGCAGATCCCCTTGTACTGCTGCACACCCAAACGGGGATGCAGGGTTATCTGCCGCAAGGAAACGGCATTCAAAAGATCCAATAAGGCAAACACCTCATCGGATGAGGCCCACCCCAAGCGTAACTTGACCGAAAACCGGATCTCGGGAAAACGCTCGGCTACGGATAAAACCTGCGCCACCTTTTCCGGATGAGCCAGAATACCGGCCCCACGCCCTTTATGAACCATAGGAGGAAAAGGACAACTCATATTGATGTCTATGCAACGGTAGCCCCATCCCGCCAGGCGCTCCACAAGCATACACGCCTCGCTCGCGTCTGCCGCTATAATCTGAGGAATGAGATGCGCGACACAATTGTTGGCCGGGTCCGCATCTTTCAGATCCTTATTCCGAAAAGCTCCTTTCTCCAGTCGGATAAACGGTGTATAATATTCAGAGATCCCACCAAAACAACGGTCAAACGCATTGCGTACAGCCGCCTCGGTAAATCCCTGTAACGGAGCCATCAATAATGAAACACTCACTTTCTTATTTATTGCTTTTAAAGGTTTTCAGAATCTGCTCGATACGCGCAAACTGAGCACCCATATTGAGGTTCAAGTAAATGCGGTACAGAGGCTGTGCCCAACGCAAGGTATCCTTCGGCGCCAGTACACGGACAATCTCCATCGGACGAAGAGCCTGCGCATAATACGCAACGGATTTCTGACGCAGATTCTCATATTCGTCACTGGCAATATAGGCCGCAGCCGAATCGCTCATCTGAACCGCCAGATTACAAAAGGCAAGCCCCTTATTATAATAGGCATACATGTAAATGGAATCATAGGCAATGGCACTGTCGGCCGAAGAGATACATTCCTGATAACGTTGCAGGTTCAGCAATACCAGACTTCTGGCATACCAGAAGAAAGGACTCTTCGAACGGATGGTCAGCATGGTATCGGTCAGGCTCAAAGCCTGCTCATAGCGATGATTCGCATTCAGATAATCGGTCAGACTGGCAAAGAAAAACGAATAGTCGGGATCGTACATCAATCCGGATTTCAAGGTAGCCAGCCAATTGGCGGTATCACCCAAGGCAAGATATGCCTTTGCCTGATATTCGTAGATAAAATGACGCAAGATCGTATCTTGCAAAGCCAGTGATGAATAACTGAGAACTTTTTGCGGTTCGTTCAGTTTGTAACCGCATAAAGTGCTCCAACGGGCAACTTTCCAGATCAGGGAATCCTGGAGGGGTCCGTTTTTCTTAAAGAAATCTTTCTCGTTGGCAAGGAGATAACTGTCGAAGAAATCATATGCTTTGGCAAAATCGTTCTTCATGAAATAGAACTTTCCGCCATTCAGCAGATTGGTCTGATAACTCCGAAGCAGATCACAGGCTTTTTCCCGGTATTTCCTTTTCTTTTTCTCAGAAGACAAACTGTCGGCTATCGAATCGTAACGCTCCATGTGCTGAAACATGGCATAGATACTATTGAAAAATTTGACCGTATCATAGCTTTGCTTGAGATACAGCTTTTCGTTCTCCATATCGTTGATTTTACGATTCATCAAAGCAGCATAATAATAGTAGTCCAGACGCCTGTATATATTCTTTTCCGTCTTGACTGCCTCTAATAATTTGGTTTCCGTCTGCTCCAGATTGGATCCGGTTTTAATGGCTTCTTTGGCTTCCTTCAATATGTTTCCACCACTGACAACCGAACAGGCTAAAAGCAGCAAGACACCTAAAGCATATTTTCTCTTCATTGGTTTTCTAACAGAAAAGGTGGTGTGTTCCAAGCACACCACCCTATTTTGATTACAAAAATTGTTGCGTTCGAAGCAAATACGTTGATTACAGACCCAGAAGATCGTCCATTTCCTTCTGCTTGGCCTTGTCGCCCATAATGTAATAAACTGTGCTTAAACGGCTGGCCCAACGGTTTACATTGTCAGGCTCCAGTTCTTTCACCTTCAGGAAGAAAGGAAGAGCCTTCTCATAATAAGCCTTTACTTTCTTGATCTCTTCGTTGTTCTGAGCTACGGTCAGCTTCTTCTTGGAAAGTGTTTCGTTAAGGGCATAACCTTCGTTGCAATAGCACACACCAGCATTATAGAATGCGTCGGAGAACGTAGGATCGATCTCTGTGGTCTTTACAAAATAAGTAACGGCCTCTGTGTACTTGTTCTGTCCGAAGAGCACAACACCCTTGGAATAGTTTCCGATCTTGCTGTTCGGATCCTTTGCCAGAAGTTCATCGGCAAAAGCCAAAGCAGACGCTTCGTCTTTCTTGTCCAGATAATAAGCCAACAGATTTTGGGCAACCACCTCAGCCTGAACACCACTTAAGGCAAATTCCTTGGAAGTCTTGACCCAATTTGCGGTATCTCCCTGCTCCAGATAAGTAGTCAGACGCAACTGACGGACAGTTTCCAGCTCCTTGTCATACTTCAATGCCTGATTGATATACTTCTCTACATTCTGATAGTTCTTGTCGTTGTAAGCTGCCAGACAAGCGTAATAAGCGATCTGATTTTCATCAAATACAGAATCTTTCAATACCTTCGGCTCATTCTCCACCAGCTTTACAGTCTGAGGGTAGCTCAACCATTTGTCATAAGCGGTATAAGCATCGCTATACTGTTTGTTGTTGAAGAAGAACTGTCCGCAGTACATATAGAATGTACGGAACTTCATGGCGTTGCCCTTGTTTTTCTGATAGAACTCTTTATCCTCATCCAATTCATTGCACTTCTCATAAGCATCGATACATGCGTAGAGATTCTTGGCAAACTTCATGGTGTCAAGCGGCTGGCTGGCAGCAGCCTTATTCAGCTCCGTTGCAAACACACGCTGATAAATATCACCCTGAACATCCCATGCCAAAGCCATTTTCTTGGTCTTTCCACTGGTCAGCGCCTCAGTCAAAACAGTCTGTGCCTCGTCCAATTTATTTTCATCAATCAAACTCTGTGCCTTACGGATCAACTTATCCTGACCAAAAGCTGTTGAAGCAGCCAGAACCAAGGCAATTGAACATAAAATTTTCTTCATAAACACAATGTTTTTAATATATAATTAATTAGTTGTCATTATCGTTTTCTTCCAATCCGTCGAAAAGAGAAGCCTGTGCTTGTGTTTCATTTCCAGTCTCTTCCATTACAATCGGATTTTCATCTGCAACCGTAACATCTGTCTGTTCTTCTTCAGACACGATTTCTTCCTCTTCGGTCTGCACCTTACATACGCTGCTGATCTGATCGTTGCGTTTCTCCAGATTAATCAGACGCACTCCCTGTGTTGCCCGTCCCATAATGCGGACATCGGCCACTTTCAGGCGGATGGTAATACCGCTCTTGTTGATGATCATCAGATCATTCTCGTCGGTAACCACCTTAATAGCCACCAGCTTGCCGGTCTTGTCGGTGATGTTCAGTGTCTTCACACCCTTGGCACCACGGTTGGTGACACGATAGTCTTCAATATCGGAACGCTTACCGTAACCCTGTTCGCTGACTACCATAATGGTTTCGGTCTTCGGATCGTTTACGCAAACCATTCCTACTACCTCATCGCTTCCGTCTTCATCCAGAGTCATTCCCTTCACACCGGTAGCCGTACGGCCCATACATCTTACGGCAGACTCATTGAAACGGATGGCACGACCGTTCTTGTTGGCGATAATGATCTCATTCTCACCGTTGGTCAGACGTACTCCGATAACACGGTCATCCTCGCGGATGGTAATGGCGTTCACACCATTCACACGCGGACGGGAGTATTCTGTCAGACAAGTCTTCTTGATGATACCGTTCTTGGTACAGAACACCACAAAGTGACGGGCGCAGAACTCCGGATCGGACAGGTTCTTGATTCGCAGACAAGCATTGATGGCATCGTCCGAATCGATGTTCAGCATATTCTGGATAGCACGTCCCTTGGAATTCTTTGCTCCCTCAGGAATATCATAAACCTTAAGCCAGAAGCAACGTCCTTTCTGAGTAAAGAACAGCATGGTGTTGTGCATGGTAGCCGGATAAATATACTCTACAAAGTCGGCGTCACGGGTACTGCTGCCCTTGCTGCCCACTCCACCACGGGCCTGAGCCTTAAACTCGGCGAGCGGCGTACGCTTGATATATCCCAAATGGCTGATCGTAATGACCATCTCATCATCAGCATAGAAATCTTCCGGATTGAACTCCTCGCTTGAATAAACGATTTCAGAACGGCGCTCGTCACCATACTGCTCTTTTACCTCAACGAGTTCGTCTACAATCACTTTCTTGCACAACTCGTCATCGCTCAGAATCTGTTTGTAGTAAGCGATCTTCTGCAACAGATCTTCGTACTCCTGACGCAGTTTCTCCTGTGACAGGTTGGTGAGCTGAGCCAGACGCATTTCAATGATGGCCTTTGCCTGCAGATCATCCAAGTTGAAGCGCTCCATCAAACGGGCCATAGCCTCCTGCGGATCCTTGGCAGCACGGATAATGTGCACCACCTCGTCAATATTGTCACAGGCAATGATCAGTCCGTCCAGAATGTGTGCACGCTCCTCGGCCTTCTTCAGATCATAGCGGGTTCTGCGGATAACCACCTCACGACGGTGATCCACGAAATTGGAAATACAATCCTTCAGAGTAAGGAGCTTTGGACGTCCTTTGACCAAAGCGATACAGTTCACGCTGAAGCTGGTCTGCAACTGAGTCATCTTGAACAGTTTGTTCAGCACCACATTGGCATTGGCATCGCGCTTCACATCCAATACAATGCGCATACCTTCACGGTCGGACTCATCGTTGGCATTGGTAATACCCTCGATCTTCTTCTCGTTCACCAAATCAGCAATTGACTTGATCAGTTCGGCCTTGTTCACGCCGTATGGAATCTCTGTGATAACGATCTTATCATGTGATTCGTCGGTTTCAATCTCGGCTCGGGCTCTCATGACCACGCGTCCGCGACCGGTTTCGTAAGCGTCGCGCACTCCCTGCATACCGTAGATAAAACCTCCGGTCGGGAAGTCGGGTGCCTTGATATATTGCATCAGTCCGTCAATATCTATGGCCGGATTCTGAATATAAGCCACACAGGCATCAATCACCTCAGAAAGATTATGGGTCGGGATATTGGTAGCCATACCCACAGCAATACCGCTGGCACCGTTTACCAACAGATTCGGGATACGGGTAGGCATTACGGTAGGCTCCTTCAACGTGTCGTCGAAGTTGTTTACCATATCTACGGTATCCTTCTCCAAATCCTGCATCATGGCTTCACCCATGAGTTGAAGACGTGCCTCGGTATAACGCATGGCAGCAGCCGTATCACCGTCTACAGAACCGAAGTTACCCTGACCGTCGACCAACTTATAACGCATGTTCCACTCCTGGGCCATACGGACCAAAGCGCCGTAAACCGAAGAGTCGCCATGCGGATGATACTTACCGAGTACCTCACCCACAATACGGGCACATTTCTTATAAGGGCGGTCGTGCAGATTACCCAATTCTTTCATTCCGAAGAGGATGCGGCGATGCACGGGCTTAAATCCGTCACGCACATCGGGGAGCGCACGCGAAACGATAACCGACATCGAGTAATCGATGTAGGAACTGCGCATCTCGTCCTCAATATTGACTTTGATTATTCTGTCTTGATCTTGCATCATACGTTTATATTATAGACTTTATTTTCTTTTAAAATCGTGTAAAATTACAATTTTTCTTTTGAATTGGAAAGGAATATTCACTTTTTAAGCCCATATTTTGAATTTTGACATTTATTATCAATCCGTATAAAAAATTACAACTTTCAGGCATATATTTTGTAGGACTATCTAAAGCCATGGCCGATGCGACATGCCTATTGCCACAAAAGCCGGGCCATCACATTTTTAAGATAAAAAGATACAGGAATATGAACAATCAATTTTCACCCAAAATAACCGAGGTTCTCAACTACAGCAAGGAAGAAGCTCTTCGCCTGCAAAGCAGTGCCGTTGACCCGGAACACATACTGCTGGGCATCCTACGCTGCGGTGAAGGCAAAGCGGTGGAGATCCTGAAAGGACTGGTGCCCAACCTGCGCACCATAAAGGAACGCCTTGACACTCTGTGCCTTCAGCACAGTCAAAAGCTCCCCCTGTTAAACGATGAAGACATTCTATTAAGCGAAAAATCTTCCAAAATACTGAAATTGTGCCTTTTGGAAGCCAGACTGCTGAAATCGGACGTGGCCGACACCGAGCATGTCCTGCTGGCCATACTGAAGGAGAAGGACAACAATGCATATAAGGTGCTCGACGGCATGTCCATTTCATATGATGACATTTTGAACCGACTGACACAAAAACCTGACATCAAGTCAGGCCTCGGGTTCACAGACGACGAAGAAGAGGATGATTTTGAACCAATCGGCGGCCCGGAGAAAAGCGCCTCACAGGCAGGCGGCACCTCTGCCACATCTTCTACAACCTACAAGGCAAACGGAACAGGCAATACCCCGGTACTTGACAACTTCGGTACCGATCTGACCCGCGCGGCAGCCGAAGGGCTGCTTGACCCGGTAATAGGACGCGAAAACGAAACAATGCGCCTGGCACAGATCCTGAGCCGCCGCAAAAAGAACAACCCGATCCTGATCGGTGAACCGGGAGTCGGAAAATCGGCTATCGTAGAAGGACTGGCCCTGCGCATCGTGCAGAAGAAGGTGGCCCGCATCCTGTTCAACAAGCGCATCGTGGCGCTCGACATGACGGCCGTAGTGGCAGGAACAAAATACCGCGGACAGTTTGAAGAGCGTATCCGCAATATATTGAACGAGTTGCAGAAGAATCCGGACGTGATTCTCTTTATTGACGAGATACACACCATCGTAGGTGCCGGATCGGCTCCGGGAAGCATGGACGCCGCCAATATTCTGAAACCGGCTTTGGCACGCGGCGAAATCCAATGTATCGGTGCCACGACCATCGACGAATTCAAGAAGAGCATCGAAAAGGACGGAGCTCTGGAACGCCGCTTCCAGAAGGTTCTGGTAGAACCGACCACTACCGAAGAAACACTCCGGATCCTGGAGAATATCAAAGACCGTTATGAGGAACATCATAATGTGCGCTATACTCAGGCTGCTCTCGAAGCTTGTGTAAAATATACCGAGCGTTATGTATCCGACCGTTGTTTCCCGGACAAAGCCATTGACGCTCTTGACGAAGCCGGATCACGGGTGCATCTGTCGCACATTCCGGTTTCCAAGGAGATTGAGGCTAAAGAAAAGGAGGTGGAACACCTGAAAGCTCTGAAAAACGAAGCGGTAAAGAACCAGAACTTTGAACTGGCAGCCGACTATCGCGACCAGGAAAGCAACGCACAGCGAGAACTGGACCTCATGCGCCAGGAATGGGAAAAGCAGCTCAACAACGAACGTGTAACCGTGGATGAAGATGACATTGCCCGCGTGGTTGCCCTGATGACGGGAATCCCCGTAGAAAAAATCGGCATCACGGAAACCGGACGCCTGAAGAATATGGCATCGGAACTCAAGCATGCCGTAATCGGACAGGATGATGCTATCGAGAAACTGGTGAAAGCCATCCAACGCAGCCGTGTGGGACTGAAAGACCCAAACAAACCGATCGGCACTTTCATGTTCCTGGGACCGACCGGTGTGGGTAAAACCTACCTGACCAAAAAACTGGCCGAGAGTCTGTTCGGCTCGGAAGACGCGCTGATCCGTATCGACATGAGCGAATATATGGAGAAGCACACCGTGAGCCGCATGGTGGGAGCGCCTCCGGGATACGTGGGCTACGAAGAGGGCGGACAACTCACTGAAAAGGTACGCCGCAAGCCCTACTCCATCCTGCTGCTCGACGAGATCGAGAAGGCTCATTCGGATGTGTTCAACATCCTGTTGCAGGTGATGGACGAAGGCCGCATGACAGACGGCAACGGCACGACGGTAGACTTCCGCAACACGGTGATTATCATGACCTCCAACTGCGGAACGCGCCAGTTGAAAGAGTTCGGCAAAGGTATCGGTTTCAGCACCATCAACGAGCCGATTAATAAGGAGCAGAGCCGTTCGGTCATCTCCAAGGCCCTTAACAAACAGTTTGCTCCGGAGTTCCTGAACCGTCTGGACGAAATCATCAACTTTGACCAGCTCGACAAGGAAAGTATCCGCAAGATTGTAGATATCGAACTCAAACCGCTCGTAAAGCGCATTCACGAGATGGGCTACAATTTTGAAATCAGCGAAGAAGGCAAGAACTTCCTGGCCGACAAGGGGTATGACGTGCAGTACGGTGCCCGTCCGCTGAAACGCGCCTTGCAGCATTATATAGAAGATGCAATGTGCGAACTGATCATCAACGAAGAGGCCACTCCGGGTGACACCATTTCTGCCGATCTGGCCGAAGCGAAAGATCGCCTGAAACTGACCGCGAAAAAGGGATAAAACTTTAAACAATAGTTAAAATGCCAGTCAACTTTACTGACTGGCATTTTTTTTGTACTTATCCCGACAGAAAAATCAAACAACAAAAAATTATACTATTATGCAGAAAGGTAATATTGGGGTTACAACCGAAAACATTTTCCCCATCATCAAGAAATTCTTGTATAGTGATCACGAAATCTTCTTGCGCGAAATCGTTTCAAACGCCGTAGACGCAACCCAGAAACTGAAGACTTATGCCAACAAAGGCGATTTCAGCGGCGAAATGGGCGAGCTGAAGGTAACCGTTTCACTCGACACCGAGAAGGGTACCATCACCGTGAGCGACCGTGGTATCGGTATGACCGCCGAGGAGATCGAGAAATACATCAACCAGATTGCCTTCTCAGGAGCCAATGACTTCCTGGACAAATATAAAGAGGATGCCAATGCCATCATCGGCCACTTCGGTTTGGGATTCTACTCTTCATTCATGGTGAGCAAGCAAGTGGAAATCGTCACCAAGAGCTATAAGGAAGGCGCACAGGCCGTGAAATGGACCTGCGACGGAAGCCCTTCTTACGAACTGACTGAAGTGGAAAAGGCCGACCGCGGTACGGACATCATCATGCACATTGATGACGACTGCAAGGAATTCCTCGACAAGCACAAGATTCAGGAACTGCTGAACAAGTATTGCCGCTTCTTGCCTATCCCTGTGGCTTTCGGAAAGAAAACCGAGTGGAAGGACGGCAAGCAGGTAGAAACCGAAGAGGACCTGATTATCAACGATGTGGAACCGCTTTGGACGCGCAAGCCAAGCGATCTGAAGGACGAGGACTACAAGAGCTTCTACCGCACTCTGTATCCGATGAGCGACGAGCCTCTGTTCTGGATTCACCTGAATGTGGACTATCCGTTCAACCTGACCGGTATCCTTTACTTCCCGAAAATCAAGAGCAACATGGAGTTGCAGCGTAACAAGATCCAACTCTACTGCAACCAGGTTTATGTAACGGATTCTGTAGAAGGTATCGTACCTGACTTCCTGACTCTGTTGCATGGCGTTATCGACTCTCCGGACATTCCGTTGAACGTAAGCCGCAGCTACCTGCAGAGCGACAGCAACGTAAAGAAGATCTCTACCTATATTACCAAGAAGGTAAGCGACCGCCTGCAGAGCATCTTCAAGAACGACCGTAAGGACTTCGAGCAGAAATGGGATGACATTAAGATTTTCATCAACTACGGTATGCTGACCCAGGACGATTTCTATGACAAGGCCAAGAACTTCGCCCTGTTCAAGGACTGCGACGGAAAATACTTCACCTTCGAGGAGTATCAGACTCTGATCAAGGACAACCAGACTGACAAGGAAGGAAACTTGATTTATCTGTATGCCAACGACAAGGACGCACAGTACACATATATCGAAGCTGCCAAGAACAAGGGATACAGCGTATTGCTGCTCGACGGACAGTTGGACACTCCGGTTGTTTCCATGCTGGAGCGCAAGTTCGAAAAGAGCCGCTTCACTCGTGTGGATGCCGATGCCATCGACCGCTTGATCGTGAAGGACAGCGACAACAAGTCAGCCGTAGACGCTGACACAAGTGCCAAATTGTCATCTATGTTCAAGAGCCAGATGCCGGAAATGAAACAGACCGAATTCCAGATCGAGGCACAAAGCATGGGCGAACAGTCTACTCCGGTATTGATCGTACAGAGCGAGTATATGCGCCGTATGAAAGAGATGGCACAGATCCAGCCGGGCATGTCATTCTATGGCGAGATGCCGGACATGTACACCCTGGTACTGAATACTGACCACCAGCTCATCAAGAATGTGATGGAGGACAGCAAGGAAAAGACTGCCGAAAACCTGAAGCCGATCGAGGCCGAAATCAAGGGACTCAGCGCACGTCAGGCTGTTTTGCGCCAGCAGCAGGAAAACAAGAAGCCGGAAGAAATCACTCAGGAAGAGAAAGACCAGCTGAACCAGTGTGGCAACGACATTCTGGCTCAGGAAAAGAAACGCGACGAAGTGATGGCCGAATATGCAGCCAGCAACCCGATTGTACATCAGTTGATTGACCTGGCATTGCTGCAAAACGGCATGCTGAAGGGCGAGGCTCTGAATAACTTCGTAAAGAGAAGCATCGACCTGATCAAATAATTCTGCGAGAAAATCACAGAACACCCTATAACGCAAAGCGCTCCGGGAACGGCAAAGTTCCCCGGAGCGCTTTGTTTGTTTCAGACTCATTTCACGGACAGTTTGTACACCCTAAAAGCCAAACGGCTTACCCAGCCTTTTCAGAAAATAATTCAACGAAACGGATTATGGGATGAAAAACATGCGTTTTCCGGATGTTTACCTTCATTTTTCGCCAGTTTGTACGAATAAAAAGAAAGTATCTCAAATCATCTAACGGAAAACTATCAAAAACTTGTCGGGAGCAAAAAGGCAAATCGTGCCGATGAATGCTTCCGGTCATCAGCAGAAAACAAACGATACGTGAGATACAGCATTTTTTCTTTCTGAATGCCTCTGTTTTTATTAGAGATGTACTTTCTCAAAAACAGTTTATCTTTTATTATCCAGAGAATTACCAAAAACAAAAAACCTTGAGATTTGCATTTCCGAAGTTCTTAATCCATACAGCGGAAAATGCAAATTCCAAGGCCTTTTATAGGTCATTATGACCAAATGTCTGTCACGATTCAAATTCGCTCAGCTCCAGCCAGCGCATACTCTTCTCGTCGAGTTCGTCGTTCAGTTCCGGCAGACGCTTGGACATGGCTGTAATCTCTTCCACAGAAATCGTACCTCCGCAAAGAGCTGCCTCAATCTGCCTTTTCTCTTCTTCAAGAGCGGCAATATCTTTCTCTAACTGGGCAAACTCCTGTTTCTCCTTATAGGTCAGACGCTTTTTCTCCGTGTTCTGGTTGCGGGAGGCGACCGGCTTCGGAGTTTCTTTCGCTTCCTTTTCGCGTTGGAGTTTCTCTTCTTCACGCTTCAACTGGTCCTGTTCGTCCTTCCACTCCCGATACTGCGAATAGTTTCCGGGGAAGTCTTTCACATCTCCCTGCCCGTTGAACACCAGCAGATGGTCTACCACCTTATCCATAAAGTAACGGTCGTGGCTCACCACAATGACGCATCCTTTGAAATTTTGCAGATATTCTTCCAGAATCTGCAGGGTAACGATGTCCAGATCGTTCGTCGGCTCATCCAGAATCAGGAAGTTCGGATTACGCATCAGCACAGTGCAGAGATGCAGACGGCGCTTCTCGCCACCGCTCAGCTTGTATACATAGCTTTGCTGCTGCTTGGGCGAGAACATGAAGTGTTGCAGGAACTGCATGGCAGAAAGATGACGGCCGCCACCCAAATCCACATACTCGGCCACGTTGCGCACCACATCAATCACCTTCATCTGGTCGTCGAACTGCAAGCCCTCCTGTGAATAATAACCAAACTGCACGGTTTCGCCCACCACGATACGACCGCTGTCGGGCTTCACTTCACCCAAAAGCATCTTGATAAAGGTGGACTTACCGGTACCGTTGTTTCCCACAATACCCATTTTCTCGTAACGGGAGAAGGTGTAGAAGAAATCCTTCAGAATCACCTTGTCGGGGCCGAAACTCTTTGAGATATACTCCGCCTCGAAAATCTTGCTTCCTATATAAGAGGACTTCACCTCGAGCGACACGCTCTTTTCGTTCATGCGGCGCTTGGCCACTTTCTCCAACTCGTAAAACGCTTCCTGACGGTAGCGGGCCTTATGTCCGCGGGCGCAAGGCATACGGCGCATCCAGTCCAGCTCCGTGCGATAAAGGTTGTTGGCACGGGCTATCTCGGCATTCATGGCGTCAATACGTTCCTGACGTTTCTCCAAATAGTAGCTGTATGATCCCTTATAAGTGTAGATCTGCTCATTGTCGAGCTCAAAGATTTCCGTACAGACACGGTCCAGAAAATAACGGTCGTGAGTCACCATCAGCAAGGTAAGCGAGCTGCGACTCAGATATTTCTCCAGCCATTCGATCATATCCAGATCCAAATGGTTGGTAGGCTCGTCGAGAATCAGCAGATCGGGCTCGGTAATCAGAATATTGGCCAAGGCCACACGTTTGAGCTGACCGCCGGAAAGATGACGGATTTTCTGGTCGAAATCAAAGATTTTTAATTTTGAGAGAATCTGTTTGGCACGACTCTCATAATCCCACGCCTTCTCCTGATCCATACGGTCGAGCAGTTCTTCCAGGCCGGGATTGCCCGGTGTCTGCATGCACTGCTCATATTCCTTGATCAGACTGGTCACGGAGTTTCCGTGCCAGAAACAGGCTTCCATAATGGTCAGATCGGGAGGATAGACCGGCGATTGCTGCAGATAACCCACCCGCAGATCGCGTTTGAACACGACACTACCCTCGTCGTACGAATCCTGTCCACACAGAATATTCAGCAAAGTGGTCTTTCCCGTTCCGTTTTTGGCGATGAGCCCTACACGCTGCCCCTCGGCAATACCCAAAGAGAGATTCTCAAAAAGCACGCGGTCGCCCACCCGACGGGTAAGCCCTTCGACTTGCAAATATGAATTTACTAATGCCATATACTTACTTAAATTTCATGCGAAAATACACATTTTTTGCCATGCTGGCACCAAGATTTGTTTTTTTGTTCGGAAAATAAAAAAAAGACAGCAAAAAAAAAGATTATCAAAAAAAAAAGAAGTATATTTGCACAACTAATTGATGCGGCTAATTTCTTATCGCATCAAATCCATCCAATTTATTTTTATATTCTCAACTTTATGCCTATTCTATGCACAATCCCATCAGGAGTGCAGAAAGGTTTCAATTTAAAATTTCAATTTTATTATATATGCACACGAAAAGTGAACTAGAAGAAATGCCACTGGAGCAGTTGCAGGACATTGCACGTGATTTGGGCATCTCTATCAAGTCGGGCGATGAAAAAATCGACTTGATTTACCAAATCATTGACACTCAGTCAGAATTGTCGGCAGCAGCACAGGTAAAGGCAGCTGAAACAAAAGCGACCACAAAGCGCAAAAGAATCTCCAAAAAAGAAAGTGACCACGTTTATTCAGCCTCACAAGGCAGTGGTGAAAACTTTGACTTGAAAAAGAAAACGACAAAAAACAAAGCGACAGAAGCCGCAGTTGAAGAACCGGCAGCACCTAAAGAAAAAAAGGAGCCGCAGACAGAAGTACAGGAAACAACCGTAGAAGTGGCAGCAGCTCCTAAAAGAAGAGGAAGAAAAACCAAGGCAGAAAAAGCTGCTGAAGAAGAAAAGACAACTCTGGAAAAAACAGAAGCAGTTTCTGAACCTGCCGTAACAAAAGAAAGCACAAAGAAAACACGCACAAGCAAAAAAGAAACAAAAAAAGACAATCAGCTGGCGCTGAATTTCGAAGATTTTGACTTCTCCAGCAATTCCAATGAAGATTCCATACCCGAGTTCCTTCTGGAAACCCAGGCTAGCGAACAGGTTGCAACAGAAGAACCCTCACCGGAAGTAACCGAAACAGCTGAAAACGATAAAGAGAAAAATGACACAACCGAGCAGACTGTAAACACTGAAAACAATACACCACAAAACACAATCTCTGAAGAAGAGTTTTTCTCAAACAAAGAACCTGACTTTATCATCATTCAGGATTTGCCTGTAGAAGAAGAGGCAATTATTCCTGAAAACACTCCGTCACTCAACGTTCCTGAGAATCTGGAACTGCAACAAAATGTCATTCCTCAGGACGTCATTCCGGAAGATACTTCATGGACTATGCCAGTTCTGCCCGAAAGCAATAATGAAACGAACAACCGGAAAGAGCCGGTTAGCGAACAGCAACCCGCTTATGATTTCGGAGATATTCTTACCGGACAGGGAGTACTGGAGATCATGCCCGACGGCTATGGCTTCTTGAGATCAAGTGACTATAACTACTTGTCTTCTCCGGATGATATTTACGTAAGCAATTCACAAATCAAACTTTTTGGACTGAAAACCGGTGATGTGGTAGAAGGACCGGTACGCCCTCCAAAAGAAGGAGAAAAATATTTTCCGCTCATTCGTGTAACACAAATCAATGGAAGAGAACCGAGCGAAGTGCGCGACCGCGTTCCGTTCGAACATCTTACTCCATTGTTTCCGGACGAGAAATTCAAATTATGCAAAGGCTACAATGATTCGTTGTCGGCCCGTATCGTGGATCTGTTCGCCCCGATCGGAAAAGGACAACGCGCCCTGCTTGTGGCTCAGCCTAAGACCGGTAAGACCATGCTGATGAAGGATATTGCCAATGCCATTGCCGCCAACCATCCGGAAGCTTACCTCATCATGCTGCTCATTGATGAGCGTCCGGAAGAGGTAACGGATATGGCACGCACCGTAAATGCGGAAGTCATTGCTTCTACTTTCGACGAGCCGGCAGAACGCCACGTGAAAATCGCAGGCATCGTACTGGAAAAAGCAAAACGCATGGTAGAATGCGGACACGATGTAGTGATCTTCCTGGATTCCATCACCCGATTGGCACGAGCATACAACACCGTATCACCGGCCAGCGGAAAAGTCTTGTCGGGAGGTGTGGATGCCAATGCCCTGCACAAGCCGAAACGTTTCTTCGGTGCAGCACGTAATATCGAAAACGGCGGCTCACTGACCATCATCGCTACTGCCCTGATCGATACCGGAAGCAAAATGGATGAGGTAATCTTCGAAGAATTCAAGGGAACCGGAAACATGGAGTTACAGCTGGACCGTACGTTGAGCAACAAACGTATCTTCCCAGCCGTAAACATCATGGCCTCAAGCACTCGCCGCGACGATCTGTTGCATGACAAGACAACTTTGGACCGTATGTGGGTATTGCGTCGCTTCCTTTCTGACATGAACTCGGTAGAAGCCATGAACAAGATCAAGGAACCACTGGAACGCTCAAAAGACAACGAAGAATTCCTGATGAGCATGAACTCATAATTACTTCAGACTGCATAAGAACAAGTACATAATCATCATATAAAAAGAGTCCTATTATTCTCTCTGTTTTCGAGTTTAATAGGACTCTTTTTTATAGATCATGACCAATCAAGGCATTAAAATTCTTCAAAAGCCGGTACATGAACCTTGCCGGGATTCTGCCGGTAATATACCGGAGATACCCCCATACAACGTTTAAAGAAACGGCTGAAATAAGACTGATCCGGAAAGCCTAAGGCATTGCTCACTTCCTGAATGGTCTTGTCAGTGCGGTCCAACATACCTAATGCAGAAGAAAAAAGCTTGTAGTCAATCAGAGATTTGGGTGTTTTCTGTAACACCCGCCGACTGATCTGGGTTAAATATTTGGTAGATATACATAACTGCTCTGCATAAAAACGCACTCCATGTTCTGTCGTATAATTATTTTCCAGAAGAAACATAAAACGCTTGAAAAGAGTTTGAATACGCATGGTATCATTGCTTTTCAAATCCGGATAATACTCCAGAACCACTCCGTAAATACCTTTAATGAATACCTCGATAAGCGAAGTGAGCAAATCGTGACGGAAGGGATTTCTCTTGTCTTTATAACCATACTCAAATAAAGCACAAAAGCCTTTTACGCTATCACGTGCTTCCGGGATGATAAACCAATGAACCTTATGGAAAAGAAGGCCGAAAAAACGAGGCTCCAGACGCTGTCCCACCTCATGCATGATGCTTCGGAGAAAAGAAACAAAAAAGACTTTGAAATCTTTTGTATGTTTTATTAACTTTATTTCCGAATCCGGCTGAATAAAGAACATTACATTCTCTTTTGCCCTGTACTCTTTTTCATTCACAGACACAAGGGCACTTCCCTTTTCTACAAATAGAACCACCTGCCGGGTAGGTGCAAGCAAGAAAGACGGAATATTCTGCAAATCAGTATGAAAACAATTATAATACTCCGATTCTGAGAAATTTAATTGCAACATATTACGTTTTTTTACGTCTATTAATTATTGTCTATTTCAGAAGAAACCTTTTCAAAAACAAACCTAGTTCCCAAAATTACAAAAAAAGTTCCATTATTGCAACCTGCCATCCTATGAATTCTTTGTATTTTTGCCCGGAAAATAGAATAGTTTAATTCAAAAATCAAATTATGAAAAAGAAAATGATGACTGCTTCCTTTGCAGCCTTACTTTGTATGTTCACTTTGAACAGTTGCAAAAAGGAGCAACCTCCAATGCCTACAACTGCGTACAAAACGATGACAGTACAAACACAAACACGAGAATTAAGTACCAGCTATCCGGCAACTATCCGAGGCCGACAAGACATCGAAATCTATCCACAGGTAAGCGGTACTCTCCAGAAACTGCTTGTTACAGAAGGTCAGCGTGTCAAGAAAGGACAGACTTTATTCATCATTGACCAGGTTCCTTATCAAGCAGCACTTTCTACTGCCATTGCTAATGTGAAAGCAGCCGAAGCTGCCGTAGCAACAGCCGAACTGAATTACAAAGGTAGAAAAGAATTGTATGACCAGAAAGTAGTTTCTGATTTTGATTTGCAAAAAGCACAAAATGACCTGCTCAGCGCAAAAGCTTCTTTGGAACAGGCCAAAGCACAGAAAGTAAATGCAGCAAATAATTTATCATACACTGTAGTCAAGAGTCCGGCCGACGGAGTTGTAGGCGTTTTGCCGTACCGTCAGGGAGCTCTGGTAAGCAGCAACATTCCACAGCCGCTGACTACCGTATCAGACAATTCTCAGATGTATGTATATTTCTCTATGAACGAAACCGAAATGCTGGAACTCACTCGCCAGTATGGTTCTCCAGAGGAAGCTATCAAGCAGATGCCAGCCGTACAGTTGCAATTGAGCGACGGTACCATTTATGCCGACAGCGGACGCGTAGAAAGTATCAGCGGTGTTATCGACCCAAGTACCGGTACTGCCAGCTGGCGCGCAGCATTCAACAATCCAAATCATCTGCTGCATAGCGGTGCATCGGGTAATGTAATTATTCCGGCACACTACAACAACTGTGTAGTCATCCCGCAGGAGGCTACAGTTGAGTTGCAGGACAAGGTTTTGGTATATAAGGTTATTGACGGTAAGGCTGTCAGCGCACAGATCAAAGTTTCCAAGATCAGCAACGGCAAAGAATATATCGTTACCGAAGGTCTGAAACCGGGTGAGGTAATCATTGCCGAAGGTGCCGGACTGGTACGCGAAGGTGTTTCAGTTGATGGAAAAGCCGGAGCACAGCAGGCTGCGCCTAAAAAGAAATAAAGAGATTAAAGGATTAAAAGATTTGTTTCAAGAAAGGAAACTAAAACAATGAAAGGAAATATATTTATCAAACGTCCGGTCTTGGCCATGTCCATATCTATCCTGACCTTGATCGTGGGCTTTATTTCTCTGGCTACTCTGCCAGTTGAACAATATCCGGACATTGCTCCTCCAACCGTCCAGGTGTCAGCCACCTATACCGGTGCAAGCGCTGACGCGGTAATGAAAGCGGTAATCCAACCTTTGGAGGAAAGTATCAACGGTGTAGAAAACATGACCTACATCCAGTCTACCGCAACAAACTCCGGTACAGCAACCATTCAGGTGTTCTTCAAACAGGGAACAGACCCGGATATGGCGGCCGTAAACGTACAGAACCGTGTATCAAAGGCACAAGGTCTGTTGCCGGCCGAGGTTACCAAGATCGGTGTGACCACTTCAAAACGTCAGACCAGTTTCTTGCAGATCGGTGCCTTGTATAGCCCGGACGACCGTTACGACAAGTCTTTCTTGTCAAACTATATGGACATCAACGTTGTGCCGCAGATCAAGCGTGTTGAAGGTGTGGGTGACGTAATGGCCATGGGTGATACCTACAGTATGCGTATCTGGCTGAAGCCTAACGTCATGGCTCAATATGGTTTGATCCCTTCTGACGTAACCTCTGTACTGAACGAGCAGAACCTTGAAGCCCCTGTCGGTGCCTTGGGTGAGAATTCAGACAATACTTTCCAGTTCACGATGAAATATCGTGGTCGTTTTACCGATATTGAAGAGTTCGAGAATATCGTGGTACGCACCCTTCCGGATGGAAACGTACTCCGCGTAAAAGATGTGGCAGAAGTTGAATTGGGCAACTTGTCATACAGTTTTGACGGAACCATGGACGGTCATCCTTCATGTACTTTCATGGTATTCCAGGTAGCCGGTTCCAATGCTACAGAAGTAAACGAAAATGTAAGTAAGCTGTTGGATGACATCAGCAAAGACCTGCCAGCTGGAACTGAGTTCATGACGCTGATGAGTTCTAACGATTTCCTCTTCGCTTCTATCCACGAAGTAGTAGAAACGTTGGTTATCGCCATCATCCTCGTAATTCTGGTGGTATACTTCTTCTTACAGGACTTCAAGAGTACCTTGATTCCATCTATCTCAATCATTGTATCTCTGGTCGGAACTTTCGCCTGCTTGCAGATTGCAGGATTCAGTATCAACATCCTGACTTTGTTCGCCCTTGTGTTGGCTATCGGTACCGTGGTGGACGACGCGATTGTAGTAGTTGAGGCCGTACAGGCAAAATTTGATGTGGGTTACAAATCATCTTATCTCGCTACCAAAGACGCGCTTTCTGACGTAACCATGGCGGTATTCACCTGTACTTTGGTGTTCATGGCCGTGTTCGTTCCGGTAACCTTCATGGGCGGAACTTCAGGAATCTTCTATACTCAGTTCGGTGTAACTATGGCCACTTCAGTAGGTCTGTCCTGCTTGAACGCCTTGACCTTGTGTCCGGCCCTTTGCGCCATGTGGTTGAAGCCGGCCGACGGAAACAAGAGCGCCAAGAGTTTCAACGGACGCGTACGTGCAGCCTACAACGCCTCTTTCAACGCCGTAATGGGTAAATATAAGAAAGGTGTGATGGCCATGATCCACCACAGATGGGTCGTATGGACTGCTTTGGTAGCTTCTATCGTATTGCTGGTTTACTTCATGAACACCACCAAGACCGGTCTGGTGCCTCAGGAAGACCAGGGTACCGTTATGGTCAATGTGAGCGTTTCTCCGGGTAGCACCCTGAAACAGACACAGAAGACCATGGACAAGGTAGAAAACATCATCAAGACCATTCCGGAAGTTGATCACTATTCTAAGATCTCAGGTTACGGATTCATCGCCGGTCAGGGTACGTCTTACGGTTCCTTCATCATCCGACTGAAAGACTGGGATGAGCGTCCGGAAAAGGATCAGACATCTGACGCCGTTCTGGGTAAACTGAACATGATGCTGCAAAGCGTTAAGGAAGCTCAGGTATTTGCCTTCCAGCCGGGTATGATTCCAGGTTATGGTATGGGTAACTCTATCGACCTGAAGTTACAGGACCGTATCGGTGGTGATGTTGAAGGCTTCTATATGAACGCCATGAAGTTCCTCGGAGCCTTGAACCAGCGTCCGGAAATCTCAATGGCCTATACCTCTTATAATATCAACTTCCCGCAGTACAGTGTAGACGTTGACGCGGCCAAGTGTAAACGTGCCGGAATTTCTCCATCTTCTGTACTGGATGTCCTGGGTGGTTATTGTGGAGGTATCTACGCATCTAACTTCAACCAGTTCTCTAAAGTATACCGTGTGATGATTCAGGCAGATCCGAAATATCGTCTGGATGAGAACTCACTGAACGGTCTGTATGTCAGAAACGGAGATCAGATGGCGCCTATCAGCCAGTTCGTAACCATCAAGAAGACCATGGGTCCTGAGGTAGCCAACCGTTTCAACCTGTTCGATGCCATTCCATGTAACATCAACGTGGCCGACGGTTACTCAAGCGGTCAGGCTCAGAAGGCTATCGAAGAAGTAGCCGCTCAGGTATTGCCAAGCCGTTACTCTTACGAGTACGCCGGTATGTCCCGTGAGGAGGCTGAAACAGCCGGTTCAAACAACACCGTATTCATCTACGCTCTGTGTATCGTTTTGATCTTCCTTATCCTGTCCTGCCTGTATGAAAGCTTCCTGGTACCGATGGCCGTTATTCTGGCTGTGCCATCCGGTTTGATGGGTAGCTTCCTGTTCGCTAAGATCTTCGGACTGGAGAACAACATTTACTTGCAGACCGGTGTGATCATGCAGATCGGTTTGCTGGCCAAGACAGCGATTTTGATTACAGAGTACGCTTTGGAGCGCCGCCGTCAGGGTATGGGAATCATTGAGGCTGCCTACTCAGCCGCTCAGGTCCGTCTGCGTCCTATTCTGATGACCGTGTTGACCATGATCTTCGGTATGTTGCCATTGATGTTCGCAACCGGAGCCGGTGCAAACGGTAACAGTTCTTTGGGTACTGGTGTTGTCGGTGGTATGCTCATCGGAACTCTCGCCCTGCTGTTCATGGTACCGGTACTGTTCATCACATTCGAGTATCTGCAGGAAAAGATCCGTCCTGCACTTCACGAAGAAGCCAATCAGCAAATCCAGGCTGAACGTGAGCAGAGCCTGATTGAGCGCAGTGCTCTTAATCCAGATAACCAGAAGAAATTAGAAAAATGAAAAAAATAGTATTCACTCTCGCCACAACTGCCCTATTGAGCAGTTGTGGTATCTACAGCAGCTACGAACGCCCTGCCGACATCAAGACCGACGGTCTGTATGGAGCTACTGTCGAAGAGTCTGCCGACTCTGCCGGACTGGCTGCCCTGCCCTGGCGTTCTCTGTTCACCGATCCTACTTTGCAGTCATTGATTGAAAAAGGATTGCAGAACAACACTGACATGCGTACCGCAGCTCTTGGAATTGAAGAAGCGGAAGCATCCTTGAAAGCAGCCAAACTGTCGTTCTTCCCCAGTTTTGCATTAGCTCCTCAGGGCGGTTTCAGTTCTATAGACTGGGCCAAGGCCAACAAGACCTACACCATTCCATTGAGCGCCTCTTGGCAGGTAGACATCTTCGGAAGTCTGCGTAACGCCAAAAAGCGTGCTCAGGTACAACTTGAAAGCAGCAAGGCCTACAAGCAGGCTGTACAGACCCAGCTGATCGCCACCATTGCCAACTATTATTACACTTTGGCCATGCTTGATGAGCAGCTGAGCGTCAGCAAAGCTACCGCTGATATCTGGAAAGAAAACATCAAGACCTACAAAGCATTGATGAACGTAGGTCAGACCACTTCCGCAGCCGTAGCACAGGCCGAGGGCAATTACTATAATGTATGCGCTCAGATTGTGGATCTGGAGCAGCAGATCACCGAAGTGGAAAACAGCTTCTCTACCCTTTTGGGCGAAACCGTTTCTTCTATCCAGCGCCAGAGCATCAACGACTGGAAGGCTCCTCAGAGCATCACAGCCGGTATTCCAAGCTACGCACTGGCCAACCGTCCGGACGTAAAGAATGCCGAATTGGCATTAGCCAGCGCATTCTATAACACCAACGCAGCCCGTTCAGCCTTCTATCCGGCTCTGAACCTGACCGGAACTTTAGGATGGACCAATGATTTGGGAGCTATCGTCAATCCGGGCAAATGGATCTGGCAGGCTGTAGGTAGTCTGACCCAACCGATTTTCCAGAACGGAAAATTGAGAGCAAACCTGAAGATTTCAAAGGCTCAGCAGGAAGAAGCCAAACTGGCCTTCCAGCAGACTTTGTTGAACGCAGGTGCTGAGGTCAACACCGCAATGGCGAAAATTCAGAACAACACGGAGAAAGAGAAGCTGAACGACAAACAAATCGCATCCATGGAACAGGCTGTTAAAAGCACCCAGCTGTTAATGCAGAACAGTTCTACCAACTATCTGGAAGTATTGACTGCACAACAGAGCCTGCTGTCAGCCCAACTCTCAAAGATCAGTACCCAATTTGCGAAAATCCAGGGTACGATCGAACTCTACCAGGCTCTTGGTGGAGGCACGGAGTAAAAACTTCATATTTTCTCTATTACTCACTTGGAGGACATCTCTTGCAAAAGGATGTCCTCCTTTTTTAAAAAAGAAGAATCGTATGAAATACCTTGTTGTCATCGACATGCAATATGACTTTGTCAGCGGCTCTCTGGGCACTCCCGAAGCAACTGCCGTCTTAGAGAATGTAAAGAACAAGATCAACACTTACCGGGAAGACTCCGAGAACTGCCGTATCCTTTATACTCAGGATACGCACACCGAACAATATCTGCACACACAGGAAGGAAAATACCTGCCGGTGGAGCACTGCGTCAAAGGAACAGGCGGATGGGAAATCGTGAAGGAACTGCTCGTCCCCGGAGCGGAAATCATCGAGAAGCCGACGTTCGGTTCTTTGGAACTGGCCGAACGCATCGCCACGGCGGGTGATGTGGGAAGCATTGAACTGATAGGTGTCTGCACCGACATCTGTGTCATCTCCAATGCCCTGATATTAAAAGCGCGGCTTCCGGAAGTGCCGATAAGCGTCGATGCCCGATGCTGTGCCGGAGTCACTCCCGAAAGCCACGAAAAGGCACTCGCCACCATGCGTATGTGCCAGATAGATATACACGCATGAATCAGCCTTCCGACTGCTTCTTGCGTTTTAAAAAGTCTGTGGGATTCTCGCCGAAATACTCACGATAGCATTTCGCGAAATAAGAAGGTGAATTGAATCCCACTTCAAAAGCAACCTCCGAAATGGTCTTTTCTGTAGAGGCCAACAGCGAAGCCGCCTTCTTCAGGCGTGCCATACGCAGCAGTTCGTTAGGCGGATAGCCACAGAGCGATTTGGTCTTGCGGTAAAGTTGTACACGGCTTAGTCCCACCTTCTCGCCCAATTCCTCTACCGTAAAGTCCGCACGGTGCAGGTTACGGGCAATCAGTGTACGCAACTTCTCCACAAAGCCCTGATCCAGATCGTGTCCCTCCGCCGTGTCTGTCAGCGGCAATGCCCCCTCGGCAAAGAAATCCTTCAGGCGCTTGCGGTTTTCAATCAGATTGCTCAAGCGCGCCTGCAACAGTTCGGCGCTGAACGGCTTGGCGATATACGAGTCGGCACCGCACTCATAACCTTTTATCTTCTGTTCATCCAAATCATAGGCCGTGAGCATCATCACCGGAATATGGCAGGTCTGCAATTCCTGTTTCAACCGGCGGCAACACTCCATGCCGTCCATCACCGGCATCATCACGTCGCACACCACCGCATCGGGCACATATTTCATGGCCAGCTGCAATCCTTCCTGTCCGTTGGCGGCTTCCAACACATTATAATCTTTTTTCAGGAACGAAGAAACATAAGCCCGTATATCCTGATCGTCATCAATCACCAGCACGGTTTTCTCCTTTCCGCTCACCTCGGCATGATCGGCCACCAGCGAATGCTGCTCGGCCTGCAGGATAGCCCCTTCCTTAAAGTTGAGCGTATTCTTAGGCAACGCGTCCTGCGGATGCACCTCACCCTCCTGCTCTGCCGGAATCTCGATACAGAACCGGGTGCCCTTTCCCGAATCACTGTCCACCTGAATCTGTCCGTGGTGCAATTCCACAAAGGCCTTCACCAGTGCCAGTCCGATGCCCGAACCGCCGGGATGCACGCCGATCTGATAAAAGCGGTCGAAGATATGCCGCACATGTTCGGCCGACATGCCTTCGCCATTGTCCGTCACCGTCAAGCGAAACCAGCGATTCCCCTCTTTCTCAAAAAATACCTGCTCCACGGTTACCGTTCCGTTTTCTGGAGTAAACTTAAAGGCGTTCGAAAGCAGATTATACAGAATGCGTTCCAACTTCTCGGCATCGGCCACCACTTCCTCCTGTCCGTCGGAAGCAAAGCGACACTGAAAATGAATGTGCTTACGGTATGAGAGTGCCTTGAAGGAGCCGGCCCACTCGGCCATAGCCGTACCTAACTGGAAACGCGTCAGATTGAGTTTCAGTTTACCGTTCTCATATTTCCGGAAATCCATAATCTGATTGGCCAGACGCAGCAGAACGGTAACATTTTTGTGGATGATATTCATCAGGAAATGCTCCTGTTCATTCAGATTACGGCTCTTGAGCAACTGCTCCACGGGGGCGGAAATCAAAGTCAGCGGCGTACGGATATCGTGCGACACATTGGTAAAGAACGCCAGTTTGGCACGTGTCGCCTCCTCCACCTGATGCGACAGGGCAATCAGCTGGTCGCGCTGCTGCTCCAACGTGGACTTTTGGGCTGAAAGCTCTTCATTCAAGCGTTTCTTGGTCCAGAAGGCGCGCACCAGAATCACGAGCAGCATTCCGGCCAAAAGCAGAATGAGCAGACAGGCCCATAAGAGGACCCGTTGCGAAGAATAGCGCATCAGGAAAGTATCCAACTGCTGATCTAAATATTCGATTTTACGGTCGAGTGTTTCGATATGTCGGGTCTGCATCTGCATCACCCGGGCATTCTCACTGTTGACCAGTGCCGTAGACAGGATATTTTCCTTCTGGTAAGGCTCTCCGCGAAGGATATGCATGGCCAATTGCAACAGACTGTCGCCGGCCGTGGGATAAATGAACGAAGCGTCGAGCACCCCTTCTCGCACCAGATTCACCGCTCCCGAAAGAGCGTCCACACCCACAAACAGGATGTCCTTCTGACGGTTTCTTTTCTTGGCCGCTTCATAGGCTCCTAATGCCATACGGTCGTTTTGGGCTATCACCATGTCGATATGAGGCTGGCAGGCCAATATCGAATCAAAGACACGCTCGGCATCCGCTTCACGCCATCCGGCACTGGCCGTGGCCAGCACCTCAATACCGGGACTTCCGGCCAATTCCTCCACCAGTCCCTGATGCCGCTCTGTTGCGGGTGTGGAACCGGCCAGTCCCGTGAGTTCCACAATCTTGCCCTTTCCTTCCAGACGTTGCCGGATATAGCTCCCGATACCACGACCGATTTCCCGGTTGTCGGCACCCAGATAAGCCGTATAGCGTGAAGAATGCGTTTTGCGGTCCACCAAGACCACCGGCGTTCCAGACTGATAGGCCTTTTCAATAATCGGCGTTATGCTTTCAGCCTCGTTCGGGGCTACCACCAACAGATCTACCCCGGCCTTCAGCAAGGAATCTATATCCCGGATCTGCTTGCGGCTGTCATCATTGGCCGATGTGATTTTCACCTCCACTCCGGGAAAGAACAAAGACTCGCGCAGAATTTCGCGGTTCATCTGGGTGCGCCACTCGTCCTGACTGCACTGCGACACTCCGATTACATAATCTGCTTGCACCGATTCGCATGCCGAAAAAAACAGGCACATCGCTCCACCTAAAAAGAAACTTGCAGGAAATAGTATTTTATCACTCATAATTGCTTCAGTGTTCATTTAATGCATAAAACAAATATAAACAGAAAATCCGAATAAATGATGTTAATGACACAAAAACCGTGTCAACTCATCTACCATTCTAATAAATATATTCCTATCAAACAGGAGCATTTTCCCAAAATACCGTTTTTCCATCAACACACTCATTTTATCTCTTTTTGGGCTTACTTTTCCAGGAAATAGGACATAATAAATAATAGCCGGACCCAATGGTACAAAAAGCGATTTTTGTATCCAGCCCATCTCTCTTATTACTATTGTCGATAACCCCTATCGAAAAATCGTATTTTTCCAATAAGTAGAATAATATCAAAGTTCCTTATCTTTGTAAAAAACAAAGAAAAATATGAATAGAATTATTGCATCAATGCTTGTTGGCCTGTCTTTTGGAATTGCAGCACAAGCACAAACAGTAGTGAGTGAAAAAATCCGTTTTTGCGAAAGCACATACCCCTATCAAGACGGATTGCTAATTGCTAATTTCGGAACCACCGAACTAAATCCCCTGAATACCGAAGGAAAGGGATATATTATCCTCTATAAAAATGGAAAATCCGAAATATTGCTTCCAGCCGACGGTCACCTTTCTGCTCCTAAGGGAATGTTTATCCGTCAAAACTATCTCTATATATGTGATGTCAATAAGATTTTGGTATATGACCTGAAAAACCGGAATAAGGAACCTCTGACGATTAATCTCCCTTCCGGAAATCTATTTGTTAACGATTTGGCCGCAGATGGAAACAATCTCTATATCTCTGTAACGAACACTGATAAGATATTCCGTATGGATATTAGTAATCCTGCTCAACCAGGGGATCCGCAAGAATGGCTGAATATCAGCGGACCAAATGGTCTACTTGCTAAAGATGGAATCCTTTACGTAGCTTCTTATCCGGCAGATGGAGCCACCAAGGCAGAGAATGTAATTTATGAGGTAACAAGTTTGGAGCATCCTATTGTGCGGAAACTCACAGCAACCCCAGGACAATATGACGGAATTGCATTCGGCAAAGAAGGAAAATCATTAATTGTAACCAACTGGAATCCTGCTCAACTCTGTCGTATGAATCTATCCGATGGAAGTCTGACACCTCTGAATATCAGCCTATCTCAGCCACTCATCGGACCAGCCGATATAACTGTACATGATGGTATGATTTATATTCCGGACCTACCCAACAGTCGCGTTGTGATTTTAGACGAACCAAGAGAACAAAGGAACTGTTGTTCCGAAGAATAGACAACATATACTCAAAAGAAAGAGCTGCATCGTAATTACGGTGCAGCTCTTTAATCATCATAACCTTAAATTCAGAAACCTATTTGAGTCTGTTAATCAATTCAGCAGGTAGTTCGGGCATGGCTCCGTTCTGTGTACAAACGTAAGCCGAAGTTTCCACAGCCAGCTCATGTGCCTCACGCACGGCCTTGCCATTCAGAATGGCCGAAACAAAGGCGGCAGTGAACGAGTCTCCAGCTCCCACCGTATCGGCCACTTCCACTTTCGGAGTCTCCACGAACGACATCTCGCCCGGCGTGAACACATAACTTCCGTTCACGCCACAGGTCAGGATGAGCATCTTCAGGTTGTACTTGCCCAAAAGAATCCAACACTTGTCCTGAAGATCAATGCCCGGATACCCGAACATACGGCTCACAGTAACCAGCTCCTCGTCGTTTATCTTCAGAATGTTGCATTTCTTGAAAGAGTTGCACAGGATTTCCTTTGTATAGAAACTCTGACGCAGGTTGATATCAAAGATCTTCAACACCTTCTCATCGTGCGGCATGGCATCGAGAAAAGCGTTGATGGTGTTGCGCGACACCACACTGCGCTGGGCCAGCGAACCGAAGCACACGGCACACGCCTGATGAGCCAGTTCATCCAGTTCCTTGGTATAAGGGATATTATCCCAAGCCACTCCTTCCTTGATGTCGTAACAGGGCACTCCTTCGGCATCGAGCGCCACCTGAACGGTTCCGGTGGGATAAGGCACTGTTTCGATCTGCATCTTCAGTTTCTTGGCCTGAAGATTTTCCAGAATTTCGGCTCCTAATTTGTCTTCGCCCACAGCACTTACCACTTTACTGTTCAGTCCGAACTGCGATACATGGTAGGCAAAATTGGCCGGAGCGCCACCGATTTTCTTTCCTTCGGGCAACACATCCCAAAGTGCCTCGCCCATACCGACAACTATATTTTTTTCCATTTCCTAACTTATCTTTTAATTTTAAAGGTATATGCCAACAAATAAATCACTCCCACGGTCATCACGGCCACGGCTCCACTCTGTCCCACAGCGTCACTGGCCACACCCATGGCCAACGGGAATACCGTTCCGCCGAACAGACCCATAATCATCAGACCGGATACTTCGTTCTTTTTGTCGGGCACATGCAGCAGCGCCTGAGAGAAGATGATCGGGAAAATGTTGGAGTTTCCGAAACCGATCAGGGCAATGCATACATAAATCATCGCCTTGTCTTCAAAGACAAACAGACCGGCCATGGCAAAAAGCATCATCATCACACTGAATCCGAAGAAGGATTTGGATGACAACTTCTGCAGGATAAAGGAACCGAGCAGACAGCCTGCCGTACGGAAGATGAAATAGAGGCTTGTGGCAAAACCGGCCTCGGCCAGGCTCATGCTCAGACGCTCCATCAGAATCTTCGGAGCAGTGGTGTTGGTACCTACATCGATTCCCACATGACACATGATGCCCAGGAAAGACAACAGTACAAACGGACGGACCAACAGCGACACACTGTCCTTGAAACCGGAAGCACGGTCCTGCTCCTCTTCCTCAATCGGTGTGGAGGCCAACAGGAATACGGCCAGCACGGAGATGATCATATAAACCGGGAACAGTACGCGCCATCCCAATCCGAAAGCCGGAATGGCACCGGTGGCTCCCCACACGGCGATATACGGAGCAAGGAAAGAGGCGATGGCCTTGACGAACTGTCCGAAAGTAAGGCTGCTCGCCAACTTGTTTCCGGTCACGATGTTACTCAACAACGGGTTCAGAGAGGTCTGCATCAACGCGTTTCCGATTCCCAACAAAGAGAAGGAACAGAGCATCAGCAGATAGCTCTCGCCGAAAACCGGCAACAGAAGCGACACGAAGGTCACCACCAGACTGAGCAATACGGTCTTCTTCCGTCCGATGCAGTTCATCAGCACCCCCGTCGGCACGGAGAAGATCAGAAACCAGAAGAACACCAGCGAAGGGAAGATATTTGCTTCGGCATCCGTCAGCTGCAGATCCGATTTCACGTAATTGGAGGCAATACCCACCAGATCGACAAATCCCATGGCAAAGAAACAAAGCATCACCGGGACGAGTCGGAATATCTTAACTTGATTGTCAGAAGTCATAATCGTTTTGTTTATCAATTAGTGTTACGCACGAATCATGGTCTTACAGACTCAGACGATATGCCTTGACATTTCCGAATTCGGCCTCACCGCCTTCGGCAAAACACTTCATGGTGTTATATACTTCGGTCGGGAACACCAGGTTGGTCATGGCAATGCGACCGCCGTCTACAAAGAGTTCGATAGAAGATTTGTCCACAAATACATTCAGGTGATAGGTCTTTCCGGCACACAGAGACAACGGAGCCCAAGTTCCCAATGCAAAATCGTTCTTATAGTTAATCGAGTTGGTTTTGCGGCGATCGTCGGTTTCCTTAGCGTGCGGCACTGCTTTCTCGCCGAAATCGGTGATACCGCTTTCCGTACGGTCCATAATCACGCGTCCGCTCTTCATATCCAGATAAAGCAGTGTGCGCTCACCCTTTGAGTTGCAGAGTTCGAAACCAACCTTGGTGGCATTTCCCGGAGTGATGTCCATCTCCAGCTCATAAGCACCCTTGTTATCGGCCAGAAGATTGTCGGTAACCTGCTCCTTCTGAACCTTGAAAGAACCCAGATCGCGGGTTTCCTTACGCAAAGCCTGTACCTCCTTCACCGCATTGGCTGCCATGTAGATCTCTCCGTTCTGAGTGTAGAGCGACAATTCACGAGGCAAAGCGTTTGTGCCGCGGAACTGCTTGGCCGGGGTCAGGTTGGCATACTGCCAGTTGCTCATCCAAGGCACAGCAATGGTGCGGTCACCAGTATTGGAGAAACATACCGTTGCGTAATGATCCTTGCCATAGTCCAGCCATTTGGTGGTTTCCGGAGCATCGTCACATACGAAAGTTGTACCGTCGAAATCACCCACGAAATATTCCGTAGCGCTACCGCCGAACATACATCCCGGGTTGATGTTGACAATCATCACCCATTTCTTGTTGTTCGGGTCACCGTCTACCGGCAACTGGATGAAATCAGGGCATTCAAACTGGTTCGGCTGCACACCGTAACCTTTTCCGAAACCGCTCAGATAGGTCCATTCTTTCATGTCGGTTGACGAATAGAAACGCATCTCCTTATCGGCCGATACGATCATGTACCACTTCTGGGCCGGCTCATACCAGAATACTTTCGGATCGCGGAAGTCCTTCAATCCGTCAAACGGAGTCAGAATCGGGTTTCCTTCATACTTGGTGTAGGTGCGTCCCTTGTCGTTGCTGTAGGCCATGCACTGAATCTGTCCGTGCTCGTCGCTGGCCGAAGTGTAGAAGGCAATCAGGGCATCCTTGCCGAATCCGGCACTGTTCTTGCTGTCCACTACGGCGCTACCGGAGAAAATGTGTCCTAATGTGTCACGGGCAATCGCCGGCTTCAGATGATCCCAATGCATCAGATCCTTGCTCACGGAGTGGCCCCAGTGCATGTTTCCCCACATGGCACCATAAGGGTTGTACTGATAATAGAGGTGGTACTCTCCGTCCTGATATACCAGTCCGTTGGGATCGTTCATCCAGCCGTAGAGCGGTGTGTGGTGATACAGCGGGCGGTAGTAATCGGTGTTGGTCACATCGAAGGTGTCCGACATTTCGATCAGGTTCCAGCAGGCAGCATCTTTGTTGATCTTGCCAATAACAACGGTAGCCTCGTCAACACCTTGCGGCAATTCAAACGGAACGAAATAGTCGGCACTGTCTACCGCCAGACGAACATCCATAGTAGCGTCGGCAGGATTTCCGGTGTCCAGTTTCACTTTGCTCTCCGCAGAGCTTTCCTGGACTGGAAGCAACAGATACTTCGACGGATTCTTGATATGTACAATTGTGGTTGTGTCGTTTACATGTTCCAGACGAATGTTTTCTTGTGTCTGCACACAGGCAGTGAAAGCAGCTGACATCAGGGCAGCTGACAAAAGGATTAAGGGTTTTCTTGTGTTCATAATACAAATGTTTTTAGGTTGATCGATTGTTTCGTGTCGCAAAGGTAACAGAATGATTACAAGGGCTATCACACAAATGTTACATTTCCTGCAACAAATGTTTCATGCAACATTTCTGAGATAAAATGCAACCGGTGTTTTCTCTTTTACTCGTGCTTTCCTATCTTTGCAACGACAATGCGTTATTGCGACATGCAGAAACATAAAATTATAAACCAGAAACGATTATGCTCATATTTATTTCCTGCGCCAAAACCATGACTGCCCGTACCAAAACGGCTGTTCCGTTCACTACCGATCCGCTCTTTCCCGAAGAGGTAGAACGGCAGGTGGCCCGCATGGCGGCACTCGATACGGCCGAAATGGGACGTCTGCTCCACATCAATCCCAAACTGGCCGCTCAGAACTGTCTGCGCTATCACGATTTCTATTCCGAAACCAACCGCCCGCTGCCGGCCCTGCTCTCGTACACGGGAATGGTCTTCAAGCGTATCGCCCCGCAGGACTTCACCGCCGAAGACTTTGCCTTTGCCCAGGATCATCTGCGCATCACCTCTTTCCTCTACGGACTGCTGCGGCCGCTCGACCTCATCCGCAACTATCGTCTTGAAGGCAGCGTTCCGGCAGAAGAAGGAAGCCGCGAAACCATCTTCGAACACTGGCGCACGCTGCTCACCGAATGCTTCATCCGCCAGATTCGGGAGCAGGGCGGCATCTTGGTCAATCTGGCCAGCGCCGAAATGAAGGACTTGTTTCACTGGAAGGAAGTGGAAAGCTCCGTACGTGTCATCACTCCCGAGTTTTACACCCTGAAAAAAGGAAAGCCGACCACCATAGTGGTGTACGCCAAAATGTGCCGTGGCGAAATGACCCGCTTCATCCTCCGCAACCGGATAGAAGATCCCGAGCAGCTCAAGACTTTCACTTGGGAAGGGTTCACCTACAATCCCGAACTCAGCGAAGGCGACCGTCTGGTGTTCTGTATGCAAGCATAAGCATGCCCATTTCCTTAAAAAAGCAGAAAAGAATCAAAGTAACGCAAGAAAATTGTATTAATTACAATTCAGGATTTATATTTGCGCTTGAAACCAATTTAAATAAAAGAACTTATGAAGAAATCGCGTTACTTATTACTGGCCCTTACCTTTTTGGGCCTTCATACCGCCACTAAGGCACAGGAAAAAGTCAACACCCGTGGTCAGGAAGTCAGCACCAACGGCAATATGCCGGCAGTAGGCGCCGCAGCCCCCGACTTTTCCGGAACCGATAAGGAACTGAAAGAAGTGTCACTCTCTTCTTTCCGTGGAAAGCATGTCATTCTGAACATCTTCCCCAGCCTGGACACCCCCACCTGCGCCATGTCGGTGCGCCACTTCAACGAAGCGGCTTCTGCATTAAACAACACCGTGGTGCTCTGCCTGTCCAAGGATCTGCCTTTTGCCCAGACACGTTTCTGTACGGTAGAGGGCATTGAGAATGTCATCCCTCTGTCACTATTCCGCAGTGAATCGTTTGATCAGTCCTATGGTCTTCTGATTACCGAAGGACCGCTGAAGAACCTGGCCGCGCGTGCGGTACTGGTTCTCGATCCCGAAGGAAAGGTCGTATATCGCCAGTTAGTCAAGAATACTTCCGACGAACCGGATTACGACCGTGCTTTGGAAAGTATCAAATAGTGAAAACCAACATTCCTTATACTCTGCCCGCTCTCTGCGCCGCATTCTTTTTCAAGACGGCATGGAGGGCGGGCCTTCTTTTTATCTGCTGTTCCTTTTTCGCACGTTAATATAATCTTATGGAACACCATCTCCTGCTGCTGCGAAAAGAACGGTATGCTGAAGATCTACATCAACGGTGTGCTCGACAAGTCTGTCTACAATGCCGACATTCTGAACGAGAACCTGTCTTTCACCCCGATAACCATCGGTCAGAAAGGACTTACAGGAAGCATCAAGGATGTGGAACTGGAGAACAAGGCCCGCACCTTTACTGAAGTAAACTAATCCCCGAATCCCTTTCGGGACCATTTAATCATTTAATACGACCATCAAACCAAAAGGATCAGGACACCACCAAATATTTAACGGCCAGTCCGCAAGCAATCGCTATACCAAAGCTCAAGAAAGTACCTGCCAACACATATTCTGTTTTTGCCGTATCTGTATCTTTAAAACGAAGCAAAGATTTTGCGGCCACAATAAAACCGATAGCTTCAAACTGTCCGATCAGAACAAACAGTAAAGTAAGCATACGTTCCAGATTCCCGATTAAGCCTCCTGCATTCTTTATATCCTGACAGGAACTGGCTTCACCTATTTGATAACGTTCCAGAATAAGCTTAATCAGGATATTGGTCGGTTTCATACAAAATAAGACGGCCAGAAGTAATCCAGGCAAGAAAATATCAGGTAGTATGTCCAAATACTGTAGCGGCATAGCCTTCTGAGGAAGATAGTTTGTCGCAACCAAAAACAAAATCACAAAATGAAGAAGCTGATCCAAAAGAAAAGCCCACAGAGTTGGACTCAGATATGCCTTTCCGACATCAATCAGCCAGTGGCTTCCTACAATCAGCAACGCATATTTCCAGAAAGCAAGTTCAGGAATCATCATCCAGGACACAGTTCCCACAACAAGGGCGTGCAAATACATAAAAGAACTTTTTATCTTCCGTTCCGCTTTTTCCCGACAAAGTTTGTCTTCTTGAAAATAAAAGTCAGCAATGATATGCGCCAGACACAAGCTCAATAACACCCAACTATTCATGACCGGAAAAATTTAATTGTTCCCAAAAGTTCAAAGTTTCCTCAATACAATACCACTTGGCAGAGGTCGAATGCTGATTCACTCCAGACTGGTTAATCCCCAGTATATTCGCAATTTCCTGTTCATTTTTTGCCAACAGTTTATAATACAGCACCTCACACTGACGGCTGGTCGCATTGTTTAGAAGCGCATCTATCAATATCCCCACTGTGCGCAAGGCAGATTCCTGCGGCTTGTTTGTCGCACCAATCAAGAAAGTAATCTGCTTATTCGAAACTGGCATTGCATTCAGTGTCCGTCCCGACAAATAAATGGCTTCTCCATCCATAATCCCCTGTTCCCGATCTACGAGGCGCATATTCCCCAATCCCAGGGCCATACGTACCCCATAAGTCTGAAACAGTTTTTTCCCCTTTGCATCGTGCACCGGAAAAGATTTGATACAGGTTTTAAGAAGCAAAGCAACACGCAAAGCATCCTTTGCCGACGGCAACAGACACTCCATATAATCCCCTTTAATCAAACGCCCCCAAAAACCGGGATACCTTCCTTCAAGAAGCAGAAACAGATCTTCTATTCTTTGCTTGAGAATTATCGTTTCGTCAATGCTCAATGCCGTAGAAGAAACGACATCGGCAGAAATAGCAGCATACATCATTCACATTTTTATTAAACATTCCCTTGCAAAGATATTAAAAAAACTTTCCCACGCAAGCATTATTAGCCAAATAACTTATAATCGCAGAATATAAGCGATAAAGCTTATAAGCTGATACCATTAGCAATAAAACTGATTAACTTCAGGGACAGAATTAAAACCCCTCCTCAAAAGACAGATAATTCCCCTGAATTTTGTATCTTTGCCCTGATGAACCGAATGACACGACATATCTGCCCCGTAATCCGTTTCCGCCAGTGGAGCCGGAAAGCCTATGCTGCCTTTGCCAGCCTGGGCCGCGAGGTCGTCATCAGTCGTGTGGGAAAGAGCATCACCGAGGCTTCGCTCTGCAAGGTAGCCAAATACACCGTGCGCGAGATGCGCCACTATATTCCCGGCTACGAGGCGACCGAAACCGAGCCCGCTCCCCCCGATATCGGAACTCCCGAACTGGAACTGATGCTGCTTGTTGAACCGACGATCCCGGCGGTTCCGGCTGCTTCATACCTTATTGATAATAACATCGCAGTGCGTCCTGCGCTTCAGCCCTTAACCGGCCGGAGCGCAGGACGCACTGTTTTTTTCTATAAAACCTATTGATTATGGAATTACCAGAAGTATTGGAAAAACTGAAACAGAGAATATTGCAAGGCGGAGAAGCCGGTCAGGAAGAAATCCTGGCTCTGGCCGCCGAACTGAATGACGCCCGGGGCACCGAAGCCCTATGCCAGGCCGCGCACGAGATTACCGTGGCCTGTGCCAGCCGTGATTTTGATATGTGCTCCATCATCAATGCCAAGTCCGGCCGTTGCAGCGAGAACTGCAAGTGGTGCGCCCAGTCTGCCCATTACGGCACGAACGCCGAGGTGTACGGATTAGTATCCGAGGATACCATCATCGAGCACGGACTGCACAACGAGTCCAAGGGCGTGGAACGCTTCTCGCTCGTCACCAGCGGCAAGAAACCCTCCGACCGTGAGGTGGAAGAGATCTGCAGCCGGGTGCGCGCCCTGAAGGCCAAAAGCCGCATCCGGATGTGCGCTTCGCTCGGTCTGGCCACTGAAGAACAGCTCGTCCGTCTGCGTGAGGCCGGTGTGGAGCGTTACCACTGCAATCTGGAAACCGCACCCTCCTACTTCGACAGCCTGTGCACCACCCACAGCCAGGCCGACAAGATCGAAACCCTGCACGCCGCCCAGCGCTCCGGCATGGAAATCTGTTGCGGCGGCATCATAGGCATGGGCGAGAGCGAGGAGCAACGCATCAAGCTGGCCTTCAAGCTGCGCGAGCTCGACACCCGCTCCATCCCCATCAACATCCTGCACCCCATCCCCGGTACCCCATTGGGCAATACCCCGCTGCTCAGCGACGAAGAGATCCTGCGCACCGTGGCCCTCTACCGCCTGATCCATCCCAAGGCCTATCTGCGCCTGGCCGGCGGTCGTGCCCGTCTGAG